>JACPPC010000014.1 GCA_016191225.1 Gemmatimonadota bacterium | reverse complement strand
CCAGATCTCGTCCCGCTGTCGTTCCGTCAGCCGGGGACGTCGCCGCTGTGCCATGGGAACCACCTCCGATGAGAGCAACCAATCAACCGCTGTTGCACCCACCGGTTGAACCCACCGATCCTTCGCTGCGCTCAGGATGACAAAAGGAGCCGGGTGGGAGCCCGTGGTCGTCCAAGCAAACTGCCGCCTCGCGAGCTCCACCCGCGAGGCGTGCTTGCGGGACGATCCCCGGGCGACCAACCCGGACGCGCTGTTGTCCCCTACGCCAAGGCGGCGTCGAGGGTGATCGGCACGCTCGCCAGCGCCGCCGAGATCGGGCAGCCCCCCTTGGTCGCCTCGGCAACCTTGGCGAACGTGGCCGCGTCGATCCCCGCCACCACCGCGCGGCAGGTGAGCGTGATGTTCGTGATCCGGAACCCCACGTCGAGCTTCTCGATCGTCACCTTGGCCGCGGTGTCGATGCGCGTCGACGGGAACCCCGCCCGCTCGAGCCCGCCCGAAAGCGCCATGCTGAAGCAGGCCGCGTGCGCCGCCCCCACCATCTCCTCGGGGTTCGTCCCCTTGGTCTCGCCGAACCGCGTGCCGAAGTCGTAGTTGCCGGTGAGCAGCCCGCTCTCCCCCGAGAACGAGCCCTTGCCGTCGCGGAGCTTCCCTTCCCACGTCGCCTTCGCGTTGCGCAATGCCATGTGTCGCCTCTCCGGTGGTGTGCCTAGTCGATCGTCTTCGAGAACCGCTTGATGCTCACGAACAGCAGCGCGTTGGCGATGACCGCGAGCGTCACCCCTTCCCTCCAGATGTGCTCCACGCCGACCCCCATCAGCAGCACCCGCCGCAGCACCTTCAGAAAATAGGTCAGCGGCAGTGCCAGTCCCACCCATTGCGCCGGCTCGGGCATCGCCTCGCGGGGGAACACGTACCCGCTCAACAGGATGTTGGGGAGCATGAAGAAGAAGCTGAGCTGCATCGCCTGCGCCTGCGTCCGCACCAGGGTGCTGATCAGCAGCCCCACCCCCAGGCTGGCGAGGATGAACGCGATCGCCGCCACGTACAGCAGCAGGATCGACCCCCGGATCGGGAGGTCGAAGATCACCTTGCCGAAGAACAGCGCCGTGGTCATCTGGGCGTAGCCGACCACGATGAACGGGATCGTCTTGCCGAGCATCAGCGACGTCTTGTCGATCGGCGTCACGATCAGCTGCTCGAGCGTCCCCCGCTCCCGCTCGCGCACGATCGCCGTGCTCGTGATCAGCGTCATGGTGAGCGTCAGCAGGATGCCGATCACCCCCGGCACGATGAACACCGCGCTCCGCTGGGCCGGGTTGTACCAGGGCCGCACCCGCAGGTCGAGCGGCACCACGCGGTTCCGCCCCGCCGCGCCGAGCAGCGCCTGCGTGCGCGCCCCGGCCGCCAGCTGCGCCCCCGACATCGCCGCCGCCGCCGACTGCGGGTCGGCCGCGTTCACGATCATCTGCGCCTCGGCGGTGTGCCCCCGCTTGATGTCCGACATGAAGCCCGGCGGAATCACCAGTGCCGCCTTGGCCGTGCCGTCCTCGATCAACGACCGCACCTCCGCCCGCGAGTGCACGTGGCCCACGACGTCGAAGGTGCCGCTGTTGCCGACCGTGCTCACCAGTGCCCGGCTCTCGCTCGTGCGCGACTCGTCGAGCACGATCGTCGGCTGGTGCCGCACGTCGGTCTGCACCGCGTAGCCGAACAGCACCAGCTGCAGCGCCGGTATTCCCACGATCAGCGCCAGCGTGAGCCGGTCGCGCTTCATCTGGATGAACTCCTTCCAGAGCATCGGCCAGACGCGCGACCGGCGCACGCGCTCGACGAGGCTCATCGCGGGACCCCCGTCCGGCGGCGCACGCCCCGCCGACGCGCACGCTGCTGACCCGCACGCGGGGCGCTCACGCCGCCGCCCCCTCGTCGCGCCGCTGCAGCTCCACGAACACCGCCTCGATCGTCGCCTGCCCGAACTGCGCCGGGATCTCCGCCGGCGTGCCGAGACCGATCAGGTGCCCGCGCGACAGGAACGCCAGCCGCTGGCACCGCTCCGCCTCGTCCATGTAGTGCGTGGTGACGAGGATCGTGGTCCCCGATCCCGCCAGCACGTAGATCGAGTCCCAGAAGGCCCGCCGCGCCGCCGGGTCCACTCCCGCCGTCGGCTCGTCGAGGAACAGGATCGCGGGGCGGTGCGCCGTGGCGCAGGCCAGCGAGAGGCGCTGCTTCCACCCGCCGGAGAGGGTCCCCGCCAGCTGCGTCGCCCGTACGGCGAGCCCCATCTCGCCCATGTGCGCCGCGAGCCGCGTGGCGCGGTCCGCGCCGTGCAGGCCGTACACCGTGGCGTAGAAGCGCAGGTTCTCGAGCACGGTCAGGTCGTCATACAGCCCGAACCGCTGCGACATGTAGCCAATCCGCTCGCGGATCTTCTCCGGCTCGCGCGCCACGTCGAAGCCGGCCACCGTCGCCGAGCCGCTGGTGGGCTCGAGCAGACCGCACAGCATCCGGATCGTGGTCGTCTTGCCGGAGCCGTTTGGGCCGAGGAGGCCGAACACCTCGCCACGCCTGATCGTGAGGTCGAGGGCGTCGACGGCCACCAGCGCGCCGAAGGTCTTGCGGAGCCTCGCCGTCTCGACCGCGACGGTCACGGAACCGGCGGCGCGGCGATGGTGACCGTGATCGGCAGCCCGGCCTTGAGGGTGCCCGTGGTGTCGGCGAACTCGACCTTGACGCCGAACAGCAGGTCGGCGCGCTCCTTCTCCGTGAGCGCCACCCGCGGCGTGAACTCGGCGCGCGTGCTGATCGCCGTCACCGTCCCCTCGAACTTGCGATCGGGATAGTCGTCGAGCACGCCGACGGCCTTCTGCCCGGGCTTGAGTCGTGGCATCGACCCCTGGTTCACGAACACGCGCACGAACGGCCGCGCCGTCTCCCCCACGGTCACCGCCGACTGGCCGGGACCCAGCACTTCGCCCGGCTCGGCGTTGCGCGAGGTGACGATCCCCGCCACCGGGCTGCGGAGGATCAGGTCGCTCGCCGTGGCGCGAATGCCCGACACCGCCGCCTCGGCCCGCTGCGCCTCCGCCCGCGCGGCGGCGATCCGCTCGGGACGCGAGCCCTCGCGCAGCAGGCGCAGCACCGACTGCGCGGCGTCGCGCCGGGCGGCCGCGGTGCGGGCGGCGGCCTGCGCGCTCGAGAGCTGCTGCTCGCTCACGTTCTGCGACCTGGCGAGGGCGGCGATGCGCGCCAGGTCGTCGCTCGTGCGCACCACGTCGGACTCGGCGGCGGCGAGGTCGGCCTCGGCGCGCTTGATCTCCTCGCTGCGGGCCCCCTTCTCGACTTCCTGCAGCGCGGCCACGGCCGAGCGGGCGCGCGCCGCCTGCTCGTCGAGCGCGGCGGCGAGGTTGGGGGTGTTGAGGACGGCGAGGGTGTCGCCCTTGTGCACCGTGGAGCCTTCGTCGACCAGCATGCGCGACACGCGGGCCACCGAGGTCGGCCCGACGTCCACTTCGCGCACCTCGATCGTGCCGGTGGCCTCGATGTCGCCGGTGTCGGACTTGAAGCAGGCGGCAAGGCCGACGGCGGCGACGGCGGCCACGCTCGCGACACGGCGGGCCCGGACTCGGCTGCGATGCATGCTCAAGTTTGCCGTGCCGCGGTGCCTCGCGTCCAGCGCCGCGGGGGGCTGGCGCTTGACCCGCCACACGGGGGGGCCGAGCTTCGGGAACCGGATGCGGCCGGGCGTGTCGCGGCGAGGTGGTCATTCCAGCCATGGCGGGTTCCCCATGAGAGCGACGACGCGGCTTGTCCTTGCCGCGGCCCTGGTGCTCGGCGCCGATGCCGCCGGCGCGCAGGACACCGCGCAACGGGCGCCGGTGCCGCCCGTTGCCGCCGCGGTCGAGCGCGGAATCCTCACCGGCACGATCACCGATACGGCCGGCCGGCCATTGGCCGGGGCCGACATCATCGTGGTCGGCACCTCCCAGCGGGCGCGGTCGCGCGAGGACGGGCGGTTCGCGGTGGCCGGGATCCCCGCCGGCGACGTGGAGGTGGTGTTCCGCAAGCTCGGCTACGAGGCCACCGACTTCACCCTGCACGTGGTGGCGCAGACGACGGTGAGCGTGGCGGTGAAGCTCGGCCCGGTATCGCAGAAGCTCGACGCGGTGACGATCAGCGCGATCGTGTTCAACGAGCTCGGTGGCTGGGTGATCGATGCCGCCGGCGAACCGATCGGCGGCGCCGAAGTCGCCATCGACGGCTCGGGGCGCTCGGCGCGCACGCGCGGCGACGGGACATTCCTGTTCCTCGACGTCGCGCCGGGGCGGTACCTGCTGCGCGTGCGCAGGATGGGGTTCCGCCCGCAGCAGCGCGGCCTCGAGATGGTGAAGCAGATCGAGCGGTCGATCACCTTTCGCCTGAAGTCGCTGGCGCAGGAGCTGTCGGCGGTCGAGGTCACGGCACAGAGCGGGTTCGGCGCCCGCGACACCGTGGCGCGGCGGGAGTTCCTCAGCCGCCGCCGCATGGCCGGAATGAAGTCCGACCTGCTCACGTCGGACGACCTCTCGCGATCCGGTCGAACCACGCTGACCTGGGTGATCCGGGAACGTGCGATCGGCTGGGTGAAGGGGGGCAGCTCCTGCGTGCTGATCAACGGCGACCAGCCCCTCATCGACCCGGCCACGCCGGTGACGAGCTCCGTTCGCAACGGCGGTGCGCTGGGTCGCGTGGCCGGCGGCACTGGTGCGGCAGCCGGGCGCGCGGGGTCCGAGCGAATCCCGAATGGCGGCCAGGGGTGGTCGGTCCTGCAGACCATCTTCGCCGACCAGGTGGAGGCGGTGGAGTTGTACGACGAGAACTCGGAGAACTCGCGCACGGCCTGCGCCCGATTCCCGGCCGGGTCGCCGTGCACCTGCGCCGCCCGGACGCCGAGCGTGGTGGTGGTGTGGCTCAAGTACTGAGGCTCCTGGCCGTCCTGTTGTTCGCGCTTCCCGCGATGGCGCAAGGCGACACCGCCAAGCGCGCCGCCCTCGGCGATCCCTCCATGCGTGGCACCACCGGCACGCTCTCGGGGACCGTGTCGAGCGCCGGGGGCCGGCCCATCGAGGGCGTTGACGTGGTGGTGCGGGGCACGGCACTGCGCGCGCGGACGGGGCGCGACGGCCGGTTCTCGCTGCGCGACGTGGGCGAGGGGGACCACTCGATCCTGGTGCGCCGCATCGGCTGGCGGCCGGTGGAGTTCAGCGTGCAGGTGGAGCCCGGCACCGAGGCATTCGTTCCCGTGACGCTGCAGGCCATGGTGCGCGAGCTCGGAGTGGTGACGATCACCGAGGAGACGTTCAACGAGCTGTCCGGGCTCGTGACCGACGCGAACGACCAGCCGCTGGAGGGAGTGGAGGTGCAGGTGCTCGGGACGACGCTGGCGCTCACGACGCGAAAGGGGGGCGGCTTCCTCTTCTTCGACGTTCCGCCCGGCAAGTACCTGCTGCGGCTGCGAAGGCCCGGGTACCGGATGAAGCTGCAGGGTGTCGAGATGCTGCCGCGGATCAACCGCAACCTCACGGTGCGCGTCGCCGCACTGGCCCGGGGGACGCCGGCGGGGGACTCGGCGCGGCTGGGGGGCGCCGACGCCGCGAGTGAGGCGGCACATGCGGACTTCACCGCGCGCCGGGGGATGGCCGGGTCGCAGGCCGTCGCGCTCACGGGCGACGAGCTGGCGCCATTCGGCGCCGTGCCGCTGCCGACGGCACTCGAACGCAAGCTGGTGGCGCGGGAGAAGGAGCTCGCGGCGGCGCGGTGCGTGCTGGTGGACGGCGAGGGGGCCGCGGCGAGTGGCACCGATCCCGCACGCGCCGGCCGTGCTGCGCTGCAGGCGATCGTGGCCAGTAGCGTGGAGCTGGTCGAGCTCTATCCGGCCGGATCGGAGAAGTCGATGACGGCGTGCAAGCGGTTTGCGCCGGAGTCCCGGGAGTGCTCGTGCGCCGCGGCACGACCGGCGGCGTTCGTGGTGGTCTGGCTCCGGCACTGAGGCGCGGGTACTGAGGCTCCGGCACCGGGGCTCCGGTCCTGAGGCTCAGGCGCCCATGCCTTGGCGATGCGGACGGCTGGTCTCGAGTCGGGGCGAACGCTCAGGCGCCGTCGGCCTGCTCGGTGCCGCGCGGGCGACGGGTGCGGGGGGCGAAGACACGGCGGCGCTCGCGCCGTGGCGAGTCGCCCCCGGGCGGGAGAGCGGGCGCGAGGGCATACAACCACGACGTAGCACCGAGCGCCGCTATGACTCGAATGAGGGTCGTGACCTGACCGCCGCGTCCGGCCTCGAGTCGCTGAAGGGACGTGATTCCCACCTGCGCACGCGCGGCGAGGTCGCGCTGGGAGATGCCGCGACTGATCCGCAAGCGGGCGATGGACCTCCCGATGATCGCTTGGCTGCCTGATTCGTCAATAGCCATCGCTATCGATGTATAATATTGTCGCGGCGCCTGTAATATCGTGTTTTCGATGCCTACTAGACGACCGGCGCCCGCAATCGCAACCAGCCACGCCGAGCGGCGACCCGCCACCGTTGTCATATCGAGCGGAGCGCCGAAGGGGCGGAGTCCAAACATCTCACGAGGGCAACCGCCTCGACATCCGAGCCCATTCGATTCGCCACGCTCGCGCGGGGCAGGCTCCGCGAAGGTTCTGCTTTCCCCTTGCCAGCAGGCCCTGCGCATCACTCGGGACGGCTCCCTCGAAATGACCCTTCGCTGACGCTCGGGCCGTACCCATTGCCGCATGCGCCCGCCGTCAGGCACACCTCCCGATGTCGTCTCCATCCTTGACGCTCCGCGCTCGGATTGGGATGCTTCGCCCCATGAGTTCCCTGACGAGCGTCTCGTCCCTCCCTCCGGGCATCGAAAAGGTGCTCGCCCGGTTTCGCGCCATGCCGCGCGACGAGAAAATGCAGGCGTTGCTTGGGTACGCGCAGACCCTGGACCCGGTGCCGAGCCGGTTCAGGGACATCGACCGGGCCCCCTTCACCGTGCCCGAGTGTCAGACGCGGGTCGATCTCCTTCCCGAGTACCGGGACGGGCAGCTGTGGTTCTACGCGGACCTCGACCGGCGGCAGTCGCCAACGATTGCGGCCTTCCTGGGTATCCTGCTCAAGGCGATCAACGGGCAGCCGCCGGAGGCGGCCCTCGCCATCCCGGACGACTTCGTCCAGCAGGTGATGTCGGGGATCGGGCTCGCGGCCCGGGAAGCGGGACTCGCCGCGATGGTGCAGCGGATCAAGCGGCACGCCCGGGCGGCGGTGGCCGCCCAGCGGAGAATCGCCCGGTGAGAATCCTCAAGCTGATCGCCCTGATCCTGCTTGCCCTCGGCGCCACGCAGGCGGCCCGCGCGCAGGACACCACCGCCAAGGCGCGCGACACGACGACGCGGGTCGCGGCCGACACCGCCCGGAAGGCCGCCAGCGGCGCCCTCGTCGGCAAGATCACCGACCAGGGGGGCAAGCCCCTCGGCGGCGCCGACATCGTGGTGCAGGGCACCGCCATGCGCGTCAAGTCGCGCAACGACGGCTCGTTCACCCTCGCCGGCATTCCGGTCGGCGACTGGGACATCCTCTTTCGCAAGCTTGGCTACGATCCCGCCGAGTTCACGCTCAACGTCGTCCCGGGGCAGCAGATTTCCGTCGCGATCAAGCTCGGCCAGCTGTCGCAGAAGCTCGACACGGTCACGATCACGGCCGAGGTGTTCAACGAGTTCGCGGGGCTCGTCACCGACTCGCTCGACCGGCCGCTCGAGGGGGTCGAGATCACGATCGAGGGCTCGGAGCATCGCTACACGACGCGGGCCGACGGGCGCTTCCTCTTTCTCGACATCCCGCCGGGCAAGTACATACTGCGGTTCCGCAAGATGGGGTACCGGGCCCGGCAGCAGGCGCTGCAGATGGTCAAGCGGATCGACCGCAACCTGACGGTGCGCATGGGGCAGCTCGCGCAGAGCCTGTCGGCCGTGGAGATCACGGCCGAGAGCGGCTTCAGCGGGCGCGACAGCGTGGCCCAGCGCGACTTCGCGGTGCGTCGCAAGATGAGCGGCACGCAGGCCGACTTCATCTCGCGCGAGGACCTCGCCGACGCCGGCAAGTCGCCGCTCAACCTGGCGATCCGCCAGGTGGCGCGGGGGATCCCCGCCAAGGAGCTGTGGAACGCGGCTTGCGTACTGGTGGACGGGCAGCGGCCGCTGATCGACCCGTCCACGCCGATCCAGCTTGCCAACGGCGGGAGTGGCGGCGCCTTTGGCGGCTCGGCGTCGAACCCGTCGGGAGAGCGCAACATCCCGGGAGGCGCCGGCTTCACCACGCTGCAGACGATCTTCGCCGACCAGGTGGAACTGGTGGAAGTCTACCCGGCGGGGTCGGAGAACTCGCTCACGGCGTGCGCGCGGTTCCCGATCACGATACCGCAGTGCGACTGCAATGCCGCGCGGTCGCGGCCGATCGTGGTGGTGTGGCTGCGGAAGTGACCGCATCGCCGACGCCCTCGCCACCACCAGCGCGTCGACGAGGCACTCCATTGTCCGCAGCGGGTTGATCGGCGGGTGCCCGAGGTCCGGCCGCACCTGCACCTCGAAGCTCTTGCCCGCCCCCCGGCAGTGCCTTGATCTGGTGCATCGCGTCGACCGGGTGCGCGTTGGCGTCGGCGGCGCCGCAGGAGATCATCGCCTTGCCCCGCAGGTCCTTCACGCACTCGATCGCGCTCCCCCTGGGCACGAGCTGCGGCGCGAAGGAACCGGCCCGGTCCCGCGGAGTCCCGGCGGGAGCGCGCCCCGCTCCGTCAGCACCGTCCTGGGCGTCGTGCCATTGCGCGCATTCGCCGCACCCTCGGGCCGCTCCTGCCCCCCGGCACAGGCCGGGAGCTCGGTCAACTCTTCCCGTAGCATGCGTTCGACCAGCGCCGTCATTCACGCCCCGAGCCACGGGCTCCAACTCGGCCGGCGTCTGCACGTCCGCAATCGAGGCGTCCAGCGCGGCGTCCGTCAGTTCCTGGGGTAACGCAGTTTGCGTCCATGACTCCCTCCTGCGCCATGGGAGATTGCTCAGGCACCGAAATTCAGGCAGGCCGGGTTGGAGCCACGGGGCCTGCACGGGCCCCGGCCCGGTCGCCCCGCCAGGCGTCGAATCTGCCTCCTCCGTGAACCTCCGTGCCCTCGGTCTCTCCGTGGTTGCGCCCACCTCCCATTCCTCGGTCCCTCCTCCCTCCCCTGCAGGCGGTAGCGCAACTCCCCTCGTCCCACGCAACTTTCGTCGTCGACGCGCGCTCCGCGCGCGGGCGGCCCCGACACCCCACCCCACGGAGCAGTCCATGGAAGCCCAGACCTTCAAGACCCATCGCCGCTGGCTGCCGCTCTACCACTTCGTCGCCTTCCCGATCACGATCATCAACGTCTTCGTGGTGGGATATCGCCTCTTCAAGTACGGGGTCCACCGCGGCGGAATCTGGGACCTGATCTTCGCCATCGGCGTCATGCTCGCCGTCCTCATGGCGCGCGTGATGGCCAACACGGTGCAGGACCGCGTGATCCGGCTCGAGATGCGGCTGCGCCTCACGGGGATGCTGCCGGACGCCCTCAAGTCGCGCATCAACGACCTCACGCCAAGGCAGCTCGTGGGCCTCCGCTTCGCTTCCGACGCCGAGATGGCCGGCCTCGTCGAGCGCTGCCTCTCCGGCGAGCTCAAGGACGACGAGGCGGTCAAGAAGGAAGTGAAGAACTGGGTCGGCGACACCCTGCGCGCGTAAGCGCGCGCGCCACCCGTACGTCACCCTCGCGCAAGGCACACCGGCATGGGCGTCATCGTCACGATCAGGGAAAACGCGTCGATCAAGATCGAGGGCGAGATCACGCTGCTGGACCATGCCGGTGTGCCGATCGCGTACACGCCCGGCAAGCCGGTCGCGCTCTGCCGGTGCGGCCACTCGTCGAGGAAGCCCTTCTGTGACTCGGCCCACCGGCGCTGCGGGTGGGTGGCGGTGAACCCCGATCCCACGGTTCCTCCCGCACCGCCCAAGGCCGACCCGGCGGCCACGACGACGCCGCCCCCGGCCGCACCCGCCGCGTAGCGCGCGCGCCGCACGACTTTCCCCGACCCGAACATGCAGCGGCTCCTGAACGCGTGGGTGTGGAGCGCCACCGTGCTGGTGGTGATCATCGGCTTCCCCATTTACCTGCTCGTCTGGCTTTGCACCGCGCCGTTCGACCGCGGGCGGTACGCGGCCGGCCGCACCTTTCGCCTGATCGCCGTCACCGCCGTGCACCTCAACCCGCTCTGGCGCTTCACCGTGACCGGGCAGGCGCCCCGCGATCCGCGGCGGCCATACATGGTGGTCTCCAACCACGAGTCGTACGCCGACGTCTTCCTGATCTCGATGTTCCCGTGGGAAATGAAGTGGATGGCGAAGACGACGATCTTCAACATCCCCGTCATGGGCTGGATGATGCGCCTCTCCGGCGACATTCCCCTCGTGCGGGGCGAGCGGACGAGCGCGGTCGCCGCGCTGGCGGCCGCGCGCGACCGGCTCGCCCGCCGCGTGAGCGTGATGATCTTTCCCGAGGGCACGCGCTCGCGCACCCCGGAGCTCCTCCCGTTCAAGGACGGCGCCTTTCGCGTCGCCATCGAGTGCGGCGCGCCGATCCTGCCGATCGCCGTCGCCGGCACGCGCACCGCGATGGCCAAGGGCTCGTTCCAGTTCCGCCCCGCCGTCGCCCAGGCCCGCGTGCTCGACCCGATCGAGACCGGGGGGCTCACCATGGACGACGTGCCGGCATTGCGCGACCGCGTCCGCGCCACGATCGACGAGGCGCGCCACGCGATCGAGCGCGAGCTCGGCCTCAGCAGCCGCCGGTTCGCCGACGCCGCCGAAGGCTGACCGGCCCGCGGTGGTGGCGGCACCCCTGAACGTCCCGCCGCGCGCGACCGGCGACGCCGCTCCCCCGGCCGGGGAGGCGGAGCTCGAGGAGCGGCTCGCGCGTCCCAGCGCGGCGGTGGTCGAGGCCCTCCGCCAGTGCCCGGGCGACGTGATCGTGCTCGGTGCCGGGGGCAAGATGGGGCCGTCGCTCGTGCGGATGGCGCTGCGTGCTTCGACGGAGCTCGGCGACGGCCGCCAGGTGATCGCCGTCGCCCGCTGGTCGAACCCGGCCGCCCGCGCGGCCCTCTCGGCCGATGGCGCACGGGTGATCGCCGCCGACCTCGAGTCCACCGCCGACGTCGCCGCCCTCCCCGACGCGCCGAACGTGGTCTACCTGGCGGGTCAGAAGTTCGGAACCACCGACGCCCCCGAGCGCACCTGGGCGCTCAACACCATCGTGCCGGGGACCTGCGCCGAGCGCTTTCCGGATTCGCGGTGGGTCGCCTTCTCCACCGGAAACGTCTACCCCCGCACGCCGGTGCGCGGCCCGCACTCGCGCGAGGGCGACACGCTCGCTCCGGTCGGCGCGTACGCGGAGAGCTGCGTGGAGCGCGAGCGCGTGCTCACGCGGGCCAGCGCAGCGCACGGCACGCCAATGGCGATCGTGCGCCTCAACTACGCCGTCGACCTCCGCTACGGCGTGCTGGTGGACATCGCCCGCCGGGTGCGCGACGGCGAGCCGGTGGACGTGACGATGGGCTGGGTGAACGTGATCTGGCAGGGCGACGCCAACCGGATGGCGCTCCGGCTCCTCGCCCACGCCGCCGCGCCCCCCCTCGTCGTCAACGTCACGGGTCCCGAGCGGCTCAGCGTGCGCGAGCTCGCGGAGCACGCCGGGGCGCGATTCGGGATCGCGGCGGACATTCGTGGCAACGAGGCCCCCGACGCGCTGCTCGGCGACACCGCGCGCCTGCAATCGCTGCTCGGCCTGCCCGGCGTGAATGCGCGGTTGCTGATGGAGTGGGTGGCGAGCTGGCTCGAACGGCGGATGCCGCTCCTCGGCAAGCCGACGCAATTCGAGGTGCGCGATGGTCGGTACTGACTCGCACGCGGCCGAGTCGCGGCTCCGCGCGCACCTGCTCGCGGGGGAGGTGATTCCGGCGCACCCGCTGGCCCTCACCGCCGCGCGCAGGCTCGATGAGCGGCGCCAGCGTGCGCTGACGCGCTACTACCTGGCGAGCGGCGCCGGCGGTCTGGCGGTGGGCGTGCACACCACGCAGTTCGCGATCCGCGCGCATGGATTGTTGCCGCCGGTGCTGGAGCTGGCGGCGGAGGCCGTCCGCACCGGGGGGGCGACGCTGGCCGACGGCACGGGGGCGGTGGCCAGCGCGAGCACCGTCACGCGAAGCGCGCCGGCCGTGGCGCCGCACCATCCGTGTGTCCTCGTCGCCGGCGCCGTGGGCGACACGCCGCAAGCGGTGAGCGAGGCCCGGCTCGCCGCCGACCTCGGGTACGACGCCGTCCTCCTTTCGCTCGGCGCCCTGCACGACGCCGCCGACGCGGTGCTGCTCGCGCACTGCCGCGCGGTGGCGGAAGTTCTGCCGCTGTTCGGCTTCTACCTGCAGCCCGCGGTCGGCGGCCGGGTGCTCTCGCACGCCTTCTGGCGCGCGCTGGCCGAGCTGCCGCGATTGGTGGCGATCAAGGTCGCCCCCTTCGACCGGTACCGGACGCTCGACGTGGTGCGCGCGATCGGCGAGTCGGGGCGCGATGACGTGGCGCTGTACACCGGCAACGACGACAACATCGTGCTCGACCTGCTGACGCCGGTTCCGAC
Source organism: Gemmatimonadota bacterium (assembly GCA_016191225.1). Classification (GTDB taxonomy): domain Bacteria; phylum Gemmatimonadota; class Gemmatimonadetes; order Gemmatimonadales; family Gemmatimonadaceae; genus JACPPC01. The sequence goes on along the minus strand of JACPPC010000014.1, from coordinate 66,476 downwards.
CGGCGGCGGGACGCGACGGATCGTGGGCGGGCTGCTCGGCCAGTGGGCGGTGTGGACCTCGCGGGCCGTCGAGCTGCTGCGGGACGTGCGGGCGATGGGGCGCGCGCCGGTGGCCGATGCGGCCTGGCTCGCGCGCGCGGCGGCGCTCACCGACGCCAACGCGGCGATCTTCGACGCGGCGCACGGGTTTGCCGGCTGCATCGCGGGGATCCACGAGGTGCTGCGGCGGCAGGGGCTGCTCGCCGGCACCTGGTGCCTCGACGAGCGGGAGCAGCTCTCGCCAGGGCAGGCGCGCGAGATCGACCGTGTGTGCCGCGCCCATCCGCAGCTGGCGGACGACGCCTTCGTGGCGCGGCACCTGGACGACTGGATGCGGTAGCGCGGGCGCGGCGCGGGGTCACCGAACCATGGGAGAGGTCATGTCGAATCGGGTCATCGTCATTACCGGCGCCAGCTCGGGCATCGGTGCCGCCACCGCCGAGGTGCTCGCCGCCCGGGGGGCCCGCCTGGCGCTCGTCGCGCGGCGCGAGGCCGAGCTGCGGGCGGTCGCGGCGCGGTGCGGCGCGCAATCGCTGGTGTGCGTGGCCGACGTGTCCGACCGGTTGCAGGTGCGCCGCGCTCGTGACGAGGCGATCGCCCACTTTGGCCAGGTGGACGTGTGGATCAACAACGCCGGGCGCGGGATCACCAGGCCGCCCTCGGAGCTCACCGACGACGACGTGCGTGAGATGATGCAGGTGAACGTGATGTCGGCGCTGTACGGGATGCAGGAGATCCTGCCGCACTTCCGGGAGCGCGGCGGGGGCCACCTCATCAACGTTTCGTCGATGCTGGCGCGCGTGCCGCACGCGCCGATGCGTGCCGCCTACAGCGCGGCCAAGCACTTCCTCAATGCGCTCACGGCGAACTTCCGCACCGAGGTGCGGCAGTCGCACCCGGGCATCCACGTCTCGCTCGTCTCCCCCGGCGTGGTGCACACCGACTTCGGGCGGCACGCGATGCACGGCGGCCCCGACTCGCGCTCGTTCCCCAATGCGCAGTCGGCGCACGAGGTGGGCGTGATCATTGCCGGCGTGGTGGAGGGCATGCGGCCGGACACGTACACGCCGGCCTGGGGGGCGCAGCGGGTGCGCGAGTACTACGAGGCGATCGCGACCACGGGCGCGCCGCCGGAAGCCGGGCGGTAGCTGGCTGGGCGCCGTCGCGAGGGCCGGCGGCGCGGGGCAGTCACGTCGGCCGTCGCCGCCGACGTGCCGCCGGCCACGACACGCTGCCTACCTCGCCGCGGCCCCCGCGTGCAGCAGCTGCGCGTGCCACGACTCCGATGCCGTCCGCTCGAAGCGCTCGCGCCAGTCGCCGAGCGTCGTGACCGTGGTGTCGAACACGTGCGTGCCGCGGCCGACCTCGCCCCGCGCCGCCGCCGCGCCGAACGCGTCGCGCGTGCCGCCCCGGATTGCCCCGCCCTGGTCGCGCCAGAAGGCGCGCCCGCCGGCCACCAGCGACACGCCGGCCGCGCGCTCGATTCCCTGCAGCGCGCGAAAGAGCCCGTCGATCGAGCAGCCGGACGCGCCCTCCGTGCGCTGATCCACCGCGACCACGAGGAATCGATGCTCGGCGAATGTGCGCCCGACCTTGAGCGGATGGCCGTGCGCCTGCCAGCCGGCGAGGTAGTCGTCCACCGCCGCGAGCACCTGGTCCGCGCGCGCGCCGGAGAGGGCGGGCTCGGCGGCGAACACCCACGTACGGGCGTCGTCGGGGAGGGAGTCGAGGGCGACGAGGGGCATGGGCGAATCCTACTCGCGGCGCGGCGCCTGCTCCAGTCGCGGCGGGAGGCCGCCGCCGGTCTCGACGGCGCACCCCCTGCGGCCGAGGCGCTACCTCCTCTCGAGCGCCGGCAATCCCGCCGTGAAGGCATCGGTGATGCGGATCTTCACGTTCGTCTCCTTGCTCAGCAGCACCACCGCCACGTTGCGCGACACGACGAGCGTGGGCGTGGTGCTCCACGCGCCCGACTGCCCGCGCGGCGCGACTGTGAGCGTGTCGAGCGCCGCCGTGTCGTGCGCACGCTGCAGCGTGTCGGCATAGAGGAAGAACACCAGCTCGCCGCGGCCGAGCATCACGCGCCTGCCGGCGATCGAGAACCCCGCGGCCCTCACGTTGGTCGTCGTGTCGAGCCTCGGCACCAGTCCCTGCTGCTCGATGCGCTTGATCACGGCGCACTCGTCCCACAGGGCGCCCACCGTGCACGGGACGGTGCCGGTGGCCATCGAGCCCGCCGGCGGTGCCGCGACGGGGGTGGCATTGCCCGTCACGACCGGAACCGGGACGGTGGCGCTCGAGTCCCGCGACGCCTTCCGGTCGCCGCAGGCCGCGACGACGACGAGGAGGGCCGCTGCGGCGCGCCTCATCGCGAGCCGAGCGGGAAGTTCAGCCCAAAGGTCAGCCGGAAGGGGGCCTTGCCGTCAATGAACGTCCAGCGCGCCTCCACGAACGGCCTGAGCGGCGTGTCGAACAACGAGGGAAGGTCGATCCCGGGGTAGAGGTTCGCGCCATACCTGGCCTCGATTCCCTGCGTCCTGGCGACGGCGAGGCCGCCGCCCACGTAGAACCAGCCTCGGCGTCCGGTGGCGATGAAATCGACGTTCCCCTGCAGGCTGGCCTGGCCATTCACCGCGTATGCGTCCACGCTCGGCGCGAACTGCAGGTTCCAGTCGATCGGGAAGCGCGCCTGCGCGCCGTAGCCCCACACCCTGCCGTCGCCGTCGTACACGCCGCGGAGGCCGAACATCGGCCCCGACATGCGGTCCACCTGCGCCTGGCTGGGCCTCGGCAGCTGCGACTGGAGTGCCGGAACGACCACGAGGGCTGCGAGCGCCGCGATCAACGCGCGCTGTCGATGGTTGATCATGGGGAATCCCTCATTCGGGATGGGGCCGGCGATCGGGCGGGCCCCGGTCTGAACGATACGTGCGGCGGGAAGGCTGCCGCCACACTCTACTCCCCGCTTCGGGCGGTGGTTCCGTACGACGGGGAGGTGGGAGGAGAGGAGGTTGAGCGGGGCGTTCGCCCGGAGACACGGCGGGGCACGGAGGAGGCAGCGGCGTGGAGCCTCGGGGGGCGGGGGCGGGTACTCGCCCGCGGTGGCGTCATCGCTCGCCGAGCGCGACGACTCGCGCGGAGTCGCGAGATCGCCTGGGTGCCGGCCGTTCCGCCCCTGGGATCCCTCCACTCCGGGTCGGCGCGCGGCCCATCCGGTCGCGATGAGGCGCTCCGATCACACTCCGAGCTCGAACCGCAGCGCGTCGGCGAGCGTCGCATGCCGGAACACGAATCCCTTCGCCCGCAGCACCCGCGGCAGGGCCCGCTGGCTCCCCATCAGCACCTCGCGCGTCATCGCCTCGCCGAACACGAGCTTGAGCGCGAACGCCGGCACCGTCGCCACCGCCGGCCGGCGCAATACCTCGCCGAGCACTTTCGTGAACTCGGCGTTGGTCACCGGCGCCGGCGCGGTGAGGTTGACCGGTCCGGCCACGTCGTCGCGCTGCAGCATCCACTCGAGCCCGCGCACGACGTCGTCGAGGGCGATCCAGCTCACCCAGTGCGCCCCCGAGCCGACCTTGCCGCCACCGCCGGCCCTGAAGATGGGCAGCAGCCGGCCGAGCACGCCGCCCGCGGCGGCGAGCACGATCCCGGTCCGCGGGTGCACCACGCGAATTCCCGCCGCGCGCGCGGGATCGGCCGCCAGCTCCCACTGTGCCGCCACCTCCGCGAGCCAGGTCCTGCCCACCGGCGCCGTCTCGTCGAGCTCGTCGCTCCCTCGCTCGCCGTAGATGCCGATCGCGCTCCCGCTCGCAAGCACCCGCGGCCTGCGGTCGAGCTGTGCGAGCGTGCGCGCGAGCAGCGCCGTGCCCCGCACGCGGCTCTCGACGATCGCGCGCCTGTGCGCCGCGGTCCACCGGTCCGCGACACTCGCGCCGGCCAGGTGCACCACCGCATCGACCCCCTCGAGCGCACGCGGGTCGAGCAGGCCACGCACGGGATCCCACTGGATGTCGCCGGAGCCCGGTGCGGGGGCCGCGCGCCCGATGCGCCGCACGGCGTGGCCGCCCGACGCGAGGTGCGACGCGAGCGCCGACCCGAGCATGCCGGTGGCGCCGGTGATCGCCACCGTGAGCCGCACAGGCTCCACCATCGCGGAGCCGTGAGCGGCCGTCAGGGTTCCGCGGCGGCGGGGTGGTGGCCGTTCCCGGAATCGGGCGCGGGCACGACCTCCATGACCGCCACGGCATCCCACCCGGGTGCCTGCGCCGTCGCCGCACTCGTCGCCGCACTCGTCGCCGCACGCGTCGCCGCTTCCGGCGGCACCACCACCGGCAGCGTCACGCCGCCGCGCGATGCGCGCCGCTCGAGCGTCGCACGGTCGGTGAGCGATCTCATCAACGCGTCGGCGTCCTGGTTCTGCAGGTAGCGCCCGCGCTCCCAGCCCTCCACCACGCCGCGCGGCGTGCCGTACAGCAGGTGGCCGAACTGCTCCGGCGTGAGCCCGAGAGACTCGCGCAGCCGGCGGATCTCGCGCGGCGTCATGAGCCCGTACGTCGTGCGGATGCTCTCCACCGCCCGCTGCTCGGCCTGGTCGCGCTGCTCCACCGTGTACTGCGCATCGCCGCAGTGGTCGCACTCGTAGCGCGTGCGCTCCACCGTGGCGGCCATCCCGCTCACCTTGATCTGCACCTCGTCGGTGCGGGCGGTGTAGCGGCCGCCGCAGCCGCGGTGCGCGTGTCCTTCCAGCGAGATCTCGCTCATCCGGGGGCGGGGGTCAGTCGTCGAGTTCGAGCACGCGCCAGCAGTACCAGCTGGCGATCGTGCGGTTGGGAGCCCAGGCCCGCGCGAGCGCCTCGAGCTTCTTCGGGGTCGGGTGCTGCCGGAGGCCATAGATCTTCCGCGCGCCCTTCTGCACGCCGAGGTCGAGCTCGGGCACGATGTCCTGCCGGCCGAGTCGGAACATCAGCATCATCTGCGCCGTCCAGCGCCCGATGCCGCGCACCTGCGTGAGCAGCGCAATCACCTCGTCGTCGGGGAGGCCGTCGATCGCGTGCAGCGGCAGGGCCTCGTTCTCGACCTTGTGGGCGAGGTCGCGCAGCGCCGCCATCTTGCCGCGCGACAGGCCCGACCCGCGCAGCGCCTCGTCGCTGAGGCCGAGCAGGTGCGACGGCTTGTGCGCCCCCGGCGGGAAGAGGGCGATGAAGCGCCGGAAGATCGTCTCGGCCGCCTTGCCCGACAGCTGTTGGCCGACGATGCAGCGCATCAGGTGGTCGAAGTGCGTCCCGCCGCGATCGGGCTCGAGGTCGCAAGGGCCGCACCTGGCGATCCAGGCGCCAAGGCGCGGGTCGGCCTTCTTGAGGGCGCGGACAGCATGCGAGTTGCGCTGGGCGGCGGACTTCGGCTTGCGACCTGGCGTCGACCGTGCGGCGGCGGGCATGGCGCACAAGATACGACGCCGCTGCGCCGGCGTGCAGCGCCGCCGGCCGGGCGTCGGCCGGGATGGCGTGCTACGATTCGTGAGCCGCATGACCTCACCGACCGCCGCCGCCCCGACCACCGCCGCGCCGCGCCCGCCAGGTATCCTGTTCCTGCTGGGGATCGTGCTGGCGCTGCTCGCGGCCAGCTGGGCGGCGGTGGGTGCGCTGCTCGCCCCCGAAGTCCCCGGCGGCTGGACCAGCGTGCTCGTCGCGGCGGTGCTGGTGACCGTCGTCCCGTTCGCGGCGCTGATCGGCACGAGGGTGCGCGGAATCTACCCGGGGCGGTTCTTCCGGCTGACCGTGTTCCGTTTCCTGTGGTATGCGCACTTTCTCCTCCTGCTGGCGATGCTGGCGGGCGTCGCCGGAATGCTGCTCGGCGCCCTCGGCGCCCTGTTCGGGCTCGGCACGGACACGATCGGCGACTGGGGGCGGGTGGCGATCGGCCTCACCGCCGCGGTCTATGGCGTGGGGATGCTCGCCGGCTACTGGGGGTCCCGGCAGCTGGTGGTGACCGAGCTCGACATCACGCATCCCGCGCTCCCGCCGGAACTCGACGGGCTCCGCGTCGTGCAGCTCTCGGACGTGCACGTGGGGCCGCACACCCTCAAGCGCACCCTCGCGGCGGTTGCGCAGCAGGCGCTCGACGCCAGGCCCGACCTGATCGCGATGACCGGCGACCTGATCGACGACTTCGACGAGGACGTGGAGCACTACGCCGCGGCCTTCGGGCACCTCGCCGCGCCGCTGGGCGTGTGGGTCATCGCCGGGAATCACGACATCTACGCCAACTGGCCCAAGGTGCGGGCGCGCCTCGCCCGATTGCCGCAGCGGATCCTGGTGAACGAGCATGTGATGGTCGCGCATCGCGGCGCGGCGTTCGCGATCGCCGGCACCGGCGATCCCGCGGCCGGCCGGCGCGTGGGCAGCCCCCTCGGGGGCCCCGACCTCCAGGCGACGATGGCGGGAGTGCCCGACGGGACGTTCACCCTCGTGCTGGCGCACAATCCCGTGCTCTGGCCGCCGCTGGCCGGGCTCGGGGCGCACGTGACGCTGAGTGGCCACACGCACTGGGGACAGCTGGCGATCCCGGCGCTCGACTGGTGCCTGGCGTCGCCGTTCCTCGAGCACGCCATGGGGTGGCACGTGCGCGGCGGGTCGCTGCTCTACATTCATCCCGGCACGAACTACTGGGGGATCCCCTTCCGGCTCGGGGCGCCGCCCGAGGTGGCGGTGATCACGCTGCGCAGCGGTGGCGGCGCGCCGGCGATGCGGCGGGTTTCGCAACGGCAGGTGCGGTGTTAGTAGCACGCTGATACTTAAACAAACCATCGACGCATGATTCGCGCCCTTCGTGCCGCGCCACGGCTCGCCCCCACCGGAGTTGCCCTCGCCGGGGCGCTCGCGCTCCCGGCCGTCTCGCCCGCGCGCGCGCAGGCTACCGCCGCCCCGCCGCCAGCCGCCGCGCCGCCAGCCGCCGACGGCCCGCAGCTGTTCGATCAGCGGAAGTTCGCCGAGGCAAGGGCCGTGTTCAGCGCCGCCGTGAAGGCGAACCCGAGGGACGCGCAGGCGCTCACCTACATGGGCCGGCTCGCCTTCAACGACTCGTCGTACGACGTGGCCGCGGGGTGGTTCGAGAAGGCGGCGGCGATCGACACGCGCAACCCGCAGCTCCTCTACTGGCTCGGCCGCGCCTACGGCCGCGACGCGCGCAAGGCGAATGTCTTCCGGGCGCCCGGGCTGGCGAAGAAGGCCCGTGACCACCTCATCAGGGCGCTCGAGATCGACCCCAGGCACGCCGAGGCCCGCGAGGGGCTGGTGATCTTCTACCGCGACGCGCCAGGGTTCGTCGGCGGGAGCATGGAGAAGGCCTTCGCCACGCTCGAGCCGCTCAAGGAGGTGGCGCCGATCCGGTACGCCCTGAACCTCGGCGACCTGTACGCCCACGAGAAGAAGTGGGCCGAGGCGGAGGCGGCGTACAGGGCGGGGCTGGCCGCGCCGGGGGACAAGACGGCGCTCGAGGCGCGGCTCGCGGGGTTGGCGGGGAAGAAGTAGGCCGCGCCACCGTCTCGCCTACCGCTCACCGGGCAAGTAGCCGCTCGCTGCCAGCGTCGCCAGCAGCGCCCCAGGAGGTCGCGTCGGCACGGGTGTCCCCCGAAAGTCGGCGGCGTTGCGCGTGACGATGTAGTCTGCGCCGGCGACGAGCGCGGCCGACACCTGCAGCGAGTCCTCGAAATCGGCGAGGCGCATCGAGAGCGCGCGCTCGAAGCCTGCATGCCCGAGCGCCACTACCTCGAGCACCGTGAGGATGTCCGCGACAGCAGTGGCCGCAGCCACCATGCTCACCTCGCGTTCCACCACGTGGTGAATCGCAGTGATCGCATGGCCGGCGACGAAGCCCTCCACGGCTCCACCGGCTGCGCCGTCGAGCAACTTCCTGGCTTCGGTCGCCCAGGGGCGGCGGTCAAGGACCGCGTCGAGGATCACGTTCGTGTCGAACAGCACGCGCAGCGGCGAGCGTACCGGCGCCTCCCGCACGGCGCCCGGGCGCGGCGCGGCCTGGCCCTTCTTCCCGCCCGACGTCTTTCGGGGCATGCCTCAGCGTCCGCCGTACTTCCGCAACAAGTACGCGCGATAGTCTTCCTCGCCCAACGGCGGGCCCGTAGGCTTGCGCTTGCCAGCGAGGGAGACGAGTCGGCGCACCGCAGGGCTCAGCGGCCGCTCCCGGGACTCAACCGGCAGGGCAAGCAGGAAATCACTTACGAGCCGCGACAGCGTCGTCGCGTGCAAGCGGCTGTAGGCTTCACCGCGCAGCGCCGCTTCGACATCCAGCGACAAGTTGGTGGGGCGGGTGCGACCGGGAGCGCGTGTGCCCTTGGTCGCCCGGCGTCCCTTGGAAGGCGCGGACATCGAAGCTCCGGGATGCGCATAATCGCAGCTGAATTATACGCATATCTGCCTTGCGTGGCAACCCTGCCGCGGACGGCAGGCACGCGTGGGCCATCGATCAACGGGTGGCGCTGTCAGCCAACGCGGCCACCGCGGTCAGACCTGCCTGGAACACCGCGTCCCTGGGCATCATCGAGCGCAGCCAGCCAGCCGCGATCGTCGCGTCGTACGAAGTCTGGTACGTCATGAGCTGATCCCAGGGCAGTGCTGCTCTTCATGGCTACTCCCCCGCCCCCTCCGCCACCCGCTCCCCGATCGCCTCCCGCATCATCCCCTCGTCGAACGCCCGCTCGCTCCTGGCGATCACCACCGTCGCCACGCCATTCCCGATCAGGTTGGTGATCGCCCGCGCCTCGCTCATGAACCGGTCCACGCCCAGCAGCAGCGCCAGCCCCTCCACCGGCACGACCTTGAGGCTCGCCAGCGTGCTCGCCAGCACGATGAACCCCGACCCGGTCACCCCCGCCGCTCCCTTGCTCGTGATCATCAGCACCCCGAGCACGAAGACCTGCCGCCCGATGTCGAGGTCCACCCCGAACGCCTGGGCGAGGAAGATCACCGCCATGCTCAGGTAGATGCTCGTGCCGTCGAGGTTGAACGAGTACCCCGCCGGCACCACCAGCCCGACCACGCTCCGCGAGCAGCCGAACCGCTCCAGCTTCTCCATCATCCGCGGCAGCGCCGCCTCGCTGCTCGACGTGCCGAGCACGAGCAGGATCTCGTCGCGCACGTACACCAGCAGCTTCCACAGGCTGAAGCCGCTCCAGCGCGCGACCAGGTTGAGCACCCCGAAGATGAACACCGCCATCGTCAGGTAGACGTCGAGCATCAGCCGCCCGAGCGGCAGCAGCGAGGCGAGGCCGAAGTTGCCGATCGTGAACGCCATCGCACCGAAGGCGCCGAGGGGGGCCACGACCATGATGAAGCCCACCAGCCTGAAGAAGACGTGCAGCACCTGGTCGAACATCGCCACCATCGGCTGCACGGTCGCCCCGAGGGCCGCCGCCGCCACCCCGAACAGCACGGCGAAGAAGACCACCTGCAGGATGTCGCCGCGGGCAAAGGCGTCCACCGGGCTCGTGGGGACGACGTGCAGCAGGAAGTCGAGCATCGACATCTTCGCCCCGGCGCTCGCGTACTGCGATACGTCGCCGCCGGCCAGCGCCCCGCGGTCGAGCCCCGCGCCTGGCTTCGACACGTTCACCACCACGAGCCCGATCGCCAGCGCCACCGTCGTCACCAGCTCGAAGTAGAGGAACGCCTTCCCCCCCACCCGTCCGACCGCCTTGAGGTCGCGCATGTGGGCGATCCCGACCACGATCGTCAGGAAGATCACCGGCGAGATCACCATTCGCACAAGGTTCACGAAGGTGTCGCCGAGGGGCTTCATGGCCTTCGCCTGCTCGGGCCACACCACGCCCGCGATCACGCCGAGCAGCACGGCCACGAGCACGCGCGCCGTCATGTTCCCGGCGAGTCGCCTCACGATGCTCACCCTGCGCCGCCGCCATCGCGGGGTGCGGGCCGCGCCTGATCGCCTCGCGCCCATCGGCCGACCCCGCCAGTCGCACGATCGCGCTCGCGCCACCCTCCGCATGCACACGCCCGCCAGTCACTCGGCGATGGACGCCTGGCCGGTGGTTCCGGACCGGCGACAGCGCGACCAGCCCCAGCGGCCGGTTGACGAGGAAGCACCGGCGCCGGCAGCCGGTCGTCGGTCGGGACCCCGACGATCGGCGGCCCGCCGAGGCTCGAGATCCCGAGCACCGCACCGAGCAGCCCCCCGCACGGCGGAGTCGCGGCCCCACCACGAGGAGCGCGACGCCGAACACGAGGATCGACCGGCAGCCGGTCTGGACGGAGCGCGTGCCGTACACCGGGGTGATCACCGTCGTCGCCACGACGATGATCTTCATTTTCGCGCGCGGCGAAGCCATACCGGGGCGACGAGCTCCCCGGGCGTGCCCCCGGCGGGGCGGCAGCGCCTGTTGGCGGGGCGACGGGGGCCGCGGAGGCGTTCATATGGAGGGAGGCACGATAGCACCGGGAGAGCCCGGCCGGCCAGCCGCGTCCGTGGGTGCCACGCCGACGTCGCGCCGCGCCCCCTTGCCCGCCCCGCCCCGTTTGGCGGTATGTTCGGCGGGGCAGACCGTTGGCGGAGGCTCCCGCGTGGCCGAGCAAGTGTCCCTGACCTCGATCGACGAAGCGGGTCCCGGCGCGCGGGAAACCGACGTGCACGGGATGACCCACGCGGGCAAGGTGCGCGAGGACAACCAGGACGCCTTCCTCATCGCCAGCCTGCACCATACCCTCGTGGTGCACGACTCGAGCCTCTTCGACGTCGAGCCGGCCCTCTTCACCAGCGGGCGGCGCGGGATGCTCTTCCTCGTCGCCGACGGCGTGGGCGGGGGCAGTGGCGGTGCCGACGCCAGCCAGTCGGCGCTGCGGGCCGCGGCCGGCTATGTCTGCGACGCGATGGACCACTACTCGCACAACGAGCCCGCCGCCGAGCCCCGGTTCATCGAGCGCATGCTCCGCGCCGTCGAGCTCACCCACGCCGTGGTGCGCGAGGAGGCCGAGAAGGACGAGTCGCGCCGCGGCATGGCGACGACGCTCACCATGGTCACCGTGATGTGGCCCCGCGCGCACCTCGTGCACGTCGGCGACAGCCGCTGCTACCGCCTGCGCGAGGGTGTCCTCAAGCGCCTCACCAAGGACCAGACGATGGCCCAGATGCTCCTCGACGAGGGGAAGCTCTCCCCCGCCGAGGCCGAGCAGTCGCGCCTCAGGAACGTGCTCTGGAGCGCGGTCGGGGCGCCGCTCGCGGAGCCGGTCATGACCAGCGCCGACGTGCGCTGGGAGGACCGCATGCTCCTCTGCAGCGATGGCCTCACCAAGCATGTGAGCGACGAGGAGATCGGCGAGATCCTCGGCCGGCCGCAGTCGTCCAAGCTGATCTGCCGCGACCTGATCGACCTCGTGCTGCGGCGCGGCGCGACGGACAACGTGACCGTGATCGTCGGGCAGATGCACCGGCCGGCGCCGCGGGGCTGACGACGGGGCGCTGGCAGCGCCTCGCGGTCGTGTGTGCGTCCCGGCCGGCGGCGCTTTCCGGCCGTCAGCGCTTCTTGGGAGGCGGCGCAGCCGCGGGTGCCGGGCATGGATCCGGCAGCTTGAGCGCCGCGAGCACCGCCCCGAACGACACCGCCGCCACGTTGGTGTCGTTGTTCAGCACGTAGAACGCCCCCTGCATCTTCCCCACCGCACCCGGCAGGAGCGCCACGCCGTCGGTCATGCTGACCCCGGCAACGGTGAAGGTGGCGAGGTACTTGCGGCTCTCCCGCTCGAACAGGTGAAAGCGGTTCCGTCGCGCATGCTGGTCGGTGGCGACCCAGTACCCCGCCGTGGCGCCGCACCCGTAGAGCACGATTCCCTCCGGCTCGCCGCGAAAGCGCTTCCTGCCGAAGTCGGACTCGTACTTGCCGTCGAGGGTGTAGACGTTCAGGTCGCCCACGGCCTCGTCGGCGATGACGAGCCGGCCCGCCGCCGAGTCGGCCGCGATCGACTCGACCTTGGCGAGCTTGCCACCCCCGGCCGTGTCGCCGAAGGCGAGGACCAGCTGCCCCTTCACCGCCCCCGGCGTGCGCGTGAGCGTGAACTTCTTGACCCGCCGCGCGAGCACCCCGGCGTGCTCCTCCGGGTACGGGCCCAGGTCGGCGTTCTCGGTGACGTACATCTCGGCCGTGGTCGCGCTGCGCGCGACGAGCGCCAGCCCGTACGGCTTCACCAGCGCATCGTCGCCGATGAACCCCATGAACTTGAACGCCGGGAGCTGAAAGGCCTGCACGCGCTGGTTGTCGCGCTCGACCACGAGCAGGATGTCCCCCCACACCGCCGCACCGTTGGGGCGGCTCAGCTGGCCCGGCTTGCGCCCGGTGGCGCCGGCCTTGCGGATCGAGCGGCCCGAGACCCCGTCGATCACGTACAGCGCGTTGGCAACCTTGGCCGTGGTGATCACCCACACCTGCCCACTCGGCGCACGCCAGGCCGCCGGCGAGTCGAGGTCGTCGCCGGCGTGCCGCTCGGAGACCCAGAGCGGCGCGACGGTAGCCACCGAGTCGGCGGCCGTTCTCGTGGCTGTGGCGGGCGTGGCCGCTTGCGCGTGCATCGGGGCGGGCGCGGGGATCGCCGCGTACGCAATCAGGGCGAGGGCGAAGCGGCGGGCCGGCGGTCGGGGCATGGCGTTCGTGGCGGGGCGGGGAATGGCTTGCGCCGGGCGGTGCGCGCTGGTGCCGCAGGCATTCTCGCACGTCTCGACGTCGTGCGATAGCCGACCGTGGCGCGTGCCTGCACGAGCGGGTGATCCGCGCGCTCATGAACGCCCACCACCCGGCCTTTGGCCTCGCCTGACGCCAGCGCGGCGCCTTCGCCATCTTGGGCGGATGCCAACCACTCCCCGCCTGGTCGACGTGAGCCACGCCGTCGAGCACGGCATGGTGACATTCAAGGGGCTCCCCGGCCCCGTGATCTGCGACTTTCTCGGCCGCGAGGCGTCGCGCGCGCGGTACGCCGCCGGCACCGAGTTCCAGATCGGGCGCATCGACATGGTCGCCAACACGGGGACGTACGTCGATGCGCCGTTCCACCGCTACGAGCACGGCATCGACCTCGCCGAACTCCCGCTGGCGTCGCTCGCGAACCTCGACACGGTGGTGGTCCGCGCCGGCGGGCAGCGGGGCCGCGAGATTTCGCGCATCGACGCCGACCCGGCCTCGCTGCGCGGCAAGGCGGTGCTCGTGCACACCGGCTGGGACCGCCACTGGCGGTCGGAGCGGTACCTCGACGGGCATCCGCACCTGACCGGCGAGCTGGCCGAGTGGCTCGCGAACGCCGGCGTGGCCCTGGTGGGGATCGACTCGCACAACATCGACTCCATGAACGACGGCACGCGACCGGTGCACTCGGTGCTGCTGGCGAGGGACATCCCGATCTGCGAGCACCTGACGGGGCTGGCCGCTGTGCCGGACCAGGGGGCGAGGTTCTTCGCGGTTCCGGTCAAGGTCAGGGGGATGGGGACGTTCCCGGTGCGGGCGTTCGCGATCGCGTGAGGGATGAGGGGACCGGAGGAACGGGAGGGGGGAGCGGACCACACCGGCACCGAGGCGGACCCGTCGTCCCGGGCGAAGCGAAGGACCCGCCCGTGCCGCTTCTTCACTCCCTCGCCGCTCGCCGTCGTCGCGCGCACGCGATACCTTCGACTCCATGCGCCCCGCCCTCGAACGCCTCTCGGCGCACATGCGCTGGGCCGACGCCAAGGCCCTCGAGGCGCTGCGCGCGGCGCGGCCCGTGCCGCCACTGGCGCTCGAGATCTACAGCCACATCCTCGGCGCCGAGGCCATCTGGCTGGCGCGACTCGAGGGGCGCGGAGTCTCCGTGGCGGTCTGGCCCGGGCTCACCCTCGAGCAGTGCGGCACCCTCGCGGCCGAGACCGCGAGTGGCTTCGAGCGCCTGATCCGCGACGTGGCCGACGCGCGGTTCGACGAGCCGGTCACGTATCGCAACACCAACGGCGACGAGTTCTCGTCGCTGCGGTCCGACATCCTGCTGCACGTCTTCCTGCACGGCGCATATCACCGCGGGCAGGTGGCCTCGCTGCTGCGCAGCGGAGGCGCCGAGCCGCAGCCCACCGATTACATCGCCATGCGACGCGGCGCTCCCGCCGCGAGGACTCCCCGATGACCGGCAGCCTGCTCGCGGCCCTCGCCCTCGCGTGTGCGGCGCGGCCCGGAACGCACGCGGTCGTTCCCACCCTGCCACGCGGCGCGAGCCACGCGCCCGTGGCCGCCGACTCCACCGACCCCGCCGCGCTCTGGCGCGCCGGCGAGACGTACGCCGTCTATGCCGCGAAGTTCAGCTCGCGCAGGCGGGAGTGGGAGACGCGCGATGGCTGGGCGTCGATCCCGGACTCGCTCGTCGCGCGACCGAAGGCCCTGCCGGCCATGGTGCGCATCCTGGCCGTCGCCGACGAGAGCTGCAGCGACTCGATGAACTCGATCCCCTACCTCGCGCGGCTCGCGGCGCTCGCCGGCACGATCGACCTTCGCATCGTCAACTCGGCGCGCGGCCGCTCGGTGATGGAGTCGTACCGCAATGTCGACGGCAACGCGGTCACTCCCACCGTGGTCGTGCTCGACGCGCGCGACCGCGTGGTCGGCTGCTGGGTGGAACGGCCGCAGCGCCTGATCCGCTGGCTGAGGACGCCGAAGGACTCGCTCCCCGCCGACGAGCGCTTCGCCGACCGGCGCGCCTGGTACGAGAGCGACAAGGGACGCGCTGCGCTCGCCGAGTGGATCCCGATGCTCGAGCGCATCGCCCGCGGCGAGAACACCTGCGCCGCCGGCACGGCACCCCGGAACTGATCCGCGCTCCCGCCGGAGCCGCCCGCACGCCCGTGAGGCCCGCATCCATGAGATTCCCCCGCTCGCTGCTCGTCCTGGCCTTCGCCGCATCGGCTGCGCCCGCCACGGGGCAGCGCGTCTCCGCCGACCCGCGCCCCACCCTCACCGTCGGCTCGGCGATGGCCCGGCGCGGCGAGCGCGCTTACGGGGCGATCGCCGTCCCGGCCGGGGTCGACTCCGGCACGTCGATCGCCGTGTCGGTCATTCACGGCGCCAGGCCCGGTCCCGTCGTCGCGCTGGTCGCCGGCGCGCATGGCACCGAGTACGCGTCGATCGTGGCCCTCACGAAGGTCATCGGCGCGATCGACCCGAAGACGCTGTCCGGCTCGGTGATCGTCGCGCCGTTGCTCAACGTCGCGTCGTTCGAGCAGATGACCGTCCACACGAACCCGGTCGACGGCAAGGGCTTCAACGCCAACTATCCGGGCGACCCCGCCGGCACCCAGACGCAGCGCGCCCTGGCCCTCGTCGCCGAGCAGGTGGTGAAGCAGGCGGACGTGATCGTCGACCTCCATGGTGGCGACCTCGACGAGGACCTCCGGCCGTACAGCTACTGGGCCCGCACCGGTGACCCGAAGTCCGACAAGGCGAGCAAGGCGCTCGCCCTCGCCTTCGGCCTCGACCACATCATCATCCTCGACCTCGACATCAGCCTCCCGACCGGCCGCCGCAACCTCGCCGGCTACGCGCTGTCACTCGGCAAGACCGCGTTCATCGCCGAGGCGGGGCGCGCGGGCATGAGCTCGCCACAGGACGTCGGCGCGCTGGTGGACGGCTGCCTCAACGTGATGGGCACGCTCCGGATGATCGACCGGACGGTGGCGCCGATCGCGAACCCGGTCTGGATCGTCTCCGACGCCCGCGTGCGCGCCGACGCGCCGGGGATGTTCACGGCGCTCGTGGCCCGCGGCGCGTACGTCACGCAGGGGATGAAGGTCGGCACCCTCACCGACTACCTCGGCCGCCCCACCGGCGACGTGAAGGCGCCGATCTCGGGGGTGGTGACGTTCATTCGCAGCGTGCCCTCGGTGTGGAAGAACGCGACGCTGGTGAACGTCGGCACGCCGGCCGCCGAGCCGCTGCCGTACAAGAAGCCGTAGGGGGGAGCGACATGGGCACCCGCCGGACATTCCTCGAGGAGCTCGCGCTCGCGGCCGGTGCGGGGGCCGCGCTGCCGTCGCTGCTGCGGGCCGACGCACGAGGCGACCTCACCCTCACGTCGCGCGCGGCAGCGGGCGCCGATCGCATCGACTCGCTCGGCGTCCAGCTCTACACCGTGCGCACGCTGATGAAGCAGGACTTCGAGCGCACGCTCGCGCGCGTGGGCGAGGCGGGGTACCGCGAGGTCGAGTTCGCGGGGTACTTCGACCGGACGCCGGCGCAGGTGCGCGCCGCACTGGGCGCCGCCGGGCTCGTGGCGCCGTCCACGCACATCGGGCTCGACGACCTGCTGCCCGCGAACCTGCCGCGCCTGCTCGACCAGGCGCAGGCCATCGGGCACGAGTGGATCGTCGTCGCCTGGCTCGGCAACGCGCAGCGTAAGAGCGCCGACACCTACAAGGCCGTCGCCGACACCCTGCTCAAGGCGGCCGACGCGGCCAGGGCGGAGAGGGTCCGCGTCGCCTACCACAACCACGACTTCGAGTTCCTCCCGCTGCCGGGAGGCGGGATCGGCTACGACGTGATGCTCGAGCAGACCCGCGGCAGCACGGTGGGATTCGAGATGGACCTCTGCTGGATCACCAAGGCCGGGCGCGACCCGATGGCCTACTGGCTCAAGTGGCCGGAGCGCTTCCCGATGGTGCACGTGAAGGACGCGGTCTTCGCGCCGGCCTTCGCGATGAAGGACGTCGGCGCCGGGACGATCAACTGGAAAGGGTTGTTCAAGGAGCACGTGCAGGCGGGGATCGCGCACTACTTCGTGGAGCACGACGAGCCGGCCGACCCGATCGCGTCGATCACAGCGAGCGCGAAGTTCCTGCGCGCCCTGACCTTCTGAGGCGGCGATGAGCGTCTCGCGGCGGGACTTCGTGCAAGCCGCGGCGGCGCTGGCGGCGACGGGGGTCGTGGCGCGCGACGCGCGTGCGGCGACGGACAACGAGCCGGCGCGTCGCGATTCCGGCGAGGACGCACGCGACCGCGCTCCGTTCGCCGGCCGCACCAGGCAATCGGCGTCCCGCTGGTGCTACCAGTCGATTCCCCTCCCCGCCCTCTGCGACGCCGGCAAGGCGATGGGGCTCGCCGGGATCGACCTCCTGCAGCAGTCCGACTGGGACCTCGTGCGCGACAAGGGGCTCGTGGTCACGATGGGATACGCCGCCGACCGGCGCGACTTCCTGCGCAACGGCTTCACCAACCGCGCCAGCCACGCCATGCTCCTCAAGGAGCTCGAGATGGCGCTTCCCGTCGCGAGGGCGAAGGGCGTCCCCAACCTGATCGCGATGTTCGGCAACCGCGACGGGCGCAGCGACGCCGACGCGATCGCCGCCGCCATCGAGGGACTGCGCAAGATCGCGCCGCTGGCCGAGGAGGCGGGGGTGACGATCTGCGTCGAGCTGCTCAACAGTCGCATCGACCACAAGGACTACCACGGCGACCGGACCGACTTCGGCGTGGAGGTCATGAACGGCGTCAACTCGCCGCGCGTGAAGCTGCTGTACGACATCTACCACATGCAGATCATGGAAGGGGACGTGATCCGCACCATCCAGCGCCAGGCGAGGCACATCGGGCACGTGCACACCGGCGGCGTCCCCGGGCGGCACGAGATCGATGACACGCAGGAGCTGAACTGGCGGGCGGTGGTGCGGGCCTTGGCCGACAGCGGCTACGCCGGCTACGTCGCGCACGAGTTCATCCCCACCCGCGACCCGCTCACGTCGCTGCGCGAGGCGGTGAGGATCTGCGACGTCTGACCATCGCCCGTCATCCTGCGCGTCCCGGCATCCTGGGCGAAGCGAAGGATCCGCCTTTCGTGGCCCTGAGCGAGAGGGCGAGGACGATGCGAGGGGTGTAACCACGGAGACGCGGAGGGGCACGGAGGTTCACGGAGGTTCACGGAGGAAGCAGCTGCCGGTGCCTTCGGGGACCGCGCGGCTGGCGGCGTCGCCTGTTGCGCCGCACCTTTGCCCGATGGACCGCCGACAGGCCCTCCGCACCCTCGCCGCCGCCTCGGCCGCGCCCGCGTTCCTCCATTGGGACCCCGACGCGCTCATCGCGGGCATCCGCGAGCACCTGCACGAGGCGCGTCGGCGGGCGCGCCCGCGGCCGCCGCAGCCACGCAGCCCGTACGAGTTCCAGATCCTCACCGGGCAGCAGCGCGCCACCGTGGCCGAGCTGTCGGAGATCGTCATCCCGGCCACCGACACGCCCGGGGCAAAGGCCGCCCGGGTCGACGAGTTCGTGGACCTGATCCTCGCCGAGTGGGCGACCGAGAACGACCGCGGGATCGTGCTCAACGGGCTGGCCGCGCTCGACGCGCGCATGCGCCAGGCAACCGGCGGCACCTTCCTCGAGGCCGCGCCGGCGCCGCGCGTCGCCATGTGCACGCAGATGGACGACGAACTTACCGCCGCGCGCGCCGCGAGCCGCGCCTGGTCGCGCACCGCCGGCACGCCGCGGCCGCCCGACCACCGCTCGCTCTTCTGGCACCACATGCGCAGCCTGACCGTGAGCGGCTACTACACCAGCGAGGCCGGGTACACGCTCGAGCGCATGGCGGTGCTCGTGCCGGGGATCTACAACCCCTGCATGCCGGTGGCCGGCCGGTGAGGCGCGCCCCGGTCACGTACGACGCGATCGTCGTCGGCTCCGGCATCACCGGCGGCTGGGCGGCCAAGGAGCTGTCGGAGAGGGGACTCCGCACCCTCGTCCTCGAGGCGGGGCGCGATATAGTGCCGGAACGCGACTATGTCGAGCACGTCGCCCCGTGGGAACAGCACTTCCGCGGCCGCGGCGACCGCCGCCGGCTCGAGCGCGAGCAGCCGGTGCAGAAGGAGTGCTACGCCTGCGACGAGATGGGCTCCCGCTTCTTCGTCAACGACCTCGACCACCCGTACACGCAGGCCCCGGGGACCGACTTCAAGTTCATTCGCGGGCGGCAGGTCGGCGGCCGGTCGATCATGTGGGGGCGGCAGGTCTATCGCTGGAGCGACCTCGACTTCGAGGCCAACGCCCGCGACGGTCATGGCGTCGACTGGCCGATCCGCTACGCCGACATCGCGCCATGGTACGGCTACGTGGAGCGCTTCATTGGCGTCACCGGGCTCGCCGAGGGGCTGTCGCAGCTCCCCGACGGGGAGTTCTTGCCGGCGATGCCGTTCATGCCGCCGGAGCAGAAGTTCCGCGACACGCTCTCGGCGAAGTTCGCCGGCGAGCGAATGATGACGATCGGCCGCGCCGCGGTCCTCACCCGCAACCACAACGGCCGCGCGGCCTGCCACTACTGCGGCCCCTGCGAGCGCGGCTGCATCACGCGGTCGTACTTCTCGTCGCCCAACGCCACCCTTCCCGCCGCCGCGAGGACGAAGCGCATGACCCTGCGCCCCAACTCCGTCGTCGAGTCGGTGGTGTGGGACCCGAGGACGAAGCGTGCCAGCGGCGTCCGCGTCATCGACGGCGTGACGCGTGAGTCGATGGAATTCCGGGCGAAGGTCCTCTTCCTCTGCGCCTCCGCGCTCGAGTCGGCCCGCATCATGCTCAACTCGACGTCGGCCGACTTCCCCAACGGCATCGCCAACACCAGCGGCGAGCTCGGCTGCAACCTCATGGACCACACCATGGGTGGCCGCGCCGGAGGCACCATGGAAGGCTGGGAGGACTGCGCGCCCTACGGCTCGCGCCCCAACGGCATCTACGTGCCGCGCTTCCGCAACGTGAAGTCGGCGCACCCGGGCTTCCTGCGCGGCTACGGCATGCAGGGGGGCGCGTGGCGCGGCCGCGTGAGCGCCGACGACACGCCGGGCTTCGGGGCGTCGTACAAGCAGGCGCTCCGCAACTGGAGCCCCTGGAGCATGGGGCTCGGCGGCTGGTGCGAGTGCCTCCCCAACCACGACAACCGGATCACCCTCGACCCCGACAAGAAGGACATGTACGGCATCCCCGCCATGCGCATCGACTGCAAGTGGGGGGAGAACGACATCAAGCTGGTGAAGGACGCCTCGCAGTGCGCGGCCGAGATGCTCGAGGCCGCCGGCGCGAAGAACATCCGCACCGAGGACACGCCCACCCCGATGGGGCTCTGCATCCACGAGATGGGGACCGCCCGCATGGGCAAGGACCCCAGGACCTCGGTGCTCAACAAGTGGAACCAGGCGCACGACGTGCCCAACCTCTTCGTCACCGACGGCGCCTGCATGGCGAGCTCGGCCTGCCAGAACCCCAGCATCACCTACATGGCGCTCACGGCCCGCGCCTGCGACTTCGCCGTGCGCGAGCTCAACCGGAGGGCACTGTGACATCGGCCATCGCGGGCGCGGCGACGCGCAGTCGAGGGATCTCATGAGCGCCCGCGCCTTCGGTTTCGCGACGCTCCCGCTGTCGCTCCTGGCCTTCGGCGCGGTCTCGAGCGCCCAGTCCCGCCCCTCCGCCGAGCTCGTCACCCGCCTCGCCCGCATCGACTCGGCCATCGCGCAGGCCGTGCGCGACTCGCAGATCGCCGGCGCCTCCCTCCTCGCCCTCCGCGACGGCAGGCCGATGTACGAGCGCCAGTTCGGCTGGGCCGACCGCGAGGCGGGCGTCAAGATGCACCCGCTGGTCGTCTTCCGGATCGCGTCGCAGTCCAAGGCGATCACCAGCGCCGCGATCATGATCCTCGCCGAGGAGGGGCGGCTGGGACTCGGCACCGTGGTGTCGCGCTTCATCCCGGCGTTCGCCCGCACCACGGTCGCCGTCAAGACCGACACCGGTCGCGCGATCGTCCCCGCCACGCGCCCGATCACGATCCGCGACCTGCTCACGCACACCGCGGGCTACTCGTATGGCGCCGATTCGCTCGTGGCACCCCTCTACGCGGCGCAGAAGCTCGGTCCCGAGGCCGGCTATGGCGGCTGGTACACCGCCGACCGCGACGAGCCGATCTGCACGACCATGGAGAAGGTCGCCGCCCTCCCCGCCATGGCGCAGCCCGGCGCACAGTGGGTCTACGGGTACAACACCGACATCCTCGGGTGCGTCGTCGAGCGCGCCAGCGGGATGCCGCTCGACCGGTTCATCCGCACGCGCATCACCGGCCCGCTCGGCATGAGGGACACGAAGTTCTACCTCGACCCGGCCGACCGGGGAAACCTCGCGGCGGTGTACATGAGCGACGCCCGCAACAAGGCGGTGCGCGCCCCCGATGGCGCCCGCGGCCAGGGGCACTACGTGGACGGCCCGCGCAAGTCCTTCGCCGGCGGCGCGGGGCTCCTCTCGACGACCCGGGACTACGCCCGCTTCCTCGAGATGATCCGCCGTGGCGGCGCGATCGACGGTGTGCGCATCCTGTCGCCTCGCTCGATCGACCTCATGCGCACGAACCAGGTCGGCACGCTCTACCCGACCAGCGGCGTCGGCTTCGGCCTCGCCTTCGACGTCGTCGAGCGAATGGGGGCGAGTGGCTTCCGCTCGGTCGGCGCCTACGGCTGGGCCGGTGCGTACGCCACCTCGTACTGGATCGACCCCGCCGAGCGACTGGTGGTGGTCTGGATGGTGCAGATGCTCCCCAACCGGTCGGACATCGGTGGGCGGATCCCGCAGCTCGTGTACCAGGCGCTGGTGCCGTAGTCGCACCCCCCATCACCCTGCGCGAAGCGAAGGATCTGCTTCTCCCCTCGCGACCCGAATAAGCAGGCCCTTCGCGAAGCCTGCCCTGAGAGAGGGAGGCGAATCGAACGGGCTCCGGGCGACGGGCGCCCTAGCGTCCCCACCCGCCCGGCGCGAAATTCGCGCCCATGCGCTCCCCACGGTCCGCCGATCCCTGGGACGTCGTCATCGTCGGCTCCGGCGCCGGCGGCGGCATCACCGCCCACCACCTGACCAAGGCCGGCGCCCGCGTGTGCATGCTCGAGGCCGGCGGCTGGTGGGACAACGCGAAGGACTCGGCGATGCTCAAGATGCCGTACGACTCGCCCCGGCGCGGCGCCAGCACCAGCGAGCGCCCGTTCGGCGAGTTCGACGCCTGCGTCGGCGGCTGGAGCGTGCCCGGGGAGCCGTACACCCGCGCCGAGGGGACCAAGTTCGATTGGTGGCGCGCCCGCATGCTGGGGGGCCGCACCAACCACTGGGGGCGAATCTCCCTCCGGTTCGGCCCCGACGATTTTCGCCGCAAGTCGCTGGACGGGCTCGGCGACGACTGGCCGATCGGGTACGACGACCTCAAGCCGTGGTACGACGAGGTCGACCGGCTGGTGGGGATCTTCGGGTCGGTCGAGAACCTGCCCAACCACCCCGACGGCGTCTTCCACCCTGCGCCCAAGCCGCGTTGCTACGAGCTCGAGGTCATGCGCGCCTCGGCGAAGCTCAACGTCACCTGCATCCCGGCGCGGCTGTCGGTCATCACCAGGCCGCTCAACGGCCGCGCCCCCTGCCACTACTGCGGGCAGTGCAACCGCGGCTGCATGACCAACTCCAACTTCTCGTCGCCGAACGTCCTCCTCTTCCCGGCGATGAAGACCGGCCGCCTCACGATCGTCACCAAGGCGATGGCCCGCGCCGTCGCCACCGGCGACGACGGCAAGGCCAGCGGAGTGCACTACATCGACGTCGCCACCGGCGAGGACAAGTTCGTCGCCGCGCGGGTCGTCGTCCTCGCCGCCAGCGCCTGCGAGAGCGCGCGGATCCTCCTCAACAGCAAGTCGTCGCGGCACCCGCAGGGGCTCGCCAACTCCAGTGGTGTCGTCGGCAAGTACCTGACCGACACCACCGGCACCGACGTCGCCGGGTTCATTCCCAAGCTCGTGGACCACGTGCCGCACAACTGCGACGGCGTGGGAGGCGGCCACGTGTACATGCCGTGGTGGCTCGACAACAAGAAGCTCGATTTCCCGCGCGGCTACCACATCGAGGTCTGGGGCGGACTCGGCCAGCCGAGCTACGGCTTCATGGGCGGGATCGACCGCTACCCGCCGGGCGGCGGCTACGGCGCGCAGCTCAAGGCCGACTATCGCCGCTACTACGGGGCCACGATCGGCTTCAGCGGCCGCGGCGAGCAGATCCCCAACGCCGACAGCTACTGTGAGCTCGATCCCACGGTCACCGACCGCTGGGGAATCCCGGTGCTGCGCTTCCACTGGAAGTGGGCCGACCACGAGCTCAACCAGGTGAAGCACATGCAGGAGACCTTCCGCCTGCTCATCGCCGAAATGGGGGGCGAGGTCTGGTCGGCGATGCCGGGCAAGGACAAGGGCTACGGCATCGGCAACGGCGGCTCGATCATCCACGAACTCGGCACCGTGCGCATGGGCTCCAGCGCATCGACCAGCGCCCTCAACGGCGACTGCCAGGCGTGGGACTGCAGGAACCTCTTCGTGACCGACGGCGGGCCCTTCGTGAGCCAGGCCGACAAGAATCCCACGTGGACGATCATGGCCCTCGCGATGCGCGCGAGCGCCGCGATCGTCTCCCAACGCAAGGCCGGACTCCTGTGATGCGCCTCCTCCGCTCGCTCCCCGTCCTCGTCGTCGCCGCGAGTTCCGCGCTGGCGCAGGACCGCACCCTCGGCTTCGACAGGAACGGGTTCAACCCCTCTGTCCGTGCCCAGGACGACTTCTACCAGTACGTGAACGGCCCCTGGCTCGCCGCGCATCCGATCCCGCCGGATCGCACGTCGATCGGCACCTTCGTGGTCCTCGCCGACAGGAGCGAGGACCTGCTGCACGAGATCCTCGAGCAGGCGGTCGCCGACACCAAGGCCCCCGCCGGCTCGGTGCGCCGCAAGCTCGCCGACCTCTACGCCAGCTTCATGGACTCGGCGGCGATCGAGAAGGCCGGGCTCGCGCCCATCAAGCCGCTGCTGGACCGCATCTCCGCCCTCAAGGACAAGTCGGAGCTCCCCGCGCTCTACGGTGCGCTCGCCCGCGCCGGCGTCGGCCGGCCGTTCAACGCCGGCGTGCAGCAGGACCGCAAGGACGCCACGCGCTACATCGTCGCTGTCAGCCAGTCGGGGCTCGGCATGCCGAGCCGCGAGTACTACCTGCGCGACGGCGACCGCTTCCAGAAGGCGCGCGATGGCTACCTCGTGTACCAGGCCGCCCTCCTCAGGGCGGTGAAGGATCCCGACCCGGCCGGCGGCGCGGCGCAGGTCTTCGCCCTCGAGAAGGCGCTGGCCGGGAAGCACTGGGAGGCGGCGCGCAACCGCGACCCGAACGCGACCTACAACCTCCGGACCGTCACCCAGCTCGACTCGATCACTCCCGGCTTCTCGTGGAAGGCGTTTCTCGACGCCGCGGGACTCGCCAAGGCGCCGGCGATCACCGTCGCGCAGCTCGACGTGCTCGCCGCGCAACACCAGCTCGTGCAGGGTGCCTCGCTCGACCTCATCAGGCGCTGGATGACCCTCAAGGTGCTCGACGCGTATGCCTCGCACCTGACCACCGAGTTGCGCGATGCCGACTTCAACTTCCGCGGCAGGATCCTCGGCGGCACCGAGACACAGCGCGAGCGCTGGAAGCGCGGCGTCGCCAATACGCAGGCGGCCATGGGTGACGCCCTTGGGCAGCTCTACGCCGAGCGGACCTTCACCACCGCCGATCGCACCCGCGCGATGGCGCTGGTGCGGACCCTGCTCGCGACCTTCGAGGTGGCCATCGACTCGCTCGACTGGATGAGCGCCACGACGAAGGCGGCGGCCAAGGCCAAGCTGGCCAAGTTCGCCGTCAAGATCGGCTATCCCGACAAGTGGCGCGACTTCAGCAGGCTCGAGGTCCGGCGCGGCGACCATGCTGGCAACGTGATGCGTTCGCGGGCCTTCGCCTACGACTACCGCACCTCGCGCCTCGGCGGCCCGATCGACCGCCTCGAGTGGGGGATGATGCCGCAGACGGTGAACGCGCAGTACAGCCCGAGCCAGAATGACATCACCTTCCCGGCCGCGATCCTGCAGCCGCCATTCTTCGACCCACGGGCCGATGACGCCACCAACTTTGGCGCGATCGGCGGCGTGATCGGGCACGAGATCAGCCACGGCTTCGACGACCAGGGGTCCCAGTTCGACGGCGACGGCAACCTGCGCAACTGGTGGACGCCGGAGGACAGGAAGGCGTTCGAGGAGAGGACGAGGCGCCTCGGCGCCCAGTACGACGCGCTCTCGCCGGTGCCCGGCCTCAACGTGAACGGCAAGCTCACCATGGGCGAGAACATCGGCGACCTGAGCGGCCTCGCGGTGGCCTACAAGGCGTGGAAGCGCTCGCTCGATGGCAAGCCGTCACCGGCGATCGACGGCTTCACCGGCGAGCAGCGGTTCTTCATCGGCTGGGCGCAGGGGTGGCGCTCCAACATTCGCGAGGAAGCGGCCCGCCAGCGCGTCCTCAGCGACCCGCATGCACCGAACGAGTTCCGCACCAACCAGGTCGTCAGGAATTTCGCAGAATTCCACGCCGCCTTCGGCGTGACGGAGAAGGACCGGATGTGGCTGGCGCCCGCCGACCGCGTGAAGATCTGGTAGCCCGCGCATGACCGACGCGCGGTATCTCCCCACCGCCGCCGGCGAGTCCGCCGGCGACGGCATCGATCGCCTGGACCAGATGGAACGGCGCGACGCCCTCCGGCTGATCGCCGCCATGGGCGCCGCGTCGGCAATCGGACTCGGCCGGGCCGAGGTGGCCGAGGCCGCCGGGCGCGCCGCCGGCGCGCTGGAGCAGGCCGGCGCGGCCGGCACGACTTACAAGCCGAAGGTCTTCACGCCCGACGAGTGGCGCGAGGTGCGCATTCTCGCGGACCTCGTGATCCCGAGGGACGAGCGCTCCGGCGGCGCCACCGAGGCCGGCGTGCCGGAGTTCATGGACTTCATCCTGCAGGAGTATCCGGGAAACCGCACCTGGATGCGCGACTACCTGTCGTGGATGAACGCCGAGGCGCGGCGGCGATTCGGCCGCGGCGTCCAGTCGTGCACCGACGCCGAGCGTCGCGCGATCCTCGACGACATCGCCTGGCCGCGCAAGGCGCGCGCCGAGCTCAAGCCCGGCGTGGACCTGTTCGGCCGGTTCCGCGACTTCACGGCGAGCGGCTTCTTCTCGAGCAGGATCGGCGTGAAGGACCTGCGGTACATGGGCAACAAGCCCCTCGCCGAGTGGCCCGGCTGTCCGCCGGCCGCGCTCGACAAGCTCAAGGTCTCGTACAGCTCGATTCCCCGTCGCGCGGACCCGCACTGATGCCCGAACACCACAGGCCCCCGGTGGGCACGATCGCGTGGGTGGACCTTTCCGTTCGCGACGCCCCCTCGGTGCGCGACTTCTACACCGGCGTCTGCGGCTGGACGGCCGAGGAGGTGCCGATGGGCGAGTACGCCGACTTCAACATGATCGCGCAGAGCACCGGCTTTCCCGTGGCCGGGGTGTGCCACGCGCGCGGCGTGAACGAGGGGCTCCCCGCGCAGTGGCTGATGTACGTGGTGGTCGCCGACCTCGACCAGGCCCTCGCCGCCGTGCCGGCCCGCGGCGGCACGGTGCTCCGCCAGCGCACGTCGATGGGCTCACACGGCGACTACGGCGTGGTGCGCGACCCGGCCGGGGCGGTGCTGGCGGTGTTCCAGGCGAAGTAGCAGGGCCGGCGGGGCTGGCCGCATCGCTCCCCGCGCGCGCATCATTGTGGATCACCCCCGCCCCCGCTCGCGTGCGCCCCAGCCCGACGCTCGCCTTGCTCCTCGCCTCGCTCCTCGCCTGCACCGCCGCCGTGCCCCTCGCGGCGCAGCGCCGCCTCGGCACGAACGAGCCATGCGGCGGCCCGATTGCCGCCGACTCGCTCTGCGTCGTCACCCTCGGCACCGGCACGCCGGTCCCGGGTCCGCAAGCCTCGGGCCCCGCCACCGCGGTCGTCGTCGGCACGCGCACCTTCCTGTTCGACGCCGGCGCCGGCGTGATGCGCCGCGTGGCCGAGGCTGGCCTCCCGGTGGACGGCGTCACCGCCGCGTTCATCACGCACCTGCACAGCGACCACACGCTGGGCCTCCCCGACCTCATCCTCACGTCGTGGGTCATGGGACGGAAGGCGCCGATGCCGCTCGTCGGCCCGCCGGGACTCCGGGCGATGACGACGAGCATCATGGCCGCCTGGGCCGAGGACATTCGCGTGCGCACCACCGGCCTCGAGCGCGGCCAGCCGCGCGGCGAGCGCGTGGCGGTGCGCGAGACCGCCGGCGGCACGGTGTACGACATGGGCGGCGTGAAGGTCACCGCCATTCGCGTGCTGCACGGCAGCTGGAAGGTCGCCCTCGGGTACCGCGTCGAGACGCCGCGCCGCACGGTCGTCATCGGGGGCGACGCCCGTCCCAGCCCCTTGCTCGAGGCTGCCGCCCGCGACGCCGACGTGCTCGTGCACGAGGCCTACCCCGCCGTGCGCCTCAAGCCCGAGAACCGCCCCGGCGGCGAGTCATGGGTCGACTACATGAAATCGTTCCATACCAGCGACGCTGAGCTCGGCGCGATCGCCGCCCGCACCCGGGTCAGGCACCTCGTCGTCCACCACGTGGTGTGGATGGGCGGCACGCCCGACGAGGTCCTCGCCGGCATTCGTCGCGGCGGCTACACAGGCAAGGTCACCATCGCCCGCGACCTCGACCACTTCTGACCGCGATACCGCGGCCGCACTCCCTCCCGGGTCCATCCATGCGCTCCCTCGCCCTGTCGTCGTTTGCCATCGCGCTGCTCGCCGGCGCCGCCTGCTCCGGCAGTGACGCCGGCGGTGGCGCCGCACGCAATCCGCGCCATGCCGACCTCGCCGCCTTCTTCGCCGAGTGGCGCGACTTCCAGAAGCCGAGGCTCGTCGATGGCGTCCCCGACTACACGCCGACGGCCATGGCGGAGCAGCACGCCGCCCTCGCCGACTGGCGCAGGCGCCTGGTGGCGTTCGACACAACCGGCTGGACGATCGCGCAGCAGGTGGACTGGCAGGTGATCAGCGCCGAGATGTACGGGCTCGACTTCGACCATCGCGTCCTCAAGCCGTGGGCCAACAACCCGGGCTTCTACGTGACTGTCTTCACCGAGCAGAGCGACCAGCCGGCGCGCGAGGGGCCCTTCGCCCTCGGGGGCCTCGAGCTCTGGACCAACACGTACCCGCTCAGCACCGCGCGCACCGCCGAAGTGCAGTCGGGCCTGCGCGCGATCCCGAAGCTGCTCGCGCAGGCCCGGACGAACCTCACCGGCAACGGCAAGGACATCTGGACGTACGGCGCGAAGGCCATCGCGCGGCAGGGCACCGAGCTCGCCGCCGTCGCCACGGCTTGGGAGAAGCAGGCCCCCGCCCTCGTCGCCGATGCCCGCGCGGCCAGGGCGGCCACCGACTCGTTCGCCGCCTGGCTGCAGGCGCAGGCGCCGCAGAAGACCGGCCCGAGTGGCATCGGCGTCGCCAACTACGACTGGTACCTGTCGCACGTGCAGCTCGTGCCCCTCACCTGGCAGGACGAAGTCACGATCATGGAGCGCGAGCTGGCGCGCGCCGCGTCGTCGCTCCGCATCGAGGAGGAGCGCAACCGCGCCCTCCCGCCGCAGCTGCCGATCGCGAGCGCCGCCGAGCACCAGCGCCGCTTCCCCGCCGCGGTGCGCGAGTACATGTCGTTCCTGCAGTCGCACAGGATCCTCACCGTCACCCCGGACCTCGAGCCCGCCCTCCTCGCCCGCGTCGGCACATTCCGCCCGGCGCCGTTCGAGTTCTTCACCGAGGTCGACTACCGCGACCCCGAGGTGATGCGCACGCACGGCTTCCACTGGTTCGACCTCGCCAACATGGCCAACCGGCCGCATGCGAATCCGGTCCGCCGTGGCCCCCTGCTCTACAACATCTTCAACACTCGCACCGAGGGGCACGCCACCGGCTGGGAGGAGCTCATGATGCACGCCGGGATGTTCGACGCCCGGCCCCGCTCCCGCGAGCTCGTCTGGATCCTCCTCGCCGAGCGTGCCGCCCGGGCCCTCGGCGACCTGCGCATGCAAAGCAACGAGTTCACCCTCGAGCAGGCCTCGCAGTTCGCCAGCGACCACACGCCGCGCAACTGGCTCAAGATGTCCGGCGGCCTCGTGCGCGCCGAGCAGCACCTCTACCTGCAGCAGCCGGGCTACGGCACCAGTTACGTGGTCGGCAAGATCGACGTCGAGCGACTGCTCGCCGAGCGCGCCCGCCAGCAGGGCGACGCCTTCACCATGCAGGCGTTCATGGACGACTTCAGCAGCCGCGGCCTCATTCCGGCGTCGCTCCTGCGCTGGGAGATGACGGGCACCGCCCCCGACGTGGTGCGCATGCTCAAGGCGCCGTAACCGGCCGCCGGGCCACGCCCCATCATCCCGCACTCCCCACCCGCACTCCGATCATGCCTCCCCTCCGCGTCGCCTTCATCGGCTCCGGCTTCAACACCCGCTTCCACCTCCAGGCCTTCCGCGGCGTGCGCGACGCCGAGGTCACCGGCATCTGGAGCCCGAACGCCGCCAACGCCGCCAGCGCCGCCACCCTCGCCCGCTCCCTCGACCTCGGCGCCTGCAAGCCGTACAAGTCCATCGCCGAGATGGTCGCCAGCAAGACGGTGGACGCGATCTGGCTCTGCGGCCCCAACCAGGCGCGCATCGAGAACGTCGAGGAGATCGCGCACACCGTGTCGCGCGGCCACGGCGCCCTCAAGGGGATCGCCTGCGAGAAGCCCCTCGCCCGCAACGTCGCCGAGGCGAGGAAGGTCGCCCAGCTCGTCGCCCGCGCGGGAATCCCCACCGGCTACCTCGAGAACCAGCTCTTCGCCCCGCATGTGGAGGCCGGCAAGGCGCTGATCTGGGCGCGCGGCGCGGCGACTACCGGCCGGCCGTACCTCGCCCGCGCCGCCGAGGAGCACAGCGGCCCGCACATGCCCTGGTTCTGGCAGGGGAAGCTGCAGGGCGGGGGTGTGCTGAACGACATGATGTGCCACTCGGCCCTCGTCGTGCGCTACCTGCTGACGCATCCCGAGGAGCCGCTCAGCGCGGTGAAGCCGGTGCGCATCACCGGGCACATCGCGAGCCTCAAGTGGTCGCGCCCCGCCTACGTCAAGAAGCTCAAGGGGATGATGGGCAGCGCCGTCGACTACGCCAGGGCGCCATCCGAGGACTTCGCCGCGGTCAACATCGAGTTCGCCACCCCCGACGGCAACGTCGCGATCGGCGAGGCGACCACGAGCTGGAGCTTCGTGGGCGCGGGGCTGCGGCTCAGCGCCGAGCTGCTCGGCCCTGAATACTCAATGAAGTGGAACTCCCTCGACAGCGGGCTGCAGCTCTTCTTCTCGCGCGAGGTCACCGGCCGCGCCGGCGAGGACCTGGTGGAAAAACAGAACGCCGAGCAGGGGGTCATGCCGGTGGTCCCCGAGGAGTACCACGCGTACGGCTACACCGGCGAGGACCGTCACTTCGTGCGGGTCTTCCTCGGCAAGGAGCGGCCGCGCCTCACCTTCGACGACGGCGTGGAGGTGGTGAAGATGCTGATGACCGCCTACCAGAGCGCCGAGCAGGGGAAGACGCTCGCCTTCCCGCCCAAGGGGATCGACACCTTCGTGCCAAGAGTCGCGAAGGGGACGTGGAAGCCATGATGTGTCATCCTGAGCGCAGCGAAGGATCTGCTTCTGTCGTGTCATCTCGAGCGAAGGGCCGCGGAGCGGCCCGGAGTCGAGAGATCTCATGGGCGCACGCACTGTCCACCGTGCGCGAGTCTTTCCTGGTCGCTGTTCTCGTCCTCGCACTCCTCCCCTCCGCGCTCTCCGCCCAATCCCGCAACGTCGTCCTCATCGTCTCCGACGGCGTCCGCTGGCAGGACATCTTCACCGGCGCCGACTCCACCTACATCACGCGCACCGGCGGCGGCGCCCAGGACACCGCGGCCCTCCGCCGCGACTTCTGGCGCCCCACCGCCGATGAGCGCCGCCGCGCGCTGTTGCCGTTCCTCTGGGCCGAGGCCGGCGGGCACGGCACCATCTGGGGCAATCGCGCCCTCGGCAGCGAGGCCTCGGTCACCAACGGGCTCAAGTTCTCCTACCCCGGCTACAACGAGCTCCTCACCGGCGCCGCCGACCCGCGCGTCAACAGCAACAGCTACGGCCCCAACCCCAACGTCACGGTCTTCGAGTGGCTGGCGCGGCGCCCCGGCTTTGCCGGCAGGGTCGCGGCGTTCGGCAGCTGGGATGCCTTCGACCGCATCTTCAACAAGAACCGCGCCGGCTTCCTCGTGCACTCGGCCTTCGCCCCGCTCCCCGATGCGAAGGCCGGCATCGAGCGCCCCATCGATCGCCTCTACCGCACCACCACGCGGCCGTGGGACAACACGATGAGCTTCGACGCCTTCATGATGGCCGTGGTCGTGGACTACGTGAAGAGGCACAAGCCCCGCGTCCTCTACCTCGGCTTTGGCGAGACCGACGAGTGGGCGCACGAGAAGCGCTACGACCTCGTCATGCGATCGCTGCACGACGTCGATGGGTACGTCGCCGAGCTCTGGCGCCTCATGCAATCGATGCCCGAGTACCGCGGCAACACGACCTTCATCGTCACCACCGACCATGGCCGCGGCGACGGTGCGAAATGGACCGACCACGGCCGCGACGTCGACAACGCCGAGCACATCTGGATGGCGATGTTCGGCGCCGGCGCGCCGAAACTCGGCGAAGTGCGGAACGCGGAGCGGGTCACGCAGTCCCAGGTCGCGGCCACGGTGGCGGCGGTGCTCGGCGAGGACTATCGCGCCGCGCGCCCGCACGTGGCGGCGGCGCTCGTACCGGTCAGACCGCGAAGGTAGCGCGAGCGGTGCGCTGCTTGCGAGTGCACCATCTCCGCTGAGTGTCTCGGGCACTCGGTCGGTACTTCATCGGGGATGGCGACGCCCTGCCCTTGACGGGGAAGTAGGGATCCACGATCATGAACGCGAGTCGGCGACGCTGCTGACTGACCTCTTGTGTTGGCTGGCACCTTTGCCCAAGAGTGTATCGCGGGACGGCCGGCGGCGCAGAGAATCGCGCGAGGCCGAGTTGAGGAACGCTCGCCTGCTGACAACGCGTCGGGTTCCTCCGCTTTCGGCGATCCTCCCCCGGCTTGGCGCGATGCTATTCTGGGCTTGCATCGTGCCGTCTTGGCTTGGCTGCGCCGGTCTGGCCTCCCTACTGGGCTTGGACGAGCCCGCGACTTCGTCACGGGTCGTTTGGTACTATCAGGCCACGGGTGATCAGCTGGCTCCCGCGATCGACGACTCGTCGGCATTCTTCGCCAGCACGGCGCACCAGGTGTTCGCGATCGATCGCCGGAAGGGCTCCGCTCGCTGGACGAGCACGCAGACCCGCTCCGGGTTCGCTCCTGGCTACGAGCTTCTTGTCGTGAACGACGTGGTGCTGTACCCGGACTACGATGTATACGCATTCGACCGTCGAACCGGCGTCCTCAGATGGCGGTTTCGCGATTCCACGACCACGGGTGCGGGCTATTTTCGCCTCAGCACCGACTCGACACGTGTTTACGCGGGTTCAGTGTCCGGCTATGCGTATGCGATGGATGCCGCTACGGGGGCGCAGGCTTGGCGGACGCGCATAGCCACGGACACGTTCTACACGAAGGTCGTCAATCCGGTAGTGAACGCGGGCCTCGTCGTCGTTACCTACCCGCGCGGTCCGGGCGTCGGTACTGGCGGTGTCGCGGCCCTCGATGCGTTGACGGGGGCAGTTCGATGGCAGCGTGAGTTGCCACCGGCTGGCGCCGGGCAACCGTCGGGCGGTGTGGGGCGTGCCGTCTTCTACGGCTCGCTCGTAATCGTGAGCTCTGGGGATGGACGCATCCACGGTCTCGATCGCTTCACAGGCACAACCGTGTGGGTGACGACGCGCGCGCCGTGGATGGGTGCGCTCGTGGGCGACATCAGGTTTCTTGTCCTTGTCGGTGACATCGTGGCGGCAAGCTCGACGAACCAGTCGATCACCGGCCTCGACGCTGCCACCGGTGTTGAGCGATGGACGGTGAATCCCGGCCGGGGGTCAATACTCGATCAGATGTCAGTGTCGGACTCCACGCTCTATCTGGCTTTCCTCACTTATCAAGTTGCATCGATCGATGCGCGGCGTGGTCGCGTGAATTGGCTGAGCTCCGCTACAACCGACGGAGAGTTCTCGACCTTTCCTGCTATTGCAGAGACGGCACTGTACGTTGTCGGTCCGAGCGGCTTCTACGCGCTGCGTCGCTGACTTTGTTTCTCGCTAACCGCCCAGCGCCCGCACAATCCCCTTGATCACCCCCGCCTCGGTCCCGCGGGCATGCACTTCCTTGACCCCGGTCCGCGCCACCAGCTCCTTCACGTGGTCGGCCCGCACCCCGCCGCCGGCGATGATGCTCACCCGGTCGCCAGCCCGCTCCTGCAGGTGCGCCAGCTTCTCGACACTCTCCATCGCCGTCTTGCCGCCGCCGCTCGTCAGAACGTGATCCACCTGCATGCTCACCAGGATTTCCAGCGCCTCGTCGGGATCCTTGAGCTGGTCGAACGCCCGGTGGAACCCCACCCGCATCGGCGACGCCACCGCGATCACGTCGGCCAGGCGCGACACGTCCACTTCCCCCTCCGGCGTCAGCGCCCCGATCACCACGCCGTCGGCCCCCAGCTCCCGCGCCAGCGCCACGTCCTTCTGCATGATCGCCAGCTCGTCGTCGCTGTAGATGAAGTCTCCCGTCCGCGGCCGGATCAGCACGTGCACGCTCACCAGCAGCTTCTCGCAGCAGCGGGCAATCAGTCCCGCGCTCGGCGTCGTGCCGCCGTTGAACAGCGGGCCACAGAGCTCGATGCGCTTGGCCCCCTCGGCCTGCGCCCGCTCGGCAGCGTGGAAGGTGTCCACCGCGGCTTCGATCAGCGCCATCATGTCAGCGACCACCCCGGCCGGTAGGCCGGCATCATGTAGTCGGCCGGCACCTGCACGTTGGTGATGTTCCCCGTGGCCGGGTCGAGCACCAGCGTGCGGCCCATCCGCACCGCGAGATTGCCGAGCGCGATCATCTCGGTGAGCTCGCCCGCGTGCCCGGCGATGTTCGACCCGGGCTGCGTGCCCGCCTTGATCGCCTCCACCCATTCCGAGTACACCCCCTTGGTGCGCGGGTACCTCTGCGCCGGCGGGTCGGCCATCAGCGCCTTGTGCTTCGCCTCGTCGCTGAGCCGCGGATTCTCGGCGTAGGTGCCGGCGATCATCGTGCCCTTGTCACCCACCCACAGCTGCGCGCTCGTGTCGAACGGCCACGGCTTCTGCTCGGGCCAGTCGAACGGCCGCGGCGGCGTGATGTTGCCGTCGCGCCAGACGAGCGTGATCGGCCCCCGCTTGTTGTTCGCCGGGAACTCGTAGGTGATCCGGCTCGCCACCGGCGCCGTCTCGGGGAACAGCGGCGTCGACTCGGCGATGATGCGCGTCGGGTAGCGCAGCTCGAGCGCCCAGAAGGCGGCGTCCATCATGTGGCAGGCCATGTCGCCCATCGCGCCGGTGCCGAAGTCCCACCAACCGCGCCAGTTGAACGGCGCGTAGCTCGGGTGGTACGGCCGGTCGGCCGCCGGCCCGATCCAGAGGTTCCAGTCCATCGTCGGCGGCACGTTGTGCGCCTCGCTGGGCCGGTTGCGCCCCTGCGGCCAGATCGGCCGGTCGGTCCAGCAGTGCACCTCCCGCACGTTGCCGATCGCGCCCGCCTCCACCCACTCGCGCATCAGCCGCATCCCCTCGGCGGCGTGCCCCTGGTTGCCCATGATCGTGGATTGCCTCGGGCGCTTCGCCGCCTCCTTCATGAGCGCGCGCACCTCGCCAATGGTGCGGGCGAGCGGCTTCTGCACGTACACGTGCTTGCCGAGCTTCATCGCCGCCATCGCGATCGCGGCGTGCGCATGGTCGGGCGTCGACACCGTGACGGCGTCGAAGTTCCGCTGCTCCTTGTCGAACATCTCGCGCCAGTCCTTGTACCGCTTGACGTTCGGATACTGGTTGAAGGTGCGGTCGGCCTGCCGCCAGTCGACGTCCGCGAAGGCGACGAGGTTCTGGTCCGACAACCCGCGCACGTCGCTGTTGCCCATCCCCCCCACGCCCACGCACACCACGTTGAGCGTGTCGCTCGGCGCCCGGTGGCCGCGGCCAAGCACGTGGCGCGGCACGATCGTGAAGGCGGCGCCGGCGGCGACCATGTTCCCGACGAAGTTGCGACGGCTGAGGTCCTGCTTCGACATCTCGGCTCCCGGCTTGGGTCAGGCGGCGGCCGGCCCGGCCGGCCGTGGGCGGAACGTCACGAGGAACAGCACCAGCACCACCAGCGCCATCGTCGCCGGGATCGGCCAGATGCGCGACCAGTCATGGATCGTCGCGCCCCCCGGGCCCGGCGTCGCGTAGGTGTTCACCACCGCGCCGCTCACGAACGCGCCGATGAAGTAGCCCACGCCATTGGTGACGAAGTTGATGAACCCCTGCGCCGCGGCGCGGATCTTCTCCCCCGCCTGCTGGTCGGTGTAGATCTGCCCGGCCACGAAGAAGAAGTCGTAGCACACGCCGTGCAGCACGATCCCGGCGTACACGAGCCACATGCCGCTCGAGCCGTTCCCCAGCCCGAAGGCGAAGTACCGCAGCGCCCACGCCGCCATCCCCGCCAGCATGATCGCCTTGATCCCCGCCCGCCGCAGGCACCAGGGCAGCACCAGCATGAACCCGATCTCCGACATCTGCCCGAACGTCTGGATGAACGCCGGCTCCGGCGCCCCGATCTCGTTCAGGAAGGGGTTGGCGAAGGTGTAATAGAACTGCAGCGGCACGCAGAGCAGGAACGACCCCAGCACGAACACCAGGAAGTCGCCGTGCCGAAGCAGCTGCAGCGCGTCGAGCCCCAGCGCGTCGCGCACGCTGAACGGCGCCCCGGCTGCCTTGGGCGGCGTGTGCGGCAGCGTCAGTGAGAACACCCCCAGCAGCGCCGACGCCATCGACGCCACGATCATCGGCGTGTTGAGCGCGTCGGCGTGCAGCACCTTCCCCACCAGGATCCCCGCCGCGATCCACCCGATCGTCCCCAGCACCCGGATCAGCGGGAAGTCCCGCGCCGGGTCGGACACGTGGTGGAACGAGATCGAGTTGGTGAGCGAGAGCGTCGGCATGTAGCAGAGCGCGTACAGGATCAGCAACGGGTAGAAGGTGCCGAACGTCGTCTGCGTCGACATCAGCCACATGAACGCGCTGCCCATGATGTGCAATGCCGCCAGCAGCTTCTGGCTGGCGAAGAACCGGTCGGCGATCATCCCCACGAAGAACGGCGACACCAGCGCCGCGAGCGCCGTCGCCCCGTACGCCAGCCCCACCTGCGGGTCGGTGAAGTGCAGCGTGCGGCCGAGGTACGTCCCCATCGTCACGAACCAGCTCCCCCACACGAAGTACTGGAGGAACATCATCGCGCTCAGCTGCACGCGCGTCCGGCTCACTTGAGCTCCCGCACGCGGATCGTCCGGAAGGCGAGCGACCCCAGGTGGTCCCCCTGGATCGCGAAGTGGCCGCGCATCG
Organism: Gemmatimonadota bacterium; assembly: GCA_016191225.1. Classification (GTDB taxonomy): domain Bacteria; phylum Gemmatimonadota; class Gemmatimonadetes; order Gemmatimonadales; family Gemmatimonadaceae; genus JACPPC01. The sequence continues at coordinate 29,877 of JACPPC010000014.1, read as the reverse complement.
CGCGCCCGAAGTTCGGGTAGGACCGGAACTTGCTGGCGGCGACCTTGGCCTCCCAGTCGGGGCTCAACACCTCGAACTCGAGCAGCTTGGAGCCGTTGAGCCAGTGCTCGACGTGCGGCCCCTTCGCCACGATTCGCGTCAGGTTCCACTGCCCCACCGGCTGCAGGTGCCCCGGCGGCGAGGGATACAGCCCGTATGCGGCCCCGGCGCAGGTCAGCCGCGACTTGTTGTCCGCCGCCTTCTCATCGTCGAGCAATTGGTACTCGGTCGCGGACCAGTAGATCTTGTCGTACTCCTCCGTGCCCCGGTAGAACAGGCCGCTGTTCCCCCCCTCGGCGATCCGCCACTCGAATTCCACCTCGAAGTCGCCGAACTGCTCGACCGAGATGATGTCGGCCACGGGCCTGTCCTTCTGCAGGATCCCGTCGGCCACACGCCAGCCCTCGGGCACGGCCTGCGACTGGTAGCCGCGCCATCCCGCCATCGTCTTGCCGTCGAACAGGGGGCGCCACCCGGCCGCGTCGGTCGCCCTCGGGAGCCCGGTGCTGGACATGGTGCTGGTGGAGGTGCTGTACGTCGTGGTCGCGCTCGAGCGCGCCGAGCTGCCGCAGGCGGCCAGCCCGGCGGCGAGGACCAGCGGGACGGCCGCCGCACGGAGGGCCATGATGGAGGTCACGGTCGATTTTCCGGGAAGTCTGGAGACGCGAAAAAATGCGACCCCGGACGGGGGCGCGATAGGGCGGAAACCGGTCGGGCCGGGTCGGGTGTCGCACCACCCCAGGCTCGACTGCGTTCCCACCCACCCGTTGATTCTCCCCGATGACACCCCGCATTGCCCTCGCCCTCGCCTTCCTCGGCGGTACCCCGGTCGCCCGCCCCCCCGTCATCCTGAGCGGAGCGAGGGATCTGCTTGTGCCTGTCATCCCGAGCGAAGCGAGGGATCTGCTTGTGCCCGTCATCCCGAGATCCGCGCGCCCGTCGGGCGCGCGAAGCCGGGGGATCTCCTGGGCGCAGTCCCCCTCCGACTCCCTCATCCGCCTCCGCGTCGACTCGCTCATGACGCGCCTCGCCGCCATTGGCTTCAACGGCTCCGTCCTCGTCCTCCGCTCGGGCGTGCCGGTGGTCAAGGCCGCCTGGGGCTGGGCCGACGCCGGCCGCAAGGTCCGCGCCGACGGCCGCACGACCTGGAGCCTGGGCTCCATCACCAAGCAATTCACCGCCGCGGCCATCCTGCGCCTCGAGCAGCAGGGCGGGCTCCGCACCACCGACCCGGTCTCGCGCTGGTTTCCCGACGCCCCGGCCGACAAGCGCAACATCACGATTCACCAGCTCCTCACCCACACCGCCGGCTTCGACTCCGACTACGCCCCCACCGACTACACGCCGAACACCCGCGAGGAATACATCGGCCGGATGTTCGCCGCCCCCCTCCAGTCGCCGCCGGGGGCCGAGCACTCCTACAGCAACGCCGGCTACTCCCTCCTCGCCGCGATCATCGAGAAGGTCACCGGGCAGGACTACGAGCACGCGCTCACGGCGCTCGTCCTCGCCCCCGCGGGCATGCGCGAGACCGGCTACACCCTCCCGCACTGGGATGCCCGCCGCGTGGCCCACGGCTACCAGGAGGGGCGCGACTGGGGCACGATCGTCGACCGGCTCAAGGTCCCCGGCGCCCCCTTCTGGGCCCTGCGCGGCAACGGCGGCCTGCAGACCACGCTCGACGACATGACGCGGTGGGACGCGATGCTCCGCACCAGCACGATCTTCGCCGACTCGTCGCGCGTGAAGTTCATGACCGGCTACGTGAGCGAGGGCGGCCCCGGCGACTCGAAGTACGCCTACGGCTGGGCCGTGCACCCCTCGCGCCGCGGTACCCGCGTCGTCGAGCACAACGGCGGCAACGGCATCTATGTCGCCGAGTTCAAGCGTTTCGTCGACGAGGGGATCACCATCTTCGTCGCCTCGGCGGTGGCCGAGCTCAGGGCGACGTCGGTCATCGAGTCCATCGAGTCGATCGTCTTCGGCGACCGGCCGGTGACCATGCCCCCCGTGGTGGCCACCCTCCCGGCGCGCGAGCTGGCCGCGCTCACCGGCGCCTGGCGCTCGGCGGCCGGCCGCGTCGACGTGGCCGCGCAGGGGAGTCGGCTCGCCCTCTCCACCGACGACCCCGCCACCTGGATGCTCCTCGCCACGGGCGACACCGCGATCTCGCCCCGCGCACGCACCCTCGGCCAGCGCGCCCTCGCCATCATGCAGGCCGCCGTGCAGGGCGACGGCCGCCCGATGCACGACGCCCTCGCCGAGCCCGAGCCCCTCGACGAGGTGAGCCGGCAACTGCGCGCCCTGCAGGCCGACCGGATCCGCAATCGCGGTGCCTATCACGGCGCCTTCCTCCTCGGCGCCGTCGCCCGGCCTGACGGGATCGTCGTCACCACGGTCGGCCTCCGGTACGACCGCGGCGTCGCCACCAACGTCCTTGCCTGGACCCCGGCCGGCACCATCCGGCGCCGCATTGCCCGGCCATACGTGCCCGCCGAGTTCGTGACCGTGGCGCGCGGGCGCGCTGTGCGGTTCTCGCTCGAGCCCGACGCGGTTGCCGTCAGCCTCGACTCCGATGGCAAGGCGCTGGTGCTCGTCGGCCCCGACGGCCAGCGACTCGCGTTTTCGCGCCCACCGTCATCCCAGCGCGCTACCTGTCCAGCGCCCGTGCATTCACGTCGAGCACGCGCAGCCGCTCCATGTGCGCGGCCAGCCTCGCCTTGAATCCGGCCAGCTCGCGCCGGGCCGCCGGCGTCCACGCCACCTCCGCCAGCGCGCACATCCGCGGGTAGGCCATGTACTCCACCGCCCGGCCGTCGGGGAGGTACTCGGTCCACAATTGCGCCTGCACGCCGAGCAGCTTGTCCCGATACCGCGGCTCGAGTGCGGCCGGCACCGGTTCCCACGTGTACACGGTGTCGAGCGGCAGGAAGCCGCCGATCGCGAGGGGCTCGGTGGCCTTGCTGCCGGCCTGATAGTAGTCGAAGTATGTGTGGTGCGTGGGCGTGAGGATCGCCTCGTGCCCCGCCCGCGCGCTGGCGATCGCGCCGTCGTCCCCCCGCCAGCTCATCACCGTCGCGTTCGGCGCCAGCCCTCCCTCCAGGATCTCGTCCCACCCCACCAGCCGGCGTCCTCGCGCCGTCAGCCAGGTGTCCATCTGCCGAATGAACCAGCTCTGCAGCTCGTGCTCGTCCTTGAGCCCCAGTGCCCGGATCTTCGCCTGCGCCGACGCGCTCGCCTTCCACTGCGCCTTCACCGCCTCGTCGCCGCCAATGTGGACCCACGGCGACGGAAAGAGGGCCAGCACTTCCCCCAGCACGTCGTGCAGGAACGCGATCGTCGCCGAGTCGGTGTTGAACAGGTACTCCGACACCCCCCACACCATCATCGGCGACACCTGCTCGCCGGTGTTGCCGAGCTGCGGGTATGCCGACACCGCCGCCTGTGCGTGCCCCGGCATCTCGATCTCGGGCACCACCGTCACGAACCGTGCCGCCGCGTACGCCACGATCTCGCGCACGTCGTCCTGCGTGTAGAAGCCGCCATGCCGGACGCCGTCGAATGTGCGCTTCGCCGGATCGGGTTCGTACGGCCCAACCAGCGTCTCCTTGCGCCAGCCGCCGACCTCGGTCAGCCGAGGGTACTTCCGGATCTCGAGCCGCCATCCCTGGTCGTCGGTCAGGTGCCAGTGAAAGCGGTTCAGCTTGTGCAGCGCCAGCAGGTCGATGTAGCGCTTCACGAACTGCTTCGGCATGAAGTGCCGCGCCACGTCCAGGTGCCCGCCGCGCCACGTGAACCTCGGCACGTCGGTGATCGACACGGCCGGCATCGCCCAGGCGACGCCCGCCACCGGCGCCTCGCGATAGATCGCCGCCGGGAGCAGCTGGCGCAGCGACTGCATGCCATAAAAGACGCCGGCCGCGGTCGCGGCCCGGATCGCCACGCCCGAGGGCTTCACCTCCAGCCGGTACCCCTCTTCGCCCAGCGACTTCGCCAGCGTGGCGTCGCGCCGCAGCGCGATCGTGCCGCGGGCGCCCGCGCTGGCACGCACCGCGAGGTCCCAGCCGGTCGCGGGCGCCAGCCAGCCCGCCAGCTGGCGCCCGAGCGTGCGCGTCGCGGCGTCGGTCACGATCACCGTGCGCGCGGAGAGTGCGAAGCTCCCCGGCCTGGCCTCGACCTGCGACGGCAGCGGCACGATCGCCGGCATCGCCCGCGCCACTGTCGGCCCCTGCGCGCCGGCAGCGGGTGCGGTCATGGCGATCGCCACCAGCAGCCGGCGCATCCGTGCCTCCGGGTTACTGCTTGGCGATGATCTGGTCCTTCAATTTGTCGTACGCGCCCTTGGGCATGATCTTCTTGCGCCACAGCTCGTCCTTCGACTTGAACGGGCGGCCCTTGATGATCTTGTCCGCGTAGGCCTCGCCGATGCCCTTGGCGGCCATCAACTGCTCCCTGGTGGCCGTGTTGATGTCGATCAGCGCGTTGCCGGCGGGGGCGGCGACGGGCTTGGCCGGTGCCTGGGTGGCGGCCTTCGCGGGAGCGGTCGCGGCAGGCGCCTTGGCGGGCGCGTTCTTCGCCTGCGCGAGCGCCTGCGAACCGGCGATCGCGAGCGCGGCAACCAGGGCGAGCATGCGACGAGCGGACATCGGGGTCTCCGTGGTCGGAAAGTGGAGAGGGGTGGGTCGGGCTACACTATGCCCATTCCACGGCCCTTCGCAAGCGCGTGGCGTAATCCTTTTTCGGACGGGAGCGCCACATCCGGCCCGGAGGAGGTCCGGGATCAGGATGAGCCGGGCGCAACCACCGAGACATCGAGGAAGGGGGAGGTGCACCGAGGCGGCAACGGCAAGGACGATGGATCCCGGGAACCCGCCGCGCGCGGAGAGGCTGGCGCGCCGGCGCGAGTGCGTCCGCGCGGGCCCACGCGCAGGGTCATTGATTCCTCCGTGAGCCTCGGCGTGCCTCCGTCGTTGCGCCCTCCGCGTCGTCGTCGCCCTTCCCCGCCCGGGACCCAACTTTCTGCCGCCGACCGGTGTATGCAGTCCAGGTCACCAACGCCCTCGCCGGAGCTCCCCCAATGCGCCCCGCCTCCGCCCTCTCCCTCGCCGCCTTCGCGCTCCTCTCACTCGCCTCGCTCTCGCACGCGCAGGGCGGCCTGGGCGGTGGCCACGGGGGGATCGGCGGTGGCCGGGGGGGCACGCGCGGGGGGGGCGGCGGGATGGCCGGCGGCTCGCACGCCGGCAGCGGCGAGGACGTCGCCGGCCGCTTCGAGGAAATGGCCGTCCTCCGGCCCCTCCTCTCCAAGATCGACCTGGCCCGCCCCCAGCGCGATTCGCTCGACAAGGTCGAGGAGTACTACAAGCGCGCCATGCGCGGCTACGGCAAGGCCGCGCGCGACTTCATGTCCCGGGGGCTGCAGGGGCTCGACTCGATTCCGCGACTGCTGAAGGACGCCCGCGCCCTTCGCGACGAGGAGTGGGCCACCGTGCGCGCGTACCTCCCCGATGCGTCGCGCCCGCAGTTCGACGAGAACGCCAGCAAGGCCCGCGAGGACGAGATCCGCCGCGACCGCGAGATGCGCGACCGAAGTGCCATGGGCGGTGCCGTGGGCGGCCGCGGTGCCGTGGGCGGCCGCGGCGGCATGGACGGCCACGGCGGCATGGGCGACCGCGGCGGCATGGACGACATTGCCGATCGCAGCGGCCGCGGCCTCACCACCGACGAGATGGCCGGCCGCTTCGAGCGCATGGCCGAGCTTCGCCCCGTCCTGCAGCGGCTCGACCTCTCGCGCGAGCAGCGCGACTCGATCGGCCGCATCGAGGTCCTCCACGGCGCCCGGCTCCAGGAGATCGCTCGGACGGTGCGCACCTTCTACGCCAATGGGCGCCCGCCGGTGGACTCGCTCCGCACCCTGCAGCGGAACGCCGCCGCCGTGCGCGACGAGGAGTGGGCCGCCGTGCGCGCCTACCTCCCCGAAACAATGCGTGCGACGTTCGATGCGAACGTCGCACGGGTACGGGAGGACGAGGCGCGGGCCGAGGAGCGCAGGCGCCCGCCGATGTAGCGACGCCGGGCCCCGCGTCGACCGGGCCCGGCCCTCCGGGCGCCTACGGTCGGCGCGGCTCGCCCGGCCGCCGGTCCCGCATCCGCTCGCGCGCCGCCTTCATCTTCTCGCGTTGCTCCGGCGTCAGGATCCAGTCCATCTCCGCCTGCGTTTCCTTCGTCAGCGAATCCATCGACGGCGCGAACCGCTCGCGCAATGCCCGGAACTTGGGCTCCTGCCGCGCCATCAGCGCGTCGATCTGCGCGCGCTGCGACGAGTCGAGCCCGAACTCCTCGGCGAACCGGTCGCGCATCCGGCGGCGCACCGAGTCCGGCGGTCCCCCGGCGCCCCAGCCACGGCCGAAGCCGCGCTCGCGTCCGGGGCCCATTCCGCCGCCGTACGCCATGCCGCGCTCACCCGGGCCGCCGCGCGGCCCGCCACGCGAGAGCACCAGCCGGTCGAGCGCAACCCCGCTCAGCACTCCGGCCGCCACCAGCGCGACGAAGCTCGCTGCCACCCACAGTCGCGCCCGCACCCCCGTCGACCCGCTGTCCCCCTCGCCGTTCACCGTCGTGGAACCGGGAGGGGTCAGGCGCTCGCCCGACGCGGTCACTGCGGCACCGCCTGGTACAGCAGCGCCTCGGGCGCCGTCGTCCCCACCGCCGTCTCCACCAGCTGGCCGTCGCGCACCGCCCCGGTGGCCGCCGTGAACAGCGTCACCGGCGTCTCCGCCATCGCCTCGGCCACCGTCGCCGTCTCGACCACCGGCGCCGGCGCGACGCGGGTCACGATCACCCCCGCGATGAAGCTCGCCGCGATGCCAATCGGCACCGCCGCCCGGCTCCACGCCCCCGCGATGTCGAGCGCGCTCCGGCGGCGCCGCACCGCACCACGACGCGCCCGCAGCGCCGGCGCGGCGCGCGCCATGATGCGCCCGTGCAGCCGCTCGAACGCGGCCTCGTCGTTCATCGGCTCGCCCCGGAGCGCCTTGAGCGCCGCCACGACGTCGTCATCCCGCTGCTTCATCGTCCCTCTCCTCCCCGGTCCTGCCGGGCACCCGGCGCGAAGTCCCTGAGGGACTCGCGCAACGCGCGCCTCGCCTGGTGCAGGTGCCAGCGCACGGTCCCGGCGGGCATGTCGAGCATCGTCGCCAGTTCGGTGCTGCCGTACCCTTCCACGTCGCTCAGCTGCACGATCGTCCGCTGGATCTCCGGCAACTCGGCGAGTGCCGCCGCGAACACGCCGTGCAGTTCGTTCCGCTCCGCCATGGCATCGGTCGCCTCGCCATGGCCGTGCAACGTCTCGCCCAGCGCTTCCGTGGTCCGCACCTTGCGCGAGCGCCGGTGGTTCAGCGCCTGCGTGATCAGGATCCGGAAGAACCACGGGCCGAAGGTCCGCCCCGGGGCGCACTGCTCGATCCTGTCCAGCGCACGCAGGAAGGCGTCCTGTACCACGTCCTCCGCGTCCGCGTCGTTTCCCACCATCCGGTTCGCCACCGCATACGCCCGCCGCAGGTACCGGCGCACCAGCGTGTCGTACGCGGCCGCCTCGCCACGCCTGACCCGCACCACCAGTGCCGGCTCGTCCGCCATCTCGGGCGCGATCGCCGCCACTTCCTCCTCCGCGACCGCCGCCGCCCCGTCGGCATCGGCTGGCGCGTCCACGGTCACACCGTCGTCCGGTGCGGCGGCCTTCGGATCGTCGGGAGCGGGACAGGGCACGGTCACAGTGTAAGTCCCCGCCGCCCCACCGTCGACACGACGGCAGCATGGGGGTGCCCGTTCTACACCTGGCCGGACCAGCCCGTTGGCCTCCTGCCCCACGCCGCGTCCGTCATCCGTGGGGCGCCCGTCATCCGTGGCGCGCCGTCGTCCTGAGCGCAGCGAAGGATCTCCTTTGCCGTTACGGCCGCTGCCCCCCGTTGCCCGCCGGACGCTGCTGGTTCCCGCGCGGCTGCCCGAACCCGGTGAACGGGTTCTTGATGCTCTCCGGCACCATCTTCCACTGCTCCGGCGTCAGGATCCCCTCCGCCAGCTTCATCGCGTTCGCGAAGTTCCTGCGCCCTTCCTCGAGCTTGGGACGGATCCCCGCGAAGACCACGGCCGGGTCGGGGTTGCTCCCCGCCTTGGCGATCGCCGCGCGCACCTCGTCGCCGAGCCGCTGGCTGTGTGCCGCCAGCGTGTCGGACACGACCGTCAGCCGCTTGACCTGGTCCTCACTCAGCTTGAGCGAGTCCTTCAGCTCGATCAGCTGCGCCAGCGGGTTCGCCACGCGGCTGTTCGCGCCGCCAAGGCCACCACCCGTGCCGCCGCCGCTGCCCCCGGTCGCGCCGCCGAACATCGCCGCGAGTCCGCCGCCCGGGCCGCCACCGCCACCCGGACCGCCGCCCCCACCGAAGCCGCCAAAGCGCTCCTGCGCCGCGTTCTGGCCGTACGTGAAGCGCGCCTGCAGCTGCAGCAGGAACGGCTGCCGGAACGCCTGCGCGTTCGATACCGTGTTCCCGAACCGCTCGTTCACCTCGTACGTGTATGCCTGCGTGGCCGCGTCGAAACCTCGCACGTAGAGCAGCGTGTTGTCCGCCCGCTGCGGCTGGCCCCACCCCTTCAGGTTGTTCTCGCCGTTCACCAGCTGGTCGAGCCCGGCCAGCGGATTCACGAACGAGAGCGACAGCGCCAGCCGGCGTGCGAGCCCCCAGCCGTCGGGACGCCAGTTCACCTGCAGGTCCACGCTCGGGAACCACGGCTCGTCGCACGTGTTGCGCCCCGCCGCCTGTCCCAGCTGCGACAGCAGGCAGGCGCGGGCCTGGCCGCTCGTCTTCGCCAGCAGCCGCGTCATCCCGTTCGCCACGGCGGTGTCCGTCGTCGTCGCCGGGTTGAAGATGAACGCCCGGTCGTTGCGCGCGCCGTCCCCGTTGATGTCCGATCCCACCACCGGCGTGTAGTGCGCGCCCGACGTGAGCCGGCCGACCACGGTCAGCTCGATCGATGGGTTGATCGGCCACGTCACCGTGCCGATGATGTTGTGCCTGCGCTCCAGGTCGCTCGGGCCCCACCCGAGCACGTTCGGGTTCGCGGCCGTCGTCGCCTGCGAGAAGCCAAGCAGGGGCGGACCGAAGCTTCAGCTCGACTGGTCGCGCACGTCCTGGTACGTGTACGACAGGTTGAACAGCACGCCCTTGTCGGTGAAGCCGCCAATCGTCGCCGTCACCTGCCCGGTCGTCGACTTGAGGTTCGACCCGATCTCGTAGACCTGCGCGAACGCGGGGTTCACGCGCGAGGCACTCACTGTGGTGAAGCCGGTCGTGGGGGTGATCGTCGCCGCCGGCACGTACACCGGGCGGTTCCCCTCGCTCGCCAGCGTGAACTGCGGCGTCGTGTTCAGGTTGCGGTCCACCACGCCGTAGAGCGCATCCCCCCACGCGTACTGCGCGTCCACGCTCGCCGTCCACCGCTCCCAGAATCGGCGCGTCACGGAGAGCGACGTGCGCCAGCTGCGGGGCGCCTGGAAGCCGCTCGCGAACGCCGTCACCTGCGGCGCCGAGGTGCTGAACACCGGCGGCGCGCCGCTGGCGCATGTGCTCGGGATCGAGCTCGGGTCGCCGTCAAAGGTGCCCCACGTCGGCGCCGGCACACCGGGGCCGATGCAGGTCAGCTGCGTCGTGGTGCCCGCCAGCCCCGAGCCCTGCTGCGCCGCCGTGTACAGGTTGGTCGGCGTCCGTCCGCGGAACTCGCCGATCCCGCCGCGCACGAACCACACCGGCGCCGGGCTGTTCTCGGCGCCGAAGATCGTCCACGTGAAGCCCAGCCGCGGGCTCACGTGCGTCTCCCCCTCGAACCGGTCGGTCCGCACGCCGAACGCCGCGTCGGCGGCCGAGTTGTACCCCGGCGCCCCGCTGAACAGTGACTGCTCCGCACGCACGCCATACGTGAACTGCCACGACCGCGAGTAGCGCCACACGTCGCCCAGGTACAGTGCCTCGTTCACCGCCGAGCCGGTCACGTTGGCCACCCCGAACGTGCGCGTGTACTGCGCCGGCGTGGCCCCCGTCAGGAAGTCGGCGAGGGAGTTGTACGTGTAGCTGCCGTACCGGTTGAAGCCGGCCGTCTGGTCGTACGACTGCCAGTTGTAGAGCAGGCCGAGCTTCACGCGATGCTCGCCCCCCGGCGAGATCCACGACAGCTCGTCCGTCCCCTCGAACGCCCTGCTCACCGCCGCCGTCGGCAACGCGGGGTTCGCGCCGAAGGTCAGTGACGTCACGCTGTTGGTGCCGTCGGGCAGCAGCGTCGACACCCGCACCCGCCCCTCGGGATAGTCCACGTACGGGTCGCCGTCGCGGTTGTCCGTCGAGTAGTAGCCCTTCAGCTCGTGGATGAACGAGCTCAGGCGCGACGTCACTGTCAGCTGCAGCCCCGAGCCCGTCGACTGCGCGTTGCCGCCGTGCGTCGGCGTCGAGTACGACCCGATCCGGCTCCCGTCCTGCTGCGTGAAGCGGTAGTCGCCCCGCAGCGTGATCGTGTGGTCCTCGAACAGGTTGTAGTCCAGCCGCACGATCCCCGTCAGGTTGTCGTTCGTGCGCCGCCCCGGGATCCCGCTCGACGACGTCGCCAGCCCGAGCGCGTTCACCCGGTCGAGGAACTGCGCCTTGGTCAGCGAATCGAGCCCGAGCCGCACCAGCGACAGCGAGTCGGCGCTCGTGATCGTCTGGATCGGGTTCAGCTGCGTGCGATACTGCAGCGCGCCGAAGTAGAACAGCTGGTCCTCGATGATCGGCCCGCCGATGCCCCCCGAGATCGTGTTCTGGTTGTACCCCTGCCCGAACGCCCCCTGCACTCCAGGCGTCCACTGCAGGCTCGGGTCGCGCCAGTTCATGGTCGCGGAGCCCTGCACGATGTTCGTGCCGCTGCGCGTGGTGGTCGCGATCTGGCCGCCCGTGAACTGGCCGCGCGCCACGTCGTACGTGCTCGTGATCACCCGCGTGCCGCGCACCGCTTCCTGCGGCACCGAGCTCGAACCGAACGAGATCCCGTCCAGCGTCAGGTTGTTCTGCGTCGCCCGCTGCCCCGCCACGTTGAAGCTCGCCGTGCTCGTGTCCGTCCCCGACGTCGAGACCACCCCGGCCGTCAGCGCGGCGAGGTTGTTGAGGTCGTTGGCGTCGATCGGCAGGCGCGACATCTGGTCGGCGCTGAAGTTCCGCTCGGTGCCGCCCGGCGCCGGCCGGTCGGTCTGCGGCGCGCTCCCGCGCGCCCGCACCGTCACCTGCGCCAGGCTCTGTGGTGCCGCGTTGACCGACATCTTGAAGTCGTGCACGAGGCGGTCCTCGTCGCCCTGCCGCGTCACCACCTGCGTCTGCGGCGCGACGCCGATCGCCTTCACCGTCACGCGGTATTGGCCCCCGCCGTCGGGGAAGAGCACGGTGTAGCGCCCATCCTTGCCAGTGGTCCGCGTGCGCGACACGCGCGTCTCGACCGACTGCACGGTCACGGCGGCGCCCTCGATCGGCGCACCGTTCTCACCGGTCACCTTGCCGGTCACGATGTCGGTGGTGCTGCCGACCTGGGAACGGGCAGCACCCGGGTTCAACCCGAGCGCGAGAACAGCGACGCCAAGGGCGCGAAGAAAAGTCAATCTCATGGAATCGGCAGGATGGGGTGTAACTCTTGTCCGCGCTTCACTTAGCGCGTTCTGACAGGCAGGTATACGGCAATGCCTCGGGGGGGCGTTGGCGATCCCGGAACATTGGAGCATTAAGAGGTTCTTGGTGCTCCGCGCCGCGCGACTACCGGAAGGTTATTGCCAACTTCAGCTCCGGTGCCTGATATCGACGGTTCGTGCTCGTCCGAGCCGGCGAACGCACCTCGCCGAGTGTCCCCCACATGTACGCCGCGAGCACGGTCAGCGAGGCGTCGTGCGTGAGCGGCCAGTCCTTCCCCACCCCCAACGAGTACCCCACGCCCGAGCTTCCATCCGCGCCGGGCCGGCTGTTCCAGTACGTCGCGATGCCGCCCCCGCCAGGCAGGAACCAGTTCCCCTCGCGCTGCGGATACCAGTTCGCGATCACGAAGCTCTGCGACACACCTCCCCCGTAGAGCCGGGAGCGCTCCCGGGCCGGCAGCCCGCGTCGTGCACCGTGGGACGGATCAGGAAGCCGCCGAACTCGAGTCCCAGCCGCCACTGCGGCGACAGGCTCCACCCGACTTCGAACGCCATCGCGAACTTCCCGCCCGCGCTCTCCCCCGCCTGGTCCGACGCGAACGCCAGGCTGCCCGCACCGCGGCCGATGTTCCCGAACATTCCCTGCCGTCGCGGACCCGAGGTGTCGGGCGCGACGACCGGTGCTTGTCCCGACGCCGGCGTGCCCGCCGCGAGCGGGGCGATGAGCGCGAGCGCCGCGCGGCCGGGCCGCCACCAGCGGGTCATGTCGCGTCCGTCGTCGACCCCATCACCACTCCCGCGCTAGAACAGCCCTTCGATGCTGAGGTACCGCTCGCCCGTGTCGTAGCAGAACGTCAGCACCCGCGCGCCGTCCTTCATCTCGGCCACCTTCTGCCCCACCGCCGCCAGCGCCGCCCCGCTCGACACGCCCACGAACAGGCCTTCCTCGCGCGCCGCCCGCTTCGCCCAGGCGAAGGCGTCCTCCTCCGTCACCGCCACCGTCCCGTCGAGCACGTCCCGGTGCAGGTTCGCCGGCACGAAGCCGGCGCCGATCCCCTGGATCTTGTGCGGGCTGTGCGTCCCGCCGCCGATGATCTGGCTCTTCACCGGCTCCACCGCCAGCACCTTGAGCCCCTTCATCTTCGGCTTGAGCACCTCGCCGCAGGCCGTGATGTGCCCGCCGGTCCCCACGCCGGTGATGATGTAGTCGAGCCCGTCGGGGAAGTCCTTCAGGATCTCCTGCGCCGTGGTGCGCGCGTGCACCTCGATGTTCGCCGCGTTCTCGAATTGCTGCGGCATCCATGACTTCGGCGTCTGCGCGAGCAGTTCCTGCGCCCGCGCGATCGCCCCCTTCATGCCGAGCTCCCGCGGCGTGAGGTCGAAGCTCGCCCCGTGCGCGGCCATGATCCGCCGTCGCTCGACGCTCATCGACTCCGGCATCACGAGGATAAGCTTGTACCCCTTCACCGCCGCCACGATCGCCAGCCCGACGCCGGTGTTCCCCGACGTCGGCTCGATGATCGTCGAGTCCTTCGTCAGCAATCCCTTCCGCTCGGCGTCCTCGATCATCGACAGCGCGATCCGGTCCTTGATGCTCGCCCCGGGGTTGGCCCGCTCGAGCTTGCACCACACGTCCACCCGCGTGCCGTAGAGCCGGGAGAGCCGCACGTGCGGGGTGTTGCCGATCGTGTCGAGAATCGAGTTCGCGCGCATCTGCGTCTCCGGTCGGGTGGGTGGGGCGTCGTATGCTGTCGCCGTGCTACCGCGTGCGGTCGCGGATCGGTGTCACGGTCCTGTGTGCGTCCGGTGCCTAGATGACGAAGTCGAGCAACTCGGGATCGGCCGGCTTGGCCCGCGTCACCGGGTCCTGGTGCGTGACCACGCTGCGCGCCGGCACGCTCGCCGTGATCCACGTGTTGCCGCCGATCACCGACCCGTCGCCGATCTCCGTCTTGCCGCCGAGGATCGTCGCGCCGGCGTAGATCACCACGTCATTGCCGATCGTCGGGTGACGCTTGGCGCCGGCCAGCGCCTTGCTCACCGACAGCGCGCCCAGCGTGACCCCCTGGTAGATCTTCACCCGGTCGCCGATCGTCGCGCTCTCGCCGATCACGATCCCGGTGCCGTGGTCGATCGCGAAGCTGTCGCCGACCTGCGCCCCGGGGTGGATGTCGATCGCCGTCCGTGCGTGCACCCACGCGGCCAGCAGCCGCGGGAAGATCTTCACCCGCATCCGGTAGAAGCTGTGCGCCATCCGGTGCACGGCGATCGCGAAGAACCCCGGGTACGCGAGCAGCACCTCGTGCAGGTTCTCGGCGGCGGGGTCCCAGGCCCGGATCGCCTCGGCGTCGCGCAGCAGCGCCGTGCGGATCGCGGGGAGCTCGGCCAGGAACCGGTCGGCAAGGCGCTCCGCCGGTTCGGGCCCCACGCCGGCCAGCGCGGTCACGAGCAGTGAACGCAGCGTCGCCAGCTCCCGCGCGACCTCGGCCGGGTCGCCCGCCACCTCGGCACCGTGATAGTGCGGAAAGAGGATGCCAAGGGCGGTCCGCGCCACCTGCTTCACCAGCAGGCGGTAGGTGCGCGGAAAGGGATACGCGCGCCGGGCGTCGGCGATCTCGGCGAGCCAGGCGGGATCGGGCGGGGTGGACATCGCGGGGTTAAGATATCGCCGCGCAACCCACCGGAGAAAAGCCATGGCCACGTCCCGTCCCATCGCCCTCGTCACCGGCGCCTCCGGCGGCATTGGCCTCGACATCGCCACCCTGCTCGCCGCCCGCGGCCACGACCTCGTGCTCGTCGCCCGGCGCGAGTCGGCCATGGCCGACCTCGCCGCGAGGCTCAAGGCGTCGCACGGCGCCACTTCGCACGTGATCGCCGCCGATCTCGCCCAGCCGGGTGCCGCGGACCGGCTGGTGGACGAGGTGGCGAAGCGCGGCCTCACGGTGGACGTCCTCGTCAACAACGCCGGCTATGGGCTCTACGGTCCGATCACCGAGACCGATCCGATGGACGAGATGAACATGCTGCAGCTGAACGTCGTGGCGTTGTATCGCCTCACCAAGCTCCTCGTGCCGGGGATGGTCGCGCGCAAGCAGGGACGCGTGATGAACGTCGCCAGCACCGCGGCCTTCTTCTCGGGGCCGCTGATGGCGGTGTACTACGCCAGCAAGGCGTTCGTGCTGAGCTTCTCCGAGGCGCTCGACGAGGAGCTCGCCGGCACCGGCGTGAACGTCACCTGCCTCTGCCCGGGGCCGACCAGGACCGAGTTCCGCGCCCGCGCCGGCACGGGCGACAGCAAGCTCGCCGACCGCCCGCAGGAACCGTCGCTGCCGGTGGCCGAGGCGGGGGTCGAGGGGCTGTTCCGCAGCGATCGGGTGGTGATCCCGGGGATGAAGAACCGGCTCGAGACGTCGATGCCGCGGTTCCTGCCGCGGAAGATGGTGACGGGCATCGTGAGGGGCGTGATGGGGAAGGGCGGGACGACGTAGGTCGGCGCGTTCGCCGCTAGCGTTTGCAGGAGAAGGCGTAGGTCGCGAGTCGGGAGCTGACATAGATTCGCTCGCCGTCCTCGGCGATGCCCGACGTCGGGAAGTCGAGTCGCGCATTGGTGGCCCAGTCACCGAGCTTGCGACCGGTGTGGCGGTCGAACATGGTGATCGCGTGGTGTTGCACTGCGACGACATCACCACACACCTGAGTGAAGAAGATGCTCCCCTCGACCGACTGCTCCCAGATGACGTGTCCTGTCGCGAGGTCGATCGCCTTGACGGATTCGTCGGCGGAACCGCTGTAGACGACCCCGTCGCGGACGATCGGGGCGGAGAGCGGTCCCGAGCCGGCGGGACGAGTGCTCGCTACCCGCCAGACTTCCTGTCGCGAAAACCGATTGAATGCGAAGACGGACCGCCCGCGGCCGTCCGACACGACGAGCAGGTCGCCCACGACTTGCGCCTGCTCCGCCGACTCATGGGGCCCCGGCCCCGTCCAGCGCCACAACTCCGCGCCCGTGGCGGGATTGAGTGCGACGATTATGGACTGCAATTGGCTGCCGGTGGCATTGAGAAACCTCTCGCCGGTGGCGTATGCGGTATCGCCGGAGAAGGTCAGCCACCAGAATCCACCCCCCAGGGTGTCCGCCGTCGACGACCAGTCCGCGAGGCCGTCGCTCACCCGAGGCGAGGTCAAGCGAAACAGGTCTCGCGAAGCGATCAGCCGACCTCCGTACGCCACGATCCAGCGAGGCCAGTACCCATTAGGATCGTCGCGCCTCCACAGTACGGTGCCGTTGGCTGCGTCGACGAGTTGCGTGACCTGAGCTTGCAGCGTCGCAATTGCGCCGCCCGTCGTTGCGAGATTGTCTGTGTCAAGCAGCTTGTGTGCTGCGCCAGCGTAGAGCGTCGTCCAGAGGAGCGTCCCGTCGGACGCCCGACGCGCGGCGAGTGCCAGTCCCTCCAAGGTCGGCATCTTGAAATACACCGCCGAGCCGACCACAATCGGCTGCCCCCCCCAGACCCAGGGAGGATCGACGTACGGGTGTTCGACTCGCCAGACGGGCGTGAGCGTGTCACCGACCGGCTCGGTGGGGAAGAGCCAGCAGCCGGTGCAGAGCGCACCGGCTGCCGTCGCCGCGACGGCGAATTTCCGTGCAGTGCGACTCCTCATGGGGGTGGCTGGAGATACGATGTGAATTCCGCTGCTCGTTGGATCGCTGAGACGATCGCTCGCCCGGTCTTCTCCCGGCTCTGCAGCTCTTTTGTGTGCGACGGCGCGTTTCGAACGATGATCTGGTTTTCCGCCGCCACACCGGCGTATTGTTGCGACGTGTAAGGAATGAACCCGTCGCTCGCGTGTCCGTCGGACACCGCGTACTGCCAAAGGGCATCCGTGGCGGCGATCACGAATACGAGACCGGCGCACGCGGCTCCGGCGACCCCCGCCGGAGGCCAGATCCAGCCGAAGAGCCCGCCCACCACGGCGCACTTGACACTGTCCCAGTAGAGCCGGTCGATCGCGCGCACCGCATCGTCCCCGCCTACGGGCGTCTGCCCCATGTTGTCGCCGATGAACCGCCACATCAGCCAGTTGTTGGAACTATGATGTAACACCGCCGCGCGCTTGAAGGTCTCGGTCGTCTGGCCCAGGGCTGCCAGGTATCCGCTTCCCGGCCGGACATCGCAGAACACCGGGTTCGGCCCACAAACGACCCCGGACTGGAAGAAGATCGCTCCGGACAGGGCGAGGCCTGAGCCGACGATTGCGGGTCCGAAAACCAACGGAGCCGCGAGCGTTCCAGAAAAGAGCGCGACCGCTCCGAGAGTGCGAGTCCGTCAGGTCGATCGCCGCATCCTGCACCGGGGCGTCGGTCAGTCGCTTTCCGTCTCGTGATCCGGGCGCCGTGGTTCCCTTCCCGGGATCGCATCCCAAGCCTGCCAGCAGCACCAGCGCGAATACCTGCGCAGCCGCGCGCGCGACCGACGCCCGCAGCTCGCGCCGCGGGGTGTGACCATTCTCATGTTGGGGGTGCACCGTTCGTCTCCCGTCGAACTGATGCGTCCGCGTTGATCGCCCGGAACCGTCGTCGGCTCAAATCAGGGCGACGGCAGCCACGGGTGGACGAACCCCCGCGCTGCTCTCGCGTGCGCCAAGGCTACGGCCTCCCCCCCCTCTGTCAAGAGGCAGTCCCGGATCGACTGGCATGTGCCCCCACGTCACGACGTCGGAGTGCACGCCTTGATTGCGAGCGTCGGTGGCGCGTACTTCCCAACATGCTGCACGTCACCAACGGCGACGCCGCCGCCGGCGCCCTCCGCGTCGCCGGCCTCGAGGGCGCGCGCCTCCCATGGTGCGACGTGCTGCACGAGGGCCCCCTCCCCGCCGCCCCCGACGACGCCGCGCTCCGCCGCGCCCGCGCCGCCTTTCTCGCTGGCACCGGCCTCGCTCCCGACGCCGTCGGCGTCGAGGCCGACCTCGCCGATCGCGACCTGCGCCTCGCGCGTGCCCTCGCCGCGCACGAGCCGGTCACCCTCTGGTTCGAGCATGACCTCTACGACCAGTGGCAGCTGGTGCAGGTCCTCGCGCGCTGCGCCCCGGCCATCGCCGACGGCGCCCCGGTCGAATTAGTGCTGACGAGCGACTATATCGGTCCCATGACGCCCGACGCCGTGCGCGCGGCGTGGGAATCGCGCCGGGCCGCCACCGACGACGACGTCGCCCTCGCCACCGCGGCGTGGGCCGCCCTCCGCGCTCCCGGACCCGGCCCCCTCGCCGCCATCGCCCGCGACGACGCGCACGCCCTCCCGCACCTCGGCGCCGCCGCGCGACGCCACCTCGAGGAACTCCCCTCCCGCGCCGACGGCCTCTCGCGCTCCGAGCGCCAGGCCCTCGAGGCGATCGCCGCCGGCCACGACACGCTCGTCGATGCCTTCGTCCACTCGCACAGCGCCCGGGAGCCGGCCCTCTTCCTCGGCGATACGGTGTTCATTCACTACCTCGAGCGACTCTCGGCCTGCCGCGTCCCCCTCGTGACTTTCACCGGTGGCGCCCTCGTGCGCCTCCCCCGGGGCGACACGCCGCCACGCGGCTGGTGGCAGCAGCGCGTGGCCCTCACCGCCGCCGGCCGCGACGCGCTCGCCGGCACCGCCGACCACGTGCGCCTCAATGCCGTGGAGCGCTGGCTCGGCGGCATTCACCTCGGCTGCGGATACGAGGACTGGCGCTGGGACGCGACCCGCGAGGCGCCCGTCACCGGCCTGGCGTAGCGCCGCAACAGAACGCACCACCCCGCAATGCGGTGATGGCGCACCGGCGCGCCCCCCGCGCTACCCTGTCTGCCGTTCGAGCCACTCCGTACGCGCGCCCTGCGTGGACCGGCTCCCGGTTCGGCCTCCCGCCGAACCCCGCCACCCATGCGGAGGTGTTGCATGCACGTCCATGCCAAGGCACTGCACGCGCGCGCGGTCCGGCGCCGCGACCCGATCCTCGTCGCCCTCGCCATCGCCACCACCACGATGCTCGCCGCCTGTTCCGGCGACGGTCCCTCGGCCGGGCCGCGCCCCTCCCGCGAGGGACAGCTGGTGCAGGTCACCGGCACCACCGAGTTCTCCGTCCGTGCCGCCGCCGGCGCCCCCGCCCGCGTGATCCATCGCGGCTCGTTCACCTCGAGCGGCACCATGACCAGCGGCGTGGCGCGCGCCGATTTCCAGCTGCGCGCCCTCGACCGCCGCGTCGAGCGCGACGACCCGCGCGCGTCTCCCGGCGACCGCCCCGACAGCGCCACCATCACGCGCATCCTCGATCAGGCCGGCGCGCAACTCCTCCCCGCCCTCGCCATCGACGAGGGTTCGAGGCTCGCCGCCTTCGGCACCAGCTCCGTCGTCGAGTCCGTGATTCGCGATGGACAGGGCAATGAGGCGCGGCTGGTCGCCATCTCCGACCTCCAGCGCGGCCCCCTCACCGACTTCCTCGTCGTGCGGAACGGCCGCCCGGTCCGCTACAACCGGGTCGAGTGGGTGCGGTCGGGGGGCACCTGGACCGCCACCTCGGCCGCCTCGGTCGCCCTCCTCGACAATGGCGGCGCCCTCGTGGCGCGCACCCGCACCGGCGGGCCGCGCTTCGCCTCGGCCGACACCGTCGCCCCCCTCTCGCTCGCTGCCATCGCCGGGCGCATCGAGGAAATCCAGTTTGGCGCCCTCGCGCGACGGGCCTTCCTCCCCGCGGCGGCGCACGCACAGGGCTCCGGCGATTGGACGCCCCCGCAGAACTTCAGCTGTGACAAGTTCCGAAACCCGCTCGTCTCCTATCAGACGCCCTGTCAGGCCTACGCCTTCAACTCGGCCATTATTCCGCTCGTCTGGCTCGCCGGGCTGATCCCGACCATCAGCGCGGCGCAGGCGCTCGGGATGCTCGTCACCGGGAACCTCCCCGCCTTGCTCGAAGCCCTCGCCGTGGCGGCGGGCGCGGTCGCCGCCTTCGCACCGGAGATTCTCCAGGGCGTCGCCGTGGCGATGGCAGTCGCGTACCTCTTCAGCTACGTCGACTGTCGCAGCAACAAGGTCGAGTCGGCCAAGTACTGCGCCAAGATCGACCCGCGGGCCCCCGCCGGCGGCGGTACCGGCACTGCGGGCAGTGACGCCTACGCCGACACCGGCGTCACGAGCGATGCCTGTGGCCTCTTCTGCGACCCGAGCCGTCGCGGGATGATCGATGCCTGGCGCGAAGGCCTCCGCGCCGCCGAGTGAGCGCCGCTCCATGACCCTCTCCCTCCCGCAGCGGCGCTTCGCCAACGCGCTCGCGATCGTTGGCTCCTGGTTCGCGCTCTATGAACTGAGCCACAGGCTGGCCCTCAGCTCGGTGCTGAACATCGGCATCGTCGCGCTCACCGGCGCTGCCTGCGCGTGGTTCCTCAGTCACCGGCCCGGCGTCGCACCGCAGCCGATGATCTCCGCCACGCTCTCGGTGGCGCTCGTGATCGGGCTCTCGCTGCTCTCGCGGCGCTACCCGTTCCTCGAGACCATGGCGTATGCCATCGCCGCCCTCGTGGTGCTCTTCCTCGTGGTCGTGGCTGTGCGCGGCCGGCGCGCGCGCGACGGCGATGGCGCTCCACCCCCGCCGCCGGGGGGCATTCACTGAGCCACACCTGAGCGGCCGGCGAGCGTCCGCCCTGCGGATGCTCGCCGGCCGTTGTCTCCCCGCCCGCCCCCGCGCGGCTCGCGGCGGCGCCTAGAACCGCACGTCGATCGAAAGGTCCACCCGAGGTCCGCTTCGTGGCCAGATCCCGTTGGCCACGTCGAGCCGCAGCAGACCGTCCACGAACGACAGGCCGACCCCGGCGCCGCTCATCGGCCGCGAGCCCGACAGGTCCGCCGTGCGCGCGCCGGCCCAGCCCACATCATAGAAGAGGCTCGGCCGCACCGTCGGCCACCGCGGGCCGATCTCCGCGCGCGCCAGCCAGAATGCGTCGCCCGTCATCGTCCCGGCCACCTGCCCCCGCACCGTGCGCGCCCCGCCGAGGAACCAGGCGCGCTGCGGCGGCAGCGTCCCCACCGCGCTCCCCACTCCCACCGTCATGCCGCCGAACAACGGCCCCAGCGAGGTGCTCGCCCCGCCCTCCAGCGCCAGCCGCCCGTAGCTTGTCGCGCCGCCGGCGCCCTCGGCCCGCACCTCCGCGCGCGTGCGCAGGCCCAGCGGGTCGGCGCCCCAGCTCCATTGCCCGCGCAGTTCGGCCCCCGCCCATGTGCCCTCGAGCGCGGCCACGTTCGGCCGCACGCGCGGGTCGTCGCCCCACTCGCGCAGCGACCATCGCGTGGTCACCGCGGCCGTGCCCTCCCCTTCCACGAACAGCCGCAGCCGCGACGCGCCGGAGGCATCGAGGGTGCGCAGGTACTCCGCCCCCCACGCGCGCGCGTAGAAACCCTCGTCGCGCGCGATCGCCGCCGCCTGCAGCGACTCGCTGAACCCGAACGGCGTCCCCCAGTCGCTCAGCGACACCAGCCGTGCGAACACTGCCGCGCGCTCGGTGCGCGCCCCGGTGGTGCGCGCCAGCCCGAGCTCAGCCTGCGGCCAGCGATCCCCCGTGCCGATGCGGGCCTTCGCGTCCACCGCGAAGCCCATGCCCAGCACCTGTGCATAGCCGACGCCCGCCGACAGCCCCTCCACGCGGTTGAAGCGCAGCAGCCCGTCGGTGATCCCGGCGCTGAACCGCGGCGGCTGCGCCTCGTACCCCGACTGCCGCGCCAGCCCCAGCGCCTTCTCGCCCGCCGCCTCGTCGAGCACGGCGAACGGCTTCTCCGCCGCCTCGAACATCTGCGGCGGCAGCGACGGCGAGCGCGCCAGCGCCACCGTGTCGCAGGGGATCTCCACCAGCGTCTCCACCGAGCGCGAGTAGCGCAGCTGACGCTGCTTCCAGGTCGGCCCCTGCGCGCACTGCCGGGCGCGGTCGTCCTGCTGGGCGCGCATCATCGCGCGGGCCGCCGCCGAGCGCCCCGGCGCCGGCACGCGGTCCAGCGTGTCGAACCGCAGCCCCGACGGCGCGTCGGCCAGCGCCGGCAGCGGCGCGTCGCCGTTCACCGCGCGGTAGGCGAACTTCTCCTCCAGCACCAGGGGAAGGCGGCCGAGGTTCAGCTTCACCGCCCCTGCCGCGGTATGCGACCGCGGGAGCCAGAACCGCCCCTCGTACAGGCCGTGCTCGATGTTGATCACCGACAGCTCGGCCCTGATCGGGAAGGCCAGCTGCCGGATCATGAACGGCACGCGCGCCGTGCCGCGCGCAATCGAGTTGCGGGCCTGCGACGTGAGGTCGGCCTCGGCCGCCACTCGGTAGGTCGCGCGCACCAGCTGCGCCGTCGCCTCGTCGAACCAGAATGACCCCACGAACACGTGCCAGTCCGGCGTGCGCGGCGTCACCCGCAGCTCGCGCAGCACGATCCGCTGGCCGCCCGGGAGCAGCATCTGCACGGAGTCGCCGATCGCGTACGTGTAGTACGCCTCCGCCCCGAGCGCGATCGGGTGCACCAGCCGCGTCTCGTCCACTTCCTCGCGGGCGATCGTCGCACCCCCCACCCACAACGCATCCTTGCCGGGGAAGTACGGAAAGGCCACGGGGTTCGAGCTCCGGATCGTGCCCGGCGCGAGCGGCGCCGCCTCGCGCTGCCCCGTCACCGTGACCTGCGCCCCGATCCCCCGCTCCCACCGCACTTCCCCGCTCGACTCCTGCCGGTACAGCACCCGCTCGGCACCCAGCGACCGGATCCCGATCCCCACCGTGGCGCGCCGGTAGCTCGTCGCGTGGTACGAGCGCAGCGCCGAGTCCACGCGCAGCCGGGCCACCCGCGCCCGCTGGATCAGGGTGCGGGCCTGCGGCGTCGCGTAGGCCGACGCGTCGAGCACCGCTGTCACCGGCCGCCGGCGCACAGGGCGCAGCGTGTCGCCGAAGGGCGACCGTGACGGGTCCGCCGGCATCAGCAGCGAGTCGTTGCGCGCGGGCACCGGCACGGCCTGCGACGCCGCCGTCAGCGCCGGCAGCGCCACCAGCGCCAATACGGCGACCGCCGGAACGGCAAACGCGATCAGGGGGGCCGGCGAAAGGATGACGGATGCGCGCATCGGTGTCCCATTCTACATCGTCGGGCGGGGCGCCGGTTCCCGGGCGTCGTCGGGGAATGCTCATCCCCTTCCCAACGCCCCCACGCACCAGGCCGTAGCATCATGCTGGCCCCCGCATCCCACACCGGCGCCACGGTCGCCTCACCCTCAGCATTCCCGCCCCATGCGTCCCTCCCTCGTCCTCGCCCTGCTCGCTGCAACGGCCGCCGTGCCGCTCGCCGCGCAGCCAAAGGCCGCCACGATCGACTCGGCCACCCTTGCCACCTTCCGCTGGCGCAGCGTCGGCCCCGCCAACATGGGCGGCCGCATCGCCGACATCGAGGGCATTCCCGCCCCGTCGCGCACCTTCTATGTCGCCGCCGCCGCCGGCGGCATCTGGAAGACCATCAACGGCGGTGTGACCTTCACGCCGATCTTCGACAACCAGCGCGTGGTCTCGATGGGCGACCTCGCCATCGCGCCCTCCGACACCAACACGATCTACGTCGGCACCGGCGAGCAGAACTCGCGCAACTCGATCTCCCCCGGCGGCGGCGTCTACAAGAGCACCGACGGCGGGCGCTCCTGGTCCTTCATGGGCCTCAAGGAGACCGAGCATATCGGCCGGATGCAGGTGCACCCGAGGGACCCCAACACGGTGTACGTGGCGGCCCTCGGCGCCGCCTGGCGCTCCAACAAGGAGCGCGGGCTCTACAAGACGACCGATGGCGGCGCGACCTGGAAGCTCGTCAAGTTCGTCAGCGACAAGGCCGGCTTCATCGACGTGCAGCTCGACCCGCGCGACCCCAACGTGGTCTGGGCGTCGAGCTACGAGCGCGTGCGCGGCCCGTACTTCCTGAACTCCGGCGGCCCCGGCTCGGCCCTCTGGAAGAGCACCGACGCCGGCGCGACCTGGACCGAGGTCAAGGGCGGCGGCTTCCCCGAGTCCGGCAAGGGACGCATCTCGATCGCCCTCGCCGCGTCCAACCCCGACGTGATGTACACGATGGTCGAGGCCGACACCCTCCCCAACAGCGTCAAGGACCCGGCCAAGAAGCCGCAGAAGCGGCTCTCCGGCCTCTACCGCAGCACCGACGCCGGCAGGACCTGGACCCGCACGAGCGAGGAGAACGTGCGGCCCTTCTACTACTCGCAGGTCCGCGTCGATCCGAAGAACCCCGATCGCGTCTACTGGTCCAGCACCCCCGTCAAGTTCTCCGACGACGGCGGCAAGACCGCCCGCAACGCCACGCAGGGCATCCACGTCGACCACCACGCCATGTGGATCGACCCCAACGACCCGGCCCACTTCATCGTCGGCAACGACGGCGGCGTGGCCGTCACATGGGACAAGGGCGGCACCTTCGACTTCCTCAACACGATCGCGATCGGCCAGTTCTACAACGTGTCGTTCGACATGCAGATCCCGTATCGCGTCTGCGGCGGGCTGCAGGACAACGGCTCGTGGTGCGGCCCCAGCCGGCGTCGCGGCCCGATCAGCAACATGCTCTGGTTCAACGTCAGCGGCGGCGACGGATTCGTCACCCAGCAGGACCCGTTCAACCCCGACATCATCTACTCCGAGTCGCAGGGCGGCTCGATGGGGCGCAGCAACTACGCCACCGGCGAGCGCACCAGCCTCGGCAAGCCGCAGTGGCGGCCGCGCTACACCGAGTTCGAGGATTCGATCATCGTCGAGCGCGGTGACACCACGCAGCCCGAGACGCCGGCCGTGCGCCGTCGCATCGCCGACCTCCGCGCCCGGCAGAAGGCCGACTCGAGCGACCTCGAGCTCCGCTGGAACTGGAACACGCCGTTCTTCCTCTCGCCGCACGCGCCCAACGTCTTCTACACCGGCGCCAACCGCGTCATGAAGAGCACCGCCCGCGGCGACAACATGTTCCCGATCTCGCCCGACCTGACGAACCGCGACACGATGAAGATCCGGGTCAGCCAGAAGACCACCGGCGGCATCACGCTCGACGCCACCGGCGCCGAGACCTATGCCACGATCGTGTCGCTCAACGAGTCGCCCGTGCGCCCCGGCATCCTCTACGCCGGCACCGACGACGGCAACCTCTGGCTCACCCGCTCCGATGGTGGCAGCTGGGAGAACATCACCGGCCGCTGCGCCGGCGTTCCCAAGGGCACGTACGTGAGCCGCATCGAGCCGTCGGCGCACGACTCGGCCACGGTCTACGTGAGCTACGACAACCACCGCAACGGCGACTTCACCCCCTACGTCTGCGCGTCGAACGACTGGGGCAGGACTTTCCGCTCGATCGCCGGCAACCTCCCCACCGGCGGCCCCGACTTCGTGTACGTGGTGCGCGAGGACCCGTACAACCTTGACCTGCTGTTCGTCGGCACCGACGTCGGCGCGTATGTCTCGGTCGATCGCGGCGCGAGCTGGCAGCGCTTCATGGCCGGCCTCCCCACCGTGCCGGTGAACGACCTGCGCATCCACCCGCGCGACCACGAGATGATCGCCGCCACGCATGGCCGCGCGATCTGGATCGTGGACATCGCGGCGCTCGAGCAGTGGAAGGACACGCTCACGAGCAAGACCCTCGCCCTCTTCGCGCCGAAGGTGGCGTACCAGTACGGGCAGCCCCTCATCGGCACGCAGATGGCCGGCGGCGGCGGCGGCATCGGCCACAAGGTGTTCGAGGCACAGAGCCCGGCTTACGGCGCCGACATCCAGTACCGCGTCACCAACGGGACCATGGCCAGCCGCGCCCGCATCGCGATCGTCGATGCCAGCGGCGACACCATTCGCGTCCTCAACGGCCCCGGGTACAACGGGCTGCACAAGGTCACGTGGGACTTCCGCGGCACGGCCCCCAAGCCCAAGCCGCTCACTCCCGCCGGCATCCGTGACAGCGTCAAGCAGGCCCAGCGCGTGATCGCCGTGTTCGACTCGCTCGAGAAGGCCGGCATGGACAAGGCCGCACTCGATCGCGCCCGCAACCTCTTCACCAACCCCGGCGCGATGGAACAGATGATCGCGGCGTTCGGTGGCGGTGGCGGTGGCGGTGGCGGCGGTGGTGGCGGCGGCGGTGGTGGCGGCGGTGGTGGCGGCGGCGGTGGTGGCGGCGGTGGTGGCGGCGGCGGTGGTGGCGGTGGCGGTGGTGGTGGTGGTCCGCGTCCGGGTGAAGGTCCGCTGCCGCGCGCCGGTGGCGCCGGTGCCGGCGCCGCGCCCGGCGAGGCTGGCTTCAACCTCGCCGACATGCAGGCCTCCATGGCTCCCATTCAGGACGCCCTCCGCGCACTCGGCGGCGGCGCCGGCGCCTTCCTTGGCGGTGGCGGCCGGCGGGGCTTCGCCCCCATGGTGCGCGCCGGCGACTACAAGATCGTGCTCAAGCTCGGCAGCGAAGTGCAGACCAAGATGCTGCGGGTTGAGCGCATCGGCGAGATCACCGGCGCGTTGCCGACTTTCGGCACGCCCGACTTCGACGACGACGAGGACACCGATCCGCGGCCGGCGGCAGCGCCGAAGGAGCCGGTCGAGCCGCGTCGATAGCAATTCCCGGCGTCGGGCGGAACATCGCCCGTGACGCCCTGCGCCCGCCGCCGGCCTCGTGCCGGCGGCGGGCGCTCTGCTTTCATCGCGTCGCGCGCCGCGCGAGATTCCCCGCGTGCCGCACAACCTGAGCGTCGCCCAGTTCGCCGTCGTCTGCGGCCTCGCCATCCTCGCCGGCATGGCGAACTCCATCGCCGGTGGCGGCATGCTCCTCGTCTTCCCGGCCCTCGTCGGCCTTGGCGTGCCGCCGATCATCGCCAACGCCACCAGCACCGTCGCGCTCTGGCCCGGCGCGATCGCCAGCATGTGGGGCTATCGCGACGAACTCGCCGGCGCGCGCGCCTGGGCCATTCGCTTCGCGATCCCGTCGGTGTTCGGTGGCCTCGCCGGCGCGCTCCTGCTGATCGCCACGCCCGAGGATCGGTTCAAGCAGCTCGTGCCGTGGCTGGTGCTCGCCGCCACCCTGCTGTTCGCGGCGCAGCAGCCGGTCATGAGCTGGCTCAAGCGCGCGCCGCACCCCGGCGGCGCACTCGTGCCGCCGTCCATTCCATTCCTCCTCGTGCAGTTCGGCGTCGCCGTGTACGGTGGCTACTTCGGCGCCGGGGCCGGCATCCTCATGCTCGGCATGCTCGGCCTCATGGGGCTCAGCAACATCCACCAGATGAATGGCCTCAAGAACTGGGCGGCGCTCTGCTTCAACGGCGTCGCGATCGCGACCTTCGTGATCGGCGGCGTGGTCGACTGGTCGCTCGTGCTTGCCCTGGGCGTTTGCGCCGCCGGGGGTGGCTACGCGGCCTCACGCATGGCGCAGCGCGTGCCGCAGGCCGCGGTCCGTGCGCTGATCATCGTCATCGGGCTCGGATACGCGGGCTGGCTGCTGGTGGGCTAATCCCGAGAAACTACGGAGTCGTGACTCGCACCACAGGCGCGGCGTTCAGGAACGACGGGGCGGGAAGGCGACCGAGTGTGAGGGGAATGGTGCGCTGCGAGCCGTCTGGCTGCCTGATCTCTCCCGTCGTGACGTACGGACCGAGCTCGTCGTGCGTGGCGTCCACCACGGCCATCTCCCACCGCGCCGCTGGCAACAGGCCGTACATGAGGGTGCTGCGGCTCCGCGACACGTTGCTACGGAGGCCGCGCACCGTGACAGCCGAGTCCAGGTCGACGCTCCACAGCGTCCACCATTTGGAGAGCGGGATGCGACCCCGCACCAAGCGGGGAACACTGACAACCTTGCGGCCGGTGGCAGCCGCAACGCGAGCTGCCGCCTCCTCCGCGCTCGCCGGATAGCGCACCCCGACAGGAATTCCGCGCCAAGAGAGAGAGGCATTCAACAGCTCCGAACCCGCGCTGCCGGTCGGTGCGTTGAAGTCGAAGCCGACTAGATCGGTGGCATACGCACCGACACCCACGACTACCTGTTGCACACCGCCATCGCAGAGCAGCACCTCCCAGGCCGGTCCCATTGTGATTCGTAGATTCACAATGATGGAATCCGGCACGGGCGAGAGTGGGCTATCGCCGTAGAGCGCTGGGCCGCAGGATGTCAGCCGCTCCGACCGGACGGTCTCGCCGCGATCCTCTGAGAAGTCCGAGTTGAACGCTGATCCATGCACTCGCAAGAACCGTACAGCCACCGTCTCCGCCTGCGCTGCCGACATGATCGGAAACGGTGTCGGAAACGCCGATGCCGTGCGTTCGAAACGGCCGTCGGCGCCAAGCGCCGCAAGTGCCGCGGCCGTGACCGCTCCCGCTGGCACCGTCGTGAGCGCGGCGGGCGACGGGAGTGGCGTGCCGTCGGCAGGGAGATCGGGGGCCACACTGCTTCGCTCGCACCCGGCGGCCATCAGAACGCCGGCCACCAAGTTCGCCAGGAGCGGTGTGCGTCCCCAACACATCAGCATTTCCTCGGCGTCCCTCCCCAATCGGTGGCCGGCAATCGATCCACGTCCCGGCCTCGGAGTAGCGCGGTCATTGTGAGCTTCGGGTGCGCGAAGCTCACCTATGGTCGCCGCGAACTGCCAGCCAGCGGCGGCGGCGTGCGCCGCGCGCTTGGCAGGCCTCGAAGGCACGCGTTCCCGCCACAATCGCCCACGAGGTAGTTCGTCACCTGGATCGAGGCGTTGTTCGAGACATACCCGGCAGCTGAAACGTCGAGCCGCAGAATGAAGTCTCGGCTCGGTCCCGACGAGTTCACTGGAATCGTGACGCTTGAGCCGCTGCCGATCCCGGCCCAGGTTGCGAGCGTCGCGTCGTACAGCTGCCATGCGTAGGTGGGAGTGGGCCCAGTCGTGCCTGGGTCGGCGGCGGACCACGTGTAGTATCCGGACTCCGAGATGCTCACGGGCCCCGCGATGCTGGCGTTCGCCTGTACCTGGAAGTCGTATCGCGCGGTGCCCACCACCGAGTCCGCGAGCATCAGAAGAGCCTTTACCTGATGGACTCCCGGGCTGGGCCCGACACCGCCCGCGAAGACGCTATCGCTGTTCAGGTACGTGTTGAGTGGGCCGTTGTTGTCCAGAAACCAGCGGATTCGATAGAGTCGCGTGTTGTAAGTACCCGCGGTCACGGCCCACGACCCTTGCCCGTTGGCGCCAACGAGGTTTGTTCCATAGATCTGCTTGGGCGCACTCTCGACTTGCCCCGAGAGGGTCAGCGCTGCCGCCGCCGCGGTAGGATCGCGCCCAAGCCTCTGGAATCGTACGTCGACCTTGTACTGGAAGTCGCCGTCCGCGTTCGCGGCTGCCGGGCGGGAGGCGTACTGTACAAATGCGACGAAGTACGTCAGCGCGTTAGCGTCCAGCTCCATTTGGAACCGGAAGCTCGTGTCTACCTGCATCGGGAATTGATTCACACTGAGGTTTGTGAAGTCGATCGCGTTCGCGGTTGAGAGCGCACCGTTGTTGCATTGCCCCGCAGGTGGGCTCGGATCGTTGCCAACTTGACTGCATGGAATGCGGATCTTCGCCCAAACCGTGATCGGATTTGACTCGGACCGAACTACGAATCCACATGAACCTGGCCGCGGTTCGTACCCTCCGATTTTCCACGAGAGCTGTGATCCTGCGTCCACCCAGTCACCCGAGGCCCACGCAGTGCATGCACTGTTGCGCTGCGGAGTGCGAAAAACGAACCCTGCTGTCAACACCGGGCAGAATTGCACACTTTCACCGGGGAGAATTGCACACGCGGGCGGGGGGGGGTGAGCCCGCCGCGACCGGCTCAGGTCTCCTGCCGGGCGGGCCGGCGGCGGGGGGTGGGGGGCGGCTGGATGGTGCTGGCCAGGCGGGTGGCGAGCTCGCGGTGCTGCCGCATCCGGTAGCTGTTGCCCCGGATGTTCACGATGTGGCAGTGGTGAACCAGCCGATCGATCAGGGCGGCGGCCATGACCTCGTCGCCGAAGACCTCGCCCCACTCGTCGAAGGGCTTGTTGCTCGTGAGGATGGTGCTGGCGTGCTCGTAGCGGCGGCTCATGAGCTGGAAGAAGAGCATGGCGCCGGTGCGACTGATCGGGAGGTAGCCGATCTCGTCGATGATCATG
>JACPPC010000023.1 GCA_016191225.1 Gemmatimonadota bacterium | reverse complement strand
GCTGCGGGCGATCTACCACGCCCCGAGCGAGGCGGCGGCCCGCACGGCGCTGGCGGCGCTGGAGTCGAGTGCCGTGGGCCTCAAGCATCCGGAGGTCGCCGCGCTGTGGCACCGGCACTGGGAGCGGGTGGCGCCAGCGCTCGCCTATCCGCTGGCGGTGCGCCGACTGCTCTACTCGACGAACGCAATCGAGAGCCTGCATATGTGCACCCGGAAGACGCTCAAGGCCCGTGGGCACTTTCCCACGGATGACGCCGCGAGCAAGCTGCTCTACCTGACCCTCCGGCATGCGGAGGTGCGGCTGGGGGCGCCCCGCGACTGGAAGCTCGCCATGCAACACATCACGCTCCTCTTCGGGGATCGCGTCCCCGCCGTGGAGTAACCACCACGCTCATACACAGACAACCTGACAGGCCCTGCGGACCCCAAGATTCTCGCTTCCTCCGTGAACCTCCGTGCCCCTCTGTGTCTCCGTGGTTACGCCTTACTCATCGTCCTCTCATTGCACCTCGCTACGCTCGCTCCAAGATCACGATCGCCGCAGCGCTCGCGTGCGAATGCGTGAGCGTCACGTACACCCGCACCACGCCCAGCTCCGCCGCCCGTCCCTCCGCCAGCCCATGGAACTCCAGCCTCGGGCTCCCATCCTCGTTGGCCAGCACCTCGATCTCGCGCCACCCGATCGCCCGCGCTCCCTCACTGCCGGCGAGCGCCTTGTAGGCCGCTTCCTTGGCCGCGAACCTCGCCGCGAAGTGCCGCGCCGGGTTGGCCCGGCTCGTCGCGTACGCGCTCTCGCGGTCCGTGAACAGCCGCTTCACCGCCCGGTCGCCGAAGCGCGCGAGCAACGTTTCCACCCGCGCGATGTCCACCAGGTCGATCCCGATCCCCGCGATCATGTTCGCCCCTCGCCGGGGGGATCGCCTGCCCGGCGGGCGTTGCGTGTGTCGCGCACCTCCCGGCCGTCGCGCGCGCCGCGCTTGAGCACGCGCCGCCACAGGCGACCCGCGCCGCCGCGCGAGTCCGCCAGCACCGGCAGCGCCCCCTCCCACGCCGCGTCCGCCTCCGTGAATGCGCGCCGCAGCGCCTCCACCCACTCGTGCCAGCGCACGAACCGTTCCGCCGGCGACGACCGCCGCATCGCCGCGGCGGCCAGCGAGAGCCCCTCCAGCGCCCGCGCGTAGCGCTCCGACACGTCGCGCAGCTCCTCGGCGAACGCCCGCCGGTCGGGGGCCCGCCGGGGGTGCCGCGCCAGCGACAATGCCTCGATCGTCTCCTCGTGCGACGCGCGCAGCGCCGCCGCGTCCACAGCGTTCACCCGATCGTCGGGGTGCGTCGCCGCGTGCGCATGCCGGCGGGCGTCGAGCAGCGCGCCGAACCAGCGGTCGTGGTCGCTGCCGGGCTTCGCGCGCAGCGTCCCCATCATGCGCAGGTTCGCCGTCAGCTCGGGAATCGTGCACGCCGCGTCGCCAAGGGCCTCGACGAGGAGCGCCGCCTGGGGCGTCTCCAGCACCAGGGTGCCCACGGTCGCGTGGTGCAGCACCGCGCGCGCGCCGCTCGCCTCGGCGCCGGCCAGCGCGCCGAACTCCACCACGCTCACCCCGCCCTCGTGCTCGAGCAGCAGCGCGTCGTCGAGCAGCCGCGCCGTCGCGTCGCGACCGCCTCCCTCCTCGATCGTGCGCACCCTCCACGGACCGCGCACCGCCGATTGCGCCGCCACGCTAGGCGTCCTCCACTCGCCACGGGTGCTCGCCGGCAAGCTCGCGCGCGCAGAGTGCCGCGAACGTCCCCGTGCGCGCCTGGAACCGCATCACGAAGTCGGGGAGCCGCTCGGTGGTGAACGCCGCGCGCGGCAGGCCGAGCGCGGCGATTGCCGCCTCGATCGCATCCGGCGTCCCCTCCACCTCCACCAGCGGGTCCATCCGCGGGTACTCCTCGAACCGCACCGTGCAGCCGGCCAGCTCGTACTGCGCGATCGTGCGCTCGATCTCGCGCGTCACGATGTAGCCGAGCTTCTCGAGCATCGCGGCCAGCGCCTCGGGGCTGCCAAGGGAAGTCGTGAGCTCCTCGCGCACCTTGAAGCCCCCCTCGTAGCGCGTCGGCCCCTTCCAGTCGAGCATCGCGCGCACGCCGGCCGCCGAGCGGTAGGTGCGCAGCCGCAGCACGTGGTCGCGCAGCGTGAGGTCGCGTGCCGGCGAGTCCCAGCGGACGTCCACCAGCGCCCCCTCGAACGTGAGCCTCGCGCCCGCGGCCTCGATCGCGCGCCGCCGCCGGGCGACATCGTCGACCATCGCCTTGAGCTCGACTTCCTGTGTGGCCGGCATCGCTACACCGTGGCCAGCGCGGTCACGACCGCGGCCGTGTCGGTGAAGTCGGCGAACACCGCCGCCGGACCGTGCGCCGCCAGCTCGCCCACCGAGAAGTGCCCCGTGGCCACCGCCACCGCGCGCGCGCCGACCCCCCGACCGCACGAGATGTCCGACGGCGTGTCGCCCACGATCACCATCGCCTCGCCGCGCACCTCGCGCGCCAGCATCTCGCGCGCCCGCGCCTGCGCGATCGCCGGCAGCTCGTGCCGCAGCTCGTGGTCCGAGCCGAACGCCCCGACGCGAAAGCGCCCGGCGTCGATCCCCACCGCGGCAAGCTTGGCCCTCGCCCCGGCGGCGATGTTCCCCGTGAGCAGTCCCATCATCATGTCGGCCCGCGCCTCCACGGCGTCGAGCAGCGCCTCCACCCCGGGCAGGAGCCGCATCCCGTGCGCCTTGCCCAGCTCGTCGTGGAGCGCCTCGACGTACCGCGCCTCGATCAGCGGCAGGTGCGCGTCGATCGCCGCGTCGTCGAGCCCGCCCCACGTGAGTGCTTCGCGCACGATCTGCCGGTCGGTCTTGCCGTCGTAGCGGTGCCCCGGCTCGCCCACCGTCCCCGCCGTCGCCAGCATCGCGCGCTCCATCGCCCGCTTGCCGACGCCGGAGCGCAGCAGCGTGCCGTCGATGTCGAACAGCACGACCCTCACGTGGCCACCACCGGGCGCGCGGTCACCACGGCCGGCACGCTCACGACCGCGCCAGCAGGAGGCCCGCCACGGTGAACCCGCAACCGACCCCCTGCCAGGCCGTCGGGATCTCCCCGAGCACCAGCGCCGCCGCCCCCAGCGCCACGATCGGCTGCAGGTTGCCGTACATCGACGTGCGCGTCGGCCCGAGCAGGCGGACGCCGCGATAGTACAACAGGTACGCGAACACCATCGCCGCCAGGCTCCCGTACGCGAGCGCCCACCACGCCCGGGCCGGGATCTCGGCCCACGCCGTCGCCGCCAGCTGCGGCGCGCCGAGCACGACCAGCATCAGCGCCCCCCCGAGCATCGTCAGCGCATGCAGGTGCAGCGAGTCGGTGGTGTGCGTGAGTGGCCGCAGCTTGGTGATGTACACGACCCAGCTCATCACGGCGGTGAGCGCCAGCAGGTCGCCGGTCCAGGTGTGCAGCCCCGCCCCCGCCGCCGCACCGCCGAACACCACCATCGCGATCCCGAACATCGAGATCGCCATCCCGGTCCAGCCGCGGCCGCTGATCCGCTCCGTCCCGCGCCACCGCCCCAGCAGTGCCAGCCAGAGCGGCGTGCTCGACACCACCATCGCCACGCTCGCCACCCGCGTGCGCGCGATCGCCTCGATGAAGCACGCCTGGTAGATGCCGTTCCCGATCGCGCCGAGGGCGACCAGCTTCGCCGCCGCGCGCCGGTCGGGCCAGTGGCCGCGCATCAGCGCCACCATCGCCAGCAGCACCACCGTGCCGATCACCACCCGCGTGGCATTGAACGCCAGCGGCGCCATCGCGTGCGCGCCGACCTTCACGAAGGCGAAGTTCGCCCCCCAGATCGTCGCCATCAGCAGCAGCCCGAGGTCGGTCCCCGTCAGGCCGAGCTTCTTCGCGCTCCGGGCGCCGGGCCACTCTCCGGTCGGACCCGGCGTCGTCCCCGAGGTCGGGTCCCCGCACGTTTCCCCGGCCGGCGCCGCGCTCGTTGCCATGCCCCAAGATAGCGGCGCGACCCGCGGGCGCGGGTGCCGGCGCCGGCGGGCGCGCCCCGGGGCGCGCGGCTACTTTTCCCCGATGCACATCGCCTTCGCCCTCTTCGCCGACGCGGCCAACATCTCGCAGGAAGGGAAGCTCAACATTCTCGGCGTCTTCGACGCCCTGCAGGTGGCCCAGCTCCCCGCGGTCCACCCCCGGGCGACCCTCGTGGTCCGCGTGAAGGGCACCGCCGCCGACGTCGGCGCGCACACCCTCGGCATGTCGTGGGTCGGCCCCAACGGCAACGAGCTGTGGGGCTCGCAGGGGCAGCTCGACGTCGGCACGCCCCCCAACGGCGTGCACGAGCTCGACTTCCCGATCATCGCCGCCTTGGACCTCCCCCTCGACGCGACGGGGAGCTACACCATGAAGCTCGCGGTGGACAGCACGCCGGCGGCCGAGCTCAAGCTCATGGTCCGCGGCGCGACGATGCCCAGGACGACGCCGGGGCTCGTCTCCTAGTCATCCTCGCCGCGCCGTCAGCCTGCGCCCGGCGAGGGATCTCCTTCTCCCGGCTCGCGCCACACGCTCCATCCTTGTCGCGCGCGCTGGTCGCATCTCCCTCGACCTTCGCGCCATCCCCGCTCCGGCGTGCCCCGAGTGAACGCTCGGCCGGAACGACCGCGCCCCGGCAACGAGGCCGGTCCACGTCACCCTACCCCTGGGCCCAGTCCGGGTCGGCGAGTCCCGGCACGCCGTCGCGGCCACGCGCCGTCCGCACGGCCCGCTCGATCGCCATGCCCAGCGTCCGCGCCGCGAGCGCCTCGACCCCCAGCTGCGTTCCCGTCGGTCCGGTCAACGGGCACAGGGCGAAGATGATGTCGCCGTCGAAGCTCGTCCCCACGGGGGTGATCCGCTGGTAGTACGCCGCGCTCGCCGCGCGCGCCACCTGCCGGAGCTGCACCTTGTCCATCGCCACGTTGATCGCCACTACGCTGATCGTCGTGTTGCGTCCCTGCGCGTCGCTGAACCGCCTCGGGCCTCCCGGCAACGTCAGCCACCGGATCGTGTCGGCGAATCCCGTCTCGCCGCGCGCCCCGGCGACGATCCGCCCCTGCTCGTCGCGCACGTCGCCGAAGGAGTTGACCACCGCGATCGCGCCGGCCACGAGCGCCCCGGCGCGCTCCACCGCGAGGCCGATGCCCCCCTTCATCGAGCGCTCGATCCCGCCCCCCTTCCCCACCGTCGCCCCGGTGCCCGCCCCCACGCTGCCTTCCGCGGCCCCGGTCGGCTGCGCGTCGCGGCAGGCGTCGTACGCCATCTGCGCCGTCGGCCGCGCGTCGAACCGCCCGCACGGCGTCAGGTCGTAGATCACCGCCGCCGGCACGATCGGCACCACGCCCGGCCCCGCCGGGAAGCCGCGCCCGTCCTCCTCCATCCACCGCATCACCCCCGCCGCCGCGTCGAGCCCGTACGCCGACCCGCCGGTGAGCATGATCGCGTCCACGCGGTCCACCAGGTGCTCCGGCTCGAGCACGTGCAGTTCGCGCGTGCCGCTCGCCCGCCCGATGATGTGCGCCGCCCCGCGTCGCGGCCCGTCGATCCCGCGCACGACCGTCAGGCCCGTTCCCCCCGCCTCGTCCGTGGCATGCCCGATCGCGATCCCCAGTCCGCCGAAGTCCACCGTGTTCGTTCGGTCGGTCACGCGCCCGCACCCGCCGCCGGCGCCTTCCGCGCGCATGAGGCGCACCGCGTCACCCCGCGCAGCGTGCACCGCACGCAGATGAACGTGCCGCAGTCGGCGCACGGATACCCCTCCGAGGCCCGCCCGTCCTTGCCGCAGGCCCGGCAGGTCATCGTGTCCCCTTGTTCACCGGTCATCGTCGTCTCCCGTGTGTCGCCCCCTACCGCGTCCGGACCGTCAGCCCGAAGCTCCTGATCTTCTTGATCAGCGTGGCCCGCGAAATCTCCAGCTCCCTCGCCGCGTGCGTGCGGTTGCCGTCGTGCGCCAGCAGCGTGCGCTCGATGTGCGCCCGCTCCACCTCGGCCAGCGACCGCGGCACGTGGTGCTCCACCCCGCGGCCGCTCGCGTCGCGCACCTCCGGCGGCAGCAGCGGCACGTCGATCGCCCCCTGGCCGCGCCCCATGATCATCGCCCGCTCGAGCACGTTGCGCAGTTCGCGGATGTTCCCGGGCCAATTGTAGCGCAGCAGCTTCTCCAGCGCGCCGTCGGTGATCGTGCGCGGCGCCTCCGCCAGCGGGCCCGCCAGCTCGTCGAGCAGGTGCCCCATCAGCTCCACCAGGTCCTCCCGCGCCCGGGCCCGCAGCGGCGGCAGGTGCACCGGCATCACGCTCAGCCGGTAGTACAGGTCCTCGCGAAACGTCCCCGCCGTGACCTCGTTCACGAGGTCCTTCTTCGTCGCCGCGATCAGCCGCACGTTGGCCGAGATCTCGACCGTCCCGCCCAGCCGCCGGAAGCCCTTCCCCTCGAGCACGCGCAGCAGCTTGGGCTGCAGGTGCGCGTCGAGGTCGCCGATCTCGTCGAGGAACAGCGTCCCGCCCCCCGCCACCTCGAGCAGCCCCGCCTTGGGCTCCCGCGCCTCGCTGAACGCCCCCCGCTCGTGGCCGAACAGCTCCGAGTCGAGGAAGGTGCTCGTCAGCGCGGCGCAGTTCACCTCCACGTACGGCTGCGCCGACCGCGGGCTCTGCCGGTGGATGAAGTCCGCCACCCGCCCCTTCCCCGATCCGCTCTCGCCGATCAGCAGCACCGTCGTCCGGTCGCTCGACGACAGCAGCGCGATCTGCTCGGCGAGGTCGCGCATCGCCGGGCTCGACCCCAGCAGGAACCGCGTGTCCCCCGACCCGCGCTGCACCATCCGCGCGTTGAGCTGCCGCAGCCGCACCTTCTCCAGCCCCCGTTCCACCACCACCGCCAGGTGCGCCAGGTCGACCGGCTTCGTGAGGAAGTTCTCGGCGCCGTTCTGCATCGCCTGCACCGCCAGCGCGATGTCGCCGTAGGCCGTGATCATGATCACCACCGCGCCCAGCTCGCGCACCCGCCCCAGCACGTCGAATCCCGTCATGTCGGGGAGGCGCAGGTCGAGCAGCACGATGTCGGGGAGCATGCGCGTCGCCACCTCGATCCCCTCCTGCCCGGAGTGCGCGCGCGCCACGACGTGCGCCCCCGTGCGCTCGAAGAAGGTCGCGAAGGCGGAGGTGATCGTCACCTCGTCGTCGATGATCAGGATGCTGGCCATTTATCGGACCCGCCCGGCCCAGAGGGCCTGCACGAGTGCCTGGTGGGAGAAGGGGTTCACGAGGTGCGCGCGCCCCGTGCCGCGCAGCCAGTCCAGCTCGCCGTCCGCCCGCACCGGGTCGGACACGAAGACCACCCGCTCGGCCACCCGCGGCGCGGTGGCCATCAGCCGCCCGTACAACCGGCTCCCCGACATGTCGGGGAGGTGCAGGTCCATGATCACGGCGTCCCACGGGCGCTCCTCCGCGCGCCGCAACGCCGCGTCGCCGCCTGGCGCCACCGTCACCTCGTGACCGTCCTGCTCGAGCGACCGCACCATCGTTCCCCGCCCCGGCTCCACCCCGCCGATGAACAGGATGCTCCGCTTGCGGGGCACCGCCGCCGCGGCCGGCTCGGCGTCGCCCGCCCCCGGTTCCCCCGCCAGCGGCAGCTCGACCACGAACGTGGCCCCCGCGCCGAGCTCCGACTCCACGCGAATCCGGCCGCCGTGCTCGCGCACGATCCCGTCCGAGATCGACAGCCCCAGCCCCGTGCCCTGCCCCACCGGCTTGGTGGTGTAGAACGGGTTGAAGATCCGGTCGCGCTGCTCGGCCGAGATCCCGGGACCGTTGTCCCCCACGCTCACCAGCAGCACCTGCCCCGCCCGCGCGCTCCGCAGCACGATCCGCTTGGCGCCGGTGTTCGTCCCCACCGCGTGCTCGGCGTTGGTGAGCAGGTTGAGGAACACCTGCTGCAGCTGGAACGGGTCGGCCCACGTCGCCGGCAGGTACTCGTCCAGCTGCACGTCGAGCTCCACCTGCCCCACCTGCATCGCGTACCGCCGCAGCGCCACCGTGTCGCGCAGCACCTGGTTCAGGTTCGTCGGCGACCGCTCGGGCGGGTGCTGCCGCGCGAAGGTCAGCAGGTTCGACACGATCTTCGCCGCCCGGCGCCCCTCGTGCTGGATCGTCTCCGCCGCCTGCCGCTGGTCGTCGGGGAGGGGCGTCGCCAGCAGCAGCTGCGAGAACGCCATCACCCCCGCCAGCGGGTTGTTGAGCTCGTGGGCCACGCCGCTCACCAGCTGGCCGATCGCCGCCAGCTTCTCCTGCTGCAGCAGCTGCTGCACCATCACCTTCTCGTCGGTCACGTCGCGCACCACCGCCAGCCCCCCCGTCACCCGGTCGCGCTCGGTGATCGGCGCCGACATGATCGAGCCGGTGCGCAGGTCGCCGCGCGCCCCCACGAACCGGAACTCCGCCCGCTGCCGGTTCCCCCGCAGCGCCTCGGCGAACACCACCCACAGCTTGTCGCGGTCGGGGGAGCCCTCCAGCACCGACGTGAAGTGCCGCCCGATCAGCTGGTCGCGCGGCCGCCCCATCGTGACCTCGAGCGCCTTGTTCACCGACGTGAAGTTCCCCTCCTCGTCCACCGTCAGGATCGCGTCGGTCGCCGACTCCACGAGGCGCGTGTAGCGCGCCTCCGAGCGCACCAGCGCCGCGGCCCGCGCCCGGTCGTCGGTCACGTCGCGCGCGATGCCCAGCACGCCGATCACCTCGCGCCCGTGCCGGATCGGCGTGCTCGTCACCGACAGCAGGCGCTCCTCGCCGCTCGCCCGCCGCAGCCGGCACTCGTAGCGCCGGTTCTCGCCCGTGAGCGCGGCCCCGAACTGCGCCATCGCCGTCTCCACGTCGTCGGCCGCGATGAACATCGTGATGTTGCGGCCCAGCACTTCCCCCGACGCCATCCCCGCCGCCCGGCAGAACGCGTCGTTCGCCGACGTGATCCCCCCCTTGGCGTCGAGGGTGTAGATCAGGTCGCTCGCCGTCTCGAACAGGTTGCGGTAGCGCGACTCCGAGAGCAGCACCGCGTCCCGGGCCCGCCGCTCGTCGGTCACGTCGCGCAGCGACGCCACGATCCCCGTCACCTGCCCCACGTCGCGCAGCGGCGCCGTGCTCACGCTCACGATCCGCTGGTCGCCGTCGGGGCGCACGATCACCGTCTCGTAGTGCTGCGGCCGGCCCGCCAGCGCCATCTGCTCGTGGTCGCGCACGATCTCGCTCTGCCCCGGCGCCAGCAGGTCCTCCACCAGCGTGCCGATCAGCTCCCCCTCGCGCGCGAACAGCTCCGCCGCCGCGGGGTTCGCGAACGCGATCCGCCGCCCGAGGTCGGTGATCACGATCGCGTCGGTGCTCGTCTCCACCACGCGGCGGTGCCGCTCGGCGAGCGCGTGCAGCTCCGTCACGTCGTCGAAGGTCACCACCGCGCCGCCGCTCGGGTGCGGCGACGCCACGATGTCGAAGATCTTCCCGCGGTGCGGCGCCCGCAGCGTCGCCCGCGTCGTCACCCCCTCGCGCAGCGCCCGCGCCACCGGCGCCTCCTCCGGCTCCGGCCCCATCTCGTGCAGCACCGCCTCGCCGAACCGCCGCCCCAGCAACGTGTGCTCACGCGCCACGCCGGCCAGCTGCAGCGCCCGCGCGTTGAACCGCGCGATCCGCCCGTCGTCGTCGAGCACCAGCAACCCGCTCGGGATCGCGTCGAAGGCCACCCGCCATTCCTGCGTCGCCGTCGCCACGTCCTCGTACAGCCGGGCGTTCACGATCGCCACCGCCACCTGGTCCGCGAGGCGCTGCAGCACCCGCGCGTCGGCATCCTCGAAGCCTCCCTCGCGGTTCGTCACCGTCAGCACGCCGATCGTGCCGCGCCCGGTGATCAGCGGCACCACGCACGCATTGCGCACGTTCGCCACCCGCTGCGTCATCCGGTACGTGCGCGGGTCGCTCACCGCGTCGTGGATGATCTCGTACTGCCCCGAGGCGATCACCGCCCCGGAGACCGTCCCCTTCAACGGCACGTGCATGCCCGCCGTCAGCGACGCGCTCCCCACCGCCGCCACCACGTTCAGGTAGTCGGCCTCCTTGAGGCTCAGCGAGGCCCCCTCACCCTTCAGCAGGGCCGTGGCGTGCCGGAGGATCAGGTGCAGTACCTCCCCCAGCCGCAGCGACTCGCTCACCGCCCGCGCCACTTCGGCCAGCGCCTCGCTCTGCCGGCGCTCGCGCTCCGACTCCGCGTACAGCCGCGCATTCGTGATCGCGCTCGCCGCCTGCGCCGCGATCGTCGACAGCACCTCCACGTCCTCGTCGTGGTACCGCCCCGCGTCGTGGGTGAACATGACCAGCACCCCGAGCAGACGGCTCCCGCTCAGCAACGGCACCGCCAGCAGCGAGCCCGCGCGCACCCCCTCGGGCACCACGTCGTCCGACGCCGCCAGCGGGTTGGCCGTGGCCGCCGCGCTCACCAGCACCGGCTGTCCGGTGCGCGCCACCTCGCCGACCACCCCGCCCGCGAGGGGCACCGGCTCGCGCGGAACATCGACCCCGTTCAGCAGCCGCATCACCGTGCGCGTCACGCCGCGCTCCAGGTCGGGCTGCACGATCAGCACCCCGTCGGCCGGGACCACGCGCGCCACCTGTCGCACGATCTCGCGGTAGATCTCCCGCTCGTCGAGGGTGCGCGCGAGCCCCGTGCCCACCTCCTGCAGCCGCTGCAGCCGGGCCGCCCGACGCTCCGCGACCTCCACCAGCGACGCCTGTCCCACCAGGTTCGCCAGCTGCCTCGCGAACAGCGCGATCGCCCGCGCCGTCTCCCCCGCCACCGCCGGCGACTCTCGGCACAGCCAGATCGCCCCCACCCGCATGCCGTCGCGCCCCTCCACCGGCACCACCTCGAAACCGGCGGTAGCCGTGCCGGCCGCCACGAGGGCCTGCAGTCGCGCCGTATCGGCCTCGCCGTGACCAAGCGCCGCTGTCACGGGGGGCGACAGCGCACCCGTGCGCGCCACCAGGGCCACTCGCGAGTACCCGCAAGCTTGGAGCGCCCGCGCCAGCACCCCGAGCCTCGCCAGGAGCGTCTCCTCGCGCGCAGCGTCGAGCAGCGCCTCCTGAAGCCTGACGATATAGTCGCGCTCCGCCGCAACGCCTGTTTGCGCGCGCGGGCGGCTGCCACCGCCCCCCGATCCGCTCCCGCGAGTGGCCGACACGTCGGTCACGCCGTCAGATGTGCCGATGGGACATCGCCATAGCTCCAATGTACAGTTTCGCGACAGCGGATACCAACATCCCGGCGCCGCCTTTCGTCACGCCGCCGGCGTCAGGAACAGCCCCGCCAGCGGCTCCACGTCGGCCGTCACGCGCACGGCCCCGAGCAGTTCGCCATCGGCCTGCACCTGCTGCGGCGGCGAGGTCTCCACTTCCAGGTGCGCCCCGCGCGCGAACACCAGCCCCGCCGATTCCGAGAAGTCGGCCCGCGTCAGCCGCCAGAGCACCCGCGCCGCCTCCGCCGCATTCCCCCACGAATACACGCACAGGTCCAACAATCCGTCGCGATCCGAGATCCCGGGACCGAAGGTCATCAGTCCGTTCATCACCGCCGGCTGGTTGCACACCATCACCGACGTCGCCTCGCGATCGATCACCCGCCCATCCACCACCGCGCGCACCGCGAACCGGCGCGAGCGCAGCACCGCGCGCGTCCACGCCGGCACGTAGCCGGCCATCCCCAGCGCCCGCTTGAGCGTGGCCGGTGTCTCCTCCACCATCGCCGCGTCCACGCCGCAGCCCACCGAGTAGGCGAACCGGCGGCCATCCCCCAGCCGGCCCAGGTCCATTCGCCGGCTCCCCCCTGCCACGAGCGCCCGCACCGCCGCCCGGACGTCGAGCGGGATCCCCAGCCGCCGCGCGATCAGGTTCCCCGTGCCGCCGGGGAGCACTCCGGTCGGCAGGCCGGTGCCGCTCAGTGCGCCCACCACTTCCATCACCGTTCCGTCGCCGCCGAGGGCGAACACCGCGTCGTAGCCCGGCGCGAGGCGCGCCACGATCTCCGCCCCATGCCCCGGCGCCTCGGTGATCACCGCGTCGCACGTGACCCCCGCCGCCCGGAATGCCGCGATCGCCGCTCCATGCCATGCGCCGCCGCGGCGCGACGCGGGATTGGACACCAGCAGCACCTGGCGCATCAGAAGCGCCAGACGCCGGTGAAGTCGAGTCCGACCTGTGGTGGCGTGCTGGCGAAGCCGCGCAGGTTCGTGTCGCCGCACAGCAGCCCGTTGGTGCTCGGCTCAACGCCCGCCGACAGCGAGTACGTGCCGCTCACCCGGTACTCCACCTTGAGGCCCAGCAGGTCCGATATCTGCAGCGGCTTGGCCGAGCTGCTCTGCCCCGCGAGGGGGCAGAGCCCCACGCTCCCGCTCAGGTAGGTGCGGTCGGTGAGCTGGATCCCGCCGCCCACCCGCGTGCTCGACAGCAGCTGCGACCCGAAGTCGCGGCTCGCGGTCGATCGGCCGCGGTCGAAGCCGCCGGTCTGGATCGACACCACGTCGAGCACGCCGAGGCTCGCCAGCTTGTCGCCGAGCGCGCTGCCCACGGTGGTGATGAGCGCATTGGCGGCCGTCCCCCCCGCCCCGGTGCCCGTCGCCGGGTCGCCGACGCCGAGGGCCGGCTCCCCCGTCACCAGGTAGCTGATCAGGTCCGACTGCGACAGCCGCGCGTC
Source organism: Gemmatimonadota bacterium (assembly GCA_016191225.1). GTDB lineage: Bacteria > Gemmatimonadota > Gemmatimonadetes > Gemmatimonadales > Gemmatimonadaceae > JACPPC01. Next base: position 127,323 of record JACPPC010000023.1, on the reverse strand, counting down.
GTCGGCACTCTCGAAGTCGAGGGTCGGTTGCTGCAGCGTGCCGCCGATCTTGGCCCGGATCTTCTTGTCCTGCTGCACCACCGTGGAGTTGAACTTGCGCACCGTGTGGATCGCGCTGATGTCGAGCGCCGGGTTGAGCTCGGCGTCGCTGGCGAAGAACCGGATGTTCCCCCGCTCGACGTCGAAGGTGCGCTGCACCAGCTCGCCGATGTTGAGCCGGTAGGTGCCGCGCTTCACCCGCAGCTGCCCGTCGAGGGTGAACTGCACCTGGCTCGAGTCGAGCCCGCGCAGCGTCCGCCGCCGCGCCACCTGCACCCCGCCGTCGAGGTTGATGCTGGCCTCGCTCGACCGCAGCCAGACGTCGCTGCCCATCTCGATCCGCACGTCGCGCAAGGCCAGCGAGTTCGCGAAGTTGGTCGCCGCCCCGGGCTGCTCGCGGCGCACCACGGCCAGCTCCGACTCCGATGCCCGGTACAGTTCCGGGTTGTCGAGCGAGACGATGCGCTTCTGCGCGAGTTCGCGGATGTAGATGTCGCCGCGCTCCACCGTCATCGTCCCCGACAGCTCGGCGGCGCGGACCGGACCCGTGAGCCGCAGGTCCCCCGACACGTCCACGTCGGCGGTGCCGGGGCGGTCGATCACGTTGAACCCCGACGCCACGAGGCGCAGCCCCAGCACGGGGTTCTCGATGTCCGCATAGCCGATCCCGCCGGTGAGGCGCAGCGTCCCCGTGCGACGTCCCCCCTTCAGGCGCGTCTGCACGCTCTGCGCGTCCACCCGCACCACCTCCAGCGAGTCGCCGAACAGCTTCACGTCGGCCCCCACATGCTCCACCACCACGCGGCCGAGCCCCGCCAGGCGCGCCGATCCCCCGGTCACGGCGATCTCCCCGGTCAGGCGCGGCGCCCGCCAGGTGCCGCCCAGGGTCACGTCCCCGTCCAGCCGCCCCCCGGCGGAGTCGATCGCCGTCGTGAACGCCTCCACGAGCGACAGCTCGGCCCGCACCGTGTGCAGCCGGCCGCGCAGCGAGTCGTCGAGCAGCCGGCGGCCGCGCGGCACGAGTGAAAGGTCCACCGGCAACTCCACCGAGCCGCTCACCGCGAGCGCGGTGTCGCGACGCAGCTCGAGGCCGGCGTTGAGCCGGTGGCCCTCGTACCGCCCCCGCACCTGCAGCGCCCCCAGCCGGCCGGGCCCGATCGAGGCCCCCCGCAGCTCGCCGTCGAGCGCGATCGTGGGCGCCGCACGCGCCCCCGTGATCCGCGCGCTCAGCCGGGCGTCGCCCCGCACCGAACCCGTCAGCTGGGCCAGCTGCGCGAGGTCGCCGAGCGGCACGCTGTCGCCCGCGAGCACGAGGTCCACGCCGCTCTCCTCGTGCGGCATCCGCCCGGCAAGGGTGAGCCACCCGCGCCGCTCCCCGCGCAGCCGGATGGTGTCGATCACCAGCGCGTGCGATGCGTCGAGCACGCGCGCCGGACGCGCCAGCCGCCACCGGTTGTCCGACGTCGTCACCTGCGCACTGTCGAGCAGCCAGGCGGTGCTGTCGGCGTGGCGGTCGATCCGCGCGTCGAGCGACGCGGTCGTCCCCGCCCGCAGCAGCGCCCGCAGCGAGACCTCGGTACGCGTGGTGTCGCGCGACCGGGCGTCCACGTCGGCGTGGGCGACCAGCAGGGCGCCGTAGGTCGCCGTGTCGACCACCACATGGGCGTTGATCGCGCCCCGGCCGGTGGCGTCGGCCACGTCGGCCCGCACCCTCACCGTCCGTGCCGTGTTCCCCTGCCAGAGGACCGACCGCGCGTCGAGCTCCCCCGCCACTCTCATGGAGTCCACCCGTCCCGACAGCGTTGCGTCGAGCGCCACCGTGCCGGCCAGCGAGTCCAGTCCCCGCTCGAGCGGCGCGCCGTCGACGGGATTGAGGTAGCGGCGAAGCCCCCCCAGCGAGTCCACGTTCGCCACGAGGCGCAGCGAGTCGGTGGCGCCCCGGACGAGGCCGAGCCCGCCCCCGGCGCTCATCGTGAACGCCGCGCTCTCGAGCCGCAGCGTGTCCAGGCGCAGGTGGCCGTCGGCGAGCTGGGCCGCGGCCCGCATCGAGTACAGCCGCGTCCCGTCCACGAGGCCGCGGCCGGCGTCGGCCGTCAGCGCACCGCGCAGGTTGCCGAGCGAGTCCCCCGCCACATCGGCCACGAACGAGCCGAACAACGACGTCGTGGGCAGGTCCCGCTCGGTCAGCGCCCGCAGGTCGAGCCCCTCGAAGGTGCCCCGCCCGTTGAAGCCAAGCCCCGGCGCGATCACGTCCACCCGCCCGGCAAAGGCGACCGTGCCCGCCACCCCGCGCAGCCCCTCGCTCGAGCTCACGTCGAGCGAGTCGGCCGTCCCCCGCACGATCATCGGCCCGCTCACCAGCCCCCGCGCCGGCACCATCGGGTACGACCGCGCCACCGTCGTCAGCGACAGCGGCGCGAACGACAGGTCCAGGTCGTAGTGGATCACCTCCCCCGGCCCGCCCAGCGTGATCCGGCCGCTTCCCTGCGCGAAGGTGCTGTCGCCGGGGCCGTCCAGGTGCGAGAGCTCCGCCCGCGAGAAGCGCACGTCGGTCCACGCCGAGTCGAGTCGCAGCCGCCCCCGCACGATACCGTTGAGCCGCGGAAACTCCGGGTTGAGCGCCTGCGCCGTGCGCAGGTCGAGCTGCTCCGCCGTCACGTCGAACGCCTTGAACCGCGTCAGCGCCGGCTGCAGGATGTCCACCATCCCCCGGCCACGCAGGCGCGAGACCGCCCCCGGCACGTTCGCGTCGTCGAAGGTGAGCGCCGCCGACTCCACCACCATCGCGTTCACCGGCCCCCCGCTCGCCGCGATCGTCCCCCGCACGTCCCCCTGCCAGTCAAACGGGAACGGCCCCTCGTTGAACCGCCGCAGCAGGTCGAAGTTCGCCGGCGCCAGGGTCAGCGCCACGTCGGTGAGCCCCAGCACGGGCTCCCCGACCGTGAATGTCATCTTCCCCTGGATCCGCGACCGGTGGCTCCGGGCGTCGAGCCCCGTCAGCACGTACTGCATCGCCCGCAGGTTGTCGCGCTTGTTGTGGATCGCCACCCGCACCGAGCCGCCCCCCTTGTCGGGGATGCTCGAGTGGATCCAGGCAAAGTCGGCCAGCCCGGCGCTGTCCGACTCCAGCACCATGTCCCACCGCATCGGCAGTCCGCTCCCCCACCAGATCTTCCCCCGCCCCCGCGCCACCGTGTGCGGCAGGGTGAACCGGTCGAGGTCGATCCACACCGAGTCGTCGTTCTTGCGCACCATCCCGTACCCGCTGGTGACCGTGAATGGCGGGTCGTTCTCGTTCACCTCCAGCCGCCGCACGGTGTAGGCCTCACCCACCGAGTCGGGATGCGCGAGGCGCACCCGTCCCGCCCACACGTTCGCCCGCGACCAGCGCAGGGTGCGCATGTATCCCTCGCTGTCGGGACGGATCTCCGCGGCCTTGCTGGCCAGCGCCACCCGGATCGCGCTGTCGCGCCGCCCCCCCGTGAGCGAGTCGTCGGGCTGCCACTGCTGCACCACCTGCACCAGCCCGTCCCGCACCCGCAGGCTGTCGATCACCACGTAGTCGCCGAACTCGCGCCCCTTGGGGGTGAGCCGCGGCCGGGGCGCCTCACGGGGGAAGATGTGCCGCCAGTTCCACTCGCCGTCGGTGTGCTCCTTGACGCGCACGTACGGCCGCACCAGCTCCACCGAGCGCAGCACGATCTTGCGGTCGATCAGGTCGCGCAGGTCGAAGGTCACCGTGATCGGGCCGCTGGCCACGAACACTGAGTCGAGCCGGTCGCGCACCTCCAGCGAGTCGATGCGCACGTCGCCCAGCAGCGAGCCCCCCAGCCGCCCCACGTAGAGCGTCCCCTGCACCCCGGGCCGGAGCTGCGCCACCACCGCCTCGCGCACCCAGTCGCGCCCGAACTGCGTGCTCGTCACCGCGAACACCGCCAGCCCGGCCGCGCCGAACACGGCGCCGATCGCGAACGCGCCGCTCACGAGGACGAGCCGCCGGAGGCGCATGCGCTAGAACGCCTGCCCGATGGAGATGCTCGGGGTCAGCCGCGACCAGAAGCCCCCCGGCGGCGGCGGCCGGAAGGTGCTCGGGCAGGCGTTCGCCCCCGCCGGCTGCGCCTTGTCGATGTTCCCCTGGCTCACGCAGAACAGCTGCCCCGCCACCACCCCCACCCCCGTCGCATTGAGCGGCGTGTCGTAGTACGCGGGCCCCGGCTCGCGGCTGTACCCATTGTAGCCGAGGTCGAACCGGAAGGCCCCGAAGGCCGTCAGCACCCGCAGGCCGATCCCCGGTGTCCACCGCAGGTCGCTCGTCTGCAGCGCGATCGTGGAACCGCTCCGGTTCCACACCCGCCCCACGTCGGTGAACACCGACAACTGCAGGATCCTGCCGAGCACCGGGCTCCGCACGCGGTACTCGATGTTCCCCACGACCATCGTGTTGCCCCCCACCGGCACCACGAACGCCTGGGTGCTGTCCGAGGTGGCCACGTACGACGTCTCGGAGGCCGTGCGCAGCGTGTCGTACCGCAGCACGCGGTATACCGCCGGCCCCAGCTCGTTGGGGCGGTACCCCCGCACCGTGTTGGGACCGCCGGCGAACAACCGCTCCTGGATTGGCACGAACTGGCCACCACTCCCCAGCTCGAAGCCCCGCGTGTCGAAGATCGCCCCCAGCCGCACCCGCAGCGCCAGCGTCCCCGCCTCCCCCACCCGCGTGAACGCCGACAGCTCGGCGATCACCTTGTTGAACCTTATGTTGCCGTCCGAGCCGAGCGTGGGCGACGCATGGCGGAACTCCAGCCGCCCCGACACCCCGTACCGTGGGTTCACCGGGTTGTCGCTCACCTCGCGCGTCGCCGTGAGGCTCAGCACCGCCACCCGCTGCAGCCGCTGCGCGTTCCGCCGGTCTTCGGCCTCGCACAACTGGTTCACCACGCAGAAGAACGCCGCGCTCGCCGTGTCCTGCCCGAATTCCAGCGAGTACCCGAGCGACAGCGGCACCCCCCACAGCACCACCGGGCTCACCCCCAGGCTGAGGCCGATCGGCGTCGTGCGGCGGTAGGCGTTGAACTCCGAGCGGCGCTCCGAGTAGATCGTGAGCACCGGCACCGTGCGCAGCCCGAACAGCACGGGCTGGCGGAAAGTCGCGCCAACATAGTAGTTGGCCGCGTTCCCGTACGAGTCGCCGATCGCCTCGCCGCAGAGGACCTTCTGCGTGCGGTCGCCGAACGCCAGCGGCTCGCCGATGCCGATCTTCGACACGCGGGCCGTGATCGTCAGGCGCCGCGCGCCCCCCAGGAAGTCGTAGTCGGTGAGCGTCCCCTGCGTGCGGAAGCAGTCGATCGTGCCCCAGCCGAGGCCGGCGCTCGCCTGGTAGCGCTCCCCTTCCTGCGCGTGCACGATGATTCGCGCCGTCGAGTCGGCCGCCCCGGTCGCGGCCGAGTCGAGTTCGATCCGCACGTTGCGAAAGGCCTCGGTGGCGTACAGCCGCCGCTGCCCGGCCACCAGGTCGCGCTCCACGTACAGGTCACCCGTCCCGACGCCAAGGATCGACCGCACCGCCTCCGGCGACATCCGCGCCGCCCCGCTGCCGAGGGGCTCGAGATCCACTGCCACCTCGCCGATCCGCGTCCGCGGCCCGGGCACCACCGCCAGCTCCACCGTGCTCGAGCGGCGCTCCCGATCCACCGCATAGTTGCGCAGCACGTCCGCCCGCGGGTACCCCGCGTTGCGCAGCCGGCGCACGATCGTGTCGCGCGCCGCCGTGATCGCAAACTCGTCGAACGCGCCCCCCTGCCGCAGCGGCAGCTCACGCTCGATCGCCGCCCGCTCCGGCACCGGCGCCAGCCCGCTGACCGCGAGGCTCTCGATCACGATCGGCGCCCCCTCGCTGATCAGGAAGCGGATCGCCACGTCGCGCCCGCTGCGCGCCACCGCGGTGTCCACCCGCGCCTGCGGAAAGCCGTGCGTGCGGTAGAAGTACTGCAGCCGCAGCACGTCGCCGGCGAGCTGCCGCCAGTCGAGGCAGCGCTTGTCGGTGACAAAGCTCAGCAGCGGCACTCGGCTCGCCCAGCTCATGGGCGTGGTCACGATCCGGCTCGCCAGCTCGGCGTCGTCGAAGGCGTGGTTCCCCTCGAACCGCACCGAGCGCACCAGCTCCGCCGGCGGCTCGCACGGCTCCGTCGCCTGCGCCCCCGCGGCAGGCGCGAGCGCCAGCAGCACGACGGCGGCACAAAACACCCGGAAGGCACTCGAGGGGCGTCGCTCTCGACGCGCGCTGGCTTCGCTCGGCATGCCCTCTCGGTGCACGTTCAGGTGATGTTCAGGTGGCGTCCGGGTGCCCGTCGGGTGCTGCTCACGCGCCGTGCATCCGGACATCGCCCGCCGTCTCGCGCCTCGCGCGCGTTCCTTTACGACGTGTGCGTGTGCGGATTTGACGCCCTCGCGGGCCCGGGGTAACTTCGCCCGCCTAACTTGTTACCGTCAATCGGGATACGCGGTTCCCGGCGGCCAGGTTTCCCCCGCGCGCGCCGCCGCCGGATTCGAGGGCTCCAGGTGCCCCACGCATGCAGCTGAACGACTACCAGCAGGGCGCCGCCCGCACCCGCAATCCCGCCCTCTCCGATCGCGACCGGCTCCTCGACGCCGCCAGCGGCCTCGCCGAGGAATCGGGCGAGGTGCTCGGCCTCGTGCGCAAGCACCTCATGCAGGGCAAGCCGCTCGAGCGGCCGCGACTCGTGCACGAACTCGGCGACGTGCTCTGGTGCCTCGCCGCGGTCGCGAACGACGCCGGGATCACCCTCGCCGAAGTGGCCGACGCGAACCTCGCCAAGCTCCGCGAGCGGCACCCCGCCGGGTTCACCCGGTCATCCTGAGCGTCGCTGCGTCGCCCTGGGCGCGTCGAACGATCCGCGTTCGCCCTCGCCCCTCCCCCAGCGCCGGCCCGCACTCGATGCCCGGAGCCCGGCGACCAATCCGGACGGCACCGGCCCACGGCGGCCTGACCCGGCACCTGCGCAGTCACTCGACTACGCCGCGCACCGCTCCGGATGACGCCGCGGGTCAGTCGTCCTTCTGCCCGAAGATCGCCATGTTGCTCGAGTGCCCCGGCGCCACCTTCTTGTCCGGGTGCATCCAGTGCACCGCCTGGTTCACCGCCGTCGCCGCCTCCGCGAAGCCGCTCGCGATCAGCTTGAGCTTCCCCGGATAGGTGGTCACGTCCCCCGCCGCCCACACCCCTGCGCGCCCCGTCTCCATCAGGCTGTTCACCACGATCTCGTCCTTCTCGATGTTCATCCCCCACGTGAGCAGCGTCCCCAGGTCGCTCACGAACCCCAGCATCGGGAGCACCGCGTCGGCCCGCAGCTCCTTCACCGCCTTGCTCTTCGTCTCGCGAATCGAGATCGCGTGAAACCGGTCGCCGCTGGCGTGAATGTCCGCCAATTCGTGAAAGGTGTGTATCGTTACCCGCCCCGCCGCCGCCGCCCCGTGCACCAGGTCCACCGTGGCCTGGTGCGCGCGGAACCGGTCGGTGCGGTGCACCAGGTGAACGTGCGCGGCCTTCCCCGCCAGCTGGCTCGCCCAGTCGAACGCGGTGTCGCCGCCGCCGATGATCACCACGTGCTTCCCATGGTACTGCTGCGGGTTGAGCACCACGTCGTCGATCCCCTTCCCGTACCACGGCTCGGCCACCTTCTGCGGCAGCCGCCGGGGCGCGAAGGCGCCGATCCCCGCCGCGATCACGATCGCGCGCGTCGGGAACCGGTCGGTCTCGGTGCAGAGCACGAACTGCCCGTCGGCCTCCTCGAGCGCCGTCACGTTCTGGTGCAGGTGCACCGGCTGCCGGAACTGCGCCGCCTGCTCGGCCAGCTGCTTCACGAGGTCCTTCGCCAGCACCTTCGGGAAGCCGGCGACGTCGAAGATGTACTTCTCCGGGTACAGCGCTGCGAGCTGGCCTCCCAGCTCCGGCAGCGCATCCACGACTTGCGCCGTGGCGCCCCGCATCCCGGCGTAGAACAGGGCGAAGATCCCCGTCGGCCCCCCGCCGATGATCGTGATCTCGCGAAATCCGTGGGTCGTCTGAGTCATGAGGCAAAGGTCGCGTGAAGGGGCGGCGGCATCAAGTTCGCGGTAGGTTCTCCCGATGGCACACCTTGCGTACTTCGACGAGAGTGGCGATGCAGGGCTCGCGAACAGCCCCACGAAGTGCTTCGTCTTGGCGTGTGTGCCCGTCCCGGAGTCCGAATGGCTGCACACGCTCGATGCCCTGGTCTCGATGCGGTCCCGCTTGCACAAGAGCCTGAGAATCCCGACTCGCCCAGAGATCAAGTCCACTGACCTGCGACGCGGCCGTGGGCCCCTCACTGGGCTCAAGATGTCTCCCTCGCACCGAGAGAAGTTGTTTCGGAGCCTGCTCAGCCACCAAGCGCGATACCTCACCGCTGCCACCACGTTCGCCGTTGCCATCGACAAGGCCAAGTGTGCAGCCCGCAATCGAGATCCCCGCGCCACAGCGTGGCAGTACGCGCTCCAGCGAGTGGACACATTTTGCAAGGTCGCGGACTCGCGCGCACTTCTGTTTCCAGACGAGGGTCACGGCCGCTTCATCAAGCGCCTAACCCGGAGACTCCGCAGATTTCAGAACATTCCGGGCGCCTTCGGCGGCCGGCTTCAGATTCCGCTCACACGTCTCCTCGAAGATCCGAACGATCGGCAGTCGCACGACTCCTCTTTCATCCAGCTAGCAGACTGGAACGCGTATGCTGCGCACCGCTCCTCCTACGTCAACCCAATTCCTGGCTTCTCGGCAAACGTTTGGGACGCGCGGGGCGCCCGGAGGCTACCAGCCGTCAATGCACTCACCGGCGGACCGCCGGGGATCGTTACCTGGCCTGCGTGAACTAACAAGGGCCCCCGGAGGCTGCGCTCCGAGGACCCCTGAACTATCCTAAACCGGCTATCGAGCCGGGTCAGATAGTACATGAATAGTACGCCCTATCGCGAAAAGCGCAAAGCGCGTTCGACAACCTGGCGCGGGTCGACTCGAATCCGTTGGCCATCAAAGAGGAATCTTGGTCTCACTCCTATCGCTGTCTGAGACCGGCGTTTCGCCATTGGGCGCAACCCCGGGCATAGCATGACCATGAAGATCTACACGCGCACCGGCGACGAGGGCGACACCGGGCTCTTCGGCGGCGGCCGCGTCGGCAAGGACGATCCCCGCGTCGAGGCCTACGGCGCGGTCGACGAGCTCAACTCCGCCGTCGGGGTGGCCCGGTCGGCGGCAGTGATGCCGCGCATCGACGAGGTCCTCGCCCCGATCCAGCGCGACCTGTTCGCGATCGGCGCCCTCCTCGCCACCCCCGACCACGAGAAGATGAAGGAGCAGCTCGCCAAGGCCCGCATCGACGACGAGCGCATCGCCGAGCTTGAGCGCGCGATCGACGCCGGCGAGGACGAGCTCGAGCCGCTCAAGTCGTTCATCATGCCGGGGGGCACCCCCAAGGCCGCCGCCCTCCACCTCGCGCGCACCATCTGCCGCCGCGCCGAACGGCGCGTCGTCGCCCTGCAGCGCACCGTGCCGCTGCCCCAGCTCGCCATCATCTACCTCAACCGGCTCTCCGACCTCCTGTTCGTCCTCGCCCGCGTCGCCAACAAGCGGTCGGGATTTGGCGAGGTCACCTGGTAGTGCGCGCCACCGGGCACCGCGCGGCCCACGCATGAGCAGGCGACCCAGCGGGAGCACCGGCGCCCCGCGCCGCAACTCCTCGCCCGAGACGCGCGAGATCCCGCTCGCGCACGACATCGTGATGCCCGGCTACTCGATCACGATCTCGCCGGGGATCCTCGAGTCGGCCGGGATCGTCGTCCACGCCGCCGCCCGCGCCCACCGCTACGCGATCGTCACCGACATCAACGTCGCCGCCCGCTTCGGCCAGCGGCTGCTCGAGTCGTTCGACCCCCTCCCGGCGCAGCTCTTCACCTTCGCCGGCGGGGAGGAATACAAGACGCGCGACAGCTGGGCCCGCCTCACCGACGACATCGCCGAGGCCGGCTTCGGCCGCGACTGCGCCATCGTCTCCCTCGGCGGCGGCGTCACCACCGATCTCGCCGGTTTCGTCGCCGCCACCTACATGCGCGGCGTTCCCGTGGCGCACGTGCCGACGTCGCTCCTCGCCATGGTCGACGCCTCCGTCGGCGGCAAGGCCGGCGTCGACATTCCCGCCGGCAAGAACCTCGTCGGCGCCTTCCACCAGCCCTGCTCGGTGATCGTCGACCCCCTCGTGCTCGAGTCGCTCCCGCGCCAGGAGCTGCGGGCCGGCTTCGCCGAGGTGCTCAAGCATGGCGTGATCGCCGACGCTCCGTTCTTCGACCGCATGGCCCGCGCCATCCCGCAGCTCGCCCAGCCAGGCGGCGAGGCGGGGCACGCCATGCTCGAGGCGGTGAGGCGCGGCATCGCCATCAAGTGCGACATCGTCCGCCGCGACGAGCGCGAGGAGGGGATCCGCGCCGTGCTCAACTTCGGCCACACCCTCGGCCACGCGATCGAGCTCGTGTCGCACTTCGCGATCCCGCACGGCGAGGCGGTGGCGATCGGCATGGTGCTCGAGGCACGGCTCGCCGAGCGCACAGGCGTGGCCGAGCAGGGAACGCGCGACCGGATCGCCAATGCGCTGGCCGCCGCCGGCCTCCCCACGGCGGTGCCGGCGGACCTGTCCGCCAACGCACTCATCGCCGCCACCCGCGCCGACAAGAAGGCGCGCGGCGGCACCGTGCGGTACGCCCTGCCGCGGCGCGTGGGGGCCATGGCGGGCGAGGAGTCGGGGTGGACGATTCCCGTGGACGACGCCGCGGTGCACGAGGTCCTGGCCGGCCGCTAGCACCGTCTGTTTGTGGTTCGTGATCCGAGGCAAGAGTCTTTCGCCGCAACGAGTTACATCGGTCATCACACCACCACGCAGGCGCCGCGAAAAAGGCGCTATTGACGCCTAAAACCCCCGCTCGTATCGTGGGCGCCCCTGCTGCCATCCGGCGAGTCGTAGCACCCAGGGCGCCACCTCGCACGCGCACCTTCAATCGGTACGGGAACAATGCAGACTTCGGCTCCGACGAAGGCCTCGAAGGGCTTCTTCCGCTCCGCCCCCTCCGGTGCCTTCGACCAGTACCTGCACGACATCCAGAAGCTGCCATTGATCACCGACCCCGCCGAGGAACGACGCCTCGCGCGGCTGGCACAGAAGGGCGACGAGACCGCGGCCGAGCGGCTCGTCACGGCGAACCTCCGGTTCGTCATCTCGTACGTGAAGAAGTATCAGGGGCACGGCCTCGACCTGAGCGAGCTGGTGGCGATCGGCAACGAGGGGCTGCTCAAGGCGGTGCGGAAGTTCGACCCGGACCAGGGGGTCAAGTTCATCTCGTACGCCGTCTGGTGGGTGCGCCAGGCCGTCCTCAAGGCCCTCGCCGAGCAGACCCGCTCGGTCCGCATCCCGCTCAACCAGAACTCCCAGCTCATCAAGCTGGCCCGGGCCGAGACCGTCCTCGGACAGGTGCTCAAGCGCGACCCGACCGACCACGAACTCGGCCGCCTGCTCGAGGAGACCCCCGACCAGGTGCGCTCGGCCAAGCAGATGTCGGCCACCGAGGTCTCCCTCGACGCCCCCATCGATCGCTCCGACCGCGAGGCCTGCACCCTCGGCGAGCGCTTTGCCGGCGACCACGGCGAGGTGATCGAGGACCGCACCGACATGCAGCTCATGCGCGAGTTCATCACCCGCGTCTTCCGCACCTACCTCACTCCGCGCGAGCGCAAGATCCTCGCCCTGTACTACGGGCTCGAGGAGGGGAGCGAGGCGATGACCCTCGAGCGCATCGGCGCCCTGATGGGCGTCACCCGCGAGCGGATCCGCCAGATCCGCGAGCGGGCCTTCGAGAAACTCCGGTCGAGCCCCGACGGCCGCGCCCTGGCCGGCTTCTGGAGCACCACCTGAGCGGCGGCAGGCGATCCTGAACGGCAACGGCCCGGCGATCCTCGCCGGGCCGTTCTTTTCGCGTCATCCTGAGCGCAGCGAAGGATCTGCTTCTCGCCCGCTTGCAGTTCGCGCCTCCCCCCCGCCGCGGGTACTTTCCCCCACGTGCCGCCCGCGCGCCTCCCGCTCTTTCCGTTGCCGCTGGTGCTCTTTCCCGGCGCCACCGTTCCCCTCCACGTCTTCGAGCCGCGGTACCGTCGCATGCTCGCCGATTGCCTGCAGGGCAGCCGCGAGTTCGGCATCGTCTGCCGCGGCGAGGGAGGCGCGGACGACGCGCTTCCCGCCGGCACCGTCGGCTGCGTGGCGCGCATCGCGCGGCACGAGACCCTCCCCGACGGTCGCTCCAACATCGTCGTGGAGGGGCGCGAGCGCTTCGCCGTCGCAAGGGTCGTTGACACCGGGCAGCCGTACCTCGTGGCCGACGTCGCCGCCTGGGACGACGAGCCGGAACCCGAGTCCACCCTCGCGCCGGTCGCCCGCCGCGTGCGCGCCCTCTTCGCGCGGGTGGCGCGGGCCGCCCGCACCATCGCCGACGACGCCGTCGAGCCGCCGCCGCTGCCGGCCGATCCCGCCCGGCTCAGTTTCGCCATCGCCGCGCTGGTCGACATCGCCCTCGACGCCCGCCAGCAGCTGCTCACCTCCCGTTCGGCGTCCGCCCGGCTGCGCGAGCTCGCCGGCATGCTCGGGCCGGCCGCGCCTGCCCTCGAGGGGCGCGCCGAGGTGCACGCGCGGGCACGCAGCAACGGCCACGGCCCCGACGCCCCGTGACGGCGCTCGCCCCCGCGGCCTCCTCCGCGCTCGCCGCCTCACTCGCCGCCATCGCCGGCGATCGCCATGTGCTGCGCGACGCGAGCAGCCTCCTCGTCTTCGAGGCCGACGGCCTTCCCGGGCACCGGGCACATCCACTGCTGGCGGTCCTCCCCGGCTCGCGCGACGAGGTGGTGGCGGTCGTGCGAACCCTCGCCGCGGCCGGCGTTCGGTTCGTCGCGCGCGGCGCCGGCACCGGGCTCTCCGGCGGCGCGCTCGCCGACGGCGTGGTGCTCGTCGGGCTCAACCGGCTCAGGCGCATCGTCGCCGTCGATGCCGCCAACCGCACCGCGACGGTCGAACCCGGCGTCGTCAATGCCTCGCTCTCGCGCGCCGTCCTGCCCCTCGGGCTGCACTACGCCCCCGATCCGTCCAGCCAGGCCGCCTGCACGATCGGCGGCAACGTCGCCGAGAACGCGGGCGGGCCGCATTGCCTCAAGGCCGGGGTCACCCTCAACCACGTGCTCGCCGCCACCGTCGTCCTCCCCGACGGCGAGGTGGTCGCGCTCGGCTCCGCCGACGGCGAGGCCGAGGGCTACGACCTGCTCGGCGCCTTCGTCGGGTCGGAGGGGTGCTTCGGCATCGCCCTCGACGTGACGGTGCGGTTGATGCCGAATCCCGAGCGCATCATCACGCAGCTTGCCGACTTCACCAGCGTTGACGACGCCGCGCGGGCCACCAGCGCGATCATCGCCGCCGGCATCCTCCCCGCCGCCCTCGAGCTGATGGACAACGCCACCATCGAGGCGGTGGAGGCCTCGGTGTACGCCGCCGGCTATCCCCGCGACGCGGCCGCGGTGCTCCTCGTCGAGGCCGACGGCGCCGCTGCCGGGCTCGACGACGACGCCCGTGCCATCGACGCGATCTGCCGCGCCAACGGCGCCCGCGACGTGCGCACCGCCACCGACGCTGCCGACCGCGCCCGGCTCTGGCAGGGACGCAAGAAGGCCTTCGGCGCGATGGGGCGGCTCTCGCCGCACCTGGTGGTGCAGGACGCCGTGGTGCCGCGGACGAAGCTCGCCGAGCTCCTCGCCGCGATCGCGGAGATCGGCGCGCGGCACCGCGTGCGGGTGTGCAACGTCTTTCACGCCGGCGACGGCAACCTGCATCCCAACATTCCCTACGACGCCACCGATCCGGACGAGTCGGCGCGCGTTGACGCCGCCACCCGCGACATCATGCGGCGGTGCATCGACGCCGGCGGCACGATCACCGGCGAGCATGGCGTGGGCACCGACAAGCTCGGCTACATGGAGGCGCTCTTCACCGCCCCCACCCTCGACGCGATGTGCCGGCTGCGCGACGCCTTCGACCCGGCGCGGCGCGCCAACCCTGGCAAGGTCGTTCCGGTGCACAGCTGCCGCGAATGGACCGGCGCCGCCGCCTGGCGGGCCGCGCGCGAATGACCGGCGCCACCGCGGCCGCGATTCACGCGGCGAGTGCATCCGACGTCGTCGCCGCGGTGCACGACGCCGCCGGCCGCGGCGGGGCGCTCCGCATCGTGGGGGCGGGCACCTGGCTCGACGCCGGGCGCCCGGTCCGCGCCGGCGCCGTGCCCCTCGACATCTCCGCCCTGCGCGGCGTCACGGAGTACAACCCGGGCGACCTCACCATCGCCGTGCGCGCCGGCACGACGCTGGCCGAGGTCGACGCCGCGACCGCCGAGCACCGCCAGTGGTGCCCCCTGCTGCCGTGGGGACGCGACGGCGGCACGATCGGCGCCACGATCGCCACTGCCACCGCCGGCCCCTGTGCCGGCGCCCTCGGCCTTCCCCGCGACCTCGTGCTCGGCGCCGAGTTCGTGGACGGCCGTGGTTCGATGGTGCGAGCCGGCGGCCGTGTCGTGAAGAACGTCGCCGGATTCGACCTCGTGCGACTCGTGACCGGCGCCTGGGGCACCCTGGGCGTGATCACGCACCTCAACCTCCGCCTGCGGGCGCGCCCCGCCGTCGACGAAACGTGGTCGGTGGCCGTCGAGCGGCTCGACGACACGGCTGTCGCCCGCATCGACGCCCTGCGCCTCGGCCCGTACCTGCCGCTCGCGGCCGAGTTCGTGAACGATGCCCTCGCGCGGCACCTCGGCCTCGGCGACACGCCGCAACTGCTCGTCCGCCTCGGTGGCAACGCGCACTTCGTCGCCGCGGCACGGGCCGCCGTGCTGGCGCTGGGGAGCGCCGCCGAGCACCCGGGCACGGCCTGGGCATCGCTGCGCGCGGCCGAGCCCGCCCGGGCAAGCACCTGGCGCGAGTCGGGGGCCCCATCGCGCTGGCCACTGCTCGCTCGGTCCGTCATGCGCCGCGGCGCCGACGGATCGCGCGCCGTGCACGCGCACCTCTCGCTCGCGCGCGGCGTGCTGCGCGTGAGCACCCTCCTCGACACCGGTGACGACCCGCTGCGTGCCGGTGCCGCCTGGCGAACGTCGATGCGCTGCGTTCGTGAGCGCCCGGCCGCCGACGACGCCGGCGGCGACCTCACCGGCGCGCATCGCGTGGCGGGCGCCGACGCGCTGGCGCGTCGCGTGCGCGAGGCCTTCGACCCGAACGGCGTGCTCAACCCCGGGATCCTGGCGTGAGCGCCGGCACGTCGCCCGGGCCCGCCGCTCCCGTGCACGGTCGGGCGCGCGCGGCCTGCGCGCACCCGGGAACGCCCCTCGCCGCCGAGCTCCCCGGGCTCGACGCCTGCGTGCACTGCGGCTTCTGCCTGCCGGCCTGCCCCACGTACCTGGCGCTCGAGGACGAGAACGACTCGCCCCGCGGACGACTGGTGCTGATGCGCGCCCTCGCCGACGGCGCCGTCGCCCTCGACGACGCCGCCGTCGGCACGCACCTCGATCGCTGCCTCGGCTGCCGCGGCTGCGAGACCGCATGCCCCAGTGGCGTGCCCTATGGACGGTTGCTCGAGGCGACGCGAGCGACGATGGCGGGAGCACGGCCGCGGCCGCTGGTCGCGCGGGCCATGCTCGCCGTCTTCGCCCGGCCCAGCGTGCTCGCGTTGGCCATGGCGGTCGCGCGCGCCTGGCGCGGCACGGGGCTGCCGTCGGTGCTGGCACGGCTTCCCGGGCGCATCGGGCTCGCCCACGCGATGCTGGCGAGCACCGCGCCGGTGTCGCTGCGCCCGCGCGGCGGCGCGGCGTCGGCTGTCGCGGCGGGACCGGCAACAGGTGGGCTACCCACCGGCGCTGCGCCCCGGCGCGAGCCGGTCGCGCTCCTCGAGGGGTGCGTGATGCATGGCCTTCTTGGCCACGTCAATCGCGCCACCTCTCGCGTGCTTGCCCACAACGGCCACGTGATCGTGGCGGCGCCGGCGCAGCGGTGCTGCGGGGCCCTGCATGCGCACGCCGGCGATCGCGAGCAGGCGCGGGCCCTCGCGCGATCGAACATCGCCGCGTTCGAGGCGTGCGGGGCCGCGCTCGTCGCCGTGAACTCCGCGGGCTGCGGCGCGATGATGAAGGAGTACGGCCACCTGCTGGCCGACGATCCCGCGTGGCGCGACCGGGCCACCGCCCTCGCCGCCCGCGTGCGCGACGTGAGCGAGCTGCTGGCCGCCGCCGGCCCGCGCGGCGGAGCCCCCGTTGCCGTGCGCGTCGCCGTGGACCATCCCTGCCACCTGCAGCACGCGCAGCGGGTCGTGCGCGAGCCGGCGGCCGTGCTCACGGCCATTCCCGCGCTCGAGGCCACGCCCCTTCCCGACGCCGACCAGTGCTGCGGATCGGCCGGCATCTTCAACCTGCTCGAGCCGGGGGTCGCCCTCGCGGTGCTGGCGCCCAAGCTGGCGCAGGTGGAGGCGGCGGGCGCCCCGCTGGTCGCGACGGGAAACCCCGGCTGCCTGCTGCACATTGGCGGGGGACTGGCGCGCCGCGGCGCGGCGGTGCGCGCCGTGCACCCGGTGATGCTGCTCGACGAGAGCTACCGGGAGCAGTATTCCCCGAGCGGCGGCGGCCCCTCCTGAGGCCCCGGCGCGCGGAGGTGGACAACCTCGCGCACGGGGCACAGGTTGGGCACGGAGGGGGCGGCGGCCGCGGCCCCCGCCGGTCAACTCACGCCGTTCGGGGAGCGCAACACGGAATGAGCATTTCGCTGATGCCGCGGGGCGAGGAGATGGTCGACGTGGCCGGGCAGGCCGTGGTGCTGCACCACGGCGATCCGGGCGCGGAGTACCATGTCGTGCGGCATGGCGCGCTGCTCGTCGACCGGAGCCACCGGGGCCGCGCGATCTTCTCCGGCGACAAGGCGCGGGAGACCCTCACCGGGCTCGTCACCAACGACGTGCTGTCGCTCGAGGCGGGCCAGGGCCAGTACGCCGCGGCGCTGACGCCCAAGGGCAAGATCATCGCCGACGTGCGCATTGCCGCCCTCGCCACCGACCGCCTGCTGGTCGACGTGCCGGTGCGCGCCGCCGAGGGCTGGTGGGCGATGCTGCGCAAGTTCGTGAACCCGCGCCTCACGCGCTGGAGCGACGTCACCGCCACGTACCGGCACCTCACCGTCGCCGGCCCGGAGGCGCGACAGGTCATCACGCAGGTGACCGGCGTCGCCGCCGAGGCGCTCGACGCGATGCTTCCGTACGCGGTGCGGGTGGCGACGCTGGGCGGCGCCGAGGCCTTCCTGTCGCGCTCCCCCGAGCTCGGCACCGAGGCGTGGGACCTCTGGATCGCGTCCGACGCCGCCGAGATGGCGCGGGCGAAGATCCTCCAGTCGGGAGCCTGGCCGGGAGGGCTGATCGCGTGGGAGATCGTGCGGGTCGAGCACGGCCGTCCCGAGTGGGGGCTCGACATCGACGACGCCACCATCCCGCAGGAGGCGAACCTCGACGACTGGCACGCGCTCAGCTACACCAAGGGGTGCTACACGGGCCAGGAGACCGTGGCGCGCGTGCACTTCCGCGGCCACGTCAACCGGCACCTGCGCGGGCTGCGATTCGACTTCAGCGAGCCGCTGCCGCGCGGCGCGCAGCTGTTTGACGGCGAGGGCAAGCCCCTTGGCGACGTGCGCAGCACGGTCGTGTCGCCGCGGCTCGGGCCGATCGCCCTAGGCATGGTGCGGCGCGAGGTGAACATCGGCACCGTGCTGGTGGGCCGCGCCGCGGGCGGGCTCGAGTGTCCGGTGCTCGTGCACGCGCTGCCGTTCGCGGCGCACTAGCCTCCGTCGCCCTGAGCGAAGCGAAGGGCCTGCATTCGCTGCCCAGGCAGGTCCTTCGCGTCGCACGGGACGGGAACAAAACAGGGCGCGACCTCCCGGTCGCGCCCTTCTGCCGTTCGGGGAAGCGTCGGTTACGGCTTCTTGACGGCGTCGGCGGCCTTCTTGCCCGCGTCGACAGCGGCCTTACCGGCGTCCATCGCCTTCGTGGCGGCGGTGTCAACCTTCTTCACCGCGGTGTCCAGCTTCGCGGCCATCGAGTCCATCGCGGGCGCGGCGGCCGGCGAGGCGGCGGCGGGCGACGAGGCAGCGGCATCAGCCGGAGCGGCTTCCTTCTTCTCGCCGCACGCGACCAGCGCGAGCACGGCAGTGGCAAGGGCCAGGCGCTTCATTGCAAATCTCCTCAGGAAGAAACGATCGAGTGTGTGCCCGAAATCCGTGCACGCGATCGCGATGCTCCGGAAGGCCGGGGAAAGCTACCGATAACGGGCGTCAAGTCAAGCCGACGCGAGCGGCCAAGTCCAACACTGGCAACGCTTTCGTCGCTTCGGGCAGTCGGCGCGTGCGTGACCGAAGGGGTCGGCGAAAGTCGACGACCGCTGCTGCTCCGCTCGCGCTCACAGGCGCAACGCATTGGCAGACAATCACTTGCGATGCGACCGGCGTCACTTTCCGTGACTGGGGCGCGGACATAGTTTGCGGTCTTGCCCGCAGTGATTCGCCGCGAGAGTCCACACGCATGACCGCGCCCGCTGAACTCGCTCCACCCCATTCGGGGATCGTACGCGGCGCCTGCCCGCACGACTGCCCCGACACCTGCGCCATGCTCGTGACCGTCGAGAATGGCCGGGCGGTGAAGGTCGCGGGCGATCCCGACCACCCGTTCACGCAGGGCTTTCTCTGCGCGAAGGTCAATCGCTACCTCGACCGCACCTATCACGCCGATCGGCTCACCACGCCGCTGCGGCGCGTGGGGGCGAAGGGGCGCGGCGAGTTCGTGGCGATCTCGTGGGACGAGGCGCTGGACACGATCGCCGACCGGCTCGGAACCGTCGCGCGGGGGCCCCACGGACCCCAGGCGATCCTTCCCTACAGCTACGCCGGGACGATGGGGCTGCTGCAGGGCCAGTCAATGGACCGCCGCTTCTTCCACGCGCTCGGTGCGTCGAAGCTCGACCGCACGATCTGCTCGACCGCCGGCACCGAGGGCATGCGCATGACGGTCGGCGCGAACATGGGCGCCGACGGCGAGGGGCTGCCGCAGAGCGACTTCGTGCTGCTCTGGGGCACCAACACCCTCACGTCGAATCCGCACCTCTGGCCGTTCGTGCTCGAGGCGCGGAAGAACGGTGCGATGGTGATCGCGATCGACCCGATTCGCACCCGCACCGCCGAGCAGTGCGACGAGTGGATCCCGATCCGCCCGGGCACCGACGCGGCCCTCGCGCTCGCCATGATGCACGTGCTGTTCGCGGAGCGGCTCCACGACGCCGACTACCTGGCCCGGTACACGCTGGGCGAGATGGAACTCCGCGCGCGCGTGGCCGAGTGGTCGCCGCAGCGCGCCGCCGGCATCACCGGGATTCCCGCCGAGCGGATCGCCGAGCTGGGGCGCCAGTACGGGCGGGCCAAGGCGGCGTTCCTGCGCGTGAACTACGGCTTGCAGCGCCATTTCGGCGGCGGCATGGCGATGCGGACCATCGCCTGCCTCCCCGCGGTCACCGGCCACTGGCGGAGGCCCGGCGGCGGGGTGCAGCTGAGCACGAGCATCGGCCATCGCTTCAACCTCGCCGCGCTCGTGCGCGAGGACCTCTCGCCGCCGGTGCGCACCATCAACATGAGCCGCCTCGGCGAGGCCCTCACCCGCCCCGACGCCGGCGTCGGCGGGCCGCCGGTGCAGGCGATGGTCGTGTACAACAGCAATCCGGCCGCGATCGCCCCCGACCTCGGGGCCGTGCGGCGCGGCCTCGGCCGCGAGGACCTGTTCACCGTCGTCCTCGAGCACTTCCAGACCGATACCGCCGACTGGGCCGACATCGTGCTGCCGGCCACCACGCAACTCGAGCACTGGGACGTGCACCTCGCCTACGGGCACTACCAGGCGACGCTCAACCGGCCCAGCATCGCCCCCATTGGCGAGGCGCTGCCCAACACGGAGATCTTCCGGCGGCTCGCGGCGCGCATGGGGCTCGACGATCCCTGCTTCGCCGACGACGACCTGGCGCTGATCCGGCAGTCGCTCGACACGCCGCACGAGCGCATGAAGGGCGTCACGCTCGAGGCGTTGCTCGCGCGGGGCTGGGTGCGGCTCAACGTGCCGCGCCCCTTCCTCCCGTACGCCGAGGGGAACTTCCCGACGCCGAGCGGAAAGTGCGAGTTCTACTCGGAGCGGCTCGAGCGGATGGGGATTGATCCGCTGCCCACGTACACGCCGCCCAGGGAACTCCCCGAGACGGCGCCGCAGCTCGCGGCCCGCTTTCCGCTGGTGCTCATCAGCAGCCCGCGCCACAAGTTCCTCAACTCGACCTTCGTGAACGTGAAGGCGCTGCGCGGCAACGCCGAGCCCGAGTGCCAGCTGCACCCCGCCGACGCCGCCCACCGCGGCATCACCGACGGGATGCGCGTGGTGGTCCACAACGACCGTGGCCACTTCACGGCGGTTGCCCGCGTGGGCGACAGCGTGCGCGAGGGGGTGGCATGGGCCCCGTCGGTCTGGTGGACGAAGCTCGCGAAGGACGGCCGCAACGCGAACGACACGACGTCGCAGGGCGTCACCGACCTGGGCGGCGGCGCGACCTTCTACGACAACCTGGTCGAGGTGCTTCCCGCCGACTGAGCGCCGGGGGCCGGCTCCCAGCGCAGGCTCGAGCGCCTCAGCCGGCGGTCGGCGAAGCAGGTGCCGGCGCGGCGGACGCCGACGCGCTCGATCGCCGTGACCGACGGCGCGATCCCGGCCCGCAGGCAGATCCCGGCCCGCAGGCAGATCCAGGCGCGCGGCGCCGGCGCAGGCACGGCCTCGCGCACGTTGCCCGGACCAGCCACCAGCACCACGATCGCGCGCCGGTACGACCACTCGGTGCGGGCATGGTCGATCGCCCGCGCGCGCGCACGACTCAGGATGTGCGAGAGGAACCGTGGCACCTGGCCCGCGCGACGCGGAAGGGCGAAGGATCGGGATCCGGCGGGGGGGCGGGTCAACGGGAGAACGCACGACGTGCCACGCCGCGCCGGGTTAACTTGCGCCGGAGGGCGGCAGGCGCCGCCCACCAGGAGACCGACCGCGTGACCACGAAGCTTCCCGAGACGCTGGGTGCCCTGAGGGCATCCCCCTGGGGCGCGCCGCAGCGCACCCGACGCACCGTGAAGGACGAGATCCGCGAGAACCTGATCGCGCGGCTTGCCGGTGGCGGCCCACTCTTTGACGGGGTTCTCGGCTACGAGGACACGGTGATGCCGCAGATCGTGAACGCGCTCCTCTCGCGGCACAACTTCATCCTGCTGGGGCTGCGCGGGCAGGCCAAGTCGCGACTGCTGCGCGCCCTCGTGACCCTGCTCGATGACGAGATGCCGATCGTGGCCGGGAGCGAGGTCAACGACAGCCCGTTCTCGCCGATCTCCCGCCAGTCGCGGACGCTGATCGCGGAGGCGGGCGACGACACGCCGATCGCCTGGGTGCACCGCGACAACCGGTATGTCGAGAAGCTCGCCACGCCGGACGTGACGGTGGCCGACATCATCGGCGACGTGGACCCGATCCGCGCCGCCCGCGGCGGCCACGTGCTGTCGGACGAGCTCACGATCCACTTCGGCATGCTGCCGCGCGCCAACCGCGGCATCTTCGCCCTCAACGAGCTCCCCGACCTCGCCGGCAAGGTGCAGGTCGGCCTCTTCAACATCATGCAGGAGGGGGACGTCCAGATCAAAGGCTATCCGGTGCGGCTCCCGCTCGACGTCCTCCTCTGCTTCACCGCCAACCCCGAGGACTACACGGCGCGCGGCAAGATCATCACGCCGCTCAAGGACCGGATCGGCAGCGAGGTGGTGACGCACTACCCGGAGACGGTGGCCCTCGGCGCTGCGATCACGCGACAGGAGGCATGGATCCGGCGCGGTGGCGCGCCGGTGCGCGTCCCCGATTTCGTGGCCGAGGCGGTGGAGCGGATCGCGTTCGAGGCCCGCACCGACAAGCGCGTCGACCGGCGGTCGGGAGTCTCGCAGCGCATGCCGATCAGCGTGATGGAGAACGTGGTGTCCAACGCCGAGCGGCGCGTGATCACCAACCGGGAGCGCGAGGTCGTGCCGCGCTTCGGGGACCTCTACGCCGCCCTCCCGGCGATCACGGGGAAGATCGAGCTGGAGTACGAGGGGGAGCTGGTGGGGGCGCCGGCGATCGCGGTGGAGCTCATTCGCCGGGCCTGCGACGCCACCTTCCGCGCCCGCGCCGAGGGGGCGGGCACCGACGAGGTGGTGATGTGGTTCGACGGCGGCGGTGCCCTGCAGGTGGCCGATGACGCGACCGCCGAGGCGGCGGTGGCGGGCTTTCGCGGCGTTCCCGGGCTGGTCGAGCTGGTGGAGCTCGTGGGACTCGCGACGCCGGGAGACGTGCCGGTCACGGCGGCCGCCTGCGAGCTCGTGCTCGAGTCGCTCGTGGCGCGGCGCAAGATTTCGCGCAACGACCAGGGCCGGTACGGCCGGGCGCATCCGGAGGCGCGGCGCCGGCCGAGCCAGGACATGTTCGGCGGCGGGCTCTCGGCCTGACCGCCGCCGTCATCCTGGGCGAAGCGAAGGACCTGTTCCTGCCCTTCGGCTGCGCGCGGACGCCTCGCGGCGCCCACGCCGACACGCCGCCGCTGGCGGGCGCCCGTGACTGCGCGCACCTTCAGGCAATGTTCCCGGCATGCCCGCCCCCGAGGCTCCATTGAGCGCGGCTCCCCGCCGCCCGATCGCCGGCCGCAAGAGCGGCGTGATGCGCGCGGCGCACACGGCCAATGGCGACGTCACGGTGCGCCTCGCCACCGTCGACGACATCGACGCCCTCGTGCGGATGCGGGCGGCGCTGATCCGCGAGCACGCCGGCTCGGCCATCTACGGGCGCCCGCGGCAGGACCTCGAGGCGCGCGCCCGCGCGCTGTTCGCCGAGCAGCTGGCCGACGGCCAGCAGTCCTGCTTCGTCGCCGAGCGCGGCGGCGCCACGGTGGGCTGCCTGCGCGTGCGCGAGTCGCGGTCGTCTCCGCTCCTCCTGCCGTCGCGGTACGGCTACCTCTCCTCGGCCTACGTGCTCCCCGAGGAGCGGCGCGAGGGGGTGCTCAGCATCCTCGTCGAGCACGCGCTGGCCTGGTGCCGTTCGCGCGGGCTGGTGGAAGTGCGACTGCACGTTGACGCCATGAACGACGGCGCGGCGAAGGCCTGGGAGGCCCTGGGTTTCAGGGTGGCGGAGCACCTGCGTCACCGCGTGCTGACGGGCGGCTGATTGCCGGTGCCCGACGGAGCCCGCTGGCCGCGGCTGCGCATCCGTTCGCGGCTCGTGCTGCTCGTGGTCGGTGCCCTCTCGCCGTTCCTCGCCTACACGGGCATCCGTACGCGCGAGCGGCTCACCGAGCGGCGCGTCTTCGCCGCCGAGCGCGCGGAGGGAATCGCGCGCGGCGTGGCCGAGCGGATTGACGACCGCCTCGCCGACATCACCACGCTGTTGCGCGCCACGGCCCCGATGGTGCGGGCCAGCCCGCGAGCGGTTGCCGGCAACGACCTGCTGCTGCGACGGGTGATGCAGGAGTTCCCGCCGAACCTCATCAATTTCGGGGTCTTCGACACGGCGGGGCGCAACCTCGGCGTGTCGCTCGACCCGGTGGGCGACCGTTCGCGCTACTCCGCCGCGGGCCGTCGTTACCTGCGCGAGGCAGTGAGGAGCCGTGCCCTCGCCATCGGCGACGTTGTGCGCTCCGCGCTCGATACGACGCGATGGGGGACCGGCGTGGCCACCGCGCTCTTCGCCCCCGATTCCTCCGTGGCGGGCGTTCTGGTGGCGTCGTTCCGCCTGGCCTGGCTCGAACCGGTGGTGGCCGGCGCGACCGTGCCCGCGGGCGCGGTGGCGTGGGTGGTGAACGACGCCGGCCGGCTGGTGGGCCGGGCCCCGCCCCGCTCCGCGGACCTCGGGCGTGACGTGAGCGCACATCCCCTCGTGCGCGCGGCACTCGGTGGCGCCGGGCTCGGTCGCGAGATGCGCGGCCTCGACGATTCGGTGCGCTTCTACCAGCAGGCGCTGGTCACGCGGGCCCCGTGGCGGGTGATCGTCGGACTGCAGCTCGACCAGGCCGAGCCGCCGGTCCGTGCCCTCCTGTTTCGCGAGATCGCCCTCTTTGCCCTGACCCTCGCGCTCGCGGTGAGCGTCGCACTCCTGATCGGCCGCCGCATCTCCCACCCGGTGCAGGCGCTTGCCGGCGACGTCGCGACGGTCGCCTCGGGCGACCTCGCCCACCGGTCGGGCGTGCGATCGGGCTCGGAGATCGGCGGGCTGGCCCGGCAGTTCAACCAGATGGCTGCCACGCTCGAGCAGAACCGCAACGACCTGCGGGCCGGCGAGCAGCGCTACCGCGCGCTGTTCGAGCAGTCGCCGGTGCCGATGTGGATCACCGAGATCGCGTCGCTGCGCTTCCTCGCCGTGAACGAGGCGGCCGTGCGGCAGTACGGATGGACGGCCGCCGAGTTCGCGCAGATGACGCTGCGCGACGTGCGGCCGCCGGAGGACCACGAGGGCTTCGACGCCTCCATCAACGCCCCCCCCGCCCCCGATGTCTACCGCGCCCAGTGGCGGCACTGGAGGAAGGACGGCACGCCGCTCGACGTCGACGTCACCGTTCGCAACGTGATGTTCGAGGGAATCGAGGCGCGGCTGAGCGTGAACATCGATGTCACGGCGCGCCTGGCCGCCGAGCGGGCACTCGAGAGTTCGCGCGAGCAGTTGCGCCAGGCGCAGAAGATGGAGGCGATCGGCCGCTTCGCGGGCGGCATCGCGCACGACTTCAACAACCTGCTCACCGGGATCCTGGGTTACTGCGACCTCGTGCTCGAGGACATGGACGCGCAGGCGCCGTCGCGCGGCGAGATCCTCGAGATCCGGCGGGCGGCCGAACGCGCCGCCGCGCTCACGCGGCAGATCCTCGCCTTCAGCCGGCGCCAGATGCTGCAGCCCGTGCCCCTCTCCCTCAACGAGGTCATCGGCGGCATGAGCGGGATGCTGGCCCGGGTGATCGGCGAGAACGTGCAGGTGGCGATCGAACCCGCCCCGGGGCTGTGGATGGTCACCGCCGACCCGACGCAGGTCGAGCAGGTGGTGATGAACCTCGCGCTCAACGCGCGCGATGCGATGCGCGACGGCGGAACGCTCACCCTCTCCACCGAGCACGTGAGCCTCACGGCGCCCGACCCGCGGCACGAGGGCGTGCCCCCCGGCGACTGGGTGCTGCTCACCGTCAGCGACACCGGCCACGGCATGGACGCCAGCGTGCGGGCGCGGCTGTTCGAGCCCTTCTTCACCACCAAGGAGCGCGGCCGCGGCACCGGCCTCGGGCTGGCCACGGCCTACGGCATCGTCGAGCAGTCGAACGGCCGCATGCGCGTCTGGAGCGAGCCGGGGCGCGGGTCGAAGTTCTTCGTCTACCTGCCGCGCACCCGCGGCGACGTCGCGGCGCCGGCGTATGAGCATCCCACGGCCGACGGCGAGGCGAGCGGGGTGATCCTCCTCGCCGAGGACGAGCGATCGGTGCGCCTCGTCGCCTCGGACACGCTCAACCGCCTCGGCTACACCGTTCTCGCGGCCAGCGACGGGCCGATGGCCCTCGACCTCGCCCGCCGGTTCGAGGGGCCGATCGACCTGCTGATCACCGACGTGGTGATGCCGGGGATGAACGGCGCCGAGCTCGCCACACGGCTGCGCGAGGAGCGCCCGGGGCTGCGGGTGCTGTACACCTCGGGCTACACCGACGACGCGATCGTCCGGCAGGGGGTGCTGCTGGCCGGGCTGGCCTTCATCGGCAAGCCCTTCGCGCCGGCGCAGCTCGCCAGGCGCGTCAGGGAGCTGCTGGGCCAGGCGCAGGGGGCGGACGCGCCGCGGGCGGAGTAGCGGGAGGCACGGGTCGCTGGCGGGCCGCCGACCGGCGCCGCGCCCGTGCCGCGCGTCGCTCAGCCGTGCCGCGCCATCCGCAGCTCGAGGTGCCGCCGCACCTCCGGCCATTCCTCGCGCAGGATGCTGAACATCACGCTGTCGCGGGCACTGCCGTCGCGCCTCGCCTGGTGATGCCGGATGACGCCGTCCTTCCGCGCGCCGATCGCCGCGATCGCGGCCTGCGACGCGACGTTGAAGTTGTCGGTGCGCAGGCCGACCACGGCGCAGCCCAGGGTATCGAAGGCGTGGCCGAGGAGGAGGCGCTTGCACGCGGTGTTGACGTGGCTGCGCTGCCAGCGCTTCGCGTACCAGGTGTAGCCGATCTCGACGCGGTCGACGGCGGGTACGATGTCGTGGTACCGGGTGCTCCCCACGATCGTGCCGGTGGACAGCTCCCGGACCGCCCAGGGGAGCATGTGCCCGGCCCGCTGGCCGTCGAGTGCGGTGGCGATGTAGGCCGCGGTCTCGGCGGGAGCGGGCACGGTCGTGAACCAGAGTTCCCAGAGATGGCCGTCGGCCGCCGCGTCTCGCAGCGCGGCCTCGTGCGCGGGGACAAGCGGCTCGAGGCGAACGCCGTGGCCTTCGAGCGTCGTCGGGACGGGAGTGATCACGAGTGTCGGGTCGGGAGGGGACGGCCGTGCGCGCAATGAAGCTCCCCCCCGGCGCCGGCGCAACGAACGCCGGACGGGCCGGCGGGCGCGTGCCGGGACGCGGCGGACGCCGCACCACCTAACGCCCACGTTGCTGCCTGCGTAAAGTTGATGCGGTCCGGCACCCCTTCCCATCCCCGCTCAGCCATGACCTCCCGCAGCCCTGCTGCGCACGTCCTGTTCGCGGCGCTCGTCGCGCTTCCCGCAGCGGCCCAGCAGCCCGACAGCGCGGCCAAGGCCGGCGCCCAGCTGCCGACCGTGACCGTCACCGGGCGCACCGGCGCCGACCTGTTCCGGACGCCACTCGCCACCACCGCGATCACTCCCGCGGACTGGAGGAGCCGGCTCGGACTCGGCGTGCAGGACGCGCTGGCCCTCGTGCCCGGCGTGCTGGCGCAGTCGCGCTCGGGCGGCCCGGACGCGCGGATCACGATTCGCGGCTTCGGGTCGCGCGGCGCCGGCGACCGCTCGAACGCGGGGACCACGCGAGGCATCCGCTTCCTGATCGACGGTGTCCCGGAGACGGAGCCCGACGGCCGCACCGCCCTCGACGAGATCGACCTCTGGGCCGCCTCGTCGGTGGAGGTGGTGCGCTCCAACGCCTCGGCGCTGTGGGGGAACGCCTCGGGGGGACTGGTGAGCGTGAGCACCGCCCCCGCCAGCGACGCGCCGGCCTTCACCTTCCGCACGCTCATGGGAAGCTACGGGTACCAGCGCAACATGATCTCCGGCAACGAGGTGATGGGGAGCGGCCGCGTGTACGGGTCGGTCGTGACCACCCGGTACGACGGCTACCGGGGCAACGCCCAGAGCGAGCGGCAGCTCGTCTCCGCGGGCGTGCAGGCACCGATCGGCGCGTCGACCGACTTCGCGCTTTCGCTCCTCGGCACGAGCAGCCAGTTCAACATTCCCGGGCCGTTGAGCCAGGCGCAGTTCGCCGCCGACCCGTCGCAGCCGAACGCGACCTACGCCGGCCGCCAGGAGCGGCGCTACAACCGCATCGTCCGCCTCGGCGCCACGATGGACCACAGGTTCACGCCGGCGGACGAGCTGACGACGACCCTGTTCGTGCAGCCCAAGTACCTGCAGCGCTCCGAGCGCGGAACCTTTCGCGACTTCACCCGCGTCCACGCCGGCGGCAGCGCGGTGTACTCGCACACCGGGTCGTGGTCGGAGGGGGTGGCGCACACGCTCTCGATGGGCGCCGACTACGCCTTCCAGGACGGCGCGATCCTGTTCTACAGCCTCAGCGCGAGCAACGGCCGCGGCACGGCCCTGCGCGACAACAAGCGCGAGGGGGCGTCGAACCTCGGCATCTTCGTGCAGGACCGGATCGACGCCGGCAACTGGGGGATCACCCTCGGGCTGCGCAGCGACAACATCAGCTACGACTACCAGAACTACATCACCCCGCAAATCGACGCCTCGAAGTCGTTCAGCGGGATCATTCCCAAGCTCGGGATCACCTACGCGCTCGGCCCACGGCACAGCGTCTACGTGAACCTCGGCGGCGGAATCGAGGTGCCGGCCGGCAACGAGACCGACCCCGCGGGTACTTTCGGGCTCGACACCGTGACGGCAATCAACCCGCTGCTCGAGCCGATCCGGTCGACCACGCTCGAGGTCGGCACCAAGCGCGGCTTCGGCGCCACGCGCCTCGGTCCCCTCGACCTCGCCGCGTTCGGCTACGACGCCGCCCTGTACCTGATCGACGTCACGAACGACATCGTTCCCTACCGGGGCGGCAGGTTCTACTTCACCGCCGGCAAGACCCGGCGCATCGGCGCCGAGTTGTCGATGCGCGCCCGCACCGCCTGGGGCCTCGGCTTCACGGGCGCGGCGACGGTGTCGAAGAGCGAGTACCTGGACTACCTGGTGGACTCGGTGCACTACGGCCGCCCGGGCTTCTTCGCGAACTACAGCGGCAAGATGATGGTCGGCGCGCCGCGCTACATCGGCAACGCGCAATTCACCTATGCGCCCCCCGGCTGGTCGTCGGTCTCGATCGGCGCCGGGCTGCAGGTCACCGGCGGGTACGTGGTGGACGACGCCAACGCGGTGTCGGTGCCGAGCGCCGGCGTGATGAACCTGTCGGTGTACGCCGGCGAGCTGGCCACCTTCGGCCACTTCGCCCTCGGGGGATTCGTCTCGGTGGAGAACCTGCTCGACCGCAAGTACGTCGGCTCGGCGTTCCTCAACCCCGACATCGTGGGCGGCGTGCCGCTGTTCATCGAGCCGGGAATGCCCCGCACCGTGATGGTGTCGTTCCAGGTGCATCGCACCAGGTAGCCCCCCGCCGCGCACGCGCGGGCTGGCGCGGGCCCGGCGTCGCACCCGCGGCGCCGGGCCCGCCGTCGCTCGCGCCCTCGCGGGCTCAGGCCGCGGGCGGCGTGAGGGAGGGCGTCCGCGCCCGCGCCACCAGCGTGTAGGCGAGCATGATCGCCGCCCCGCCGCCGATCGCCCAGCGCACGCCGGCCGCGCGGGCCACCGCCCCCGCGCCAAACGACCCCGCCGCCTGCGCCAGCCCGACGATCAGGAACGAGTACGCCGCCATCAGCCGGCCCCGCAGCGCGTTGGGGACGATCGACTGCAGCAGCCCGTTGGCGAGGGCGTTCACCACGATCATCATGAAGCCGGTTGCCACCAGGATCGGCACCGCGCCCCACAGCGTGCGCGTGAACGAGAACGCGATCAGGAGCACGCAGAAGGCGATCGCGCTGCCGTACAGCAGCGACTGGCGCGGCAGCCGCCCGGCCGCCCCCGCCACCACGAGCGCGCCGACCACCCCGCCGATGCCCACGCTCGAGAGGAGCGCGCCGTAGCCGCCGGCGCCGAGCCCGAGCTGGTCGCGCGCCACCACCGGCATCAGCGTCAGGTACGGGCCGCCGAAGATGCCGTAGATCGCGACGAGCCCCATCAGCGCCCGCACCGCCGGCGTCCCCGCCATGTAGCGCAGCCCCTCGATCAGCGCCTCGGCCCGCGTCCCCTCGCGCTCCGTCGCCTCGTCCGCCCCCTCGGGGAGCCGGATCAGCAGCAGGCCGCCGATCACCGTCACGAACGAGAGCGCGTTGAGCCCGAAGCACCAGGCGATGCCGAGCGACGCGATCGTGAGCGCCGCCAGCGCCGGGCCGACGATCCGCGCCAGGTTGAACCCGCTCGAGTTGAGGGCGATCGCGCCCTGCAGGTCCTCGCGCGAGACGAGGTGCACGATCAGCGCCTGCCGTGCCGGGATCTCGATCGCCGAGCAGAGCCCGCCGAGGGCGGCCAGCACCAGCAGCGACCCCATGCCGATGTGCCCCGTGAGGGTGAACAGCCAGAGGGCCGTCGCCTGCAGGAGCATCATCACCTGCATCAGGATCACGAGCCGCAGCTTGCGCTCGTGGTCGACGATCACGCCGGCGGGGAGCGTGAAGAGGAGGATCGGCAGCGAGCCGGCGGCGGCGACCGCGCCGACGAGGAAGGCGTTGTTGGTCAGCTCGAGGGCGAGCCACCCCTGCGCCATCCCCTGCATCCACGTGCCGACGAGGGAGAGGGTCTGACCGTACCAGAAGAGCCGGAAGTTGCGGTGCCGCGCGAGGGTCCCGAACGGGTTCAGCGACGCGCTGGCCATCCGCGCATTCTACCGGGCGGGGAACGACGCCGGCAACGCCGGGGTTCCGGGGATGGCGCGGCGCCCGCCATGGAGCGGCGAGCGGCGACAGGCAGGGCGACACGCACGCCGCCGCGCACGCCGCCGCGCACGCCGCCCCGCCGCTTGCCCCGCCGCGGTTCCCTCGCCACGCTTCAGCAGATGCGCGCGCACACCTACGGCAAGTACAGCCCCGAGCTCGCCGACGCCGTCGACCTCCAGGCGCTGCTCGACCAGCTCGCCGACTTCCTCCTCCAGTCGGGCTTCGCCGGGCCGCGCCACCCGCACTGGGGCGAGTTCGGCGGCGAGCCGGACCGCAGCATGGACGCGCTCAAGGAGGCGATCCTCCAGGCGCTGTTCGACAGCGGGCAGTTCACCCCCGAGATGCTCGAGGCCCTGCGCGGCGAGGGGGACGAGGACGCGCAGCAACGGCTGGCGGCGATGCTCGACGCGCTCGTGCAGCGGCTGATCGCCGAGGGCTACCTGAACGTGGACACGCCGCCGCAGCTGCCGGATTCGCACCAGCCGGTGACCGGCAAGGGCGGGCTCGGCCAGGCCGCCGCGCGCGACGTGCAGTTCAACCTCACCGGGAAGGGGATCGACTTCCTCGGCTACCGCACCCTGCGCGGCCTCCTCGGCTCACTCGGCAAGTCGAGCTTCGGCAGCCACGACACGCCATACCTCAGCACCGGCATCGAGGCCGACGGGTGGAGCAAGCCGTACGAGTTCGGCGACGTGCTCAACCTCGACGTCAACGCCACCCTCACCAACGCCCTCGCCCGCACCGGCTCGCTCGAGGTCCCCCTCGACCTCGACTACGACGACCTGATGGTGCGCCAGTCGGAGTATCGCTCCAGCTGCGCCACCGTGCTGATGCTCGACTGCTCGCACTCGATGATCCTCTACGGCGAGGATCGCTTCACGCCGGCCAAGAAGGTCGCCCTCGCGCTCACGCACCTGATCCGCACCCAGTTCCCGGGCGACTCGATCCGCGTGGTCCTCTTCCACGACAGCGCCGAGGAGATCCCGATCGCGACCCTCGCCCACGCGCAGGTGGGGCCGTACCACACCAACACCTGCGAGGGGCTCAAGCTCGCGCGGCGCATCCTGATGGCGCAGAAGAAGGACATGCGCCAGGTCGTGATGATCACCGACGGCAAGCCGAGCGCCCTCACCATGCCCGACGGCAAGATCTACAAGAACTCCGTGGGCCTCGACGCGAGCGTGATCGCGCAGACCCTCAAGGAAGTCGCCAGCTGCCGCAAGAGCGGGATCGTGATCAACACCTTCATGCTCGCCCGCGACCGCGCCCTCGTGGAGTTCGTGAAGCAGATGAGCGCGATCAGCCGCGGCAAGGCGTACTTCACCAACACGATGTCGCTCGGCCAGTTCGTGCTGATGGACTTCCTGCGGCGCAAGACGAAGACCGTCAGCTAGGGCGCCGCCCGATGACCCCGACCCTCTTCGCCGAGCTCGACGCCTGCCTCGCGGCGCGCTTTCCGGAGAGCGACCTGGCGCAGGCCGCGGCGCCGTTCATCCACGACGTCCACCTCCGGTTCGACCTGGGCGGGCAGTTGCCCAATGGCTCGGACGAGCGGCTCGCGCAGGTGGCGAGCCGGGCGGCGACCATCATCGCGGGGTGCTTCGCGCCGGCCGACCGGCTGCTCCTCTTGGTCAACGACTGGCCGGGACCCGACGCCATGTTCGGCGACACCACGCCCGGCCACCTCTACCAGCTGCTGGGCAGGCACGCGGTCCTCGGCACCGACCACCGGCGCGTGACGATGCCCCGGGAGCCCGGCGACGACGAGCCGTACTCGTTCGAGCAGGTGCTGGTGGCGGCGCCGTTCGCGAACCTCGCCTGGCGGGAGATCCTCGCCGGCATCGCCAACTACGAGCAGGGGCGCGAGCCGGGCATCGGGCAGGGGGTGTACTTCATCGCCCCGGAGAACGGCATCGTCTTTCACATGTACGACGACCGCGGCTTCCTCGTCTTCGCGGACGACCCCGCCAGGATCGCGCACCTCTATCGGGCGCACAACGACTGGATCGTGGACCATTGGCGCGAGGC
Organism: Gemmatimonadota bacterium; assembly: GCA_016191225.1. Classification (GTDB taxonomy): domain Bacteria; phylum Gemmatimonadota; class Gemmatimonadetes; order Gemmatimonadales; family Gemmatimonadaceae; genus JACPPC01. Next base: position 94,803 of record JACPPC010000023.1, on the reverse strand, counting down.
GATCGACGCGGTGTTCGCGACCCGTCGAGTCCACCGCTACCGCAAGTTGTCAGCGGACCGTGCCCTGGCCGCTCGACGCCCGTCAAGATGCGCCGTTGGTTGAGGCTGGCTGGGACCCCGGCGGATTCTTCGCCGGGGCCCCGGACCAACACTGGTTCGCCGGACGATCAGTCGACGATCAGAACCTGCTCGCCTGCGGCCTGATCAAATACGCTCTCACCCGCCGCCTCAACCGAACGAATCCTCACCAGTACCCTGACGCTGCCCGCTGGAACCTCCCGAACCGTCGCCGCGAACCTGAACGGAGTGACGGTCTGCGAGCAGGCGCCATCTCCCACGTTCGTCGTGATGACGAGAACAAGAGTGCCCGGCGTGATGCTTGCGGTCGCGGCCGATTCTCTGCATGGAACATTGGCTACAAAACCGACAACGACTTCGACTTGGCGTGGGGCGGATGTCGTGACCCTTGCCGGAATGGGCCCCAGCACGCCAGGGGTCGTGAGCAATTCAACGGGGAGCACGCGGTCCGGTGCCGTTCCGGAGCTGCAGCCGACGGCGCCCATCGCAAGGCACCAGGCCGCAGAAATCCTGCGCAGTCGTCCGAGTGTCGGCCGCGGCGATACTGTCGGTCGGCCGCACGAGTACCGGCGCTGCGCGTCGCGCTCTGGCACGAGACCGCGCCGGCGGCCTAGCAGTACGGCGTGCATTGGCTCTGATCGTTGCTGACACTCTTGAGCGCCTGGACCGAACGCCACTGGCTGGTTACCGTCACCCGGAGGCTGAAGCTCATCGTTGAAGGCTGGATGTTCCTGGTGACCGCCGGCCCCGGACCGAGATGGACCCAATTCACGGTGCCCAGGTTTCTATAGTGCCATGCGTAGGAGTACTGCGCGTCGCCGCCAGTCACGTTGGTGGTCCACGTGTAGTTGCCGGGCGACGTGATCGCTGCCGGGCCTGACACCGACGCCGCGAGGGGAAAGACGGTGAACAGCGCGTTCAGCTTGCCGGCGCCGAAATCGGTGGAGAGTCCCCATGGGTCGGCCCCGGCGGTCAACCGTGCCCGCACTTGCGTCAGACTCAGGCTAGGCTCTCGCGAGAGGAGGAGCGCGACGACGCCAGAGACTTGCGGTGCGGCGGCCGACGTTCCGCCAAAGGTGCCCGTCAGGTCGAGCGTCGGCCCATCGTTGCAGCCGCGCGAACCCGACAGATCGAGCGATAGCACGTCCTCCTGACTTCCCGGCTGACACCACCCGAGTCCCTGAACGAGAGGACCGGGAGAGCTGGGAGCCACCAAGGCGATGGCAGATCCGCGCGGCGCGTAGTTTGACGCATCGCCGTGCCGGTCGATAGCGCTGACCGCGATCACGTTCGCGTTCGTTGCAGGATACAAGACGCCTTGTATTTCGCCGATGTTCCGGCGTGAGGGATTGCCCGCCGCGAACACGAGCACCGTGCCCTTTCCGCCGCGACCGTTCACGGCGGCGTTGTTGATCGCGGTTTCAACTTCGGGGTAGTTTCCGGCACTTCCGAAGGCGAACCCCCAACTGTTGTTGAGGATGGGCGCACCGAGCAACATCGCTGCCCAATTGATGCCGCTCGCGATCTGCGCCGGGCTGCCGTACCATCCGAACGGGTTATTGTCCGCGATTCTCACCGGGTAGTAACTCGCCTCCGGCGCTACACCGCTTACCCCGACACCATTGCTGTGCGTCGCGGCCATGATGCCAACGACTCCCTGTCCATGTGAGGGACCGCGCTGCACGTCGTTGGGACACGTTCCACACGTTCCCATTGCGTCGAATCCGGGAAACGTGTTGGACAGGTCCGGGTGCGCCGACTCGATTCCATCGTCGACCACCGCGATGATCATTGACCCTCCAGCACCGTACCCCTTCGTGTAATCCCAGACCCGCTCGACGTCGATATCGACCGGGACGCCGTTCTTCAGGAGCGCATTCTTGAGATGGAACTGCGATCCGTAGTACGGATCGGTGGGTACTGACGCCAGGTCGAGCCGCTCGAGCCGATCCGGCGCGGCCCACACGACGTGCCTGCTCGAGTCGAGCGTTGAGGATTGTGCGAACAAGTCTCGTTCTGTTCTCCGTGAGTATTCGAATTGAAACCACGGGCGACCTCGCGCCGGGTCGGGCGCCGCAATCACGGTCATGTCGAGCGCTCCCGCAATGCTGTCCACCTCGAGCCGCGACGTACCATCCCGAAACGGCACGGTTACCCGATTCAGGAAGAAGGTCGGGTCGGTCGAGCCAACCCTGCGGTGCGCAACCGAAGTGAAGGTGAAACGGTCGTCGGCTCGAAGCCGTGCCCGGAGGTCCGCCGTCGCCTCGCTCGCCGTTCCGAGGGGAAGGCGAACGATCCAGTGCCCCGCCAGGTGCGGAATGCGCGTCACGTCGACCAGCGTGGCACCGGTCAGGCTCAGGTGGGCGCGCAACGCCACCTCGGGATTGGCAAGAGCTGTCGTCACCACCACGAGCGATGGGTCGGCCACCAGCTCGTTGCGAGTCCCGGCCGCGACGTACGAGGCCACGCTCGCGAACGGCACCGGCACAACGACGCTCGCAGCGTTGGGGGCGACGAGCCGATCGGGCGTCCTATCGCACGCGGTGGCTGTCGCGAACACCAACGTGGCGAGGAACCACGAACGTACGCGCGTCAGCGACGCAGTCTTGGGCCAGCAAGGGGGGGCGACTTCGTAACGGTGCGTCATGCGGCCATCCTTCCCCGAGGCATTCGGAGCGCAAGGGGTCCTCGCGATACGGAGGCGAGTGCCGCTCCGAGGCCACTTCCGGGCACGGCTGCGCCGGCCCCGCGAAGATGCACGCGAGATCGACCCGGCGTCGGGCGATACGTCCACGATACTCGCGTTGGCCATTTGCGCAAGTGCGCGCCGCCTGCACGGACTTCATCTCGCCTGCGGCGGGGAGTACGACTCGTCCCTGCTCGCGGATTCCTCCTGCGTCGCCGGCTACGCGGTCGCGCGAGCAGCAACGCGCTCCGCTGCGGTGACAATCGCCGGCCGCGCCGCCCCCCCGCGCGGCCCGAGGCTCGGCGGCATCAGCCGGTACATCACCGGCGTCACCAGCCGGCTGAGCAGCGTGGAGCTCACGAGCCCGCCAATGATCACGCTCGCCAGCGGCGAGTACAGCGAGCTCCCCTGCAGGGCCAGCGGCAGCAGCCCGCCGATCGCCGTCAGCGTCGTGAGCACGATCGGCACGAAGCGGATCCGCCCCGCCTGCTCGATCGCCTCGCCCAACGCCATGCCGCCCTCCCGCAGCTGGTTCGTGAAGTCCACCAGCAGGATCGAGTTCTTGATCTCGATCCCGATCAGCGCCACGAAGCCGATGCTCGCCGTGAACGAGAGCGAGTAGCCCCCGGCCAGCAGCGCGAGGATCCCGCCCACGATCCCGAGCGGAATCACGCTCGCCACGATCAGCGTGCCGCGGAAGGTGCGGAACTCCAGCACGAGGATCGCGAGGATGCCGAAGGTGGCGACCAGGATCGCCGCCCCGAGGCCGCCGAAGCTCTCCTGCCGGCTCTCGATCTCCCCCGCCGCCTTGAGGCGGTAACCGGAGGGCAGCCGCAGCGCCTCGAGCTTCGCCAGCACGGCGCGGGTCACCTTGTCGGTGTTGTAGCCGGTGGCGACGTCGCTCGCGATCGTCACCGAGCGCTCCCCGTCAAAGTGCTCGATCATCGGCGCCCCGGCCTCGAAGCGCAGCGACGCCAGCTGCTCCAGTGGCACCAGCGCGCCGGTCGCGCTCGACACGTAGGTGCGCTGCAGCGCCCGCAGGTCCTGGCGCTCGCCGCTCGGCAGGCGCACGGTGACGTCGTACTCCTGCCCGTCGGCGGCGCGCACCTTCCCCGCCGGCAGCCCGGCGATCCCCAGCCGCACCGTGCGGTCGATCTCCGCCATCGGCACGCCGAGCAGCCCCGCCTTGCCGCGGTCGATGTCGAGCCGGAGGTCGGTGCGCGAGACCCGCAACGGGTTGCTGACGCTCCGGGTGCCCGGCACCCCGGCGATCGCGGCTTCCATGCGGGCCGCCAGCATCCGCAGCGTGTCCACGTTCGGGCCCCGCAGGCGCATGGCGATCGGGGCGTCGATCGGCGGCCCCTGCTCGAACTCCCGGACCTCGATCCGCGCCGGGGCGTAGGCGTCGAAGGTCGCCCGCAGCGAGTCGTAGAGGGCCGGCGTCCGGCTGGGGTCGAACGCGTCGAGCAGCACGAACAGCTCGCCCACGTTCGCGCGCTCGTTGCGCGAGATCACGTTGTAGTAGATCTCGGGGTTGCCGCGCCCCACGTTGGCGTACACGTGCCGCACCTGCGGGCGCTTGAGCAGCGCCTGCTCGGCGAACTTCACCGCCGCGTTCGTCACCGCCAGCGACGCGCCGTCGGGGGCCTCCACGGTCACGCGGAACTGGGGCGTCCCCGCCTTGGGAAAGAGCGAGAAGCCGACCACCGGAACGAGCGCCAGCGCCCCCGCGAACAGCACCGCCGCCGAGCCCAGCACCAGCCCGGGGCGCGCCAGCGCCCGGTGCAGCCACCGGGCATACGTCACGTCGATCGCCCGGTTCAGGAGGCGCAGGAAGACGTTCCCGCGCTCGTCGTGATCCGGCTTGAGCAGGAAGCTCGCGAGGAACGGGATGATCGTCAGCGACACCAGCAGCGACGCGAGGATCGTGAACACCACCGCCATCGGCATCCCGCGGATGAACTTCCCCGCGGCGCCGGGGAGCATCAGCAGCGGCACGAAGGCGAACACCAGGGTCGCGGTCGTCCCCAGCACCGCCACGCTGATCTGCTGCGTGGCCGCGATCGCCGCCTCGGCGCGGGCATACCCCTGCCGCAGGAACCGGCTGATGTTCTCCACCACCACGATCGAGTCGTCCACCAGCAGCCCCAGCGCGATCACGAAGCCCACGATCGACAGCTGGTTGATCGTGAACCCGCTGGCCTTGAGCAGCGACACGCCGATCGCGAGCGAGAGCGGGATCGACACCATCACGATCGCCGAGGCCCGCCAGCCGAGTGGCAGCAGCGTGACCAGCACGAGAAGGATCGCGATCAGGAAGTCCTCGCCGAGCCGGAGCAGCCGCGCCTTCACGTTCACCGACTGGTCGAATCCGCGCTCGAGCACGATGTTCGCGGGAAGCGTCGCCTGCGCCTTGTCGAGCTCCTTCCAGATCGCGTCCCGCACCGCGAGGATGTTCTGGTTCTCCTTCATGGCCGCCGTGACCCAGACCGCGCGCGTGCCATTGTGCCGCACCGCGACGCTGGCGTCCTCGTAGGCCCAGTCCACCGCCGCCACGTCGCCCACCCGCACCGACGCCCCCGCGCCGCCGCCGATCACCGTCGCGCCCACCTCGTCGGCCGAGCGGTACGAGCCGCTGGTCTTCACGTTGAACTTGCGCTCGCCGGCGTCCACCGCGCCGCCCGGAATGTTGAGGCTCTCGCCCCCGATCGCCTGCATCACCGCGCTCACCGGGATCCGCAGCGCCGCCAGCCGGCCCAGGTCGACCCCCACGCGCACCTCGCGCTTCGGGTAGCCCCAGACCTCCGACTGGCGCACCCCCGGCAGCCGCTCGAGCTCGTCGCGCAGGGCGCGGGCCCGCGCATCGAGCTCGCGCCACGGCGCCGTCTCCGACGTCAGCGCGACCTGCACGATGTTCACGTCGGCGGCGTTCATCTTGTTGACCACCAGCCGGGACAGGTCCTGCGGCAGCTGCGGGCGCAGCGCGTTCACCTCGCGCACCACGTCGTCGTACTTCCGGTCCACGTCCACGTCAGCCGTGAACTCGACGCTCACCACCGCCAGCCCGTCCTCGATCCGCGTGCGGACCCGCTTGATGTCGTCGAGCGCGCGCACCCGCTTCTCGATCGGGTCCACCACCAGTTGCTCGAGGTCCGCCGGGCTCGCGCCGGGATACACCGCGACGATCGGGAAGCTCGGGAACGGGAAGGTGGGGTCCTCGGCCCGCGGGATCGTCACGAGCGACCACGCGCCCACCGCCAGCAGCGCGACGAAGGCGACGATCGTGAACTGGACGTTGCGAACGCTGAACTCGGCGACCTTCACGGCGTGCGCCCCTCGGCGGGCGAGACGACACGCACCCGGCCACCGTCGAGGATCCGCGTGTTCCCGGCCGTCACCACCCGGTCGGATGCGTCGAGCCCCGACACCACCGCCACCCGCTCGCCGTCGATGAAGCCCACGCGCACCCGGCGCCGCGCCGCCGTCCGCGCGTCGGCGGCGAGCACGAACACCGACGCCGAGTCGCCGTCGGCCTCGATCAGCGCCGTGACCGGCACCGAGGCATGCGGCGCCCCCGCGCGGGCCCGGATCTCGGCCTCGCCGATCAGCCCGCTCGACAGCGCGCGCCCCGAGGGCTCGACCAGCAGTTCCGCCTCGTACGTCCCCGTGCCGGGGGTGGCGCCGGCGGCCACCCGCAGGACGCGCGCGGCCAGTCGCACACCGGGCCAGGCGTCAAAGCGCACCGCCGCCGAGTCGCCGGCCGCCACCCGCACCGCGTCGCGGTCGGTGAGACCAGCGCGCAGCACCAGTCCCGACCGCTCGTTGCGCAGCACCATAACCGTGGACCCCGGCTGCACCAGCTGGTTGGCCTCCACGGTGCGCCGGAGCACCACCCCGTCAAATGGGGCGCGCACGATCGCGTATCGCCGGTTGAACTCGGCGATCCGCAGGTTGCTGGCCGCCACTTCCTGCGCCGTCGCCGCGTTCTGCACCTGCTCGAGCGTGGCCACGCTGTCGCGGTAGAGCGCCTGCGCCCGGGCCAGGTCGCGCGCCGCCTTGTCGCGGCCCTGCCGCGCCTTGTCCACTTCGGCGCCGATCTCGACCTGCGCCAGGCGGGCCAGCACCTCGCCGGCGCGGACACGCTGGCCGCTCTCCACGCGAATGGCCTCGAGCACGCCCCCGATCTTGAACGACAGCGCGACTTCCGCCTTGGCGGCCAGCACGCCGGTCGCGATCACCGGCGCGGCGCCGGCGTGCATCTCCACCGCCGCCACGTGCACCGGGACTGCGGGCGGGCCGGTGGGGCGCGACGTCGCCTCGCCATTCCGGCAGGCGGCAACCAGGACGAGCACGAGCGCCGGCACGGCGCTCCACGGATGGCGGGGCATCACGGGAGGATCCTCGGGTAGAGCGCGGCGGCGCGGTCGAGCTGCACGCGACGCAGGCGATAGTCGGTGTCGGTCAGGATGCGGTTGAGCTCGGCGCTGGTGAGCTGCGTGCGCGCGTCGAGCAGTTCGAGCTGCGAGGCGCCGCCGAGTTCGTAGCGCCGCCGCACGAGGTCGTAGGAGCGGCGGGCGGCCGCCGCGCGCTCGTCGGCGCTGGCGATCGCGTCGCGCGCGACCTCGGCGGCCCCCCACGCCTGCCGCACCTCGAGCGACACGAGCCGCTCGAGCTGCTGGCCCTGCGCGGCCAGGCGCCGCTCCTCGAGACCGGCCTGCGCCGCGCGCGCCGCGTCCTGCATGCCGCTGAACAGGCTCCACGACATCAGCAGCGACGCCTGCGTATAGGTCCGGTCCCGCGAGAACTCGTACTTGTTCCCCTGCACGCCGTAATCCACCGCGAGCGAGACCGCCGGCAGGTTGGTCCCGAGGGCAAGGCGGCGCGCACCCACGGCGGCCTGTCGCGACCACTCGACGCCGCGCAGCTCCTCGCGCTCCGCCCGCGCGCTGGCGAGCGCGGCCTCGAGCGTGGGGAGGTCGCCGATCCCGAGCAACGAGTCGGCGATCGCCGGCGCCTCGGCGTCGAGGGGCCGCTCCAGCAGGAAGTTCAGCGCCCGCGCCGCGGCCGCGGCGTTCTGCATCGCCTCGTTTCGCCGCTGTTGCACGTCGCTCCGCTCGGCCCGGGCCCGAAAGACCGCATCGGGCGTGGCACGGCCGGCGGCCACGAGCGCCTCGGCCACGCGCACCTGCTCGGAGACGAGCGGCATCGTCGCGTCGTACATCTCGAGCACCCGGCGCGTGGCGCTCACCTGCAGGTAGGCGCTCCGCATGCGGGCCGCGAGCTCGCGCAGCTGCGCGTCCCGCTGCGCCCCTTGCGCATCGCGCAGGCGCGCGGCAATGCGATACCCCTCGATCACCGCCGGCTGGAACACCGGCTGCGCCAGCCGCACTGCCGTCTCCTGGCGCTGGGGGAGCTGCAGGTCGAGGTTGGTCGGGAACTTCGCGCCGCCCGTGAGCTGGTTCAGTGCGCTGAACGCCGGATTGATCAGCGAGCCCAGGTTGACCACGTTTCCCGACGCCTGCGTGTAGCGCGCGTTGAAGGTTGCCGTGGGCAGGAAGCGTCCGCGGGCCTCATCCACAGCGGCCTCGCTCTTCTGGTAGCCGAGCTCGATCTGGCGCTGTCCGAGGTTCTGCCGGAGCCCGATCACGACGAGTTCGTCGAGGGTGCGCTGGGCTCGCGCTGCGGGGGCCACCCACGGGGCCAGGCCAGCCAGCGCCGCGAACGCGCGGAGGGTAGGATGGGTGGTGAAGCGGTGGCGCATGGATCCTCGGGAGGTTCTAGAGCGTTCGCTCCAGTTACGGATGATATTAGAGTAAAGTTTCTAGTTGTCAATACTAGTTCGAAGCACTATATTGCTGCTGTGGCCAAGACACTGACACCCGTACCGCCGGCGCCGCCGGCCCCAAACCGCGACGACGATCCCGCCCGCGCCCCGCGGCTGCCCCAGCAACCGCGGGGCCGGCGGCGCGTGGACCAGATCCTGGACGCGGCCGAGTCGGTGATCGTCGAGATGGGAATCGACGGCGCGACCACCAACGCGATCGCCGAGCGGGCCGGCTCGTCGGTGGGGTCGCTCTACCACTTCTTTCCGGGCGGCAAGGACGCGATCGTCGAGAGGCTCGCCCACCGCTACATGGAGGCCATGCGCGACATCAACGCGCAGGCCATGCCCTTGGAACTGGTCAAGCTCCCGCTTCCCGACCTTCTCGAGCGCATCGTCATGGGGCAGGCGCGATTCGTCGCCGACACCCCGGCCTTCCCTGCCGTGCACGACGCGATCATGCGCGGCGACTGCGGTCCGCACGGCACCTTCTCCGAGCTCGACGCGGAGATCATGAAGCAGATCACCTCGTTCCTCGCCGCCCGCCTGCCGCACCTCGGCGCCGGGCGGCGCGAAGAGGTCGCCCACGTCGCCTTCACAACCGTGCACGCCGTGGTGGAGCTGTCCATGCGCCTTCCCGAGCCGCAGAAGAGCGGCGTCCTGCGCGAGGTGCAGCGGGTGCTGACACTCGCGATGGCCGGCCTGGAGAACGAAGCCGCGACGTGACCCGCGGCGCCGCTCGGCCGGGCGCCCGCTCCGTGCCGGCGCCGGTCGCCATCCGGCGATTCGTCGCCCGCGTGCCTGTCGCGCGCTGCCGCGATTTCAGCCGCCGGCTGCGCGCCTGGTTCGCGCGCAACAGGCGCGACCTCCCGTGGCGCGAAACCCGCGACCCGTATCGCGTGCTCGTTGCCGAGCTGATGCTGCAGCAGACCCAGGTCAGTCGCGTGGTCGGCTTCTACGGCCCCTTTCTCGATCGCTTCCCCACGCTCGAATCGCTCGCGGCATCGCCCCGGCGCGACGTGCGGCGCGCCTGGGAGGGACTCGGCTACTACGCCCGCGCGCGCAGCCTGCACGCCCTGGCCCGGACGGTCGTGGCGGAGGGCTCCCCCGCGACCCTGCCGGCCGACCTGGACGCCCTGCGCGCCCTCCCCGGGATCGGACCGTACACGGCCGGCGCCGTCGCCAGCTTTGCCTTCGAGCGGCGCGCGTCGCTGGTGGACACCAACGTGGAGCGGGTGCTGCGCCGCGTCTTCGCTCCCCGGCTCGTCCCCAAGGCGTCGCGCACCCACCGGCTCCTGTGGGCCCTCGCCGATGCACTCCTGCCGCGAACCGGGCGTGCGGCATGGACCCACAACCAGGCGCTGATGGAGCTCGGCGCCCTCGTGTGCACGGCGCGTGTCAAGCACTGCGCCCGGTGCCCCCTCCGGGCGATCTGCGCCTCGGCGGAGGGCTAGGGAAGGCGTCGCACCCGCCCCTCCCGCAACGGTGCCCCAGCCTGCTTCGTTATAGAAGCGTCACGATCCGCCTTCCGCCTCGCGTCCTCCCTTCGTGCATCCCGCGTGCCCAGACAGCGCGTCGCCGCCCTGTTCCTCTGCCTCGCCTTCGTCGGCGCCTGCGCCGAAAAGAAGCCGGAAGCCCGCCCGAAGGTCCCCGTCACTCTCGCCACGGTCGAGAGCCGACCGGCACCGTATTCGCTGCGGGCCAATGGCGCGGTCGAGCCGATGCAGTCGGTGGGCATCAACTCGCAGGTCAGCGGCGTGCTGCAGCACGTGGGCTTCAAGGAGGGCGATGAGGTTCGCCAGGGCCAGGTGCTGTTCCAGATCGACCCGCGCCCCTTCCGCGCGGCCCTCGACGCCGCCGAGGCCACGCTGGCCAAGGACGTGGCCCAGCTCGAGAATGCGCGCCGCCAGGCCGAGCGCTACGCCGCGCTGGTGAAGGAGAAGTCGGTCACCGAGGCCGACGCCGAGCAGTTCGCCGCCAACGCCCGCGCCCTCGCCGCCACGGTGCAGGCCGACAAGGCGCAGATCGAGGTCGCCCAGCTCAACCTCGACAACGCCACCATCCGCTCGCCGATCGGCGGGCGCACCGGCTCGCTGCTGGTGCGGCAGGGCAACCTGGTGCGGGCCCTCGGCACCGCGCCCCTGGTGGTGATCAACCAGCTGCACCCGATCGCGATCCGGTTCGCGATTCCGGAGCGCGAGTTCCCCGAGGTGCTGCGCCGCTCGAAGGGGAGCGAGCTCACCGTCCGCGCGATGAGCAAGGACGGGCTCGGCAAGGTGCTCGAGGGCAAGCTCGCGTTCGTCGACAACGCGGTCGACACCCTCACCGGCACGGTCATCCTCAAGGCGCACTTCACCAACGACGAGGGGCTGCTCTGGCCGGGGCAGTTCGTGACGGTGGTGCTCGACCTGTACGTCGACCAGGACGCGACCGTCGTCCCGGCCGACGCGGTGCAGACCGGCCAGGTGGGCACCTACGTGTTCACCGTCGACAGCGCGGGCAAGGCGATGATCAAGCGCGTGACCGTGGGGCGCACGACGGAGAACGGGGTGATCATCTCGAGCGGGCTCCAGCCCGGCCAGAAGATCGTGGTGGACGGCCAGTCGCGGCTGTCGCCGGGGGCGCTGGTCGACATCCGGCAGCCGGCCACGAACGCCGGCGCGCCGCCGGCCGGCGGCGATGCCGCGGCGACCGTGGCCGGCACCGCGCAGTCGCCGGCCCAATCCCCCGCCGGCGACAGTGCGGCACGCCCCGCCAGGCGGGAGCGCCCCGGCCCGTGAACTTCTCGGAAGCGTTCATCCGCCGCCCCGTCATGACCACGCTGGTCATGTCGGCGATCCTCGTCTTCGGCATCTCGGCCTACGGGCGCCTCCCGGTCAGCGACATCCCGAACGTGGACTTCCCCACGATCTCGGTGAGCGCCAACCTCCCGGGCGCGAGCCCCGAGACGATGGCCGCGGCCGTGGCAACGCCGCTCGAGAAGCAGTTCTCGACGATCGCCGGCATCGACAACATGACGTCGTCGAGCGGCCTGGGGAGTACGAACATCACCCTGCAGTTCTCGCTCGAGCGCAACATCGACGGCGCGGCGCAGGACGTGCAGGCCGCGATCGCGCAGACGCTCCGCTCCCTGCCGCAGGACATCACGCCGCCCAGCTACAACAAGAGCAACCCGGCCGACCAGCCGATCCTGTACTTCACCCTCACGTCCAAGGTCCTGCCGCTGTCGCAGCTCGACGAGCTGGCGCAGACCAACCTCGCCCAGCGCATCTCCACCGTGTCGGGGGTGGCGCAGGTGAACGTGTTCGGGTCGCAGAAGTACGCCGTCCGCATCCAGCTCGACCCCCGCGAGCTGGCGCGGCGCGGCATCGGCATCGACGAGGTCACGAGCTCGGTGAGCCGGGAGAACGTGAACCTCCCCACCGGCGTGCTGTGGGGCCCCAACCGGGCCTACACCGTGCAGGCCGACGGCCAGCTGAAGAACGCGGCCGCCTTCGGCAACCTCGTGGTCACCTACCGGAACGGCGCTCCCGTGCGCCTCGGCGACCTCGGCCAGGTGGTGGACTCGGTGCAGAACACCCGCGCCGCCAGCTGGTACAACGGCGTCCGCTCGATCACCCTCGCGGTGCAGAAGCAGCCCGGGGTGAACACCGTGCAGGTCGCCAGCGACGTGCGGGCGATGGTCGACCGGCTGCGCCGCGACCTCCCCGGCAGCGTCGAGATCAACATCCTGTTCGACAGGTCGGACAGCATCGGCGAGTCGGTGTACGACGTGAAGTTCACGCTGTTGCTGACCGTGGTGCTCGTCGTGCTGGTGATCTTCCTCTTCCTGCGCAACGTCCCGGCCACGGTCATCCCGTCGCTGGCGCTGCCGCTGTCGGTGGTCGGCACCTTCTCGGTGATGTACCTGTTCGACTACTCGCTCGACAACCTGTCGCTGATGGCGCTCACCCTCGCCGTCGGCTTCGTGGTGGACGACGCGATCGTGGTGCTGGAGAACATCGTGCGCCACATGGAGATGGGGAAGCCGCGGCTCCAGGCCGCGCTCGACGGGTCGAGGGAGATCGGCTTCACCGTGCTGTCGATGACGATTTCGCTCGCCGCCGTCTTCATCCCGCTGATGTTCATGGGGGGAATCCTCGGGCGGCTGTTCCGCGAGTTCGCCGTGACGATCGGCGTCGCGATCCTGGTCTCCGGCTTCGTGTCGCTGACGCTCACGCCGATGCTCTGCCGCTACTTCCTGCGCGACCACCACGGCGAGACCCACGGCCGCATGTACAATGCGATCGAGCGCGCCTGGGAGTGGATCCTCGACCGCTACCGGCGCTCGCTCCTGTGGGCGATGGCCCACCGGCGCAGCACCCTCGCCTTCTCGCTCGCCACCCTCGTCGGCACCGCGTACCTGTTCAGCATCGTCCCCAAGGGCTTCATCCCGTCGCAGGACTTCGGCATGCTGCGCGGCACCACCGAGGGGATGGAGGGCATCTCGTTCGACGCCCTCGTGGTCAAGCAGCGGCAGGCGGCCGCGATCATTGCCAGGAGCCCCTACGTCGAGAACATGCAGTCGTCGGTGGGCGGCGGCTTCGGCAATTCGTCCAACCAGGGGCGATTCCTTATCAAGCTCAAGGACCGCAAGCTGCGGCCCCCCGCCGACCAGGTCGCCCTCGAGCTCCGGCGCCAGGTCTCCGGCATCCCCGGCCTCACCGTCTTCTTCGTCAACCCGCCCGCGATCCAGATCGGCGGGCGCCAGTCCAAGAGCCAGTACCAGTTCACGCTGCAGTCCGTCGACATCGCCAACCTGTACACCGTCTCGCGCGCGATGCTCGAGAAGATGCGCGGGCTCAAGGAGCTGCGCGACGTGACCAGCGACATGCAGATCGGCAACCCGCAGGTCACGGTCGCGATCGACCGCGAGCGCGCCGCCTCGCTCGGCGTCAGCGCACAGCAGATCGAGAACGCCCTCTACAACGCCTACGGGTCGCGCCAGGTCTCCACGATCTACACGCCCAACAACCAGTACGTCGTCGTCATGGAGCTCCTCCCCGAGTTCCAGCTCGACGCCAACGCCCTCTCGATGCTCTACGTGCGGGCCTCCGACGGCAAGCTCATCCCCCTCGGCTCCGTGGCGAGCTTCACCAACACCGTGGGGCCGCTGTCGATCAACCACGCCGGCCAGCTCCCGTCCGTGACCCTCGCCTTCAACCTCCAGCCGGGGATCTCCCTCGGCAATGCGGTCGACAGGGTCACCCGCGCCGCGCGCGACGTCGTCCCCAGCACCGTCTCCACCGCCTTCTCCGGCGACACGCAGGCCTTCCAGGACACGCAGCGCGGCCTGCTGCTGCTCGGCGTGATGGCCCTGTTCGTGATCTACATGGTGCTCGGCATCCTCTACGAGAGCTTCATCCACCCGCTCACGATCCTGTCGGGGCTCCCCTTCGCCGCCTTCGGCGCGCTGCTCACCCTGCTCGTCTTCCGCACCGACCTCAACATCTACGCCTTCGTGGGCATCATCATGCTCATCGGGCTGGTCAAGAAGAACGCCATCATGATGGTGGACTTCGCCGTCGAGTCCGAGCGCAAGCACGGCACCCCGCCGCGCGAGGCGATCGTGGAGGCGTGCCTGGTCCGCTTCCGGCCGATCATGATGACGACCATGGCCGCGCTGATGGGGACGATCCCGATCGCCCTCGGCCTCGGCGCCGGCGCCGAGGCCCGGCAGCCGCTGGGCCTGTCGGTGGTGGGGGGGCTGGCGTTCTCGCAGCTGGTGACGCTGTTCGTGACGCCGGTGATCTACACCTACTTCGACGAGTTCCAGGGGTGGATGAAGGCGCGCGGGTCGCGGCGCACGGCGGGAGCGGCGCTCGAGGCGATGCCGGTGGCGGGGGACTGAAAACAAGACGGCCCCGGGCGAGTGCCCGGGGCCGTCCAGCGTTCAGGAACTGTGCGATCGCCTAGGCGCGGCGGCGGCGGATGAGCCCCATGAGGCCCAGACCGGTGCCGACGAGGAAGTACGTCGCCGGTTCGGGGACCATCGCCGCGTCCACGAACTTGTAGTTCGCCATGCAGTCGTCGTCCACGGCGGCGGTCAGCGTCGTCGCCCAGCGGGCAACGCAGGCGTGGCCGTTCAGGGCGCCAAAGCCACCCGTCGGGCCCGCGTCGATGCGGGCGATCCACGAGGCGACACCGGCGATCTGGCCGGCCACGAACGCCGGGCCACCCGAGTCACCAGGGCCGAGGCCGACTTCATCGAGCCCGTACCCGTTCTGGCACAGCACCGGCCCGAACGGCAGCGTGCCCGCCGAGGGGGCGAAGCCGAACCACTTGCAGATGCCCTCGTTCGTGATGCCGCTGTCGAAGTCCGACACCAGCACGCCGCGCTGGGCGATCGGCACCCCGCCCGACACCGTCGTGCTGCACGAGCTGCCGCCCGTGTTGCAGTAGGCCTCGAAGCGGTTGGCGCCCTGCCGGCGCGTGACCGCGTCGGTGAAGAAGCTGTTGCCGTCGCTGGCACCCGTGGTGCCGTTGCCGGTCGTGCCGTAGCCGATCTCGAGGAGCCGCTGCCCCATCGGGTTGCCGTTCAGCAGCGAGTAGCGCGGGATCCAGGCGTCGGCGAGGGCGTCGAGGCGGAGGACCGCCACGTCACGCGCCTCGATCACGCCACCGGTGTAGCCGGGGCGGATCTTCATCTGCGCCTTGGTGCTCACCGTCAGGGTGGTCCACACCCCGGGCGCCACCTGGAACCGGACATCCGCCGACGCGATCGAGGCGCTGTTGACGCAGTGCGCCGCCGTCAGGATGTCCCAGCCGCCCACGAGCAGCGAGCCGGTGCAGCCGGACAGGACCGCGCCGGCCGAGTTGCGGAACCACAGTTGCGCCACGCCATCCCATGCCGGGTTGCCCGGGGGCGTCAGGTAGCGCGGGTTGTCCTTGCCGCCGACGGCAAGATCCGAGACAACCACGGTGCTCTGGGCGGATCCCGGGTCGATCGACACGACGGGCGCCTGCGCCGCCGCGGTCGTCGCCACCAAGGCCGTCAGGACGAGTCCAACTCCAGCTCCTCTCATGTGCTTCGCTCCACTCGCACGAGTCTGTGCCGGCCGGACGCGGTCGCGCCGGGCACGGATAGGCGAGAGTAGCTTCTGCATTTCGTGTTCCGCGTCACGAGATCGGTCAACTTGACCACGGGACGGGCGTGCCGTGGCCTCTAGACGGTGCCGAATGGGGAGAGCACCAGTCCAACCACATGTGCTACAATGTGTTAGAGCGCTGTAAAAAGTTCTTGCCGAAGCGCGTGCGGGCGGCGCTTGGGCCGCGGCGATGGCGCGAAGTTGCACGGCTACCACAACCCCTGATGCACGGCACTGACAGTGCCGGGATACCTACGGCAGGACGATGCGCTGATCCCCTTTCAGCACGGCGACATGGCACCCGTCGGGCTCGGTGCGGCCGAGCACGAGGGTCACCACCGACTTTCGCGACCCCGAGGTCACGCTGAGGGTGAAGTTCTCCCCCCCCTTGGCCATCGCCGGAGCCGACGGGTCGTCGAACAGGACGTAGTCGCCCCCGCTCGACGTCGCCCCGGTTCTCGTCACGACCACGGCGCCATCCTTCGCCCGGCGCAGCTCGACGCGGGCGTCGTTCACCGGGCGCCCCGCGCTGTCCACCACGCGGATCGCGACCACCCGCATGCTCGCGTCGCAGACGGTGCCCCGAGCCGCCGGAATCGAGCGCTCGGGGGCCTTCTGCCCGCAGGCCGTGGCGGGAGCAACGAGCAGTGCGACGGCGGCGGCGAGCGTGAGGTTGTGCAGGCGGGGGGTTGGCATCGCCCAATCTACCCCGCCAATGGGCGAGGGTCCGCTCGCCGGCGACCGGCGACCGCGAGGCCACTCCACCAGAGCGCCGGCGCGAGGACCAGTCCCAGCCAGGCCACGTCGAGCGCCCCCGGCGTGGCGCGCGGCGTCAGCGACGTTGGCACCAGCAACCGCCAGCCGCTCGCCACCCCCAGTCTGTAGCCTGCGCTGTCCCCCCCGGTCGACGCGCGTGCCCACACCGTGAGCCGGCCGTCCTCGAACGCGCCGCCCAGCACCAGCGTGTCCCGCCCCGTCACGAGCGGCGCCGCCCAGTCGGTCGCGGGGGCGACGCGGGCGTCGGGCCCGCGCGCGGGCAGGGCGTTCCGGAGCCGCACCCAGGGATCGCGCAGTCCCCAACTGCTGGCGCGGGTCCGGGCACTGAACAGCAGGTCGCGGCCATCCGCCTCGAGGCGGGCCAGGGACTGGTGTTCGCCCTCGGCGGCGACCACGGCGGCCAGCCGGCTCCGGCCGTCGAACGGCGCGCCGGGAACGATCGCCACCTCGAGCCGCACACGGCCGCGCTCGAGCTCGCGGTTCACCATCGCCGCGTTCGGCAGCACCGACCAGGCGAAGGCGGTGTCGTTGAGGTGCGCCCGCACCACGCCGATGGCGAGCCCGCGGTGTCCGTACCAGTGCTGGGAGAACTGCCCCTCGTACGCCGCGCTCGGCGCCCCCGGCCCGAGCATCCAGGCCGTCGCGCCAATCACGCCGGCCGCCCCGGCCGCCCCCGCCACGGCCAGCCGGCGTGCCTGCTCGCGCGTGGGGAAGAGGAGCAGTCCGGCGTGGAGCGCGATCGAGGCCCCGATCGCGCCGCCCAGGCTGTTGCCGAGGAGGTCACCGAGCGACGCCTCCCGCCCGGGAACGAAGAAGCCCTGCGCGACCTCGATGAACAGCGACAGCGCGACGGCCACGACGACGGCCGGCCGGAGCCGGCCGAAGGTGGCGCCGGTGGCGATCCCGAATGGCACGAACAGCGCGATGTTGCCGAGCAGCCCGGCGAGACCGAGGTCGGCGCCGAGGAATCCCCACCAGCCTGGGGGCTCCGCCGCCGGCGGCTGCGGCGTAAGCGTGAGGGCGAGGATCGCGGCGGCGACGAGGGCCGCCGCGATCGCCCCCCGGCGTCCTACTTGCGCAGCGAGTCCTTCTTCTTGGGCCGCGGGAAGCGCTCGCTCAGGGTCGGCACGTACGCGCGCTCCGGGTGCCCGGTGTAGACCTGCCGCGGCCGGGCGATCTTCTGCTCCTTGTCGAGGAGCATCTCCTCCCACTGGGCGAGCCAACCGGCGGTGCGGGCCACGGCGAACAGGACGGTGAAGAAGTCCGTCGGGAAGGCCATCGTCCGGTAGATCAGCCCGGTGTAGAAGTCGACGTTCGGATAGAGCTTGCGCTTGATGAAGTACTCGTCGGACAGGGCGATCCGCTCGAGCTCGAGGGCGATCTCGAGGTCCTTGTCCATCCCGACCTGGGCGAACACCTCGTCGGCGAGCTTCTTCACGATCTTGGCCCGCGGGTCGTAGCTCTTGTACACGCGGTGGCCGAAGCCCATCAGGCGCGACTCGCCCTTGCCGCTCTTCACCTGCTCGATGAAGGCGGGGATGTTCTTCGGGTGGCCGATCTCCTTGATCATGTGGAGGACGGCCTCGTTGGCCCCGCCGTGGAGGGGGCCGTAGAGCGCGGCGATCCCGGCGGCGACGGCCGAGAAGGGGTCGACGTGGCTCGAGCCGACGGCGCGCACCGCGTTGGTGGAGCAGTTCTGCTCGTGGTCGGCGTGCAGGATGAAGAGGACCTCGAGGGCCCGCGTGAAGACCGGGTTGGCCTCGTACTTGCTCTCCGACATCCGCGCGACCATCGACAGGAAGTTCTCGACGTAGGTGAGGTCGTTGTCGGGGTAGATGAAGGGGAGCCCCTTCACGTGGCGGTAGGCGAAGGCGGCGAGCGTCGGCAGTTTCGCAATCAGGCGGACGATCGAGATGTTGCGCTGCTCGGGGTCGTGGATGGCGTGGGCCTTCGGGTAGAACGACGACAGCGCGGCCACGGACGAGCAGAGCATCGACATCGGGTGCGCGTCGTAGCGGAACCCCTCGAGGAACTTGCGCAGGTTCTCGTGGACGTAGGTGTGGTACGTGATGCGGTACACCCAGTCCTGGTAGTCCTCCTGCGTCGGCAGCTCCCCGTGGCGCAGGAGCCAGGCGACCTCGAGGAAGGTGCTCTTCTCGGCCAGCTGCTCGATCGGGTAGCCGCGGTAGCGGAGGATCCCCGCGTCGCCGTCGATGAACGTGATGGCGCTGCGGCACGACGCCGTGTTGAGGAAGGCGGGGTCGTAGGAGCGGATGCCGACGTCGCCGGCGCCGGCCTTGACCTGCAGCAGGTCGTTGGCGCGGATGGTGCCGTCAGTGATCGGCAGGGAGTAGGTCTTGCCGGTGCGGCTGTCGCGGATTTCGAGGGCGTCGGTGGCGGGCGCCGCCGCCGCTGGGGTCGAGCTCATGAGCCTGTCTCCGGGGGGTCGGGCGGGAATGGCGGGAATCTAGCGTGGCGCCGGGCGCCCGCCACGCGGATGTCACCACGCCGGATGCGCGGAACTCCGACGCGCGCGGCGGGGTTCTCCCGACGCACCCCGACGGCCTCCCCTCGGTCGCGCCCGGCGTCGCCGTCAAGGCCGAGCGATGCCGGTGTCCCTCCGATAGGTTGTGGCGTGCTCAAGAGCATCGGCTCGACGTGGGGCCTGACGCTGGTCACGATCGCGGTCACGTACGTGCTCATGCCCTTCACCCTCCGGGTGCTGGGGCACGACGGCTATGGCACGTGGCTGCTGATCGGCTCGCTGACCGGCTACCTGAACCTGCTCATGCTCGGCGTGCCGATGGCGTCGGTGCGCCAGTTCGCGGCGAGCGTGGGGCGCGACGACCCGCGCGAGCTCAACGCGGCGATCGCGAGCTGCACTGGGCTGTTCCTCGTGATGGGCGCGGTCGCGCTGCTGAGCGGGCTCGCGCTCTACGCCTTCTTCACCTCGGTGTATCCCCTCCCCGGCGCCCTCGCGCGCGACGCACGCGGCGCCTTCCTGCTGGTCGTGGTGCAGCTCTCGACGGGCTTCGTGATGCAGGTGCCGTACGGGCTGCTGGCCGCCAAGCACGAGTTCGTGCGCCGCAACGCGATCTCGTCGGTGGCGATCCTCGCGCGGCTGGCGCTCACCCTCCTCCTCCTCCCGGTCGTCCCCGACCTGCTGGCGCTGGCGGCGATCCAGTTCGCCGCCGCGCTCGTCGAGTTCTTGGCCTCGTGCTGGCTCATCTTCCGGCGATTCCCGGAGATCCGGCTCGACCTGTCGCTGTTCGATCGCGGCATGGTGCGGACGATCTTCGCCTTCAGCGCCTTCGTGCTGCTGCTCAACGTCGCCGCGCAACTGACCTTCCAGAGCGACGCGGCGGTGATCGGGCGGTTCATCGGCATCGACCAGATTCCCTACTACGGCATCGGCAACAGCCTGGTCGTGAACCTGATGCAGTTCGTGCTGGCGATCGCGGGCGTGGTGATGCCGATGGCGGCGAGGTTCAGCGCGACGGGAGAGATCCCCGAGGTTCGCGAGATCTTCCTCAAGTGGTCCAAGGTGGCGATGTCGATCACGCTCCTCGCCGGCGTCTTCCTAATCGTGGCCGGGCCCGACTTCGTCGCGTGGTGGATCGGGCCCTCGTTCCGCGAGCCGACAGGTCGCGTGCTCCGCATCCTCATGTGGTCGAGCCTCGTCTTCCTTCCCGCCCGCGGCGTAGCCCTGCCCGTGTTGATGGGGATGGGCCGCCCCAAGTGGCCCGCCATCACCTTTCTCGTGGCGGGAGTGGTCAACCTGCTGCTCTCGATCGCCCTCGCCCGGCCCCTTGGCCTCGAAGGTGTTGCCCTCGGCACGGCGCTCCCGAACGTCGCCTCGGCGGTGGTGATCGTGGTCATGGCCTGCCGCGCCCTCGACCTGCCGCTCGGCGAGTACGTGAGGCACGTGGTGCTGCGCCCGCTCGTGGGAAGCCTCCCGGCCTTCGCCATCCTCTGGTGGATCGCCCGGCAGGTCAACCTCGCTACGCTGCCGGCGCTGGCACTGTCGGGGGCGGCGATGCTGGTCGTGTTCGGCGCCGCCTGGGCCGGCTTCGTCTATCGCGGCGACCCGCACTTCGCCGCCATGGTGCGCGAGCGCTGGCCCGGCGCTGCGCGCTCCTGAGGGTCAGCCCGGGAGCAGGAAGCGCCCCGAGAGCCCGGCCGCGCCGGCGAGGAAGGCCATGTGGTCGCTGCGCGCCCGGCCGCCGCGATCCGCGTAGTAGTGCGTGCGCAGCAGCAGGAACTGGACGAACTGCGGCCAGGCCTTCGATTCCGGCACGCCGAGCCCGGCGCAGGCGCGGCCCAGCAGCTGGCGGAAGGTGTCCGCCCATGGCCCGGCGCCGAAGAACCCCGCCTTGAACCGCTCCGCCCACGCCTCCGAGTGCGAGCCGGCGAACTCCTCCCCGATGCCGATCGCCGGAAGCGCCGAGACGAGGAGGCTGTACACGTCGTAGAGGGCTGGCGTGCCCGAGACGAGGTGCTCCCAGTCGATCACCGCGAGCACGTCGCGGCCCGTCGCCGAGAAGACGTTCTCGATCGAGAAGTCGCCGTGGTGGCTCCAGGGTGGCCCACCCGGCTCGCGCTGCCACTCGTCGCGCGCGATGGTGGCGAGCCTCACCACCGGGTCCTGCCCGCGCAGGTCATCGGGAAGCTCGCGCCAGGCGGCGCTGGCGGCGGGAATGTCCGGCGCTCCCCGCAGGGATGCCGCGATCGCGAGTGCCGCGTCGAGCGAGCGTTCGAGCCCCTCGCGCGCCACCGTGCGCCGCCTGCCCGCGCTCGCCGAGAACACGAAGTGCGAGAGGGGGCGCCCCGGCGCTGCCGACTCCGCCGTAAAGACGACTCCCCCGCGCGTGAACCGGCCGATCGGCTGCGGCACCGCGAACCCCGACGCCCCACCCCCTTGCCGGCGTGCCACGGTCTCGAGCGCGCGATAGCCGGCGTCCAGTTCCTCGACGCTCCCGGGAGCGACGGTCGAGGCCTTGAGCATCAGCCGGGGCGCAGCCGTGTCGCCGTCGAACACGCGGATGATGCTCTTGCGCGAAAAGGCACGTGTGGAGAGTGCAAGGATCGGCTCGCGAATCGCCGGCAGTTGCGGAAGCTCGGCCCGCAGCCTCTCCCAAGCCCTTCCCCGCCACGACCCCACCGCCGCGCCACCCTGCTTCTCCGAGACGATCAGGAAGTCGGCAACGATCGAGTCGACAATGGGCGTCTTCGCCGCGAGGGCCTTGAGGCGATGCTTCCAACCGCGCTTCCACGACTGCGTGGGCTCTCTCAGCTGCTGCTCGAAGTGCTCGGCGACCAGCGATCCGCGCAGCGGGATCACGCCATACGGCTGGTTGTAACCTGGGTCGGACCAGAAGAAGTCGGCCGAGGCAAAGCCGCCTTCGGCGATCAGCGCCCGATAGCCTCGCTTGGAATAGGTGTACGTGCGGTATTCACGGCGTGGCACGGAGGCTCGGCCGCGATACGTAGTGGACACAAGCTTTAGGCACACCGTCGCCAGCCAGTGCGGAATCAGGCTGGTGTAGGGGAGCCCCGAGTGGTCCCGCCCGCCGGAGAGGTACTGCAGCCCGAACCGGTTCTCGATGCCGACCAGCAGCAGGCCGCCGGGGCGCAACAGGCGGTGGATGTCGCGCAGGAAGCCCAGTTGCGCGTCGCGCGGCGAGACATCGGTCCGCCACTCGCCGACCCACTCCAGCACGCCGTTAACCACGATCAGGTCGAACGAGGCGTCCATGAATGGCAGCTGCAGCCCGGTGCCCTGCACGAGCCGCACGTTGCGCACCCCTTCCTGCTCCAGCCGCAGCCGCGTGAACTCGATCCGCTCGGGAATCGCCTCGAGCGAGTACAGCCGTTCGACGCCTCGCGACAGCGCCTGCGTGATCGCCCCGTAGCCGCTGCCGATGTCGAGCGCCGTCGCGCCGCCGGGAAGTCCGAGCATCGGCAGCCACGAGGCGCGCTGCCAGTCGGTGAGCCCGATGCGCATGTTCTCGTTGGCGGCGAAGCGGTGCCCGACCGCGGCCCGCCACCCCTTCTCGCGAACCTCCTTCAGGAACTGTCCCGCTTCCTCCTGGGTGACCTCGCCCCAGTAGTAGTCGGGCTCGAAGAAGCGCGGAATGCCGTCGCGAACGGGCCACGACCTGCCACACGACGGGCATCGCATCTCGGTGGGCGACTCGTCGAGGGCACCGCCGCACGCCGCGCACTTGAAGCGGACACTGCCCTCGCCGGCATAGATCATCGGTGTCTCAGGTCGGGACATTCGCCGGTCTGTTGGTGTGCAGCACTCGGAGTTGGGAATGCCGAGTCCGTGGCGTTACGAAAACAGCAATGCCGCGATTCACGGTCCCGATCCTCGCCCAAGAGGCCCATCGATGTGTGGTGCAAGACAAAGCCAGATCGAGAGATACCGGCTCGCTCGGCCGGCGCTTTCCACGCCCCACAAGTGTAACGCATGGCCGACCCAAGTGAAGTCACGGGAGGCAGTCTATGACGCGCGAGTGGTGGCCGGCGTTGCATCCGAACGCCCTGACGCGGTGTCCGGCGGGGCGCCATTCCCTACGTGCGCGGCGCGCGCACCGTGGCCACCACCTGGAGCAGCCGGTGACGGTACCCGAGCCCCAGCGCCGCCCCCACCGCCAGCGCGCCCGCCGTGACCTCCAGCGCGAATCGGGCGCGGGGTGACATCGGGCCGGTGACGATGAGGCGCAGCGCCAGCACCGTCCCCACGAGCACCGCGGTGATCGACGCCGCCGGCACCAGCGCACGCGCGTAGTCGCGCACCGGGATCGACAGGGTCTCGCGCACCAGCAGGTACGGGCGCAGGTAGATCAGTGGGTACAGCAGCAGCCAGCAGGCGGCCACGGCCACGATCCCCGACTGGCTCGCGGCGAGGTAGAACGCCGGCAGCATCAACGAGCAGGAGAAGAGCGCGTTGCGGCGGCCCTGCGCCACCTGCCCCGTGGCGGCGAGCACCTGGCCGAACGGCACGCCGAGCGAGCTCAGGGCGGCGTAGCTCACCAGCAACTGCATGGGGCGCACGGCCGGCCGCCATTGCTCCCCCCACAGCAGCGGCACCGCGTCCGGCGCCACGAGCGCGATCCCGGCCAGCACCGGCCACGTGAGCACCGCGATCCCCTCGGTGAGCAGCAGCAGGTACCGCCGCATCGCCGGCAGGTCGTGCCGCAGCGACGCGAAGAAGCTCGACGACACCACGGTCAGCAGGTTCGTCAGCTTCTCGCCGGGCAGCGATGCGATGTTCCAGGCCAGCGTGTACTGGCCGAGGTCCGTCACCGAGCGCAGGCGCCCCACGAGGATCACGTCGCCGTTGGTGTACGCCTGCCACGCGAGCCGGCCGATCAGGAAGTCCTTCGCCGTGCGGAGCGGCGTGCGCAGCCGGTCGCTGAACCCCACGGCGATCCGCACCGGCGAGAGCGCGATCGCGAGCCCGGTCGCCACCACCGCCCCAAGCACCGCCCCGGTGACCAGCGCCCAATACCCCGCCCCGGCGATCGCCAGCGACAGCACGGAGGCCGTCATCGCGAGCGAGCGGGCGCTCTCGATCGCCGCCGACCGCTTGTATCGCAGCTGGCGCTGGAGCATCGCCGACGGCACCGTGCGCACGCCGTCGAGCACGAAGGTGGCGGCCAGCGCCCAGAGCACGGGCACGAGGCGCGGCTCGCGAAAGAAGAGTCCCAGCAGCGGGGCGGCGGCCGCCACGAGCAGCGCGACCGCGAGTCCCACCGCGACCGCGAGGCCGTTGAGCCGCGCCGCGTCGTCCTCCGAGAGGTCGGCGGTGGTGAGCACCGCACCCGCGATCCCGAACTCCGCCAGCAGCCCGGCCACCAGCAGCACCGCGCCCGCCATGCCCATGATCCCGTAGTCCGCCGGGGCGATGAACCGCACCACCACGAGCGTGCTCGCCCACGAGATCGCCTGCATCATCAGCCGCAGGCCGCCCACCCAGGCGACGCCCGAGAGGAAGGTCCGGTCCGTGGTCATTCCCCCTCGGGGCGGCACATGCCCCCAAAGGTCGCCGGTGGTCCGCGAGTTTGCGAGGGACGCACTCGCGCGCCGCCGCCGGCCCGCGACGCTTCGCCACGTTGGACGGCCCTCGCGCGCCCGGCTAGCTTTCCCGGGTCCCCAACCCGGATCGCATGACGCGCGTCGCCAACCACGCCAAGGTCCTCCTTCCCGCCCTCGCGCTCCTGCTCTCGCTCGTGACGCCCGCCGGCCCCGCCGGCGCCCAAGGCTCGCGCATCAAGGAAGAATGGACGATGGCGACGGCGACCCGCGACGAGCTCGAGGCGAAGGCGATCGAGGCCGAGCAGATCGCCGCGATGCCGCAGACCCCGTCGCAGCTGCGCAAGGACAAGCTCGCCGTCGCGCAGGTGATCCGGACCCGCCTCTCGCAGGGCGACTTCCAGGCCGGCGACCGGATCGTGCTCCGCATCACGGGCGACCCGAACGTGAAGCCCGAGGACACCGTGACGGTGCGCCCGGGGAGCGTGCTGATCCTGCCGCAGATGGGCGAGATATCCCTGCGGGGCGTCCTGCGCGCCGAGCTCCTCGCCCACATGCGGCGCGAGATCGGGCGGTTCGTGCGCGGGGCCACCGTGCAGACCACTCCCGTGGTCCGGCTCGGCATGTTCGGCTCGCTGCAGCGCACCGGCTTCTTCGAGTTCCCCGCCGACATCCTGCTGAGTGAGGCCATCATGAAGACCGGCGGCCCGTCGGCGATGGCCGACCAGCACAACGTCAGCATTCGCCGCGGCGCCGAGGAAACCTGGAACCGGCAGGCGGTCGACATCGCGCTGCAGGAGGGAGTCACCATCGAGCAGCTCGGACTCCGCGGCGGCGACCAGCTGATGATGGGCGAGCGCAGCCAGATGAGCGCGACCCTGGTCCTGCAGTACGTGATGATCAGCTTCCAGATCGTCAACATGGTGATCCTCCTGCAGCAGCGCCGGTAGGCGATGGCGCTCGCGCTAGGCGCAGCGGGCGCCGCGCTGCTGGCGCTCACCTGGATCGGCTACCCCCTCGCGATCGCCCTCGTCGCCGCGCTGCGCCGCCCGGCGCCGCCCGCCCACTGGCCGCGGCTGCCGCGCGTGACGGCCGTGCTCGCCGCCCGCGAGGACGCGGCGGTGATCGAGGCCCGGGTCCGCAACTGGCTGGCCAGCGACTACGCCGGCCCACTCGAGGTGGCGGTGGCGCATGAACCCGGGTACCCGTGGACGCCGCCGACTGACCTCGCCTCGCGGGTGCGCGTGGTGTCTGGGGATGCGCCCGGGGGCAAGTGCGCCAACCTCAACGCCGGGGTGCGCGCCGCCACGGGTGAGGTGCTCGTCTTCGGCGACGCGCACCAGCTCTTCGTCCCCGGGGCGATCACCGCCCTCGTGAACGCCCTCGGCGACCCGCAGCTCGGTGCCGTGTCGGGACAACTCGAGATTCCGCGCGGGCGCGCCGGTCTCGTCTCGCGCGCCTACTGGGCCTACGAGCGCCGCCTGCGGCGCCACGAGGCGCTGGTGCACTCCACCATCGGCGTCTCCGGCGCGATCTACGCCATGCGCGCCTCACTCTGGGAACCGCTGCCGCCGGGGCTGATCCTCGACGACCTGCACCTGCCGATGCGGCTCGTGCTGGCGGGTCACCGCGTGGGGTTCGAGCCCGCCGCCATCGCCACCGAGACGCGCACGGTGGAGTCGCGGCAGGAGTACCGGCGCAAGGTCCGCACCCTGACCGGCAACTTCCAGCTCGTCACCTGGCGTCCCGCCCTGCTCGTGCCGCTGCGCAATCCGGTCTGGCTCCAGTTCATGCTCCACAAGCTCGCCCGGCTCGCCACGCCCTACGCATTGCTGGCGCTCGTCGTCGGGGCGGCGTGGGCCGGCGCCACGTGGTACTGGCCCCCGTCCGGCAAACAGCTCGCGGTGGCGGGAGTGGCGGCGCTCTGGCTCTCCCTCTCGCCCGACCCCGTCGCCCGGCGGCTGCGCGGCGTCCTCACGCAGTTCGCCGCACTGCAGGCGGCCACGGTCATGGCCCTCGCCAACGCCGTGCGCGGCCGGTGGGACATCTGGCAGCCGCACGCGCGGCGACCGGCCCCGTGACGCCGCCGCTGCGCGTCCTCATCGTCGCCCCCACGCCGCCCCCGCTCGGCGGGCAGGCGATCCAGGCGCGGCGCCTCGCCGAGAGGCTCCCCGAGTTGCCCGGGCTCGAGGTCGCGCTGCTGTCGGTCAACCCGCCGCTGGGCGGCCTGCTCGGCACCCTGCAGCGCATCAAGTACGTGCGAACTGTGGTCACGTCGGTGGCGTACTGGTGGTCGCTGCTGCGCACCGTGCCGCGGTACGACGTCGTGCACGCCTTTTCGGCCTCGTACTGGTCGTTCCTGCTGGCCCCGGTGCCGGCGATGCTCGTGGCGAAGCTGTTCGGCAAACGCGTCGTGCTCAACTACCGGAGCGGCGAGGGCGACGATCACCTCGGCAACTGGCGCAGCGCCGGCTGGGGCATCCGCCTCGCCGACCGGGTGATCGCGCCGAGCGGGTACCTGGTGGACGTCTTCGCGCGGCACGGCTTCGCGGCACAGGCGATCCACAACTTCGTGGACACGTCGCTGATCCGGCATCGCGAGCGCACCGTGCCGGGCACGCGCTTCTTCGCCAACCGCCACTTCGAGCCGCTGTACAACGTGGCCTGCGTGGTGCGCGCCTTCGCGGTGGTGCAGCGCGAGCTCCCCGGCGCCGAGCTGACCCTCGCCGGCGACGGGAGCGAGCGCCCGGCGCTGGAGCGGCTGGTGGCCGAACTGGGGCTGCGCAACGTGCGCTTCGCCGGCCGCGTGCCGATGTCGGAGATGGCCGCCCTCTACGACCAGGCCGACGTGTACCTCAACGCGCCGAACATCGACAACATGCCGGGGTCGGTGATCGAGGCCTTCGCGGCGGGGCTCCCGCTCGCCTCGACCGACGCCGGCGGCATTCCGTACATCGTCACCGACGGCGTGACGGGACTCCTCGTGCCGGTGGGCGACCACGAGGCCCTCGGGCGCTCGGCCCTGCGGCTCGTGCGCGAGCCGGGACTGGCGCACCGGCTGTCGACGGCGGCGTACGCGGAGTCGCAGGCCAGGTACGTCTGGCCGGCGGTGCGCGAACGCTGGGTTGCGCTGTACCGGGAGCTGGCGCCGGCGTAGACCGCGCAGGCCGGGGACCGCGTCAGCCCGGCGACCGTCCCTCGCGCGCCTCGCGCGCACGCACGGCCGGCCACACGATCACGCGGTCGCGCACTCGGGACCATTGCTTGCCGGCCACGAAGCGCAGGTACACCGAGGCCCGCTCCGCGGCCGACAGTCGCACCGGATTCCAGCGCTCCGCCACCGCCAGCAGGGCGGGATCTGCCGCGACCTGCGCGACGGCCGTGAGCAACGCCCGGTTGATCGCGTGGTACGCCGGCGGGGCGAGGTAGAGGCGCCGGCCGTACCAGCTCCAGTTCCCCGCGTCCCAGCGCGGCAGCTCGGCGGCGAGCCCCGTCAAGCCGGCGTCGAACAGGGCACGGACGCCGGCGTCGGCGGTCTCGGTGGCGAGGTCGTGCAGCCCGAGCAGCGAGAAGAGGAACCCGTCGAGCACGCGCGTGACCGGAAGGGAGGCGTACTCCTCGTACGTGGCCCCCCGCGACAGCTGGTCGCGCACGCCGCCATCGGCGATGTCGTGCGCGAATGGCACGGCGGCGGCGCGGGCGAGCGCGAGGTCGTCGGCCACCTGCATCACGCGGTGGGCCCGCACCAGGGCGCTGATCGCGAGCCCCTGCGCCATGCTCGAGATCCAGGGGGGGCGCAGCACGCAGTCGTGCTCGCGCCACTCGAAGTCGTACGGCCACACGGCTCCCCCGGCGGCGCCCGGTACCGCGTGCGACCGCAGCCACGCCACCTGCTGCTCGAAGCGGCGCCGGCCGTTGGGGTCAGTCCCGCGGGCAAAGGCGTCGAGGGCGCGCAGGCCGTAGAGCGCCACGTAGGCGGGATTGTACGAGCGAAACGTGCGCGACTCGTGGTACGGCACGCCGTCGCCGTCGAGCAGCATCGCCCCGTGAAACAGGTCGGGGGCGTCGAGGTGGTACCGGAGCGCCCCCGGCAGCGCCGCCTCGGGCACGGGCCGTGCCGGAAAGTCGAACCGGAAGCCGGCCACCTCGCTCCACAGGGCGCGCCCGGCGATCCCGGCGGCGCGAATCACCCCCTTCACCGGGCCGTCACCCCTCGATGGTCGTGACGATGCGGCCGGCGACCTGCCCGTCGCCGTACAGGAAGGGACGCGCCGCCGGCGGCGCGAAGTGCCGCGAGGCGTGCGCGATCCGCTCGCGATTGGCGCCGACCAGCAGGTTCCACCCCGCCTCGACCGTCTCCACCCATTCGGTCTCGTCGCGCATCGTCACGCACGGCACGCCCAGCCAGTAGGCCTCCTTCTGCACACCGCCCGAGTCGGTGAGGATCATGCGCGCGGCCCCCTCGAGCCGCACCATGTCGAGGTACCCGACCGGGTCGATCGGCATCACGTTGGGCGCGAAGGCGAGGCCGAGCTTCGCCATCACCCCGCGCGTGCGCGGGTGCACCGGGAAGACCACCGTCGTGCCGGCGTCGCCGAGCGCCGCGAGGATCGCCCCCAGCCGCAGCGGGTCGTCGGTGTTCTCGGCGCGGTGCACCGTCACGAGGAGGAACCCCCTTTCCGCGAGCCCGAGCCGGTCGAGCACCGTGGACCTGGCCCGCGCCCGCACGTCGGCGGCAAGGAGCGAGTCGGACATCACGTCCCCCACCACGTGCACCCCGCGCGTGATCCCCTCGGCGGCGAGGTTGCGCACCGCCGTCTCGCTCGGCACGAGCAGCAGGTCGGAGAGGTGGTCGGCCACCACGCGGTTGATCTCCTCGGGCATGGCGCGGTTGAACGACCGCAGCCCCGCCTCCACGTGCGCCACCGGGATGTGGAGCTTCGACGCCGCCAGCGCCCCCGCGAGGGTCGAGTTGGTGTCGCCGTACACGAGCACCCGGCCGGGCTGCTCGGCGAGCAGCACCTGCTCGATCGCGCCGAGCATCCGGCCCGTCATGGCGCCGTGGTGGCCGCCCCCGATGCCGAGGTAGTGGTCGGGAGCCGGGATGCCGAGTTCGTCGAAGAAGACGGCGGACATGTTGTCGTCGTAGTGCTGGCCGGTGTGCACCAGCACCTCGGCGTGACGCTG
Organism: Gemmatimonadota bacterium; assembly: GCA_016191225.1. GTDB lineage: Bacteria > Gemmatimonadota > Gemmatimonadetes > Gemmatimonadales > Gemmatimonadaceae > JACPPC01. The sequence continues at coordinate 65,087 of JACPPC010000023.1, read as the reverse complement.
CCGGAGCGCCGCGCTGACCGGGCCGGCCTTCACGAACTGCGGGCGGGCGCCGATGATCGAGACGATCTTCATGCAAGGGCCTCTGGGCGGGTCGGCATGGCGCTCGCGCGGGGGGAGAAGGCGCCGGGCGACGGCCGGCGGCGCGCGTGGCACGGCCCCGTGCGCGCCACTAAAGTTTAGCGGATGTGCGGCATTGCGGGCATCGTCGGCCGCTGGACGGGCGCGACCTCGAACACGGCGACGGCGATGCTCGCCGCCATCCGCCACCGGGGTCCCGACGATCACGGCCTCCTCGTCTATCGCGAGGGCACCGCGTGGACCGGGCGCGACATCGCCGCCCCCCCCGACGCCGACGTGATCCTCCTCCACCGGCGGCTGTCGATCATCGACCTGTCGGAGACCGGCTGGCAGCCCCTCTCGACCCCCGACGGACGCTGGCACATCGTCTTCAATGGCGAGATCTACAACTATCGCGAGTTGCGCGTCGAGCTCGAGCGCGAAGGCGTCGCGTTCACCTCGCAGTCGGACACCGAGGTGCTGCTGCACGCCTTCGCCCGGTGGGGCCACGAGGCCTGGAACCGCCTCACCGGGATGTGGGCCTGCGCGATCCTCGACACGACGCGGCGGCGCGTCACCCTCTCGCGCGACCCGTTCGGCATCAAGCCGCTCTACTACGCCACCACGCCGGGGGCGCTGGCCTTCGCGTCCGAGCTCAAGCCCCTCCTCCCGCTCCCCGGCGTCGGCCGGCGCGTGGACCCGCAGCGCCTCGCGACGTACCTGCGGTTCGGCGTCACCGACTACGGCGACGCCACCCTCCTTGCCGACGTGCGCCAGCTGGCCGCCGGCCACGTGGTGGACCTCGACCTCGCCGCGCCCACGATCGTCGCGCCGCGCGCCTACTGGCAGCCGAGCCGCCGGCCGCGGTCGCCCCTCGCCTTCCCCGACGCCGCCCGCGAGTTCCGCGACCTCTTCGTCGACAGCGTGCGCCTCCACCTGCGCGCCGACGTCCCCGTGGCCTGCTGCCTGTCGGGGGGGATCGACTCGTCGGCGATCGTGATGGCGATGCGCGAGGTCTGCGGCAGCGCCCTCGACCTCCGCACCTTCAGCCACATCGCCGACAGCGCCGCCCTCTCCGAGGAGCGGTGGATCGACCTCGTGGGCGGGGCCGCGCATGCCCGCATGACCAAGGTGCGTCCCACGGCGCAGGAGATGGCGGCCGACCTCGACCGGCTCGTCGCCGTGCAGGACGAGCCGTTCATCAGCTCGAGCATCTACGCCCAGTACCGCGTGATGCGCGAGATCGGCCACGCCGGCGTGAAGGTCGTGCTCGACGGGCAGGGGGCCGACGAGATGCTCGGCGGCTACGAGTTCTACCTCGGGGCCCGGGTGGCGTCGCTGCTCCGCGCCGGCCGGCTGGGCGCGGCCGCGATGCTGCTGCGGCGCTCGAGCGCCACGCGCCGCATTCCCGCCTTCCGCACACTGCAGGTCGCGATGGACTACCTGCTGCCGCCGGGCGCCTCGGCCCTCGCGCGCCGCGCCGTCGGCCGGGAGCTCGTGCCGGCGTGGGTGAACGGCACCTGGCTCGACGCGCACGGGGCGCGCATCGACTCGCTGCGCACGGCCGGGGCCGCCGACATCCTCCTCGAGTCGCTGCAGAAGACCCTCGGCGGCCCGGGGCTCGCCAACCTGCTTCGCTACGAGGACCGGAACTCGATGGCGTGGTCGGTGGAGAGCCGCGTCCCCTTCCTCACCACCCGCCTTGCCGACTTCGCCCTCTCCCTCCCCGAGCCATACATCATCGGGCCGGACGGCACGACCAAGCACGTCTTCCGCGAGGCGATGCGCGGCATCGTCCCCGATGCGGTGCTCGACCGCCAGGACAAGATCGGCTTCGCCACCGCCGAGCCCGACTGGATCGCGACGGTGGCCCCGTGGGTGGACGCCCTCCTCGCCGACGACACCGCGCGCGCCATTCCGGCCCTCGACCACGGCGCCATGCAGCGCGAGTGGCAGGCGATCCGCAACGGCACCCGCGCCTACGGCGGCGGGGTCTGGCGCTGGATCAACCTCGTCGCGTGGACCCGCCAGCACTCCGTGCGCTATGAGTGAGGGCGCCCCGAAGGCGCGGCGGGTGCGGGTCGTCCAGCTGGCCACGGTGCACCCGCCCTTCGACGTCCGGGTATTCGACAAGCACTGCCGCTCGCTCGCGCGGGCCGGGTACGAGGTCACGTACATCACCGCGCACGACAGGACCGAGCAGCGCGACGGCGTGACGGTGGTCGGCATCCCGAAGGCCCGCACCCGCGTCGAGCGGCTGACCCGCGTGCTGCCGGCGGTCATCCGCGCCGCCTTTCGCGCCAACGGCGACGTCTACCACTTCCACGACGTGGAGCTGATCCTGGCCGGCTACCTGCTCAAGCTCGCCGGCAAGAAGGTCATCTACGACGTGCACGAGAACTACCCGGCCGACGTCTTCCTCGAGAAGCCGTACCTCCCGGTCTGGATCCGGCACGTCCTGTCGGGCTCCGTCGCCGCTGCCGAGTGGCTCGCCGGCCGGTGGTTCGACGCGGTGGTCACGGCGACAGGGGTGATCGGGGCCAGGTTCCCGGCGGCGACCACGGCGGTCGTGCGCAACTACGCCCGGGTGGCCGAGCTGCAGCAGGGGGTCGCCGGCCCGCCCTACGCCGCGCGCGAGCCGATCGCCCTGTTCACCGGGGGACTGACGCCGATCCGCTGCGCCACCGAGATGTGCGCCATCAACGACGCGCTGCGCGACCTCCCGGGGTTCCGCACCGTCGTCGTCGGCCGGCCGAACACGCCGCAGTACCCGGACGAGCTCAAGGCGCTCCCCGGCTGGGACCTGATGCGCTACGAGGGGATCGTGCCGATGGCCCGGGTGCGCGAGCTCCTCGGCGAGGCACGGGTGGCTCTCTGCCTCAACCAGCCGCGCGCCGACTTCCTCGACCTCGCCACCAACAAGCTGTTCGAGTACATGGCGGTCGGCCTCCCGGTCGTCTCGACGGACATCCCGTTCTGGCGCCAGCTGATCGAGGAGGCCGGCTGCGGCATCGTGGTCACCGGTGCCGACGCCGGCGAGCTCGCCGCCGCCGTGCGCCAGCTCCTCGAGCATCCCGCCGAGGCCGAGGCAATGGGCGCGCGTGGCAGGGCCGCCGCCGAGCAGCGCTACAACTGGGCCAGCGAGGAGCGGGTGCTGCTCGGCGTTTACGAGCGCGTGGTGGGCTGACGGCATCCCAAATCCATCGCCCGCCTCAGGACGGAAGGCGGGCCAACTCGTCCGTCGCCGAGGCCGGCTGCATGCGGCGCCAGAGTGCCGAGATCACCCGCCGGGGCTGCCAGAAAACCTCAACCTGCCACCACCAGCGGCGCCACGCCGCGTCGGAAATCGACAACTCGGCCCGGTACCCCAGGAGCTCGCGCGCCAGGGTGCGATCGCGCAGGTAGATCGCTGCGCGCATGCTCCCTTCCCACGCCGCCGTCATCGCGGCGCGGCTCGCCTGGGGATCGACGCCGCGCGCGGGCGTTGCGCTGTTGGCCACCGCGCGCCAGAGCTTTCGGCGCGCCGCCCAGCCGCCGCGAATCATCGCTCGGCGGTCACGGCTGGCCTGGCCAGCGTGTACCCGGCGTATGCACGTAGGCCGCCCGGAATACACGAGGCGATGGCGGCTGGCGATGCGCAGCCAGAGCTCGAAGTCCTCCGACAGGCGATACGCCTCGTCGTAGCCTCCCACATCGTCCAGCACCTCCCGCCGTACGAGCGAACCGGACTGCGGCACCGGGCTCTCGAGCAGCAGCACGGGGAGCAGGTCCAGGGGCTGCCCGGGCACGAGCCCGGCACGTTGCGGCGCCGCGGTGCCATCGGTGCGCACGGCGTCGCTGAACGCCACGGCCACCCCGTCGGGCATCAGCGGTACCAGCGTCTCGAGGTGGTCGGGGCGCCAGAAGTCATCGGTGTCGAGAAAGGCCACCAGCTCGGTGTCGAGGGCGGCGATCCCGCGGTTGCGCGCCGCCGAAGGGCCGCGGTTCGCGGGGACCGTCAGCACCTCGACGCCGAGCGACGTCGCGAGCCGCACCGAGTCGTCCGTCGAGGCGTCGTCCACGACCACGATGCGGGAGACGGGCACGGTCTGCGCTCGCACCGACGCGATCGCTCGCTCGAGGTACGGCGCGCCGTTGTAGCACGGCATGACGACCCCGATGCTGGGCAGTCGTTCCGGCATCGGCGGCGGCCGCACGTCGTCACGGAGGGCGACCTGGTGCGCGATCGACATCGCCTCGCTGCGTCGCGGGAGCCAGGCGCTCACCCCCGTGAGCCATCCCGCGAACTCGTCGTCGTTCAGGTGGCAGGTGTCGATGAACCGAGGCATCGCGAGCGGGTCCCGGCCGCGCTCCGCCAACCCCGTCTCGCAGGTCGTCGCGGTGACGACGCCCAGGTCGCGGAGCCAGGGAAGGAACTCCGGGCGGTGGAAGCCGCTCGGATAGCAGAAGTGCGTCGCCGTCGGCGCCGCGGGAAGGAGTCGCGCGATCTCGCGGCGGTTGTCCTCGATCTCGCGCCGAAACAACGCCTCGTCGCGCGGCGTGCGGTGGCGATGCGTGTGCAGCTGCACGTCCACGAGGTCGTGCGGCAGCGCCCGCACCTCGTCGGCGTCCATGATGTGGATCAGCCGCTCCCGCAGGATCTCGTCGTAGTCCACGCCGACGCGCTCGGCGATCGTCCGGGCCAGCGCGTCCTTCGCATCGGCGGCAAGCCGGGCCTCGCGCGTGTGCACGAAGAGGCGCTCGGACACCGCCCGGCGCGCCACGTCGCCGCGCAGGCGCACTTCCCCACCCTCGGGCAGGATCCCCTCGAGGTCGATCGTCCTTCCGTCACCGCGCCAGAGCAGATAGGCGCACATCGGGTCGAAGACCGGCCGCTGGTAGTTGCAGTAGAACGTGGTCAGGTAGAGCGTGACCGGCAGCTGGAACTCCCGGATCACCGGCACCGCCCGCGCGGCGAAGTCGTGGGTGCCGTCGTCGAAGGTGATCGAGACGGCGCGTGGCGGCAGCGTGCCCGCCGCCAGCCGCGCGGCCGCCTCAGCCAGCGGCAAGACGGCATAGCCACCGTCGCGCAGCGCCATGAACCGGCGGCGAAGCTGCTCCTGTGGCACGTACAGCGTCGGGCTCCAGCGGTGCTCGTCGCGCAGCGACGTGCCATGGTAGCAGAGCACGAGGAGCCGCTGTTGCCGCCACGCGCTGTCGCGGACCAGCGCGAAGACACCGCCCGCGCGCGCCGCGGCGAGCGCGGCGCGCTTGAGCCCCTTCATCATCGGCGCACGCCCGGATTTCTTTCGGTCACGACTGGAATCTACCCTGCACCTGGACGCATACTAGGAGGCGCCAACCGCCCCCCGCCCGTACCGGGGGACCGACGCCGGCCCTCATGGCGGCGCCGTTCGAGCCCTCCTCTTCGGGGTCATGCAGAACGACGTCACATCCGGCGAAAGTCTCTCGGATCGCCTGCTCGGCCTGCTGAACCCCATCGACGCCGCGAACTCGCTCACGCGCGGCGTGATCTGGTCATTCGTGCTCTCAGGGGCGGGGACGATCCTCTCCTACGGGCTGCATGTGTTCCTCGCGCGCCGACTGGGGCCCGTGGACTACGGGCGCTACACGTACGCGATGGGCTGGATGAACATCGCGCTGCTGGTGGTGTCGTTCGAGCTCGGCATCGTCTCCCTGCGCTTTCTCGGCACCTACCGGGCACACGGAGAGTGGGGGCTGATTCGCGGCCTCCTGCGCCGCAGCAGGACGGTCATCCTTGTCGCTTGGCTCGTCACGCTGGCACTGCTCGGTCTGGTCACGACCCTCGGGCACTGGGCTCTTGAGACGGACCTCCAACGGGCGTTCCTTGCGGCAGCGCTCGTGCTGCCCGTCGCGGCATTGCTGCAACTGGAGGGCAAGTTCCTCCAGGGCTTTGACCGCCCCCTCGAGGCGCGCGTTCCCTTCGACCTCGTCCGGCCGCTGCTCGTCCTCGGGCTCTTTGCGCTGATCGTTGCGGGTGGACGCGATGCCGCGGCCTGGGAGGCCGTCGCTTCGAACGGCGTCGGCGCCGCGGTGGCCCTCGCGGCGAGCGTGGTGCTCTTCCGGCGAGTCCTGCCCCCCGAGGTGAAGCAGGCCGAGCCGGCGTACGACATGGGCAACTGGAGCCGGACGGCACTGACCCTGTTCGCGATCTCCTCCTTCCAGCTCATCATCTCGCAGCAGTCCGACGTCGTGGTGGTCGGCCTCCTCCGCGACACCACGAAGGCCGGCTGGTACTCCGCCGCCAGCCAACTCGCGACCCTCGTCGGAATGGTCGCCAGCATCAGCGGCGACGTCGCCGCCGCGCGAATCGCTTCCCGCTACGCGGCCGGGGACCCCGTTGGCCTGCGCCACGTCATCCAGCGGGTTTCCCTGCTCAATCTCGCGATCGCGGCGCCGATCCTGCTCCTGCTCGTGTTTGCGGGACGTCCGCTCCTTCACATCTACGGCGACTCCTTCGTGATCGCCTACCCCGTGCTGTGGCGCCTCGGCCTCAGCCAGTTGATCGCGGCGGGGATCGGCAGCCTCGGGGGCGTCGTGCTCGCGATGACCGGCAAGCAGCAGCTGGCGGCCCCCTACATCATGGGATCCGCCCTGCTCAACCTCGGCCTCACCCTCTGGTGGACGCCGGTCTTCGGCATGATTGGCACGGCCGAGGCGACGGTCGCGGCCGTCGCCCTCCGCGCCCTGATTGTGTTCCTTCTGGTGCGCCGCCACGTCGGCGTCGCGCTGCGCCCCGGGTGGTAGCCGACGCGTACGGGGCATAGCTTTCGCGGCATCGCTGGTGCGCCCGCACTCGCTTCCCCCCTACCGCCATGCCCGAGTCGCCGTCAGCGCTGCCTGCCGCTGCGTCCGCTGCCCATGCCGCCGAGGTCGCGCGCGGCGAGCGGTTCGAGTTCGGCAAGAACTGGGCGAGTTTCCTGCGCGTCCTCGACGACGAGCGCATCGCCAGCGCGCAGGCCTCGCTTGTGCGAATGCTCGGCCTCGCCGACCTCGCCGGCAAGCGCTTCCTCGACGCCGGCTCCGGCAGCGGTCTCTCGAGCCTGGTCGCCCGCCGGCTCGGCGCCGATGTGGTCTCGTTCGACTACGACCCGTCGAGTGTGGGTTGCACCGCCGAGCTCCGCCGCCGCTACTACTTCGATGACCCGCGGTGGCGAGTCGAGGCGGGGAGCGTCCTCGATCCCGCGTACTTGCAGGGTCTCGGCGCCTTCGACGTGGTGTACAGCTGGGGGGTCATCCACCACACCGGCGCAATGTGGGACGGCCTCGACCTGATCGCGAGAAACGTGAAGCCTGGCGGCCGGCTGTTCATCGCGATCTACAACGACCAGGGCGCCTGGTCGAGGCGGTGGCACCGCATCAAGGCGCTCTACAACTCCGGCGTCCTGGGACGGTGGCTGGTGAAGGGGACCGTGATTCCCTATTGGGCCATCCGCCAGGCCGCCGCCGATATCGTGCACCTGCGCAATCCGGTGGCGACCTGGACGGACTACTCGCGACGGCGCGGCATGTCCCTGATGCATGACTGGATCGACTGGATCGGCGGGTATCCGTTCGAGGTGGCCATGCCGGAGGAGATCCTCGACTTCTACTCGGCGCGCGGCTTCCGCCTTGTCAAGCTCAAGACGAGCCGCGGCACCGTTGGATGCAACGAGTTCGTGTTCGTGCACGAATCGTAGCCGAGCGAGTGCCGACACGCGCGCGGGGGCGGCCGCCGCGCTCATGACCGACCCGTCGCGTCGGGTGTCCGGCCGTCGAAGCTACGGGTTGACGACCCCAGCCGTCTTCAGGTTCACCGTGGCGATGTCGGCACCGAGGTCCCGTCCATCGGTTCCCGCATTCTTCAACGGGCTCCCAGCCGTAAGCGTGTAGTTCTTGGCCGCCACGTCGGTGAATGCGACCGTCGGAATGTCTGCCGGGAAGAGCTGGCCCGTGAGGATCCCACCGTAGGCCGCTGGGGAAGCACCTATCAGTGCATTCTTCTGAAACGAGATCGTGCCGCTCATCCATGTGGTCACCGTGCCCAGCCCCTCGGCGGACCCGGATCCCTTGATAAGATAGGTGCCGCCGCGGAGCAGGATGTTGTTCGTGAAGAACAGATTGGTGATGGCCGGGACCGAGCCGTCAACCGCCCACGCCCCGCCTGTCATCAGGCTCGTGGAGATAAACGTGTTGTGGTCGATGCCGATATCCACCGCTCCGGAGTTCGGCACGCTCGCGGTGGAGAACGTCTGGAGGAAGCGATCGGCACCCACCGGCGGCGTCACCACGCCAATGTCCTGGAAGACGTTGTCGTAGATCAGGACGCGCCGCATCGTGGAGTCGGCCGGGAATCCGCCACTCCCTTGCGACGTGCCGAGCAACGTCACACCGCCCGCCGTGTTCTTGATGAGGTTGTACCGCACCGTCACGTCGGCAGTGATGACCCACGGCGAGCCGCCGGTCTCGTTCGCGGTCTTGAAGTTGAACGCGAATCCCGTCTGCGCATCCGGCCAGGAGTTCTCGAGCACGTTGCCCTCGATCAGCACGCGCCGGCCCATCTTGAGCTCAAGCACGTTCTTCACCGACCACAGGCCGCGCCATGCCGTCGGCTTGAACAGGTGGTTGCCGCGAATCTCGATATCGGACGGCGTATTGTTGGGAATCACCGGGTCGGCACCGCCGATCATGATCCCCATCCCCGAGCCGGCGATGAAGTTGTTCACGAACTTCCACGGCCCCGGGCCGTTCCAGCCGACGATGCCCTGTGCGTCACCGCCGAGCACATGGCAGTCGTCAAGGTAGGAATCGACAATCGCCGTCGCGCCGCTTGAGAGCAGGAAGCACCGCTGGAGCGGCAGGTCGCTGCGGCCGTGCACGTACACGCGGTCGAAGATCACGTTGTTCGGCACGGAGTCCGCGAAGGTGTTGGTCGCGACGCCCACGCGGACGATCGCATTCAGCCCCGTCGCCGCTGGTGTCGCGGCAGTGATCTCAAGGAACATCACGCGCCAATTGTTCGTTCGATTGTCCGTCGCCAAGGTCGACTGGCCGTTGGCGGAGGAGAGCTTGGCGAGCAGCGGCGCGAAGGTCGGCTTCATGCGCGATCCCTCGACCGGCATAACGCCGTCGGGCACGTCCGAGCGGATGATGATGGGCTCCGTCCCGCCGGTCTTGCGCTTGAGGATGAAGTTGCCAGTGTAGGTCGCCCCGGACGTCAGCCGGATGACGTCCCCCGGCTTGGACGTGTCGATCGCCGCCTGGAGCTGCACGCTGGTCGTCGGGAAGATCGTTCGCGCGCCGGCCGCGGCGGCCGGCACCGCCGAGTTCACGAATACGCGTGGCAACTCTGCCACGACGCCGGTCGCGGCCGAAACGGAGAGGATAACCGTGCCCGTGACCACGCCTGACCTGGCCGTGATCGTCACCGTGCCCGGTGCGACGCCGACCGCAACCCCGGTGACGCTGTCGATCGTGGCCACAGCCGGATTCGCAGTGGACCACCGAATCGTCGCACTCACCACGTTGTTGAGCGCGTCCCGCGCCGTGGCCGTCAGGCCCACCGAGCGTCCGGTCTGGACCGCAGGCGAGGACTGGTTGATCGTGATTGTCGCGAGCGGCGACGGCGTGATCGTCGCGGTCACGCTGCTCGTGAGCGAAATGGCGGCGATCGTTGCGGTGATCGTCGTGGTCCCCGCGGACACGCCCGTCAGGTTGCCCGTGGTCGGGTCGATCGTGGCGACCGCCGTGTTGCTGCTCGTCCAGGTGACCGCCACCGACACGATGTTGCCGCTGGCGTCCTTCGGCGTCGCGGACATCACGACCGAACTCCCGACAGCCACCGACGGCGTCGCCGGCGAGATCAGAATCGAGGTCGGCAAGGCCGGCGGCTTGGCGCCGTCCGCGGCACCGCTGCACCCGCCAACTGCACACAGCGTCAGCACGCCAAGGAACAGAACGTGCCGTCTACGCCGCACGTCGCCAGACATCGACATCGGGACCCCCCGGTTCTTGCGGAAGGCCGACCCGGGCAGGCGTCGACCGACCCGGCGCCGCAGGGCGACCGGGACAACACGCCCTAACCTACGACCGTCCCAACCCACCACAAGGCACAAACCTCCGGGACGTGCCGAACCGGTCACGCTAGCCGTGTGACGAAAGCCACCGATCCAGCACCATCAGCCGCCAGATGACGGCACTGTGATCGCGCCGCCCGGCGCCGTGCTCCCGTGTGACGCGTGCAACCGCGGCGGCATCGACCCAGGCGCCCAGCCGGTTGCCCGGCGCCAGGAGCGACTCCACCCGGTGCCGCAGCGGCCCGCGAAACCATGTCCCGAGAGGTACGCTGAACCCCTTCTTGGACTTCTCGAGGGCCTCAGCGGGCACGAGTCCTTCGGCGGCGCGCCGCAGCAGCCACTTCCCCTCGCCGTCCCGCACCTTGAGCCGGCTGGGCAGCGACACGGCGAACTCGACCAGCACGTGGTCCAGCAGCGGCACCCGCGCCTCGAGCGACACCGCCATGCTCATGCGGTCCACCTTCGTGAGAATGTCGCCGGGGAGGTACGTGAGCATGTCGACGAGCGTCATCTGCGTCACGAAGTCGCGCGAGGAAGCCTCCTCGAACTGCGCCGCGAGCAGCGCCTCCATGCCAGGCAGCACGGCTCCGAGCGACCGCGACATCACCCCGCCCTCGGCGCTCGACGCCGGAATGGCGACCGTCGCTGCGTACTGTCCGGGCCGGGTCCGCGCGAGGTCGATCAGCCGGTTTCGGCCGTACACGCCGTGGGGCAGCAGGCCCGCGAGGGCGCGCAGCGGGGCGCGAAGGAAGGCGGGCAGCGCGGCGCGGTCCAGCACCGAGCGATAGCGGGTGTAGCCCCCGAACAGCTCGTCGCCCCCGTCGCCGGACAGCGTCACCGTCACCGATTCGCGAGCCAGCTTCGAGACGAGGTAGGTCGGCAGCGCCGAGCTGTCGGCGAATGGCTCGTCGAAGGCCGTCACGATGCCATCCACGAGTTGGTCGGCCTCGGGCCGGACGATCAGCTCGGTGTGCTCGGTGCCGAGCGCCTTGGCGACCGCGGCCGCCTGCGGCGCCTCGTTGAACGCCTCCTCCTCGAAGCCGATCGAGAAGGTGCGCACCCGCCCGCGCGCCAGCTTGCACATCGTCGCCACCACGGTGCTCGAGTCGAGGCCACCCGAGAGGAAGGCGCCGAGCGGCACGTCCGACTCGAGGTGCAGGTCGACCGCCTCGGTGATCAGGCGCTGGAGCTCCGCGATCGCCGTCGGCGCGTCGAGGTCGGACCGCTCGGCCCGCACCGGTGTCCAGTAGCGCTCCACGCGCACGCCGCCGGCCGGGGTCCAGCTCAGGCGGTGCCCAGGGGGGAGCTTCTTCACCCCCGAGTGGACGCAAAGCGGGTCCGGTACGTAGCCCAGCGACAGGAACCAGGCGATCGCTCGCGGGTCGATGTCGCGCCGAAAGCCCGCGAGTCCGCTGATGCACTGCAGCTCCGACCCGAACGCCAGGCCGGCGGCGGTCTCCCAGTAGTAGAGCGGCTTGATCCCGAGCCGATCCCGCGCCACGAGCAGGCGCTGCTGCCGATCGTCCCAGATCGCGAACGCGAACATGCCGCGAAGCTCGTGCACCACGTCGTCGCCGCGCTCCTCGTACGCGTGGACGATGGTCTCCGTGTCGGAGCGCGTGCGGTACTGATGGCCGCGCCTGAGTAATCCCTCGCGCAGGGTGCGGTGATTGTAGATCTCGCCGTTGAACACGATGGTGACGTCGCCGTCCTCGTTGGCGATCGGCTGCTTGCCGCCGGCCACGTCGATGATGCTCAGCCGGCGCATGCCGAGCGCGACGGCCGCTCCGGTGAAGTAGCCGTCGTCGTCGGGGCCGCGGTGTCGGATCCGGTCGCACATGCCGCGGACCGCCCGCTCGCCCCCCTGCGACGCAACGAGGGCCGCGCCGGCGATTCCCGCGATGCCGCACATGGCGCTACGCGACGGCCGGCTGCACGCCGAGCGCGACCGCCTGCTCGTACTCCTTGTTCACCGCGAACGCGTATGACGACATGAAGGCGAGGTGGAGGACGGTGAACGGGAGGTGCGCGTACGTTCCCCAGATCGCGCAGACGAGATAGCCGATGAACGCGGCCTCGATGTACCACAGCTGGTCCGCCGCCTTGGGCACGACGGGCTTGCAGCGCCGCCGCACGCGATCGGCCTCCCAGAGCGCGCTGGTCGCCGCCAGCAGCCAGAGCACCAGACCCACCAGCCCCGTCTCCGCGGCCACGTTCAGGAAGGTGGAGTGCGTGTCGCGCTTGCCCTTCGCGATCCGGTCGAAGATCGGCAACGACGCGAAGAACTCGTGGTTCAGCTTGTAGGTGCCCGCGCCGACGCCGGTCACCGGGTGGTTGGCGGTGATGAAGGCGGCGACCTTCCAGATCTCGTAGCGCTGCTTGGCCGAGCCCTCGGCGTCCACCGTGCCGAGCTCCTCGGTGTTCGTCACGTTCTTGAGCCCCTCCATGCGGTCCAGCACGCCCGAGGGAGCGATGATCAGCACCAGCAGGGCCACGCCAACCACCGACAGCACGGTGCGGATGCGCTGGAACTTCTTGCCCAGCGCGAGCGCGAGGAACACCACCATGCCGAGGATCCCGGCGCGGGACTGCGTCATGAGGATCGCCAGCGGCAGAAGGACCACTCCCACCTTGTTCGCCAACCGCCACTTCTTGTCCTGCTCGCGGATCAGGAGGCCGAGCGTGAGCGACAGGGGGAGCAGCGTGAACGCCGCCTGGTCGTTGGCGTTGGCATAGATGTAGTTCCACGACGCGCGACCGAAGGTGCTGGCGTGGTAGAAGAAGTAGTTGAACAACTCGCCGCGCAGCGGATACAGCGCGAAGCAGGCAAGGAAGAAGAAGGTGTACCAGCGCAACTCCCGGTGCCCGGTGAGCACGTTCACCGCCACGAACGCGATCAGCACGAGCTTGCCGAGGTCGAGGCACCGGTCCCAGACGATCTCCGGGTTCATGCTCGTGGGGTAGCCGGCGAAGCACCACAGCACCCACAGCGAGAGGAAGACCAGCCAGACCGGGAACCGAAACCGGATGTTGAGCAGCGGCAGCGAGAGGAGCGCGACCACCATCGACTCGGTGCCGATCTTCAGGGCGTACGTCACGATCACCATCGTGTACGCCATGAACGCGATCATCGACAGCGTCCAGGGCATCCCCGTCCAGGGGTTCCCCCACCAGCTTTCGTCGAGCATCGGGCCGCTCGAGACGGGGATCCAGCCGCGCGGAGCCGTCGCCTCCTGCGCCCCGGCGGGCACCGGCCGCAGCGGCACGGGCACGGCCCAGCCGCTGCTGCGGCCGCGGGCGCTGCGCCAGCCGGGGGTCGTCATCTCAGGCCACCGCCCGCGCCCGCGCGGCCGCGAGCCGCTCGTACAGCTCGTGCAACCGCCCGAGCACCGAGGCCGCGGCATACTGCGCCCGTGCCCGGGCCTGCCCCGCAGCGCCCATCGTCGCGCGCAGCCCCGGCGCGGCCAGCAGCGCACCGATCGCCGACGCCAGCGCCGGCGCGTCGCCCACGGGCACCAGCAGCCCCGTTTCGCCGGGCACGATGGCGTCCGGGATTCCCCCCACGTTCGTGCCGACCACGGGGCGCCCGGCCGCCATCGCCTCGATCACCGTGTTGGGGAAGCCCTCCGACCGCGAACACAGCACGCCGACATCGAACAGGGCGTGCAGGCGTCGGCCATCGGGGCGGGCGCCGGTCATCACCACCCTGTCCGCGATCCCGACCTCGGCGGCGAGGGCGGCCAACGGCGCCCGCGACTCCCCCTCCCCCACCATCACGAGCACCAGCCCCGGGTGCGACGGTGCGAGCTGCGCGATGGCGCGCACAAGGATGGCCTGGTCCTTGATCGGCCGGAGGTTGGCGACGATGCCCACCACCAGAGCATCGGCGGGGATCCCCAGCGCCTTGCGCCCGGCCTCGCGCCCGGCCGCGGCGGGAACCGCGAAATCTTCGTCGTCGAGGAAGTTCGGGATCGTCACCACCTTGCCCGCCGGGACATTGTCCTCCGAGACGAGCGACCGGGCCACAGCGGCGCTGTTGGCGAGCACCCGGTCGGAGCGGCGCCAGGCCAGCCGGTTGAGCAGGGCGTGCGCGCGCGTGCTGGCGCCCCAGCGCTTGCTGGTCACCAGCGCGGCCCCCGCCCCGGCGGCCCAGGGGGCCGCAAACACGTTGCTGTAGCGGTCGTGCGCATGCACGATGGAGATACCCTCGTGACGGAGCAACTGTGCCAGCCGGCGCCCCTCGGTGAGGGCGCTCACCGAGACGAGGCCCCGCAGGTGAAAAGGATGCACCGGCACCCCGGCCGCCTCGAATCGCGCCCTCAGCGGCCCCGACGGCCGGAGGGAGCAGAGCAACGCGTCGAACCGCGACTTGTCCAGGCGCTCGGCGGTCCGGACGGCGTTCGTCTCGGTCCCACCGACCTCAAGGTTGTCGAGGCAGAACGCGATCCGGATCTTGCGCGACGACATGCGATCGGGAAGGTAACGGCTGCCACGACCCGGGCAACGAACCGCCGCGACCGCCCCTACCAGCCGCCCTTGCGCAGCAGCATCACGGGAATCGTCATCGCCATGATCCGCAGGTCCGTCCAGACCGACGCCGACTGCAGGTACTCGAGGTCGTAGCGGACCTTCACGCGCACGCTCTCGATGCAGGTGTCGTACGTGTGGTTGATCTGCGCCAGCCCCGTGATTCCGGGCTTGGCGAGGGCCCGCAGCGAGTACTCGGGAATCTGGCCCGCCAGCTCGTTGAAGATCTGCGGACGCTCCGGGCGCGGGCCGACGATGTTCATGTCGCCCTTGATCACGTTGAGCAGCTGCGGCAGCTCGTCGAGGCGCGAGCGGCGCAGGAAGTTGCCGATCGGCGTCACGCGGGGGTCATTCTGAACCGCCCAGACCGCTGTGCCCCCCGTTTCGGCGTCGGTGCGCATCGAGCGGAACTTGAAGATCGTGAACAACTCGCCGCCCGAGTTCGCCCGGCGCCGGTCGCTCCCGGGCCTTCCGCCTGGACGCCGGCGGTCGCGGCCGACGCGCGTTTGCGTGTACATCACGGGCCCGGGCGACGTCAGCATCACCGCGAGTGCAACCATCAGCATGACCGGCGCGACGAGGAGCGTGGCGACCGAGGCGAGGGTGAGGTTCACCCCACGGTCGACCACCTCGGAGCGCGCCCGCGGCTCGAACCCCCCGCTCCGCCGGCTGCCCGTGGTCGAGCTCTCGCGCACGAACTCCAGTCCGCTGGCCACATCGGCGGGGCCGCCGAGCGCGACAGCGCGGCGGCTCTGCACTGCGCCCAGCTGGGCTGAACTCGTGGCGTCGATGGCTCGATCCATGCTCGTGGATGTCCCGGTTGCGAGGTTCGTCGGAGCGCACCAGCTACGCCCACTATCCATGCACCTCGTGTGCTCAACGGGGAACAAAACCTGTCCAGCGGCCAAGTAGTTGGCAAGTAACGGTTTGGGACTTTACTGCGAATGCGCCGTGCTTGGCGCCGCTGTAGCGACGTTGCATGATTGCAACAGTTTGGGGTCGAAGGCGGCGACCGTCATCGGCAGGTACCAAGAACATCGCCTGCTATGGCCAGTCGGGCGATCAGCGGCACATGCTCCAAGACATGTGTTTTCGCAGAACTCGCTCGATGCTCGGTGAGAAAGCGGGACCGCAAACAGGTGTACAGTATCGTGACACGAGTCACAAATCGGCGAAAAACCGTGGGACGCGTGCCGCAATCATCTGTGGAGCTCCCACAGCATCCCTGCGCCGACGCCAGGCAGCCTTTCTGGTCATCCGCTTGCGCAGTAAAGAGTTGTGCAATGTCGCCGCCGCTGCATGAACCTTGCGTCACGAGTGTATCACAATCGGGAATTGCTCGTCCTGTCCCGGCAGGTCGATTCAGTCCCCATTTCCCTTCTTCGCGACGCGCGGCCCTGGCGACGAAATGACCGACAGCAGATCGCTCCGCCCACCCGTGGTGCTCGTCGCGGACAACCAGGAATGGTCGCTCCGCTCGATCGAGAGCATTCTCGGTCCCGAAGGCTACGCGGTCCTCCGATCGTTCAGCGGGCAGCAGACACTCGAACTCGCCCGAGTGATCCAGCCCGACGTGATCATCATCGAGTCGTCGATGCATGACATGACGTCGGTGGAGATCTGCGAGGCCCTGCGCATCGACCCGCAAGTCGGGCCGAGCATCCCGATCGTGGTCGCGACCACGCGCCTCGAGTCGCGCAGCGAGCGGCTGGCCGCGCATCGTGCCGGCGCCTGGGAGGTGTGGGGCCAGCCCCTCGACGCCGAGCTCCTCCTGCTGCGCCTCGAGAACTACGTGCGCGCCAAGCGCGAGATCGACCGCGTGCGCGAGGAGAGCATGGTGGACGCGGCGACGGGGCTGTACAGCCCCCGTGGCCTCGCCCGGCGGGCCCGCGAGATGGGTGCCGAGGCGGTCCGCCGCCGCGGCCCGATGGCGGCCGTGGCGGTTGCCGCGCAGTCGCCCGCGGTCGTTCCCTCCGAGTCGTCGGACGAGTTCATGGGGATCGTGGTCGACCACCTCGCCGAAATCCTCCGCCGCTGCAGCCGCCTCTCGGACGCGATCGGACGGGTGGGGCAGTCGGAGTTCGCGATCGTGGCCCCCGCCACCGAAGTCGACGGCGTGCTGCGCCTGCTCGACCGCCTCAAGGTCGCCGTGGAGTCGTCGCCGGTGAGCCTCGGCGGCGTCACCCGGCCGATCTCGATCCGTGCCGGCTACTGCGCCGTGCCCAACCTGCAGGACTCGGCGATCGACGTGGACGAGCTCCTCGTGCGCGCGACCAAGGCGCTCGCGTACGCACGCACCGGCGAGGGCGCCCCGACCCAGGTGAACGCCTTCAGCGACCTGCCGGTCAAGTACCTGCAGTAGCCGCACGGCACCAGGCGCCTGTCCCGCCCGCGCCGGCCTCGAGCCGGCGCGGGTTTTTCACGCCGTCGTGCGCGCGAGCAGGCGGCCCGCCGCCGCCACGACCTGCGCCGGGGTGATCATTTGCAGGCAGGCCAGGCCGCGCGGGCACTGCTCGCCCTTGGAGCTGTGCAGCCAGCAGGGACCGCAGTCGATCTCCACGTCGAGGTTCTCGTTGCCGGGGTAGCCGAGGCAGGCGGCGGGGCGGGAGCCGCCGAAGACGATCACCGAGCGGACGCCGAGGCCGTTGGCGGCGTGCATCAGGAAGGAATCCGGCCCCATGTGGAGCTGCACGGCGGCGAGCACGGCCATCGACTCGCGCAGGTCCAGCCGCCCGGCGAGGCGCGTGACGCCGGGAAAGGCGGGCTCGCGGTCGTCGCCCAGGTGGACGAGGGAGCAGCCTTGCGCGGCGAGGTCGCGCAGGGTGGCAGCCCAGCGCTCCTCGGGCCAGTCCTTGACCACTTCCTTGCTCTTCGTGTTGAAGGCGATGCGGGGGGCCGGGAGGAAGGCCAGCTGTTCCTCGCCCCAGGCGCGCTCGGCATCGGTGAGGGTCACGCGGGCCCGGTACTCGAGGGCCATCCCGCCCAGCGCCGCCGACGACTCCTCGAGCACGCTCCCGGTGCGCGCCTTTCGCCGCAGCAGCCCGGGGTACCAGAAGGTGAGGTGCAGCGCCGTGGGGGGCGCGTTCAGCGTGGCGATCGCCGGCTCGTGGGCGAGCAGCTCGGCGTGTCGCGTGACGACGTTGATGCGCAGGCGCGGAAAGCGCTCGTGGACCTGCCGCACGAGGGTGCCGGTGGAGATCGTGTCGCCGGGGGAGCCCCAGCCGTTGTGCACGGTGAGGGTGAGCCCGAGCCGCTCGGCCCACGCGAGTCGCGGGAGGAGCAGCGCCGACCACCAGCGCGAGAGGCGCCAGCGAAGCCCGCCGTGCTCGATCCGGGACGGGTCGCCGAACCGCAGCGCGCCGGGCGTCAGTCCTCGATGTCCTGCCGCACGATCCCCGACCGGGAGAGCCGCATCTCCTCGGTCATCTCGCGCGGCGGCTCGGCCTCGGGCTCGCGGTCCTCCTGGTAGTACTCGGAGAGGTACGAGTAGTAGGCGTACTCGCCGTCCGGCGTCACGTCATTGAGGATCGCCCCCAGCACGCGAACGGGGAGCTTGTCCATCACGCGCAGCTTCGCATCGGCCATCTTCCGGTCGGTCTCCCCGGCGCGCAGGACGATGCAAGTGGCGCCCGCGACGATTGCCAGGGCCAGCGAGTCGGCTCCCGCACCGAGTGGGGGCGAGTCGACGACGATCACGTCGTACTGCGACCGGAGGGCGCGGAACATCTGGTCGAGGGGCGAGTTGAGCAGCTCCGGAGCCCGCGCGGTGCGCGTGCCGCACGGAATGAGGGCCAGGTTGGGCTGGACCTCGGGACGGAGCGCATCGAGCAGGGTGGCGCGGCCGGCGAGCACGTCGACGACGCCGGGCACCTGCGGCACCGAGAAGGCGGAGTGAAGGGCCCCGCGGCGCACGTCGCCGTCGATGAGCAGTGTGCGCATTCCCGACTCGGCGAAACTCACCGCGAGGTTGGACGCGATCAGCGACTTGCCGTCGCCGCTCATGGGCGAAGTGATCGTCACGACGACCGGGCCGTTCGGCACGCTCAGGTGCTGCAGGGACAGCCGCAGCGTACGGAACGCCTCGACGACCTGCGCGGTGGCCACCGGGTCGCGCTCACCGCGGCGGTTGACTTTGAGGCTTGGCACGAAGCCCACGATCTCGAGGCCGAGCTCGTCGGTGGCCTGCTCGGGGTAGCGGAAGCGACGGTCGAGGCGGTCGAGGACGAAGGCGACGGCGATGCCAAGGGCGAGGCCGGCGAGGATGCCGCCGAAGATGATCCCGGGCGTGGTGTTGCGCGTCGGGTCGAGGGGGGCGATGGCGGTGTCGAGCACGGTCACGTCGGCTTCGGCGTTGGCCGTGGACATCCGCGCCTCGTTGTACTTGGCGAGGAGCTGGGTGTAGAGGATGCCCGCGACCTCGACCTCGCGGCGGAGGCGCCCCTCCTCGATCGTGCGCTGCGGGATCTTGCGCATCTCGGCGCCGGCGCTGTTGATGCGCTGGCCGACCGCCTCTTCCTGGCGGCGCAACTGATCGAGCATGGCGAGGGCGGCCTGCGGGATGGTCTGGGTCTGCAGGGTGCGCACGGCGGACTTGAGCTCGGTGACCGCCTTGTAGTCGTCGGTGTAGACCTGCTGGAAGGCGCGCAGCTTGGCCTGCTTCTCGGTGACGTCCTTGAGGGCCTCGCCGAGGGCGGGCGACCCCTGGACGACGCCGGGGAGGCCGATGAGGGCCTCGGCGGTGATCACGCCCGGGTTGGGGCCGGAGCGCGAGTCGGCGATCAGCTTCTCGAGGGCCTCGCGGTCACGTCGGATGTTCTCGTACTGCACCTTCTGGTCGAAGAAGGCGCGGAAGGTCGGGTCCTTGGTGTCCTGCGTGCCCGCCGAGATCGCCGTGCCGACTTCGGAGGGCTCGGTGATCGTCTTGACGCGAAAGTTCTCGAGCGACGTCTCGGCGTCGTTGAGGCGCTTCTGGGCGGTCTTGAGCTGGTCCTCGAGCACGCCGGCGAACTCGACGATGTTCCGCTTCTTGATGCGCGAGCTGACGTTGGTGAACTCCTCGAGCCAGCGGTTGAGCGTGGTGGCGGCGCGCTCCCCGTTCTCGTCGATCAGCTTGAGGCGCAGGAAGGGGGTGAACTGCGGAATGACCGCGGTGAACTGCTTGCGCAACTCGACCGAGGCGTCACGCGGCGTCTTGACGTTGAACTTGATGTTCTTGTCGGGGCCGGGCGACTTGGGCTTCCAGATGAAGCCGAGCTTGGCCCCCACCGAGTCGCCGAACTGTCCCTTGTCGAGGTCCACGCCGGCGCGCGCGAGGACGTAGGCCTTGCCGGTCTTGTCGGTCTTCAAGGTGTAGTCGCCCGGGAGCATCTTCTCCTTGATCTGGAAGCCTCGGAAGTAGACGGAGTCCTTGGGAGAGTCAGTCCCCACGAACAGGCCGATCCGGCGGACGACCTGGTCGGTGACCTCGAACGAGTTGAGGAGCTCGATCCAGCCCTGCTGCTGGATCATCTCCTGCGAGCGGATCGGCCCCTCATTGCCCTTCTTGGTGTCACCCGACAGGAAGACCGTCGCATAGGCCTCGTACTGCGGCTTGATGAAGCGGGTCGCCACAACCCCGCCGATCGTCCCCGCGACGGTCGCTGCCAATACCGCCCACCGGTACCGCTTGACGGCGGCGAACAGGCGCGCGACCTGGTTGCCCGACTGCGGCGGGGGAGCGTGCGAGCCCGGCGCCAGCATCATCGGCGTCTGGGGCTGCTGCATCATTCCGGCCGGGGAGCCGGCGGGGATCAGTTCAGTGGACATTCAGTGGAGAATCGGGTCGAGGCCGCGTGGAGGTACACCTGCTACCGGGTCGCGTTCATGTTTCCGGGAGTTCGCGAGCGGGGGACCCGCACATGAGGCAAGGACGACGCCCTACGCGCTGGCGCCACAGGAATGGCGACGGCCCGACGGACTGGCCAGCGCCTGAAGTGTAGCGCCGGCCGGGAACGGCTGTAAGCGACATTCGCTCCAAGTGTGCAAGGGCCGGGCCACGGCGCCATGGACGCTGTGGCGCTGCCGCGTCACACCTCGCATGTGCGCAGACACCCGTCGGGACATATGTTTCGCGGGGAGACGGCGCCTCGCGGCCCGGCCGTGCTGGACGCTAGGCGGGCGCTGTCCGATATTGTCCATGCGACCGTGGCGCCTGTGCAACAGGCCCGGCCGCCCCGTTCCGTCCACGCCCGGCCCGAATTCATGGCTCCTGCCGCCTCCTCCAAGTCGCTCGGCGAGAACACCGGCCCCACCGCCGGCACCGTCGCGGACGCCACGGCGGTTCCCGCCGAGCTCAAGGCCGACCTGCGGGTGCTCGTGGTGGACGACGACCGGACGCTGCGCGAGGGATGCGTGAGCGTGCTGGAGCAGGACGGCTACCAGGTGTCGAGCACGGGGCGCGGCGACGAGGCGATCAACCTCGTGCAGACGCGCAAGTGGGACATCGTGCTGTGCGACCTGTTCCTGACCCCGATCAGCGGCATGGAAGTGCTCAAGTCCACGCTGCAGCACAACAAGGACACGATCGTGGTGATGATGACCGGGAACCCGAGCATCACCACCAGCATCGAGGCGCTGCGCGAGGGGGCGTGGGACTACCTCCCCAAGCCGTTCGCGGCGAGCCACCTCCAGGTGCTGATCGGCCGGGCGTCGCACGCCATCAAGGTGGCCCGCGAGACGCGGGACATGGAGGCGCAGCTCACCCGCGAGAACGGCAATTCCGACAAGATGATCCTGCTGGGCGTCTCGGGGGCGTTCCGCAAGGCGGTGGAACTGGCCCGCCGGGTCGCCGCCACCGACGCCAGCGTGATGATCACGGGCGAGAGCGGCACCGGCAAGGAGCTGATCGCCCAGTTCATCCACCGGCACTCGCGGCGGGCGTCGCGGCAGCTGGTGGCGATCAACTGCGCGGCGATGCCCGAGCCGCTGCTCGAGTCGGAGATGTTCGGCCACCGGAAGGGGGCCTTCACGGGTGCCGACCGCGACAAGCCCGGGCTGCTCGAGACGGCCAACGGCGGGACGCTGTTCCTCGACGAGCTGACGGAGATGCCGCTGTCGATCCAGGCCAAGCTGCTGCGCGTGCTGCAGGACGGCGTGGTGCGGCGGGTGGGATCGGAGCAGGTGGACGCGATCGTGAACGTGCGCTTCATCTCGGCCACGAACCGCGAGCCGGCCGATGCCGCGGCGACGGGCATCCTGCGCGAGGACCTGCTGTACCGGCTGCGCGTGGTGCCGCTCAAGCTGCCGCCACTGCGCCAGCGGCAGGACGACATTCCGCTGCTCGCGAACCACTTCCTCGGGCACTACTGGGCGCGGCACCACGGCGGGGGGGAGGCGCCACCGAAGTTCAGCGAGGAGGCGATCGCCTTCCTGCGGACGCGGCCGTGGCGCGGCAACGTGCGCGAACTGCAGAACGTGATCGAGCACCTCGCGGTGCTGGCCGAGCCGGCGAGCCAGGTGCGTCCCGAGGACATCCCGCTGCAGGACGACGATCTCGGACCGTCGCGCGGCGCGGCGGGTGGCGGCGAGGGGGGCTTCCCGGCCTCGGTGATGAACGAGGCGTACCACGCCGCCAAGGAGAAGGTGATCGCGCACTTCGAGCGCGAGTACCTGATGCGCCTCACGTCGCGGGCCGGCTTCAACATGAGCAAGGCGGCGCGACTCGCCGACATCGACCGCACGACGCTGTACCGGCTGATGGAGAAGCACGGCATCAAGCGCGACGAGGCGGCGGAGACTCCGGAGGCGTGACCGGGTCGCTGCGGCGGGGCACGGAGGCGGGGGGTGGCCCTCCCGGCCCGGTGGCGCGGACCTCGGGACCCGCGAGCCGGCTGCCGGGGGCGTTCACTCCGCCCGACAACGCGGCGGTGCCCGAGCGCGCCGAGCGCCGCGTGATCAAGCGGGCATCGCCCCGCAGCGGCCCGGTGTGGCAGGCGCTGACGCGCGCCGTGGACGCGCTCTGCGAGATGGGCGAGGAGGCGCGCCCCGACGGGATCTCGTCGCCGGTGCTGGGCGATGCCCTGTTCGCCCTCGAGGCGGCGCTGCACCGCGCGATCGACGGCGGCGACGCGATGCTCGCCGACGTGCCGAGCTTCGTGCACGCCAACCGGCTCTGCGGCACGGTGCGCGGGCGGTTCATCCACGAGCTCGAGCAGACGGGCCCGGCGGTGGACGGCAGCGAGCTGATGCGCGTGCTGGCGGGATTCGAGCGGGTGGACGTGGCGCTCGAGCTCGACGCGACGCAACGGTTCCTGACCAAGCTCTCCGGCATGGAGGCGCCAAAGCTGCTGGCCGAGGTGGCGCACGACATGCGCTCGCCGCTGGGCTCGATCCTGTTCCTGTCGGAGCGGCTGCGCAACGGGCAGAGCGGCCCGGTGACGCCGCTGATGACGCGGCAGCTGGGACTCGTGTACAGCGCGGCCCTGGGGCTGTCGGGGCTGGCCAACGACGTGATGGAGCTGGCGCGCGGCGGGCTGCGGCTGATGGACCACCCGCCGATCCCGTTCTCGGTGACGGACATCATGCAGCAGACGCTCAACATCGTGCGCCCGATGGCCGAGGAGAAGGGACTGCTGCTCGAGGCCACGGTGCCCGAGGTGGACGCCCGGCTGGGCTTCCCGGCGGCGCTCGGGCGCGTGCTGCTCAACCTGACGACGAACGCGCTCAAGTTCACCGAGCAGGGCTCGGTGCGGTTGACCGCGGAGCCGCTCGACCGGACGCGCCTGGAGTTCTCGGTGGCCGACACCGGGCGGGGCATCCCGGCGTCGGTGATGCACACCCTGTTCGAGACCTTCCGGCTGCGCGGCAAGAACAACGACTACTTCTTCTCGAGCGCGGGGCTGGGGCTGGCCACCTGCCACAAGCTGATCGCGGCGATGGGAAGCGAGCTGAAGGTCGACTCGGTGGTGGACCGCGGGACGCGGTTCTACTTCCAGCTGGACCTGCCCGCGGCGCGGTAGGACGGGGGGGCGCCGGGCGCCTCGCTACGGCACCACCTGCACCACGATCCCGTCGCGCTTGCCGGAGACGGTCGCGAGGACCTCGGAGCGGCCCAGGCGAATGGCCTTGACCCAGCCGCCGGCCGCCACGGAGACCACCAGCGGATTGCCCACGGTAAAGACCGGCGTGCCGGTCGGCGAGATCGAGCCGCCACCCTTGCCGATGTACCTGACGAGCACCCGGACCGAGTCGCCGACGCGAAGGTTGGTGCTGTCGGGGGTGGCGTCGATCGAGGCCAGCTTCTGGTCCTCGGAGAGGGCCTGCAGCGGCAGGGTCGGGTCGCAGGCGGCGGCGACGGCGAGGACAGCGGCGCCCGCGGCGCCGAGCAGGGCGAGGCGGCGCGGCCGCCGAAGGGCGGCGTTCATCGGACGTCCTCCAGGAAGCGGAGGCGCACGAGGCGCCCGACGGCGAAGGCGCGGTTTCGTTCCTCGACGCGGGTGGAGTCGTCGACGAACTGGCGGCGAAGCTCGCGGTTGCGCCGCACGTTCTCGGTGCTGGGAAAGGCGACGGGGGACTCGTACGAGCGGGTCCACCCCGTCAAGGCGGTGTAGCCGCCCCAGACGAGGGCGCCGACGCCGCCGATGTAGGTGCCGGCGACGATCATCCGCTGGCCGGAGCCCTTGGGGGTCTCGTCGATCGCCCCCTGCGCCTGGGAGAAGCTGTAGGCCGTGAGGGCGGCGCCGGCGGCGGCGATCAAGAGGCCGCGCCTGATGCGAGCGCGCTTGGCGGCGTCGTCGACGCGGTTGAACGAGACGGTCTCGGGAAGGAGGCGGGGCGCGGACGGCATCGGCAGCCGCCGCTGGGCGCTGGCGTTGAGCACCTCCACCTCGGCCCGCTTGCGGACCGTGGACACGACCTCGGCGCCGGGAGCGCGCGCCTCGAGGATGATGTCCCAGATGCCCGGGGCGATGGGCTGGCCGCGGACGTTGCCGTCCCAGCGCGGTGCCTGGCCCTCGTCGCCGCGCCACGCGACGACGGTGTCGGCGGTGCCGCTGCGAAGGAGGAGGAGGCGCATCAGGGCGCTGAAGCGGCGCTCTGCCTGCGGCACCTCGAAGGTGAGGGTCACGCGCGCCGCACTGTCGAGCCCGGGCACGAACTCGGCGGGGGCGACCTCGAATGACTGGAGGAGGGGCACGCGGGTGCGGGCGCGCCGCCAGGCCTCGAGCAGCTCGGCGGCGTTGGTGACCGGGTCGGGGCGCAGGGCGGGGTCGGTGACGATCGACCGCTCGAGGGCGCGATTGGCCTCCGAGTCGCGGCGCAGACGAAGGAGGCAGAATCCGCGGTAGAGGTCGGCGACGGCGCGGTCGGCCGTGGTCACCCAGGGGTTGGACGCGAGCCGGGCGAGCTCGACCGCGGCGGCGTCGTAGCGGCCCGTCTGGTAGCCCTGGATGGCGCGGCGCACGTCGGCGTCGAGGGCGAACTGCGCGCGCGCCGCCGGTGCCAGGAGCGCCAAGGTCACGAGCGCGCGCGCCGCGAGGCGAAGGACGCGCGGCATCACGGGAAGACCTGGAAGAAATTGGTGCGCGCGGTGTCGGGCACCGTGGGGGCGACGGCGCGCAGCCGGAACGACGTGGTCGACGGCCGGTCGATGCTGATGCCACCGAAGGTCGCGATGCCACCGACGGCGGCGACGGACGTGGTGCCATTCACGATCGCACTGTCGGGATTGAAGTCCCATTCGAGGCTGACAGTGCCGGCGAAGGTCAGGGCCTGGTTGTTCATGCTGTCCGCGACCGTGACCTTCATGGGCGGCGTGAAGGCCAGGTTCTTGATCGTGGACGGCGGCGGCTGGACCGTGAAGAAGAGGAAGCGTGGCGCGCCCGCGACGACGTTGAAGATGCTGCTCACCGCCGCGGTGAGGCCGCGGCCGGAGGGCCCCACCGCCGACAGGGTGTAGAGGGTGGAGGCGGTCTTGATGCGCAACGAGTCGAAGACCGCGGTGCCGCCGATGGCGGTGACGGCGTTGTTGCGGGGCACGGTGCCGGATGGCCCGGTGAACACCTGCAGCACCACCAGCCCGGAGTCGTTGGAGACGAAGTTCCCCAGCGCATCCTGGATCACGACCGTCGGCTTGGGGAGCATGATCTCGCCCGCGACGACGTTTGTGGGTTGGACGGTGAAGGCGAGCTTGGCGGCGGGGCCGACACTGATGTTGAACGGCGTCGATTGGGTGCCGGTGAGGCCGCGGGCGACCGCGGTGAGGCGGAAGGTCGTGGGGGCCCGCCTGAGGCCGAGGTTGGTGAAGGTCGAGACGCCGGCGATGGTGGGAACGTTCGTCGTCCCGAGCAGGGTGTCGCGCGGGTCGGTGGAGTCGAGGTAGAGCTGGATGTCGACGTTGTTGCGCGCCACGACATTGCCGCCGGTGTCGACGATCGCGACGCGTACGGACGGGAAGATCGAGACGCCGGCGACCGTGGTGCTCGGCTCGGTCACGAACACGAGCCGGTCGCCGTCCGGTAGGAACGGGTCGACGGGGCTGTCCTTCTTGCATCCGCCGATGACCAGCACGGCGGTGACCAGGAACCGGACCGCGGGGAGGCCGCGCCGGAGCGCGGACGAAAGGGATCGCAAGTGCGGGGGGAAGGGGCTCAAGGAGTCGGTATCGGCGGCCGTCACCGCAACCTGTGCAGGACCGAGGCCGCAAGTTATGGACGAGCGAGGCGCCGTTCCAGCACGAGGCCGGGATCAGACACGGGCCACCGCCCCGGGTTCCGGCACCGGTGCATCCTCAGCCGGGGCTTCGCCTTCCGATATGTGACCTGCGCCGCAAACGGGCGGTCAGGCGATGCCCCGGCTGGCGGCCTGCAGCATCTTCTCGGCGAACCGGTCGATCTCGTCGGGCGTCGTGTAGACATTGGGCGTCACGCGAAGGCCGTCGAACTCGGGGTGCATGATGGCCACGGTGACGATGCCGTGCCTGCCCCACAACCACTGCTGCAGCCTGGGGGTCTCGATCCCCTCGACATTGACGAGGGCGATCGCCCCGGCGCGGTCGCCGACGAGCGGGGTGAGGACGCGGATGCGGGGGTTCTCGCGGGTGAGGCGCACGGCCCACCGGTCGCGCAGCCACCTGAGCCGGGCGGCCTTGCGCTCGGCGCCGATGCCGCGGTGGAAGGCGAGGGCGACGGCGATCGCGTTGTGGTTGCCGGCGGGATGGGTGCCGATCTCCTCGTACTTCCGGATGTTGGCGTCCTGCTCCTTCGCGGCGGCCATGAGGGGCCAGAGGGAGGGGACTTTCTCGCGCCGCACGTAGAGGAACCCGGTGCCGATCGGCGCGGCGAGCCACTTGTGGAGGCTGGTGCCGTAGTAGTCGACGCCGAGCTGGTCGCGGGTGAAGGGGAAGTGGGCGTAGGCGTGGGCGCCGTCGACGAGGACCTGGATCCCCCGGGGGCGGGCGAGCTCGGCGATGCGCCGCACCGGGAGGATCTGCCCGGTGAGGTTGGTGATGTGCGGGAACTCGATCACCCGGGTGCGGGGGGTGATGGCGGCGGCAAAGCGCTCGACGACGTGGTCGTCGGTGGAGGGAACGTTGAACGAGATGCTCCTGACGACGATGCCGTCGCGGCGCACGCGCTGGTCCCACGACGTGAGCATGCGCCCGTAGTTCTGGTTGGTGACGATCACCTCGTCGCCCTTCTTCAGGTCGAGCCCGAAGATCATGATCTCGTTGGACTCGGAGGCGTTGCGGGTGATCGCCATCTCCTCCGGGTCGCAGCCGAAGTCGGCGGCGAGGTCGCGGCGCACGAACTCGAGGCGGGGCTCGAGAGTCTGCCACATGTCGATCACGGGAATGTCGTTCGAGAAGCGCAGGTCCCGGATCATCGCGTCGAGCACGTGCGTGGGGGCCGGGCTGCAGCCGCCGTTGTTGAGGTTGGTGCGGGCCCGGTCGACGTCGAAGGCGGCCTGGATGGTCGACCAGTAGGCCTCGTCGTCGGCGAGGGCGGCGGCGGGGCGGGCGCGGGCGCCGGAGTCGGCCTCGCGCAGCCGCGCGAAGGCGTCGGCACGCATCATGGGGAGCGCGGGCACGGCGAGGGCGGCGCGCGAGAGGCTGGTGACGAAGGAGCGGCGTGACGTCATGGCGTGTACCTCGTGGGCCCGCGGGCGGCGGGACCGGCGAGGCTCCCGCGGCGGCCGGCGCCGGGGCGCCGGCCGCCGCGGGAAATGTCGGTGCCCGGAACGCCGCGGGCCAGAGGGGCGTATCTTCCGGGACATGAGCACTCCCATGCTGCTGGCCGACCCATCGCCGGCTCCACCGACCGGCGTCCCCGCGCGCGAGGTGGAGTCGCGCGATCCCGCCACGGGCGAGACCTGGCGCCGGTACCCCGCGCCGAGCACGCTGGACGTGGTGCGCGCCGTGGAAGCGGCCCGCGAGGCGCAGCGGGGGTGGGCGGCGACGCCGGTGGGCGAACGGGCGCGCGTGCTGGAGCGGTTCGGCCGGGTGCTCGTGGAGCGCCGCCTCGAGGTGGCGACGATCGTGAGCCGCGAGAACGGCAAGCCGGTGGGCGAGGCGCTGGCGACCGAGGTGCTGGTGGCGCTCGACTTCGCCCAGTACTACGCCAGGCTCGCGCCGCGGCGCCTTGCGCCGCAGGTGGCGCCGTCGCTGACGATGTCGACGCTGCTCAAGAAGGTGCAGATCGAGTATCACCCGCACGGCGTGGCGGGGGTGATCTCGCCCTGGAACTACCCGTTCCAGCTCGCGGCCGGGGCGGTGCTCCCGGCGCTGGTCGCCGGCAACGCGGTGGTGCTCAAGCCGTCGGAGTTCACCCCCACGAGCGGAGTGATCCTGGCCGAGCTGCTGGCGCAGGCGGGACTCCCGGATGGGGTGCTGCAGGTGGTGCCAGGCGACGGCGCGGCGGGGGCGGCGCTGGTGGGGGCGGGGGTGAACCGGGTGTCGTTCACGGGGAGCGTGGGGACGGGGCGCCGGGTGGCGGCGGCGTGCGCGGCCCTGCTGATCCCCTGCTCGCTGGAACTCGGGGGGAGCGACCCGGCGATCGTGCTCGACGATGCCGACCTGGAGCGGGCGGCACGGGGGCTGTCGTGGGGGCGGTTCAGCAACGCGGGCCAGACGTGCGTGGCGCCCAAGCGGGTGTACGTGGAGGCGGGCGTGTTCGACCGCTTTACGGCGGCGCTCGCGCGCGAGGTCGGCCGGCTCACGGTGGGGCCGGGATCGGTGGAGGGGACCGAGGTCGGGCCGATGATCCGCGCGTCGCAGGTGACGGCGCTGCGGGCGCAGTTCGACGACGCGGTGCAGCGCGGGGCGACGATCGTGGCGCGCGCACCGGCCGACGGGCTGAGCGAGCGGTCGTACTTCCCGCCGACGGTGCTGACGAACGTGACGCCGGAGATGCGGGTGCTGCACGAGGAGACCTTCGGCCCGCTGCTGCCGGTGGTGCGGGTGGCCGACGAGGACGAGGCGATCCGGCTGGCGAACGCGTCCGACTTCGGGCTGTCGGCGAGCGTGTGGAGCGGAAACGCCGCGCGGGGGCGGCGGGTGGCGGCGCGCCTCGAGGCGGGGACGGTGGCGGTGAACGACGTGACGATCGTGGCCGGCCTGTCGAACGTCCCGCACGGCGGCGTGAAGGCGAGCGGGATGGGCCGCAGCCACGGGGAGCAGGGGCTCATGGAGTGCGTGGCGCCGCGCACGGTGGTGACCGACCGCTGGGCGGCGTCGCGGCAGCTCTGGTGGTTCCGCTACGGCCGCACGCACGTGGCCGACGCCGAGTCGGTGATCCTGGCGATGCACGGCGCGTCGATCGGCACGCGGCTGCGGGCAACGCTGCGGCTGCTCGGCCTGATGCGCCGCGGCGCGTAGCGCCGGGGAACGGGGCGGATGCGGCTCGTCCTCGGGGTGATGGACGTGGTGCTGGCGGCGCTGCGGCCGGCGCTGCTCGGGGCGGCGGCGCTGGCGGCGGCGATCTGCGTGGTGGACTGGCTGGTGCGCACCCGGCGGATCGGCGCGTTCACGCCGGTGGCGCGCTTCTTCCGGTCGACGGTGGAGCCGCTGATGCTGCCGATCGAGCGGCGGATCGTGCGGTCGGGGGGGCTGCCGACGCAGGCGCCGTGGTGGACGCTGGCGGGGATCGTGGTGGGCGGGATCGTGCTGATCAGTGTGCTGCAGTTCGTGCAGGACCAGCTGCGGTACCTGGCGCTGGCGAGCGCCGGGGGGGCGGGCTCGCTGTTCCGGCTGGGGCTGATGTGGGGCTTCGGGCTGCTGAAGCTGGCGATCCTGGTGCGGGTGATCTCGAGCTGGATCAACGTGTCGCCGTACTCGCCGTGGATCCGGTGGTCGTACCTGCTCACGGAGTGGATGCTGCGGCCGCTGCGGGCGGTGATCCCGGCGATGGGCCCGTTCGACGTGACGCCGATCGCGGCGTACTTCCTGCTGGCGATCGCGGAGCAGGTGGTGCTGCGATAGCCGCCGGCGCTCGGGGCCCGGTGGCGCTCGACTGCCGCGACGTGCCGGGCGGGGTGCGGTTCGCGGTGCGGGTGCGGCCGCGGGCCTCGCGCACGGCGGTGGAAGGGGTGCACGACGGCGCGCTGGCGGTGCGGCTGACGGCGCCGCCGGTGGAGGGGGCGGCGAACGCGGCGCTGGTGGAGGCGATCGCGGGGTGGCTCGGGGTCGGCCGGCGCGCGGTGTCGATCGTGCGCGGTGACACCGGGCGGCGGAAAATCGTCGAAGTATCGGGCGTGACGGCCGCCGACTTGAGCGCCTGTGTGTCACAGATCACCGCCGGCGGGGGTTGAATCCGGGAGCCGCCGCGCGTTAGGTTCGAGACGAGCAGCATCGCACCACACAACCGTTCCACGTGGCGATTTATCGGCAACTTGCGGCCACGCTAAACAAAACGCTAAAGCGCCGGCCCGGCGCTTCGTGTGCCGGGCTTTCGTGTTTTCCACCCTCCAGCGCCCGATGACCCGCTCGCAGCCGCCCAGCCCGTTCAAGGTCTCGTTCGAATTCTTCCCGCCGAAGACGGCGGAGATGGAGGAGAACCTGTGGCGCGCCGTGAAGCGGCTGGAGCCGCTGTCGCCGTCGTTCGTGTCGGTGACGTACGGGGCCGGCGGGACGACGCGCGAGCGCACGCACCGCACCGTGCGCCGCGTGCTCGAGGAGACGTCGCTGGTGCCGGCGGCGCACCTGACGTGCGTGGGCGCGAGCCGGGAGGAAGTGCTGGAGGTGGCGGACGGGTACTGGGCGGCGGGGGTGCGGCACGTGGTGGCGCTGCGCGGCGACCCGCCGGCGGGGGAGGCGGCGTTCACGCCGCACCCGGACGGGTACCGGTACGCCTCGGAGCTGGTGGCGGGGCTCCGGTCGCGGCACCCGTTCGAAGTGAGCGTGGCGTGCTACGCCGAGGGACACCCGCAGGCGGCGAGCATGACGGCCGACCTCGACGCGCTGAAGAACAAGGTGGACGCCGGGGCGACACGGGCGATGACGCAGTTCTTCTTCGACAACGCGATCTACCTGCGGTTCCGCGACCGGGCGGCACGGGCCGGGATCACGGTGCCGATCGTGCCGGGGATCATGCCGGTGTCGAACTTCGGGCAGATGGTGAAGTTCGCGAAGGCGATCGGGGCGAGCGTGCCGGTGGACCTCGGCTGGAAGTTCGAGGGGCTCGACGCCGACCCGGAGACGCGCAAGCTGGTCGCGGCGGCGGTGGCGACGGAGCAGGTGCAGGGGCTGGCGGCGGAGGGGGTGAGCGACTTCCACTTCTACACGCTCAATCGCGCCGACCTGACCTACGCGATCTGCCACGTGCTGGGGCTGCGGCCGGCCGGGGCGCACGTTGCGGGCTGAGGGGCGCCGATGAGCACCAGGGCGCACACCCACGTGATCGACGACGCGGCGCCGGTGGAGCTCCCCGAGCCGTTCGCGGCCGGGCGCGCGCCGGCGCCGCTCACGGGCGACGCCCTCCGGTCCGCGCGGGCGGTGCGGCTGGCGAAGCTCGGCGCGCTGCTGCGCACCCGGATCCTGGTGCTCGACGGCGCGATGGGCACGATGATCCAGCAGTACCGGCTGGACGAGGCGGGGTACCGCGGGGCGCGGTTCGCGGAGTGGCCGAGCGAGCTCAAGGGGAACAACGACCTGCTGATCCTGACACAGCCGCGGGTGGTGCAGTCGATCCACGCGGCGTACGCGGCGGCGGGGGCGGATATCATCGAGACGAACACGTTCAGCTCGACGGCGATCGCGATGGCCGACTACGGCATGGCGTCGCTGGCGCGGGAGCTGAACGAGACCGGGGCGCGGCTGGCGCGGCAGGTGTGCGACGCGTTCGAGGCGCGCGACCCGTCGCGGCCGCGCTACGTGGCGGGGGTGCTCGGCCCCACCAACCGGACGGCGAGCATCTCGCCGGACGTGAACGACGCCGGGTTCCGCAACGTGACGTTCGACGAGCTGGTGGCGGCGTACCGCGAGAGCACGCACGGGCTGCTCGACGGCGGGGCCGACCTGGTGCTGGTCGAGACGATCTTCGACACGCTCAACGCCAAGGCGGCGATCTTCGCCGTGGAGGCGGCGTTCGAGGAGCGCGGCGAGCGCGTGCCGGTGATGATCTCGGGGACGATCACCGACGCCAGCGGGCGCACCCTGTCGGGGCAGACCACCGAGGCGTTCTGGAACTCGGTGTCGCACGCGCGGCCACTGTCGGTGGGGCTCAACTGCGCGCTCGGCGCGAAGGACCTGCGGGCGTACGTTCAGGAGCTGTCGCGGATCGCGGATTGCTTCGTGACGGTGCACCCGAACGCCGGGCTGCCGAACGAGATGGGGGGCTACGACGAGACGCCGGACTTCACCAGCGGGGTGCTGCGGGAGTTCGCGACGGCGGGGCTGGTGAACGTGGTGGGCGGCTGCTGCGGCACGACGCCGGCCCACATCGCGGCGATCGCGGCGGCGGTGCGGGGGCTGCCGACGCGCGTGCCGCCGGACGTGCCGGTGCGGCTCCGCCTGTCGGGGCTCGAGCCGGCGACGATCGGCCCGGAGTCGAACTTCGTGAACGTCGGCGAGCGGACGAACGTGACCGGGTCGGCGAAGTTCGCCAAGCTGGTGCTCGCCGGGGACTACGACGCCGCGCTGGGCGTCGCGCGCCAGCAGGTCGAGGCGGGGGCGCAAGTGATCGACGTCAACATGGACGAGGGGATGCTCGACTCCGAGCAGGCCATGGTGACCTTCCTGAACCGGCTGGCGACGGAGCCCTCGATCGCCAAGGTGCCGGTGATGATCGACTCGTCGAAGTGGCGGATCATCGAGGCCGGGCTGAAGTGCGTGCAGGGCAAGGGGATCGTGAACTCGATCTCGATGAAGGAGGGGGAGGCCGAGTTCCTGCGGCAGGCGCGGCTGGTGCGGCGCTACGGCGCGGCGGTGATCGTGATGGCGTTCGACGAGCAGGGGCAGGCCGACACGGCGGACCGCAAGGTGGCGATCTGCACGCGGGCCTACCGGCTGCTCACGGAGCAGGTGGGATTCCCGCCGCAGGACATCATCTTCGACCCGAACATCTTCGCGATCGCGACCGGGATCGAGGAGCACAACCACTACGCCGTGGACTTCATCGAGGCGACGCGGCGGATCAAGGCGACGCTGTCGCACGCCAAGGTGTCGGGGGGCGTGAGCAACGTGTCGTTCTCGTTCCGCGGCAACAACCCGGTGCGCGAGGCGATCCACGCCGTCTTCCTGTACCACGCGGTGCAGGCGGGGATGGACATGGGGATCGTGAACGCGGGGGTGATTCCGCTCTACTCGGACATCCCGCCGCGGCTGCTGGAGCGGGTGGAGGACGTGGTCCTCAACCGCCGGCCCGACGCGACGGAGCGGCTGCTCGAGGTCGCCGAGTCGGTGAAGGGGGAGTCGTCGAGGAAGGGGGTGGACCTGGCCTGGCGCGCGGGGCCGGTGCACGAGCGGCTGGCGCACGCGCTGGTGCACGGGATCACCGACTTCATCATCGAGGACACGGAGGAGGCGCGGAAGCTCGCCGAGCGGCCGATCGAGGTGATCGAGGGGCCGCTGATGGCGGGGATGAACATCGTCGGCGACCTGTTCGGGTCGGGAAAGATGTTCCTGCCGCAGGTGGTGAAGAGCGCCCGGGTGATGAAGCGCTCGGTGGCGCACCTGATTCCCTACATCGAGGCCGAGAAGTCGGTCGGCGCGAAGCCCAAGGGGAAGGTGCTGATGGCCACCGTGAAGGGGGACGTGCACGACATCGGCAAGAACATCGTGGGCGTGGTTCTGCAGTGCAACAACTACGACGTGATCGACCTTGGCGTGATGGTGCCGAGTGCGAGGATCCTCGAGACGGCGCGGCGCGAGCGGGTGGACCTCGTCGGCCTGTCGGGGCTGATCACGCCGAGCCTCGAGGAGATGGCGTTCGTGGCCGGCGAGATGACCCGCGAGGGGTTCACGATCCCGCTCCTGATCGGCGGGGCGACCACGAGCAAGGTGCACACGGCGGTGAAGATCGCCCCCAACTACGGCGGCAACGTGGTGCACGTGCACGACGCCTCGCGGGCGGTGGGGGTGGCGAGCGCGCTGCTGAGCGAGGGGGGCAAGGAGGCCTTCCTGCGCGAGGTCGCCGACGAGTACGAGGCGGTGCGGGAGCAGCGGGCGCAGCGGCAGAAGGACGCCCGGCGGCAGCCGGTGGCGGCGGCGCGCGCCAACAAGCCGCGGGTGGACTGGGCGGGAGTGACGCCGCCGGTGCCCCGCTTCAGCGGGGTGCGGACCTTCGACGACGTGCCGCTCGGCGAGCTTGTGCCGCGGATCGACTGGACGCCGTTCTTCCAGACGTGGGAGCTGGCCGGCCACTACCCGGCGATCCTCGAGGACCCGGTGGTGGGCACGGCGGCGCGCAACCTGTGGGCCGACGCGCAGGCGATGCTGCGCACGGTCGTGGAGGAGAAGTGGCTCCACGCCCGCGCGGTGGTGGGCTTCTTCCCCGCCAACAGCGACGGCGCCGAGGACATCGTGCTGTTCACGGACGACGCGCGCACCACGGCGCGGGCGACGGTGCACACGATCCGGCAGCAGATGGTGAAGAACGACGGCCGGCCCAACTACGCCCTGGCCGACTTCGTGGCGCCGCGCGAGACGGGAGTGGCCGACTGGCTGGGGGCGTTCGCCGTCACCACGGGGATCGGGCTCGACGAGAAGGTGGCGCAGTTCGAGGCGCAGCAGGACGACTACAACTCGATCATGATCAAGGCCCTCGCCGACCGGCTGGCGGAGGCGCTCGCCGAGCGGATGCACGAGCGGGTGCGGACCGAGCTGTGGGGGTACGCGCCGGCCGAGCGGCTCGACAACCAGGCGCTGATCCACGAGGAGTACCAGGGAATCCGGCCGGCGCCCGGGTATCCCGCCTGCCCCGACCACACGGAGAAGAAGACGCTGTTCGAGCTGCTCGAGGCGGAGGCGCGCGCCGGGATCCGGCTGACGGAGAGCT
Source organism: Gemmatimonadota bacterium (assembly GCA_016191225.1). Taxonomy (GTDB): domain Bacteria; phylum Gemmatimonadota; class Gemmatimonadetes; order Gemmatimonadales; family Gemmatimonadaceae; genus JACPPC01. The sequence goes on along the minus strand of JACPPC010000023.1, from coordinate 29,962 downwards.
TCGCGATGCTGCCGACGAGCGCGGTGAGCGGGTACTACTTCTGGCACCCGCAGTCGCAGTACTTCGGCGTGGGGAAGATCGAGAAGGACCAGGTGGAGGAGTACGCGCGCCGGAAGGGATTCGACCTGGCGACGGCGGAGCGCTGGCTGGCGCCGGTGCTGAACTACGACCGGTAGGGCCCGGGTGCGTCGCCCGTGGCGATGGCGGCGCGTCGCGATCGGCGTCGCGATCGGCGTGGCCGGCCTCGGGAGCTGCGCGGACCCGCTGGGACCGCGCCGCGCGGCGGCGATCCGGGCAACGCTCGACGGGGTGGGGGTGTTCGACGCCTACGGGGCGCTCTGGTATGCCACCGCCGACGGCGACATGCGCGTAGTGGGGGCCTCGTCGTACGGCCCCGACGTGTCGGCGTACTCGGCCGCGACCGGCGACGACTGGTTCGTGGCGATCGTGTTCGACTCGCTCGCCGCGGACCGTGCGGGCGACGCGCTGATGCGCGTGAACACGACGACCGGGGCGCTCGGGCCGCGGGTGGCGGTTCCCGCGATCGGTGCCGTGGCACTCTACACGAACGTGGTGCTGTTCGGGGCGGTGTCGCTCACCCTGTCGCCGGACATCGCCTACGCCGTGCTGTCGGGCGCGTCGACGCGCGACATCCGGTCGGGGCTGGTGGTGTCGTCGCTGGCGACGCCCCCCGTGTCGCGGTTCGTGCCGCGGGTGGAGCCGTCGTGCCTCGCGCCGGCCACGGGCGCGCCGGGGCCGGTCGTGCTCGTGGCCGGGCCCGACACCGCCGGGGGCGCCGGGCAGACGGCGTTGCGCGAGTTCGACGCCGCGAGCCTGGCGTGGGGGCGCACGGTGGACGTGGCGACCGACCGCCGGAGCTGCCGGCGGCTGCTGGTGGCGGAGGACTCGGGGGCGGCGTTCGTGGTGCTGGACGCGGGGCTGGTGGCGCGCGTTCGCCTCGCCGACTTCGCGGTGCAATGGAGCCGGGTGGTGGGGCCGACTGGGCCGGCGGCGCTCTCGCCGGACCACGGCGAGCTGGCGTACGCGGCCCGGGGAACCACCGGACCGGGGGGCGCCCCGGTGGACCTGCGCTTCGTGGGCATCGACGGCACCGAGCGGCGGCGGATGACCCTGCGCGGCGAACTCGCGCGCGACGCGACGGGAGTGGTGCAGGACATCGCCTGGTCGGCCGACGGCACGGCCGTGCTGCTGGCGATGGGGGTGCGGCAGCCCGGGACGGTGACGGTCGAGGACGACGCGACACAGTTCGGCCGGCTGTTGCGGGTGGACGCACACACCGGGCTCGTGACCGCCCGGCTCGAGATGCCGGAGGGCGTGCCACCGGTGCGCTTCGCACGCCGGCGCTGACGCCGGTGACGCGCCCGAGCGTGGCCGCCCCCGCCGAACGGCCTTAGACTTCGGCAGCGGTTCCCCGCTCTCGCGACCACCGAGCACGACATGCCGACCACGACCGACGCCCCCGCCCCGCTCACGCACTTCACTGGCGACGAAGTCGCCTTTCGCGACGCGGTGGCGGAGTTCGCCCGCGGCGAGGTGCTGCCGCGCGTGCGCGAGATGGAGCGGGCGGGGAAGATCGACCCGGCGCTGATCCCCAAGTACTTCGAGCTGGGGCTGATGGGAATCCAGGTGCCGGAGCGCTACGGCGGCGCCGGCGGCTCGGTGATGATGGTGGCGATCGCGGTGGAGGAGATCAGCAAGGTGGACGCCGCGGCCGCGATCATGGTGGACGTGCAGAACACGCTGGTGCAGTACCCGCTGCTCGGCTACGGCACGGAGGCGCAGAAGGCGAAGTACCTGGCGATGACGACGCGCGACACGATCGGTGCCTACGCGCTGAGCGAGGTGGCGAGCGGTTCGGACGCCTTTGCGCTGGCCACGCGGGCACGGCAGGAGGGCGACGACTGGGTGCTCTCGGGGCGCAAGATGTGGATCACCAATGGCGCCGAGGCGGGGGTGTACATCGTGTTCGCGACGGTGGACCCGGCCAAGGGGTACAAGGGGATCACGGCGTTCATCGTCGAGCGGGGGTTCCCCGGGTTCTCGGTGGGCAAGAAGGAGGAGAAGCTCGGCATCCGGGCGTCGAGCACGACCGAGCTGCTGCTGGACGAGTGCCGGGTGCCGGCGGCGAACGTGCTGGGGCCGGTGGGCCAGGGGTACAAGGTGGCGATCGAGACGCTGAACGAGGGGCGGATCGGGATCGGGGCGCAGATGATCGGGATCGCGCAGGGGGCGCTCGACGCGGCCAAGGCGTACGTGAAGGAGCGGAAGCAGTTCGGCAGGCCGCTGTCGGAGTTCCAGGGGATCCAGTTCCAGCTGGCGCAGGCGCAGACGGAGGTCGAGGCGGCGCGGCTGATGGTGTACAACTCGGCGCGGCTCAAGGACGCCGGGCACGACATCGCGACGGAGGGGGCGATGGCCAAGCTGTTCGCGAGCCAGGTGTGCGAGCGGGCGGCGTCGCTGGCGCTGGAGCTGCACGGGGGTGGCGGGTACACGACCGACTTCCCGGTGGAGAAGTTCTACCGCGACGCGAAGATCGGCACGATCTACGAGGGGACGAGCAACATGCAGCTGCAGACGATCGCGAAGGCGATCCTGCGGTGAGCGGGTGAGGCGCGCGTGATCGCCCCGGGGGAACGGAGCGGATCGGCCACCGGCACACCGGCGGCGGCGCGACGCGCGGCGATGCGGGTGTGGGAGCAGCGGCGCGCCGGCGGGCGGGGGAGCTTCATCTGGCGCTACGGCGTGCTGGGGTGGGGGCTGCCGGCGGCGCTGATCACGGTGGCCTACGCGGTGATCAAGGAGCACGGGTTCGCGATCAGCGGGCCGTTCACGACCAAGCTGCGGATCGGGATCGCGCTGTGCATGGTGGTGTTCCCTGCGCTCGGACACCTGTTCGGGCGGCGGATGTGGGAGAGCGGGGAGGAGCGGTACCGGCGCATGGCCGAGGAGCGCGGGCGGGGGGAGTAGGGGCGGGGGTCGGTGCTCATGAGATCTCGCGACGGCGGGCCGCTCAAGCGGCCCTCCGCTCGAGATGACGGGGGAAAAGCAGGTCCTTCGCTGCGCTCAGGACGACGGGGGAAACGGAGCGGCCCCGGTGGCGAGGATCGCCACCGGGGCCGCGCGCGGTCGGGCCGGCCGCGGCGCTACTGCGCCACGTGGTTCCCCACCTTGGCGCCGTTCATCACCCCGTTGAAGAACATCTTGAAGGTGCCGTGCGGGGTGGCGCGGAAGAGGATCTCCGGCCCGAAAAGGAAGACCATTCCCTTCCCCACCTGCGCCTCGGCGATCGTGACGCCCCCCTCGAGGTAGGTCTGGCCCCACGCCCAGCCGCTCTTGAGCGGGGCCGGGTTGTCGAACCAGGCCACGGCCTTCACCCCCTTCTCCTCGGCGTCCGGCAGGAGCCGGAAGACGGCGCCGTTGTCGAAGAAGACGACGCCGCGCGCGTCCTGGCCCCGCCCGATGTTGGTCGTCGTGTCGTAGGCGACCTCGAGCAGCGACCCCGGCACGTAGAACTTGTCGCTGGTGAGGTTGCGCACGGTGCCCTGCGGCGTGCGCTCGGTGAGGTGGTTGGCGATCGGGAGGCCGATCGCCTTGCCGACCGACACGCTCGAGCCGATGGCGATCAGGCGCCCGCCCTGCTCGACGAACTCCCTGAGCCTCGGCACCGAGTTGGCGAACGAGAGGTTGCCGAGCCAGGGGCGGTACTGCACCGGCACGAGGGTGGTGTCGAGGCGGCCGAAGAGGCCGGCGAGCCCGCCGCGGGCGTTCTCGTCGCGCGGCAGCGCACCGTCGGTGAGGATGACGACGTCGTACTTCGCGCGCAGCCCGCCGGCGTCGACCTGGCGGGGATAGATCACCTCGTACGGCATCTCGTACTGCTCCATCAGCCACTTGGTGTGGCCACTCGGCATCGAGCCACCGTAGCGGTCGATGAGGGCGATTCGCGGCGCCTTGAGCTGCACCCCGCTCGCGGCGACGTTCGGGCTGGCGGTGAACGAGACGCCGAGGTCGGCCGCGGACTGGCGCACCACCGGCGCGCTCTTGCCGTTGGACGGGATGTAGAAGGCGCCGACGCTGGCGTTGCCGGCGGGCTTCTCGAGGCGGTAGACGTCGGCGCCGGCCTTCCAGAGCCGGGCGACGACGCGGAAGGCGTCGTTCTGCTTCGGGGACACGATCCAGCCGCCGCCGCTGGCGACGCTGCCGGCGGTGGGCTTCACGCGGTCGGCGAGGGGGTCGAGGCGCTCGAGGGGACCGTCGACGGTCTCGAGGATGCGGTCGAACCTGACGCCCATCGACAGGGCCAGGGTCCAGCCGGCGTTGTCGTACGGCCGGGTGGGCGCGGAGCCGGGGTACTTGAAGTCGTTGGGATGGTCCTGCGGCTCGAACATGTCGAGCACATGCGGGCGAAAGGCCTGCGCCGTCTTGACGACGAACGAGCCGGCGGGGTACGACTTGCCGGCGGCGGTGAAGGCGCCGGTGGCGCGGTGGACGAAGATGCCGTTCTTCTGCAGCGCCGCGATGAACTTGGTCGCGGTGAGGAAGTCCGGCTGGTCGGAGGGGAGCACGTAGGCCCGCGGCACGCGCCTGTCGGGCTTGCGGAACTCCTCGTAGTACTGGGCCGGCGCCGGCGCGCCGAAGCCGAAGGCCTCGAGCTCGGCGTCGCCCCGCTCGCGCGTGCGGTCGGCGGCGACCTTGGCCTGGACCTCGGCGAGGAGCTTCGGCGTGGTGATCCAGGTGTCCTTCTGGCCGAGCGCGATCTCGTCCTTCCCCATCTTGTAGATGTTGTAGAGGAAGAACTCGCGGTAGCGCGAGGCGAGGTCGAGGATCGCGCGGTTGGCGGTGACGGAGTAGTCGATCGACTGGCGGAAGTGCCACTCCTGCAGCGGCTCGAGCGGCAGCACCTGGTCGGCGTTGCGGAGGAGGCGGTCCGGCAGGAAGGGGATCCGCATCGGCGTGGGGTTGCCGATGGTCTCGGTGAGGATGCCGAGCATGTTGTGGAAGTAGACCGTGGTGCGGAGGCCGCCGTTCCACCAGGTGCTGTAGAGCGAGAGGGAGCGGTTGACGACCCCCGGCTTGTTCTCGGCGACCATGCGCCCGTGCAGGGCGGCGCCGATCAGGTCCATGCCGGTGATGATGCTGGGGTGGAAGTTGTAGTTGGCCGGGTCGCGAAAGGGCGGGGCGAACATCACCGTGCCCTGGGGGCCGGTCTGGTGGTGGTTGTACATGATCTGGGGATGCCAGCCCATGTAGAGCACCCGGTTCATGTTTTCCGACTCGGGCTGGTTGACCATGAAGAAGTCGCGGTTGTTGTCATGCCCGATGTACTTCTGGTACAGCCGCGGGATGCTCATGTTGCGCTTCTTCGGGTCCGTCTCCTGCATGTACCAGTTGGAGACGAGCTCCATGCCGTCGGGGTTGGCGTGCACGAAGAGGATGATGACGTCGTTGAGGATGCGCGTCGTCTCGGCGTCGTTCATAGTCACAAACTGCCAGCTGGTCTCGAGCAGCTGCTGGGCGCCGAGCACCTCGGTGGCGTGCAGGCCGCCGTCGATCCACATGACCGCCTTGCCCTCGGCGGCGAGGGCCTTCGCCTCGGCGTCGGAGAGCCCCTCGGCGAGGGCGAGCTTCCTGGAGATCTCCTTGTAGCGCGAGAGCTTGCGCATGTTCTCGGGCGACGAGACTGTGAGCATCACCTGCGGGCGCCCCTCGGCGGTGAGGCCGATGGTGTCGAGCTTGGCGCGGGGGGAGGCGGCGAGGGCCTGCCAGAATCCGATGAACCTGGTGTAGTTGGGCAGCTGGTAGTCGGCGCCGATCTCGTGGCCGAAGAACTGCTGCGGGGTGGGAACCTGCTGGGCGCGGGCGGCGAGCTGGGGGAGCGCCAGCGCGAGGGCGAACGACGCCAGGGCGGCGCGGCGGAGTGAACGGTCGGTCGGCATGCGTGGAGGACCCGGGAGTGGGACACGTGGCCCGCGGCGCACGGCGCCGGGGGATGGGCTACGCCGGCGGCGGCGGCAACGTTGAGGGGGGAGAATCTGACCGCCGGCGGGACGGCGGGGTACCTTATCCTCCTCATTTCACACCGATGGGCACCGGGCACGACCCGCCGCGGCGCCCCGGACCGATCACCCAGGGCATGACCGTGCGCCGACCTTCGCTCCTCGCCGTCCTCCTCCTCCTCCTCCTCGCCGCCACGCCGGCCGCCGCGCCGGCCCAGATCGCCCCCGCCGAGTACGCGGCTCGGCGCGACAGGCTCATGGCCACGCTGGGCGACGGCATCTTCGTGCTGCAGGGGGCCGACGAGCCGGCCGAGGACTACCTCGCGTTCTGGCAGTCCCCCGACTTCGAGTACCTGACCGGGCTGCGCGAGCCCGGCGCGGCGATGATCCTCTCGAAGAGCGGCGGCGCGGTGACCCAGTTCCTGTTCACGGAGGAGAAGAACCCGGCGCGCGAGGTGTGGACCGGGGCGCGGCTCGGCCCCGAGAAGGCCGGCGCGAACACCGGGATGACCGGCCGGCGGATCGGGGACTTCCAGAAGGTGCTCGACTCGCTGGTGGCGGCGGCCCCGCCCAAGGTGTTCGTGGTGGGGAACGACAAGGCGGGGGTGGCGCTCAAGGCCAGGGCGCCGCAGCTCACCTACGCCAGCGCCAGCGGCGCGCTGCAGCGGCTGCGCGGCGCCAAGAGCGAGCCGGAACTGGCCTGCCTGCGCAAGTCGATCCAGGTGACGAACGAGGCACAGAAGCTCGCGATGCGGGCGGTGCGCCCGGAGGTGAACGAGTTCGAGATCCAGGGGCTGATCGAGTACACCTTCCGCCGCAACGGCGCCGACCGGCCGAGCTTCGGCACGATCGTGGGATCGGGGCCCAACAGCACGACGCTGCACTACAACGCCAACGACCGCACGATGCGCGCCGGCGAAGTGGTGGTGATGGACATCGGCGCGAGCTACCGCGGCTACGCCGCCGACGTCACCCGGACGGTGCCGGTGAGCGGGAAGTTCAGCCCAGAGCAGCGGGCGATCTACCAGGTGGTGCGTGACGCGCAGGCGGCGGCGGAGAAGGAGGCGGTGATCGGCGCCCCGGCCAACAGGATGAGTGCGGCGGCGAGCGCCACCCTCGCGGCCGGGCTGGCGAAGCTGGGGCTGATCGAGTCGCCAGGCGCGACGTACGACTGCGGCGCCGGGGGGACGCGCCAGTGCCCGCAGTTGGGCCTCTACTACATGCACGGGCTCGGCCACGGCATCGGCCTCGAGGTGCACGACCCCGAGCAGTACTACTACTCGGGGACGATCGCCGCCGGGAGCGCGTTCACGATCGAGCCGGGGATTTACGTGCGCGAGAACCTGATGGAGATCCTCCCGAAGACGCCGCGCAACGAGCAGTTCGTGACCGCGGTGCGGGCCACGCACGAGCGGTACAAGAACATCGGGGTGCGGATCGAGGACAGCTACGTGGTGTCGGCGGCGGGCGTGGAGTGGGTGTCGCGGGTGCCGCGCGAGATGGACGAGGTCGAGGCGGCGATGAAGCTCGGCCCGGCGATGCTGTCGACGGCGGCGCCGCCGGTGGACGCGAGCTGCGGCCCGCTCAGGGTGCAGCCGTGATGGGCGCCGCGGTGCGAGGCCGGTCCGGGAGCGCATGGTGGCGCGCCGGCCCGGTCGCGGCCAGCCTCGTCGCCCTTGCGGCGGCGACGCGGCCGGCGTGGGCGCAGCCGAAGCGCGCGATGACGATCGACGACCTGCTGGCCGTGCAGGCCGTGGCCGACCCGCAGCTCAGCCCCGACGGCCGGTTCGTGCTGTATGCGGTGCGCACCGTGGCGTTCGAGGCGAACCGGCGGCTCGTCACCACGTACGTGCAGCCCGTGGCGGGGGGCGCCGCACGGGCCTTTCCCGACGACTCGACACGGGCGAGCGAGGCGCGGTGGTCGCCCGACGGGCAGCGGGTGGCCTACGTTGCCGGTGGACAGCTGTGGGTCACGCGTGCCGACGGCACCGAGCGCCGCCGCCTGACCGCGCTCACCGGCGGCGCCTCCGGCCCCGCCTGGTCGCCGGTGGGGGACCGGCTCGCCTTCACGAGCGGGGTCTATCCCGAGTGCCGAGACGAGGCGTGCAACGCGGCCCGCGCCGACGCAGCCGAGAAGTCGAAGGTCAAGGCACACGTGGCCGACCAGCTGATGTACCGTCACTGGAACCGCTGGGACGACGGCACCCGATCGCACCTGTTCGTGGTGGGCGCGGACGGGAGCGGGCTGCGGGACCTGGTCGGGGGGGCCACCTTCGACGTTCCGCCGGGCCCGTTCGGCGGGAGCGAGGGGTACGCCTGGTCGCCCGACGGCCGCGAGATCGCCTACACGGCCAAGCTGGCCACGCGCGACCAGGCGTGGACGACCGACGCCAACCTCTACGTGGTGCCGAGTGCCGGCGGGACTCCCGAGTTGATCACGGGGGCCAACAAGGGGGCCGACCAGAACCCGGTGTATTCCCCCGACGGCAAGTGGATCCTGTACCAGTCGCAGAAGCGCGCCGGCTTCGAGTCGGACCGCTGGCGGCTGCTGGCGTACGATCGGGTGGCGCGCACGTCGCGCGAGGAGCTTCCCGGGTGGGACCGCAATGCCGACGCCTACCAGTTTGTCGGCGCCGGCGCGGTGATCGTGCAGACGATGGACCATGGGCGCGACATCTTCGTGCGGCTGCCGCGCGGTGGCAGCGAGATGGTGCCGGCACCGGTGCCCCTCAGGACGGCGCACAACAACAACCAGCTGTCGGTGTCGAGCAATGGCATGGTGGTGGCGTGGATGCGCGACGCCGCCGAGGTGCCGGCCGAGGTGTGGACGGGGCGACTGGAGAACGGCGCGCTGGTCGACGCGCGGGCGCTGACGCACCTGAACGACGCGCTGGTGGCGCGGCTCGACCTGTCGCCGGTGGAGGACTTCTGGTTCCGGGGGGCCGGGGGCGACTCGGTGCAGGGGTTCCTGCTCAAGCCGCCGGGGTGGCGCGCCGACCGGAAGTCGCCGGCAATCCTGCTGATCCACGGCGGGCCGCAGGGGGCCTGGCTCGACCAGTGGCACTCGCGGTGGAACTTCCAGCTGTTCGCGGCGACCGGCGCCGCCCTCGTGATCGTCAACCCGCGCGGGTCGTTCGGGTACGGGCAGAAGTTCGTCGACGGCGTGTCGCGCGACTGGGGCGGCAAGGTGTTCGCCGACCTGATGAATGGGCTCGACGCGGCGATCGCCCGGAACCCGTGGATCGACACCACGCGCCTCGGGGCGACGGGGGGCTCGTTCGGCGGCTACATGGTGAACTGGATCGCGGGGCACACGACGCGGTTCAAGGCGCTGTCATCGCACGCCGGCGTGTTCAACCTCGAGGCGATGGCGGGTGCCACCGAGGAGCAGTGGTTCTCCGACTGGGAGATGGGCGGCCCGTGGTGGAATGACGCCGCGATGAAGGCGCAGTACCGCCGGTGGTCGCCCCACCTCTCGGCGGGGAAGTTCGTCACGCCGACGCTGGTGACCCAGGGGGAGCTCGACTACCGGGTGCCGGTGGGCGAGAGCCTGAGCTTGTACACGGCGCTGCAGCGACGCAACGTCCCCAGCCGGCTGGTCGTCTTTCCCGACGAGGGCCACTGGATCCTGAAGCCGCAGAACCAGCGGCTGTGGTGGGCCGAACAGCAGGGATGGTTCAAGCGGTACCTGGTGCCCGACCGTCCCCTTCCCTGACCCAAGAGCGACGATGAGCCGGAGCACGCAGCAGGTCCGCTTCACCCCGCGGCAGTCGTCGCGCGTGGACGAGTTCGACGAGACGCACCAGCCGTACATCGGCGCCGACGACGAGCCGGTCGAGCTGACGTGGATGTCGGTGGGGATCGGGTGCCTGCTCGGCCTGCTGTTCGCGGCGTCGAGCGTGTACCTCGCGCTCAAGGTGTCGCTGACGGTGAGCGCGTCGATCCCGATCGCGGTGCTGTCGATCACGATCTTCCGCTCGATCGCGAGGGCGATGGGGGTGCAGGGGACGCAGATCCTGCGCAACAACATCGTGCAGACGACCGGGTCGGCCGGCGAGTCGATCGCGGCCGGGATCGCGTTCACGCTGCCGGCGCTGCTCCTGCTGGGCTACGAGCTCCCCTACTGGAACGTGGCGGCGGTGGCGCTGGTGGGGGGACTGCTCGGCGTGCTGCTGATGATTCCGCTGCGCAAGTCGCTGATCGTGCAGGAGCACCGGAACCTCAAGTACCCGGAGGGGACGGCCTGCGCCGAGGTGCTGATCGTGGGGGAGGAGCGCGGGGCGCAGGCGCGCACCGTGTTCATGGGGTTCGGGCTGGGGGTGCTCTACAAGTTCCTGAATGGCGGCATGCACCTGTGGAACGAGGTGCCGAAGCACGTCTTTGCGCGGCTCAACCCGGCGGGGAAGACGGAGCTGTTCGGCGAGATCCGGGCCGAGGTGAGCCCGGAGCTGACGGGAGTGGGCTACATCATCGGGCCCAGGATCGCCGGGTACCTGTTCGCCGGCGGCGTGCTCTCGTACTTCGTGCTGATCCCGGCGATCAAGCTGTTCGGGGCCGGACTGGCGCAGCCGATCTTCCCGGCGACGGTGCTGATCGCCGACATGGACGCGACCCAGGTGCGGGCGAACTACGTGTTCTACATTGGCGCCGGCGCGGTGACGGCGGCGGGGCTGATCTCGCTGGTGCGCTCGCTGCCGACGATCGCCAGCGCGCTGGCGCAGGGGCTGGCCGGCTTTCGCGGCGCGGCGGCGGATGCCGGCGAGGTGAAGCGCACGGCGCGGGACCTGCCGATGACCTTCGTGCTGGGCGGGATCGTGGTCTGCGTGCTGGCGCTGATGCTGCTGCCGTCGATCCACATCAACGCGGTGGGGGCGCTGCTGGCGCTGGTGTTCGCCTTCCTGTTCGTGACGGTGTCGAGCCGGGTGGCGGGGCAGATCGGCGCGTCGGCCAACCCGATCAGCGGGATGACGGTGGCGACGGTGCTGCTCACGGCGCTGCTGTTCTACGCGGCGGGGTGGACGAAGGTGGAGCACCGGGTGCTGGCGCTGTCGATCGGCGGCGTGGTGTGCGTGGCGGCGGCGGTGGCGGCGGCGACGAGCCAGGACCTCAAGACCGGCTACCTCGTGGGCGCGACGCCGATGCGGCAGCAGGTGGGCCTGTTCGCGGGGGTGACGACGAGCGCGCTCGTGATCGGGTGGATCATCACCTTCCTGAACGAGGCCAAGACGACCGTCGTCGAGCGGGCGTATCCAGGCGTGGCGGTGAGCGCGATCGACACCCGCACGCAGGTGGGCCCCGACGGGAACACCTACCGCACGGCGCACCTGTACGAGCCGACGGGGAACGCGCCGGCGGGGCGCTACCTCGTGGACGAGGCCGGCGCGATCAAGTACCTGATCGACCCCGGCATCGGGGGCCGCGAGAGCAAGGGGGCCGACGGCAAGGTGGTGGACAAGCTCGACTCGCCCAAGTCGCAGATCATGTCGCTGGTGGTGGACGGGATCCTGACGCAGAAGCTGCCGTGGGGGCTGATCCTGATCGGGGCGGCGCTGGCGGTGGTGATGGAGATCCTGGGGATCTCGTCGCTCCCGGTGGCGGTGGGGGCCTACCTGCCGATCTCGACGAGCGCCACGATGTTCATGGGGGGCGTGCTGCGGTGGTACGTGGACCGAAAGAACGGCGCGCTGCCCGACGACGCGAGCTCCGACTCCGGCCCCGGGGTGCTGTTCTCGAGCGGGCTGATCGCCGGCGGCGCCATCACCGGCGTGCTCCTCACCGCCGTGGCGGTGAAGGGCTGGGACAGCATGTTCAACCTGCAGTCGAGCATCGGCGCGTTCGGCGAGAGCGCGCTCGTCGCCATGGTCGTGTTCGGGCTGGGGATGCTGCTCCCGCTCTACCGGGTCGCCACGCGGCGGGGGTAAGGGGAGTTGCGCGGGAGGAGGGTGAGGACGGCGCAACCGGGAGGCACGAAGCACGACTTCGGTGACTCGGTGGTTGCGCCGTCCCCGGCTTCCGCGGCCGTTCCCGGCTCACCCTCCATGCCTCACTGCACGCACTGCCCCCTGGGATCGGGCCTGGGCTTGTCGACCACCACGCGGTGATCGAGGTTCGCGATCGCCTGCACGAGGTCGAGCACGTAGTTCGCCACCTGCGCCATGTGGTCGTAGTCGATGTACGCCGGCTCGTCGGTGAGCTGGTGGTAGTCGGGGTGGCCGCCGGTGGAGAAGAAGACGATCGGGATGCCGTAGCGGGCGTACATGTAGTGGTCGGAGCGGCAGTAGTACTGCTGCGGGTGCCCGTTGGCGTCGTACTGGTAGTCGAAGCTGATCCCGTGCTTCTTCTCGGTGTTCACCGACTCCACCAGCGCGCCGAGCTCCGTCGAGAGGCGCCTCGAGCCGATCGCCTGCAGGTAGCCGGGCTTGCCGCCGACGATGTCCCACGGGTCGCCGCGCCCCACCATGTCGATGTTCACCTGCGCCACGATCGAGTCGCGCGACACCGTGGGGTGGTCGGTGAACCACGCCGAGCCGAACAGCCCCGCCTCCTCGCCCGTGTGCCAGACGAAGATGATCGACCGCTGCGGCTTGACCCTCGCCGCGGCGAGCGCCTCCGCCACCTCGAGAATGGTCACCGTGCCGGAGCCGTCGTCGTCGGCGCCGTTGTAGATCGAGTCGAGCCGCGCCGGCCGCAGCTTGCGCACGCTGTCGAGCGCCGACGCGAACCGCGCCTGCTGCCCGGGCGTGAGCTTCGGCGCGTTCATGTCGGCGCCCAGCGGCTGGAACATGTGCAGGAACAGGTAGAGCGAGTCGTGGTCCACCGCCGGCCCGTGCGTCCCCACGTGGTCGTTGTGCGCGCCGACGGCGACGTACTGCCCCTTGAGCCCGGGATTCGACCCCGGGAGGATCCCGATCACGTTGCGCGCGGGACTGGAGATCGGCCGCTCGTCGTACACGATGTTGCCGCGCAGCGCCTTCCCCGTCGCCCCCGGCTGCAGCGACTCCACGGCGGCGCCCATCAGCTGCCGCCCCACCGCCGCGGCGGCGTACATGAACGACGGCCTGGGCGACGTCGGGTCATCCGACTTCATGAGCATCAGCGGCTCCCTGAGCGAGGCCCGCACCTCGGCCGGTATGCGCTCGAGGGTCGGCACGAGGATCCCGGCGGCGCTCTTGTAGCGGGCGCTCACGAGGCCGCGGTTGATCGTCGCACCGGGCACCTGCGTGTTCTGCGGGTTGGCCGCGTTGGGCAGCACGATCACGACCTTGCCGGCCGCCTGGGCGTCGGTGATCATGTTCGGCGTCCCCCACGTGCCGGCGAAGATCGTCGGGACGCCGTCGATCGCCCGCGCTCCCGGCCCCTGGTCGCGCGGCACGAGGTCGGTCCACCAGCCAAGGGGGCCGGCGTCGGTGGCGATCACCCTCGTCTCGTCGAGGGGCCGCATGATCACCGGCAGCACCTGGAACCAGCCGCCGTTCTCGCCACCGGGCAGGAGCCCGATCCGCTTCGCCTGCTCGGCGATCCACGCCGTGGCGCGCGTGTTGGCCTCGGTGGCGAACTCGCGGCCGCCCATCGAGTCGTCGGCATAGACGTACAGCCGCGACCGGAGGTCGCCGGCGGTGATCGCGGGGGCAGTGGGGCGCGGCGCCATCCTGCCGGACGGCGGCGCCGGCGGCGCGGGCAGCGGCGCGATGCTCTCCTGGGCGCCGGCAGCGAGCGCGACGGCGAGCGAAAGGACGGACACGGTCGGGAACTTCGGCACGAATCACTCCGGTCGAGTTGGACGCCAGCGCCATCGCGCCACGTACTGGCGCCGGACGGTGACGCGGGGGCAAGCTATCACCTGATCTGACACCGCGCGCCAACCACCGGGTTGGCCCATCGGAACGCCCCGGCCCACACACCATGCCCACCGAGTTCCAGCACCTGCTCGTCGTCGACACCGATCGCGGGGTGCGGACGATCATCCTCAATCGCCCCGAGCGGCTGAACGCGGTGAACCGCGGCCTCGCGGCCGAGTTCCCCGCCGCGATGGCCGCCGCCAGCGCGGACGACAGCGTGCGGGTGGTGGTGATCGCCGGCGCCGGGCGTGCCTTCTGCGCCGGGCTCGACCTGCAGGAGCCGGTGCGGCAGCCCAACGCCGGCCGCGCCGACCGGTACGACGACCTGGCCTGGGTGGGCCGCTGGGTGCTGGCCGTGACGGGGTGCGACAAGCCGGTGATCGCCGCCGTGCACGGCGCCGCGGCCGGCGCCGGCCTCGGCCTCGCCCTCTGCTGCGACATCCGGCTCGCGAGCGAGGACGCACGGCTCACCACGGGCTACGTGAGGCGCGGCCTCTCCCCCGACGCCGGGGTGAGCTGGTTCCTGCCGCGGCTCGTGGGCCACGCCCGCGCCGCCGAGTGGCTGCTCACCGGCCGCGACGTCGACGCGGCCGAGGCCGAGCGCATGGGGCTCGTGTCGCGGGTGTTCACCGGCGGGGAGTTCGCCGACGGCGTGGCGGCGTACGCCGACGCGCTCGCCGCCGGGCCACCGATCGCGCACACCCTCACGAAGCGGGTGCTGCTCGCGAGCGCCGAGTCCACCCTCGAAGCGCAGCTCCGCCGCGAGCTCGACGCGATCATGAAGGCGTTCGCGACCGACGACGTGAAGGAGGCGATGCAGGCCTTTCGCGAGAAGCGGATCCCCGTGTTCCGGGGCAGCTGAGCGTGGCCTACGACCTCAAGTCGGTGACGATGCCCCGCCTCGCGGGGCGCTCGCTGTCGCTCGTTGCGGCGCTGCTGGAGAACGGCCTCACCGGCCGGCTGCTGGGCGGCCGGCTTGCCGCCGACACCGGCATCGGCGTGCTGCGCGCCTTCCCGGTGGACGAGGATCCGACCTTCGTGCCGCGCCTCCCCTTCGGCGGCCCCGCCGCGACGCCCGCCGACCGGCCCGACCTGGCCGCGCTGCTGGAGCGCACGGCCGGGTGGACGAGGCCGGCCGGCTCGCCACACGCGACGATCGCGGAGTATCACGCGGCCTACCGCGCCGGCACCACCGACCCCCTGGCCGTGGCCGAGCGGGCGCTGGAGGCGATCGCGGCGAGCGACCGCGGGGCGATTCCGCTGCGGGCGTTCCTTTCGGTGAACCGCGACGACGTGCATGCGCAGGCCCGCGCCAGTGCCGCGCGCTGGGCGGCGGGAACGCCGCTGGGGCCGCTCGATGGCGTGCCCATGTGCGTGAAGGACGAGATGGACCAGGCCGGCCACCCGACGACGCTCGGCACCCCCGCCCTCGCGCGCGGCCCGGCCCCCGACGATGCCGGGGGCGTGACGGGGCTGCGGCGTGCCGGCGCGCTGTTGCTGGGCAAGACGAACATGCAGGAGATCGGCATGGGGGTGTACGGCACCAACGCCCATTACGGCCACGCCCGCAACCCGATCAACCCGGCGTACCACACGGGTGGCTCGTCGAGCGGCACGGCGGCGGCGGTGCAGGCGGGAATCGTGCCGGTGGGCGTGGGCGCCGACGGCGGCGGGTCGATCCGCATTCCGGCGGCCTTCTGCGGCACGGTTGGGCTCAAGCCGACCTTCGGGCGGGTGAGCGAGTTCGCCGCGGCGACGCTCTGCTGGAGCGTGGGGTACGCGGGCCCGATCGCGACCACGGCGCGCGACGCGCTGCTGGCGTTCGCGGCGATGGCCGGCCCCGACCCGCGCGACCCGGGGTCGCTCCTGCAGCCGCCACTGCGGTTCGACGCCCTCGATCGTGACGACCTGGGCGACCTCACGCTGGGCATCTGCCGCCCGTGGTTCGCGCACGCCTCGCGCGAGATCGTCGAGGCCTGCGACGCACAGGTGGCCGCCTTCCGGAGGCGGGGGGCGAAGGTGCGCGACGTGGAGATCCCCGACCTCGACGCGGCGCGGGTCGCGCACGTGGTGACGATCACCGGCGAGGCGCTGTCGAGCATGCGACGCCGGATGGGCGACCACCGCGCCGTCTTCGGCCCCGAGACGCGCATCGTGCTGGCGATCGCCAGCCAGTTCAGCGCCGCCGACTACGTGGCCGCGCAGCGGGTCCGCACGCGGTGCATGGCGCACATGGCGCGCGCCCTCGATGGAGTGGACGCGATCGTGACGCCCGCCACCGGCGTCACCGCCCCGCTGATCGCCGCCGGCACCGAGTCGGGGGTGAGCGACGTGACGGTGGCCACCGAGATCATGCGGTTCGCCTTCCTCACGAACCTGACCGGCCACCCGTCGATCAGCTTCCCGGTGGGGCACGCTGCCAACGGCATGCCGATCGGCCTGCAGGCCACCGCCCATGCCTGGCGCGAGGACACCTGCCTGCGCCTCGCCGCGGCGGCCGAGCGCGATGTGCCCCGGCGCGCGGGGGCGCTACGTTTCCCTTCGTACGCCGACGCCTGAGCCCACGCACCACCCCCACGCGCATGCGCCCCATTCGCCTCCTCGTTCCCGTCGCCGCGCTGCTCACCGCGGCCGCCGCCCCCGCCAACACCGCGCGCTGGGGGGAGCCCGGCCACCGGATGATCGGCGAGGCCGCGGGCCGCGCCCTGCCGGCGGACATGCCGGCCTTCTTCCGCAACGCGGCCGCCGACTTCGGCTACCTGAACCCCGAACCCGACCGCTGGCGCGAGTTCGGCGAGGTGGCGCTCGACTCGGCGCTCGGCATCGGCACCAGTTTCGAGCACTTCGTGGACTTCGAGGGTGTGCCCGACGCCGCCTTCGCCGCCCCGCACCGCTACGAGTACCTCAAGCGGCTGCGCGCCGTGAACAAGGACGAGACCGCGGGGCTGCTGCCGTTCCGGATCCTCGAACTGGTGCAGACGCTGCGGGTGGAGTGGCGCCTGTGGCGCGTGACCACCGACCCGGCGACCCGGACCCGCATCGAGGCGCGGATCGTCAACGACGCGGGGATCCTCGGCCACTACGTGGGCGACGGGGCGAACCCGCACCATACCACCATCCACCACAACGGCTGGGTGGGCGACAACCCCAAGGGGTACGCCACCGACCGTCGGACGCACTACCGGTTCGAGTCGGCCTACGTGCAGGGCCACGTGGCGCTCGCCGACGTGCAGCCGCTGGTCACCGCCGCGCCGGTCGTGTTCGACAACGTGCGCGGCGCGACGATGGCGTACCTGCGAACGACCTTCGGCCAGCTCGAGACACTTTACGACCTCGACAAGCTCGAGGCGTTCGACGAGAGGACGCAGGGGGCCGGGCACAAGAAGTTCGTCGTCGGGCGGCTCGCGGCGGGGGCCACGATGCTGCGCGACCTGTGGGTGACCGCGTACGTCACGAGCGGGAACCCGGTGCCCGCGCGGCCACGCTGACCGCCGGCGCGGCCACCACCGGGGGCTGACCGATGTTCGGCGCGCTGCTGCGCTGGGCGGGCCGCCGCGCCGGATGGCGCATCGTGGGCCGGCTCCCCGACCTCGACAAGTACGTCATCATCGGGGCGCCGCACACCAGCAACTGGGATTTCGTGCTCTTCGTCTGGGCGCGGGCCGAGCTGCGGCTCACCTTCGGGTTCATCGGCAAGCACACGATCTTCTGGTGGCCGCTGGGGATCCTCTGGCGGCGGATGGGGGGAATCCCGGTCGAGCGGGGGGCGCGGATGAACGTCGTCGACCAGGTGGCGGAGCGCTTCCGCACCTCCGGCCGGCTGATCCTCGCCATGTCGCCGGAGGGGACGCGCAAGTACACGAGGGCCTGGCGGAGCGGCTTCTACCACATCGCGCTCAAGGCCGGCGTTCCGGTCGTCCCGGGCGGGCTGGACTACCCTTCGCGCACGGTGACGATCGGTTCGCCCCGGATGATGACCGGCGACGTGCAGCGCGACCTGGCTTCGTTCAGGGAGTTCTTCGCGACGTCCCGCGGGTATCGCCCGGAGCAGGCGGGGTCGATCGAGCTCGAGGGCACGGAACCCGCGGAAGGGTCCGGGGGTGCTCAGGGAGGGGAGAGTCGAGGGTAAACCACTTCGCGGCCAGCCCCCATCCAACGATTGAGGCTTGACGGGATTGCCCGGACAGGCCAAGTCTTAGCTGAGGGAAAGTCGGGCTCGACCCCCCGGGGAGCATGACCGGCATGGCGTGGTGGCAGGTGCGCTCGATCCTCGATCGGAGCCCGCGGCTGGCAACCGCGGCGCTGCTCTGCGCGCTCTCGCCCCTTGCCGCGACCCCCCAGGGCCGGTCGCGCACTCCCGCCCCGGCCCCGCCGACCACCGCCCCCCGGCCCACGACCACGACCCCGGCGACCAAGCAGCCGCCACACGCGGTCGCCGCCCCGCAAGTCACTCCCGCCTTGTCGCCGGCCGAGCCGATCGAGGCCATCGACCTCGCGTCGGCGAACAGCGTGGTGTCGGGGGTGATCGAGGACTCGGTGGGCAACCCGATCGTGGGCGCCGACATCTACATCCCGAACCTCCCGCAGCGCACCCGCAGCGGCGCCGGCGGCACCTACCGGCTCCCCGGCCTCCCCGGCGGCCCGGTGATGATCGTCGCGCGCCGCATCGGGTACATCCCCACCACGGTGACGGTGCACCTCCGTCCGGGGAAGTCGCACGACCTCGACCTGACCCTGTCCGAGATCCAGGCGCGCGGCTTCGAGCTGCCGATCGTCACCGTCGTGGCGGGGCCGGGGACGATCCGGTCGGTCTTCCAGGCCGGCTTCTTCCTGCGCCGGGCGACGTACCCCGGGGGCACGTTCTTCGATCGTGACTACATCGTCGCGATGAACCCGCTCTACCTCTCGGACGTGTTTCGCACCACGACCGGCATGCAGCAGGTGCGCGACCGGCGCGGCAACTCGCAGTGGATCACGCGGGTGAACTCGACGACCAACTGCCCGGTGCGGTTCTTCATCGACGGGATCAGCGTCCCGCTCAACGGGATGTCGATCGACGAGCTCGTGCGCCCGATCGAGGTCGAGGGAATCGAGATCTACCGCGGCGTGGCGACGGTCCCCGCGGAGTTCTCGGGCAAGAGCGTCCAGGACGACTCCCGCTGCGGGGTCGTGGCGATCTGGACGCGTGTGACGCGGTAAGTTTCCGCCGGTAGCTTTCCCGGGTCCGCGCCCGACCCGTCCACGCGAGGCCACTCCCCGATGCATCCCTTCCGGCCGCTCCCCCCGGCGCCGCGCGGTACGCTCGTCGCCGTCTCCCTCTCCGCCTGCCTGCTCGCCACCGGCACCGCCCTCGCGCCCACGACCGCGGGGGCGCAGGCCCGCGCCGAGCTGATCGTGGTGAACGCCGCGATCCACACCGCCGACGACGCGAAGCCGCGCGCCCAGGCGATGGCCGTGCAGGGCGGCCGCGTGACGTACGTGGGCAGCAACGAGGGGGCACGGGCGCTGGCCTCGACCGCCACACAGGTGATCGACGCGAAGGGGCGCACCGTGATCCCCGGCATGGTGGACGCCCACGCCCACCTGGCCGGGCTCGGGCAAGCGCTCCACATCGTCGACCTCACCGGCACCACCTCGTACCAGCAGGTGGTGGACCGGGTCGCCGCCAAGGCAAAGACGGTGCCCAGGGGCACCTGGGTGCTGGGGCGCGGCTGGGACCAGAACGACTGGCCCGGGAAGAAATTCCCCACCCACGACCTGCTCACCCGCGCGGTGCCGGACCATCCGGTGCTGCTGACGCGGGTCGACGGGCACGCCGTGTTCGCCAACGCGACGGCAATGGAGCTGGCGGGCGTGACGACGTCGACCAGGGACCCCGACGGCGGGCGCCTCGAGCGCGACGGCAAGGGATTCCCGAGCGGTGTGTTCGTGGACCACGCCATGAACCTGGTGGCGCGCATCGTGCCGCCCCCCACGCCGGCGCAGTGGCGCGAGATGGTGCTGGCCGCGATCGCCGACGCCAACAAGTGGGGGCTCACTGGCGTGCACGACGCCGGGCAGGGGCCGGTGATCATGGGCGTCTACGAGCAGCTCGCGCGCGAGGGGAAGTACAACCTCCGCAACTACGTGATGATCTCGGACGGTGCGGCGCTCGACTCGCTGCTCGGCGTCGGCCCGCGCAGCGGCCTGTACGACGGCCGCCTCTGGTTCCGCTCGGTCAAGCTCTACATGGACGGCGCCCTCGGCTCCCGCGGCGCGGCCCTGCTCGAGCCCTACAGCGACGACCCGAAGAACAAGGGGCTCCTGCTGTCGACGCGGGAGCACGTGCGCGACGTGAGCGTGAAGGCGCTCAAGGCGGGGTTCCAGGTCAACACCCATGCCATCGGCGACCGCGGCAACCGGGTGACCCTCGACGCCTACGAACAGGCCTTCGTGCAGGTGCCCGGCAAGGACCACCGCTTCCGCATCGAGCATGCGCAGATCGTCAGCCCGGCCGACATCCCGCGGTTCGCCAGGCTGCACGTGATCCCCAGCATGCAGGCCAGCCACCAGACCAGCGACATGTACTGGGCCAGGGACCGGCTGGGGGAGGCGCGGCTGGCCGGGGCCTACGCGTGGAGGTCGCTCCTCAAGACCGGCGTGATCGTCCCCAACGGGAGCGACTTCCCGGTGGAGCAGGTGAACCCGCTGATCTCGTTCCACTCGGCGGTCACCCGGCAGGACGCGAAGAACTGGCCCGCCGGCGGCTGGCGCCCCGAGGAGCGGATGACGCGCGCCGAGGCGCTCAAGGCGATGACGCTGTGGCCGGCGATGGCGGCCTTCCAGGAGGCCGAGCTCGGCTCGCTCACCGTGGGCAAGCGGGCCGACTTCGTGATCCTCGACCAGGACATCATGACGGTGGCACCGGAGAAGATCCTCGACACCCACGTGATCGGCACGTACCTGGGCGGCAAGGCCGTGTACGAGAAGAAGTAGCGGCGCGCCGATGACCGACGAGCGCACGCCCCAGATCCCGCCCCTGGCCATGATCCGCCTCGCCTTCCTCGGGGGCGTCCTCCTGTTCGGCGCCACCACCTGGTACGTGCATCGCGGGGGCCAGCTGCCCGTCACCACCGCCGATGCGGCGGCACAGTTGCGGCTGGTGGGCTACGCCCTCTGGATCGGGGCCGTGACGGTGCTGATCGGGCTCCGGCTCAAGTTCGCGCGCGAGCTCGAGCGCGGCACGAACCCCACCATCGTCCTGATCGGCTGGGCGGTGGGCGAGTCGGTGGGGCTGTTCGGCGGCGTGTACTACTGGCTCACCGACAACCGGTCGCTGTGGCTCGCCGGCATCGTGGCGATGATCGTGAGCTTCGTGCTCTTTCCCGTTCCCCGGCGCTAGGACCGGCGCGCATGCGCATCGTGTCGCTGCTCCCGGCGGCCACCGAGATCGTGGCCGGACTCGGCGCCATCGACCAGCTGGTGGGGGTCACCCACGAGTGCGACTGGCCCGCGGCGGTGCGCGCGCTCCCCCGCGTGACCTCGAGCGCGGTGCAGGCGCAGGCGAGCGCCGGCGCGGTGGACGCGCAGGTGCGCGAGGTCGCGGCGGAAGGCGGCTCCCTGTTCACGCTCGACGATGCGCGGATTCGCTCACTCGCCCCGGAGCTGATCCTGACGCAGCAGCTCTGCGACGTCTGCGCGGTGAGCGAGACCGTGGTGCGGGCCCTCGCCCGAACGTTGCCCGGGCCACCGCGGGTGATCACGCTGAACGCGACGCGATTCGACGTCGTGCTTGACGACATCGCCGTGGTCGCGGCCGCGATCGGGGCGAGCGACGAGGCCGACGAGCTGGTGGCCGGCCTTCGCGCGCGACTGCGCCATGTGCACGATACCCTCAGGGCGGCCCGGGCACCGCGCCCGCGCGTGGCGGTGATCGAGTGGACCGCACCCATCTATGCCGCCGGTCACTGGGTGCCGGAAATGGTCCGGCGCGCCGGCGGCACGGACGTGCTGGCGCGGCCCGGCGCGCACTCCGTCACCGTCACCCCCGACGCCGTGCGCGCCGCCGATCCTGACGTGCTCTTCGTGTCGCCCTGCGGCTACGACGCGGCTCGTGCGTACGACGAGGCAGGCGCGCTGCTCACCCGCGACGAGTGGGCGTGGGCGCGCGGCCGCGCCGTGTGGGCGCTCGACGCCAACGGTCTCGTGAGCCGGCCTGGCCCGCGGCTCGCGACCGGCGTGGAAGCGATGGCGGCGGCGATGCACCCGGCGCTCTTTCCGCCGCAGCTGCCGGGGCAGGCGCGCCGCCTGGCCACGTAGCGGCCCGGCGTTGGCGCGAGGCACCGGGCGGCGCCCCACGCGACCCTGCGCTAGCATACGGCGACCCCACCGCCCGAGTCCCGCATGCTCAGCAACGCCGCCGTCGCCTTCCTCAAGCAGCTCCTCGACTCCCCGGGCCCGTCCGGCTTCGAGTCCACCCCCGCCAAGCTCTGGCGCGGCCAGGCCGCCGCCTTCGCCGAGGTCAGCGCCGACGCCCTCGGCAACTCGTTCGCCGTCGTCAACCCCGGCGGCGCGCCGTCGATCATGCTCGCCGGCCACATCGACGAGATCGGGGTCATGGTCGTGCACATCGACGACGACGGCTTTGCCTACATCGCCGGCATCGGTGGCTGGGACGCGCAGGTGCTGGTGGGGCAGCGCATCCGCTTCCTCGGCCGCGGCGGCGACGTGCTCGGCGTGGTGGGCAAGAAGCCGGTGCACCTGATCAAGGCCGATGACCGCGAGAAGGCCAGCAAGATGACCGAGCTCTGGGTCGACATCGGGGCCACCTCGCGCACGGAGGCCGAGGAGCGCCTCGCCGTGGGCGACCCCGGCGTCGTCGACTCGCGCACCCTCGACTTTCCCAACCACCGGATCGTCTCCCGCTCGATCGACGACCGCATCGGCGCCTTCGTGGTGCTCGAGGCGCTGCACCGGTACGCCGAGCGTCCCGGCGCGGCCCGCGTCGTCGCCGTGGCCACCACGCAGGAGGAGATCGGCTACCAGGGGGGCGGCGCCCGCGTCGGCGCCGACCGCACCAACCCCGACATGGCGATCGTGGTCGACGTCTGCTTCGCCACCGACCACCCCGGGATCGAAAAGAAGGAGCACGGCGACCACAAGATCGGCTCCGGCCCCGTGCTCTCGCGCGGCTCGATCTTTTCGCCGGTGGTGTTCAAGCTCCTGCGCGACAACGCCGAGCGGCAGCAGGTCCCGTTCACCGTCTCGGCGGCGCCGCGCGGCTCCAACACCGACGCCGACGCGATCCACGTCGCTCGCCAGGGAGTGGCCACCGCCCTCGTGTCGGTGCCGAACCGCTACATGCACTCGCCCAACGAGATGGTCTCGCTCGAGGACCTCGACCGCGCCGCGATGCTGATCGCCGAGACCTGCCGGGGCGTGACCGCCGCCACCGACTTCACCGCCCGCTAGACGAGTTCCCGGGCGGAGTGGGCGACGACGGGTTCACCGGGGCCGGCGCGCCCGGTGGAGCGGCCGGTGTCGGCGCCACCGGCGTCGCCGAGCCCGGCGTGACGGCGGGGAAGGACCCGCTTGGCGTGACGGGGCGATGCGAGCCGCTCGGCGTCAGCGCCCGGTGCGACCCGCTCGGCGTCACCGGCCGGTGCGAGCCGCTCGGCGTCAGCGCCCGGTGCGACCCGCTCGGCGTGTTGCGCGCTCCGGCGAGGGCCCGTTGCGCCGCCTCGCGCACCTCCTTGTCGCGATCCGCCGCCAGCTCCTTGAGGGCGATGATCGCCGCCGGCGACCGCGCCTCGCCCAGCGCCTGGATGGCCACGATCCGCAGCAGCGCACTGCGCTTCATGCGCGAGGTGCGCGACACTTCGGCGCTCGCCGCGCGGGCCAGCCGCTGCACCGCGTCGGGGCCGCCGATCATCCCCAGGGCGCGCACGATCGTGAACTGGACTTCCTCGTCGGCCTCCTCGTCGAGGGCGGCGGCAAGGGTGCCGGTGAAGCGCCCCTCGGGGTGCGACGCCAGCGCGAGGGCCGCCGCCGCCCGCACCATCCCCGACGCATCCTTGAGCCCGCGCTTGATCGCCTCGCCGGCGCGGAAGGTGCCCAGCCGCCCAAGGGAGCGCAGCGCCGTGCGCCGCACGCGGTCGTCGGCGTGCAGCAAGAGCGCGATCAACCCTGCCTCCGCCTCCTCGGGCGCCATCTCGCCGAGCAGGTCGGCGGCCGCGCGCACCACGTACCAGCGCTCGTCCACGAGGGTGTGGATCAGCGCCGGGACGGCGGCCGAGAGCTCGCGCAGCACACCGAAGTAGACGGCGCGATCGTGCAGGGTGTGGGCGGCCATCACCTGCCGGAAGACGGCGTTGGCGCCGTCCTCGCCCACGCGCGAGAGCACCCGCACGTAGCGGTCGCGCTGGTCGGGGTTGCGGCGCACCAGCCGGGCCATGCCGTTCAGCAGCGGCGACTTGGCGAGCCGGCGCACGGTCTGGATGTAGGCGCGCTTGGCGTCGGCCGTCGGCGCGTTGGCCTCGTTGCTGATGATCCCGTCGGCGATGTCGATCACGTCCTCGTGGCGCCCCTCGCGCACGAACGCCTCGGCGAGGGTGGCCAGCCGGTCGAGCGACTTGGCGACGCCGCGGGTGGTCTTCTTCTTCCCCAGGCGCTCCACGAGGTACTGCGGGCTGCTCGTGGGGCGCTGCGCGTCGGAGAGGACGCTGCGAAAGCCGAACAGCGCCGCCGGATCGTCGGCCGGATCGTCCTCGTCCTCGTCGTCCTCCTCGGCGACCTCGCCAATCCGCACGTCGGTCGTGACGTGGATCGTGTTGCAGCCGAGGGCGCTCCAGGCGTGGTGGAAGTTGCGGCCGCCGTCGTTCTCCACGAACGGGCCGGCGAGGATGCGGGCCGTGCCCAGCACCTCCACCGCGGCGGCGTCCTTGGCGAACAGGAACTCCCGCACGCCGTGCTGCTGCATGCGGGCGCCCAGTTCCTTGACCCCGGGAAAGACCTCCGACATGAGGACGCCGTCGGAGAGGATGTTGCGCCCCTCGCGGGCCACGATCACGCTCCCCTCCTTGGCGAACTGGAGGGCGGCGCGCAACGAGACCTTCTGCTCGTCCACCGACGATCCCTCGGTGACGAGCAGCCCGACGAGGCGGGCGAAGTGCCGGGCGAATACGGCGGAGTGGTCCATGCGCGGTGAGAGGGCCGGCCGGCTGCCGGGCGGCGCTTCGGCGTCTAAGGTAGGAATGCGGTTCGCCGCCCGCCATAGCGCCACGGCGAGCGCCGCACCGAGCCGCGGCGGCTTTCCCGGCGAGCCGCCCCGGGCGACATTTCGGGTGCCCGACTCCCCAAACTCCCGCTGTCGCATGCGCCCTGCCCGTCCCTCGCGCGCCGCACTCGCCGCCGCCGCCCTGGCCGCCCTGCTCGCCGGCACCGCCACGTCCGGCTGCGCCCGTTCGTCGGCGCTGGCCGGCAACGCGGGGCCCGACTCGACCCTCATTCGCCGCGACATCGCCTGGCTCGCCGACGACGCCCGCGAGGGGCGCGGCACCGGCACGCCGGGGCTCGACTCGGCCGCCCAGTACGTGGCCCGGCGGTTCGCGGCCCTTGGCCTCGCGCCCCTCGCCGCCGCGGACAGCGTTTGCAACAGCCCCTGCAGCCCGGGCTACCTGCAGCGGTACACAGCGCGCCCGGTCTCGCCGCGCGGGCACGCCGGCCCCGCGGTCACGCTCCCGGCGTCGAACGTGATGTCGGTGCTGCGCGGCTCCGACCCCGCGCTCCGCGACGAGTACGTGATCGTGGGCGCTCACATGGACCACCTCGGCCGCTCGAGCGAGTCGGCCCTCGATCCAGACGCCAAGGACGCCATCCGCAACGGCGCCGACGACAACGCCAGCGGCACCGCGGCGGTGATGGAACTGGCGCGGCTCTTCGCCCGGCACCCGGCGCGGCGCTCGATCGTCTTCACGACCTTCAGCGGCGAGGAGCTGGGCCTGCTCGGCTCCGCGTACTGGGCCGACCACCCGCCCGTGCCGCTCGACAAGGTCATGGCGATGGTGAACTTCGACATGGTGGGCCGGCTCAAGAACGACAAGCTGATCGTCTACGGCGTCGCCACCGCCACCGAGCTCCCGGCGATCGTCGACAGCGCCAACGCGGCACCCCGGCTCGCCATCAGCGCCCAGGGCGACGGCTTCGGGCCGAGCGATCACTCGAGCTTCTACGCCAAGAACGTGCCCGTGCTGCACTTCTTCAGCGACCTGCACGACGACTACCACCGCGCCACCGACGACGTGGAGAAGATCAACGCCGGCGGCGAGGCGCGAATCGTGGGCGTGGCCGAGCGGGTGATCCGCACCCTGGCCGACCGCGACAAGCGGCTGACCTTCGTGAAGGCGGCGGCGCCCGTGGCGTCGGGCGGCAGCTCGCGCACCGGGTCGAACGTGTACCTCGGCTCGATCCCCGACATGGCGTCGAGCGCCGAGCCGGGGCTCAGGCTGTCGGGCGTGCGCGCGGGGAGCCCCGCCGACAAGGGAGGCCTCAAGACCGGCGACCTGATCGTGGAGTTCGCGGGCGCCAAGGTCACCGACATCTACAGCTACACCGACGCCCTCTACAGCAAGAAGCCCGGCGACACCGTTACGATTGTCGTCATGCGCGACGGCAAGCGCGTGAACTGCACCGTCACCCTCGGCGAGCGCGGCAAGTAACGCGCACCGGAGCCGCACTGCCGCTCCACTGCTGGTCCTCGGCGCACTACACGATTCCCCTCCCCGAGGGGCACCGGTTCCCGATCGCCAAGTACGCCCTGCTGCGCGACGCGGCAGTGGCGCGGGGACTGGTTGCCCCGGGCGACCTGCACGACCCGGAGCGGGCCACCCTCGAGACGGTGGAACTCGCCCACACCGCGGACTACGTGCAGCGCTTCTCGATGGGCGACCTCGACGAGCTCGAGCAGCGGGTGCTCGGCTTCCCGTGGAGCGAGGCGCTGGTGGAGCGGGCGTTTCGCGCGGTGGGGGGAACCGTCGAGGCGGCCGCAATGGCGCTCGACCGCGGCATCGCCATGAACCTCGCGGGGGGCACGCACCACGCCTTCGCCGACCGCGGCGAGGGGTTCTGCGTCTTCAACGACGTCGCCGTCGCGATCCGCGCGCTGCAGCGCGAGGGGCGGATCGTGCGGGCGGTGGTGATCGACCTCGACGTGCACCAGGGGAACGGGACGCACAGCATCTTCGCCGCCGACCCCACCGTGTTCACCTTCAGCATGCACGGCGGCCGCAACTACCCGTTCCGCAAGGTGGCGGGGTCGCTCGACCTCGAGCTTGCCGACGGCGCGAGCGACGAGACGTACCTGCTGGCCCTCGCCCGCACCCTGCCGCACGTGCTCGCCACGGCCAGGGCCGACCTCGTGATGTACCTGGCCGGCGTGGACCCCCACGAGGGGGACCGGCTGGGACGGCTCAAGCTCACGCATGAGGGGCTGCGCCGCCGCGACCAGATGGTGCTCGAGCAGTGCCGCGAGGTGGGGTTGCCGGTGTGCCTCACCATCGCCGGGGGGTATGGGAAGAGCATCGACGACACGGTGCAGGCGCACCTGAACACGGTCGAGATCGCGACGCGGTTCGCGACGTGAGGGCACGAGCCAAGCGCCACCGACCGACGCAGGGCGTGACAGACTCCACGCACCGCGCGCCCAGCTGACATGCCCCCGATCCCCCCGCCGCGCGCCCACGGCATGACGACCACCACCGCGGTCCCGCTGTACTGGGCCGCGTGGGGACCGGAAGGCGCGCCGCGCCTGCTCGTGCTGCACGGCGGTCCCGGCGCGCATCACGACTACCTGTTGCCGCAAATGCTGCACGTGGCCGACCGGTACGAGGTCGTGCTGTACGACCAGCGGGGCGGCGGGCGATCGAAGACCGACGACCCGGCGCCGGTCACGGCCCAGGGGCACGTCAGTGACCTCGTGGCGGTGGTGGCCGAGCTCGGCCTCGCGCCCCTGTCGCTCGTCGGCTACTCGTGGGGGGCGATGCTGGCCATGCTCGCCACGATCGACGGCCGGGTGCGGCCGGCGCGGCTGGTGCTGATCGATCCGGCCCCCCTCA
The DNA here is from genome assembly GCA_016191225.1 of Gemmatimonadota bacterium. GTDB lineage: Bacteria > Gemmatimonadota > Gemmatimonadetes > Gemmatimonadales > Gemmatimonadaceae > JACPPC01. The sequence continues at coordinate 2,017 of JACPPC010000023.1, read as the reverse complement.
ATCGCACTTGGCGCGAGCAGTTCGAAGCCGAGTTTTCGGCGCGCATGCGCGGCCCGGTGGTGACGGCGCTCCGGGAGGAGCTGGCGGCGAGCGGGCTCAAGGAGCGCGACCCGGCGGCATACAAACAGCGGGCGTTCGAGCTCTCGGTGGCGGGGTACTTCGCCCACCCCGAGCGGGCAAACGACCTGACCCCATTCCGCGTGATGGGGCGGGTGCAGGCGTCCACCTGGGCGAGCCTCGGCGACTTCGACCTGACGCGGTCGCTGGGCAGCGTGAGGGTCCCCGCCCTCGTGGTCCACGGGCGGCAGGACCCGATCCCCCTCGCCAGCTCGGAGGCGGCGGCGCGTGCCCTCGGCGCCGAGTTCGTCGTCCTCGAGGAGTGCGGCCATGTGCCGTATGTGGAACAGCCGGCGGCCCTGTTCGCCGCGCTCGACCGATTCCTCGCGGCGACCGACGCCGCGGCCACACCATGAGGCCATGCCGAGCTACGACGACGTCACGCAGCCGTTCATTGCGACGATCGAGCACGAGGACAAGCGGCTGCAGGTCTCGGTGCGGATCGTCTACGACGGGATCGAGTTCACGGGGCGGCTCTGGTTCGCCGAGGAGAGCTGGGACGACGTGGGAATCCCCGACCGCGGGCAGGTGAACGGCCAGACGCGCGAGGAGGTCATCGAGCGGGCCAAGGGACTGCCGGCGGAGCAGCTGGTGCTGCGGTACCTGCGGGCGGTGTCGGAGAAGCGGCGGTACAAGACGCTGCGCAAGAGCACGGAGGAAGTGCTGTCGAAGATCCGGTACCTGAACCAGGTGTCGATCTCGATGCGGGCCGGGTTGCTGGATGTGTCGGGGGCGGCGAACGAAATCGAGCTGACGGAGCGGCAGCTGCACGAGCTGGTGGATCGGCTGAGGAGTTTTGCGGGGCAGGAGGAGGGGTAGGGCGACGATTCTAGATGGCCGATAGCTCCCGATTCCCCGTCACGACACTCGTTCAACATTCAAGCACAGAGCGAGTCCCTCGAGCCCCCCCCGACGGATGAGCACGCAAGCCTGATTCACTCTACTGAAATAGCGCTCCGCGTGCTCGCGAGCACGGAGATCTACTGGCAGTCCAAGAACGCAACGCGGGCCTCGATCCAGCAGCGTTTCGAAACCGTCCTTGCCGTTTCGACGCGAACTGCAATCGAGTCGGTTACGCTATTTCGGCGAAAGCGCGCCTCGACGCTTGTGAGTTCCAACGTGTCATAGCCGGCGCTGAATCTCAGTCGCGACACTTTCTCGTTTCCCTCCCGTAGGGGCATTGACTCGTCTCGCTCGTATGTCAGCTCGGACAGGCCAACCGTGAGGCGATCACCGGCGCGCGCGACGAGCAACAACCGCTCGAGTTCATGCCCGGTTCCTCCTCCGGGGGTTACGGTAAGGAAGGCCGTCACGCTCGCCCCGGCCAAGTGCGGGCCGGCGCGCAGAGACTTGACGAAACCGACGTTCAGCGTGGCAAATACTTCGCCCTGGCACGAGACGAGTAAGAGGACGCCCTCGTCAGGCCCGTACCACCGCGCCGAGTACAGCGTGGCCCGATCCGCCGCTGAACTGAACGGGAGCGAGTCGAACTCCACGGCACCAGGTGGTGCAACGTCCAAGTGCCGCGCGGAGGCCTCGAGTTCGAGCAGCCGACCTACAGGCAGATGTGCGCAAGCTCGAGCTGCATGCTCGCCCTCCTGACAAGCGGCCGCACTGATGACCAACCCGACCGTGATACGTCGACAGCAAGACCGGGCGCGAAGCGCACCAGAGAAGCGCATGCTAGGGATCCGGCCGAGGCTTCTTAGCCTCCTTGTATCGCACGAATTCGTGCTTCCCCTTGTCACCCTCAACTTCTACTAGTGTCCTGTCCCGTTAGTTACTGGCATTACTCTTGCACCGTCTTTGGTGATACCTTCACCGGAGACGGTATGCCGATTGGTCGCCCGCATCGCTTCGCGCTCACACTCTCGCCGGCGGAGCAGGACGAGCTCACCGC
>JACPPC010000022.1 GCA_016191225.1 Gemmatimonadota bacterium | reverse complement strand
CCGCGAGTCGCCCCGCGAGGGTCAATCGTGCATTCTTGTGGATGTTCACAGGAGCCTCTGGCTGGGTGCCGGTTGAGTGTCTCGACAACCCCAGTCTGCACGCTGGCTACGCTCCTGTGAACAACCTCCTCACCAACGACACCTAGCGCCGACGCGGAGGGCGCCAGTAGCGGTGAGGCCGACGCGCCGCTTCCGCCGTCAGCCGGCTGGCGGCAGGAAGTCCCCGACCAGATCCCAGTGCCATGCGTCGCGGCGTTCGCCGGTGCGGGGATCCCTGAGCGGCTTGAACTGGAGGCGGCGTTCGGGCAGCCCGACGGCACGACCGTACGACAGCAGCCGTTCGCGATCGGTGCTTACCAGGTGCGCCATGGGGTGGCCGCGCCAGCGATGGCGATGCAGCCAGAGGCCGCCCTCCATCGCGTGCACCATGCCGTCCCGGCGCCGGGCGAACTCGCGCCAGGGTGGAGGCTCGCCCCGAAGCGACTCGGCCTTCGCGTGCACTATCACCGCACGGGCCGGCGCACTACTGGCAGTTGACCTGCCCCTCCTGCGTCGCCGGGCTGACCGGCGAGACCGGGCCCCAGAAGACGGCACAGGTGATCGGGTAGGCGAGCGGGTGGTTGCCGGTGGCCGACCAACCGAGCGAACTCGCCTCGTTGATCGTGATCGTCACGCCGGGGGAATGCAGGAAATTCAGGAATTTCGTGTCCGGCGCGTAGGCGTTCTTCTCGAGGAAGTAGTCCTCCTGCGCCACCGACAGCGTGCGGAGATCCTGCCGGATCGTCGCGGAATACGTCATGCTGCGCGACCGGCTGAACTTCGGGACCGCAAGCGCGGCGAGAATCCCGATGATCACGACCACCATCAGGATCTCGATCAAGGTGAATCCGCGTTCGCGTCCGAGCATCCGTACTCCTGTGGGGTCGCCCGGCACTCATGGGCGCCAAGCCGGCCAAGCCCTTCCGTGCGGCGCTCCTGTCCAGAGAAGCAACGGAGGGGCCAGCCCACTGTCCTTCGCCCTAAGTGACGACGACCCAATGAGTAAGGCAACCCTCGGGTCTTCCTCGCGCGACCCGCTCGGGAGGCGAATGGACAGAAGTCGCGCAGGGTGCAACGGCTGGCCCTGTGACCGCGCTCACCCTTTCGCGGATAGCCAGTTGGCCCCCGTGCCGATGTCCACTACGAGTGGAACGGCAAGCGACGCCGCCCCCTCCATCTCCCGTTTGACGAGCACGGCGAGGGCCTTGAGCTCCGCGGGAGGGGCCTCGAACACCAGTTCGTCGTGCACCTGCAGCAGCATCGTCGCCTCGAGACGCGCCGCGCGCAGCGCGTCGGCGATTCGCAGCATCGCGATCTTGATCAGGTCGGCGGCGGATCCCTGAATGGGGGCGTTGGTGGCGACGCGCTCGCCGAAGGCGCGGATGTTGAAGTTCTTGTCCTTGATCTCTGGGATGTAGCGGCGCCGTCCGAAGATGGTCTGGACATAGCCCGCCGCGCGGGCCGCCTCGACCGCGTGGTCGAGCCAGGCGCGCACACCTGCGAAGCGATCGAAGTAGGTGGCGATGAAGGCCTTCGCCTCGGCGTGCTCGATCTTGAGCTGGCGCGACAGCGCGTGCGCCCCCTGCCCGTAGATCGTGGCGAAGTTGATGGTCTTGGCGCGGGCGCGCATCTCGGACGTGACACTGGTGAGCGGCACGCCGAAGATCACCGAGGCCGTCTGCCGGTGGATGTCGCCCCCGGCGCGGAAGGCGGCGACGAAGGCTGGGTCGCCCGACAGGTGGGCGAGGAGGCGCAGTTCCACCTGCGAGTAGTCGGCGGCGAGGAACTGCCATCCCTCGCGCGGGACGAAGCCGCGGCGGATGTCCTTTCCCAGCTCGCGGCGGATCGGGATGTTCTGAAGGTTCGGGTCATTGGACGACAGGCGCCCGGTCGCCGCGACCGTCTGGCTATAGTTCGTATGCACCCGCCCCGTGTGCGGGTTGACCATCAGCGGCAGCGCGTCGACGTACGTGCTCTCCAACTTGGCCAGCTCGCGGTACTCCATCAGCAGCTGGGGAAGGAGGTGCCCCTGGTCGGCGAGTTCCTGCAGCACGCTGGCGTCGGTGCTGGGGCCGGTGGCCGTCTTCTTCAGCACCGGCAGGCGGAGCTTCTCGAACAGGATCGTGCGCAGCTGCGGCAAGCTGTTGATGTTGAACTCCTCGCCGGCAGCCCCCCAGACCTCCCGCTCGGCGCGTTCGCGCTCGGTGGCAAAGCGGGTCTTGAGCGCGGCGAACCAGGCCAGGTCGATCCGCACGCCGGTCCACTCCATGTCGGCGAGGACGTCGACCAGTGGCAACTCGACGTCGCGATACAGCCGGGCCTGCGGCCCGAGCAGCGGCTCGAGGCGGGCGCGCAGGCGCAGGGTCATGTCGGCGTCCTCGCACGAGTAGTCGCGCGCCACCGGCACGGGGACTTGGTCGAAGGTGACCTGCTGCCTTCCTTTTCCCGTCACGTCCTCGTACGAGATCATTTGGTGGGCGAGGAACTGGAGGGCGAGCCAGTCGAGCCCGTGCGACCGACGCCCGGGATCGAGCACGTAGCTCGCGAGCATGGTGTCGAAGTCGAGGCCGCGCAGGGCAATGCCGGCCCGCCGCAGCACGAGCAGGTCGTACTTCGCGTTCTGCCCCGTCTTGCGTATAGCCGGATCCTCAAGCAGGGCGCGGAACGCCGCGAGGGCCTCGCTGTTGACGGGAGGCAGGTTGCGGATGCCATCGGCGGCGGCCCGCGCAGCGGCATCGTCGGGCAACAGGGAGCCCTGGGCTGGGGCCGGCGCCCGATGGGCGAAGGGCAGGTAGTAGGCCTCGCCCGGGGCGACGGCGACGGAGATCGAGACGAGGTTGGCGCGCATCGGGTCGACTGCGATCGGCGCCCCCGGGTCACTGACGGTCTCGGTGTCGACCGACATGGCCCCCGCTTCGTGGATGCGCCTGACGAGGGCCGCAAGGGCCCTGGTGGTGTCGACCGTGCGGTACGTGACGGGAGGCTCCTCCGTCGTGGCACCGGGGTTCGGCGGGGCAGCGGTGTCGCCGGGCGGCGTGCCGGGCGGCGTGCCGGGCGCCGCGACCGCGGGCGGGCGGGACCCCGGCTCGGGGAGGGCCGTCGTGGCGGCGCCGCCGGCCGCGCGGGCGAGGCCGTGGAACTCGAGCTCGACGAAGAGGGTGCGCAGCGCGTCGCGGTCGGGCTCGTGCACGGCGAGAGTGGCGAGGTCGAGGGCGACGGGTAAATCGTCTTTAATGGTGACTAACTCCTTTGACAGGCGGGCCATGTCGGCCTGCGCCAGCAACGCCTCCCGCGGCCGCTTCTTCGTCACCTCCCCCGCGTGAGCCAGGATCGACTCGAGGTCGCCGAACTGCGCAACCAGCTCCTGCGCTCCCTTCTCGCCGATCCCCTTCACCCCCGGCACGTTGTCCGAACTGTCCCCCACCAGCGCGAGGAAGTCCGTCACGTGCGCCGGCGCGACGCCCAGCCGCTCGTTGGCGTTCTCCGGCCCCACCCAGTGCTCCTCCACCGCGCCGGGGCCGCCTCGCCCGGGGTTGAGCAGGTACACCCGCTCGCGCACCAGCTGCTGGAAGTCCTTGTCCCCCGAGACGATCACCACGTTCAGGCCGGCCCGTGCCCCCTGCCGGGCGAGCGTGCCGATCACGTCGTCGGCCTCGTACCCCTCGAGCGTGAGCACCGGAATGCGGTACGCGTCGAGCAGCTGAGTGACCCGCGCGATCCCCGTGTCGAAGTCGGCCTGGAGCTCGTCCGTGAGCTTCTCGCGCGTCGCCTTGTAGGCGGGGTACGCCTCGTGCCGGAACGAGAGACCTGAGTCGTGCACCCACCCGAGGTACTCCGGGCGGTGCTTCGCGAGAAGCCGTTGCAGGAAGTTCGCGATTCCCCAGACGGCGGACGTGTTCTCGCCTCGGCTGGTGACGAGCGGGCGGGTCAGGAGGGCGAAGAAAGCGCGGTAGATCAGCGCGTAGCCGTCGACCAGGAACAGGCGCGGCGGGGCAGGGGGCTCCATGTGCTGGCAAAGCTGGGCCGCCCACCCGCCAAAATCGAGGGGCCGCCTGCGGCGACGATGCTCAGCGCCGGCCCTGCTCCTGGACGCTGCGGGCCACCGACTGGAAGTCCGCCATGCTCGCCGGGGTCAGCTTCCAGCGCCCGAAGCCGGTCTGGTCGACGAACACGAGCTGCAGCCGCTTGGCGTTGTAGTCCCAGATCTGCACGCGGCCGCGCTGGTTCATGTCCATCGCCGTCGGCTCGCGCAGCTGGTCCGGCTCTCCGAGGGTGATGTAGACCATCCCGCGATCGGTGAGCCAGCCGGGAGTCCCCTCGTCGCGGAACCGCAGGTTGGCGCTCTCGATCCTCAGGAAGTACGCCTGCAGCATTCCGGCAGGTCCCGCGCCGGAGTTCACTTCCCTCACGAAGTCCGACCAGACGCGCGCGCGCTGCTCCGGTGCAGCACTCTCCAGCAGCCGCAGTCGCCCGGGCGTCGCGAAGTAGCGCAGGTAGCTCACCATCTGCTCGTAGGTGGCCACCGGCAGGTCCTCGCCGAAGCTGATGAACACCGGGGTGCCGGTGCTGTCGCCCGTGTCGGCGCGCCGCACGGTCACCTGCGCCACGCCGATGCCGAGCGGCCCGGTCGGCACGCGCACCACGCCGCTCATGAGCCGGCCGCGCCGCACCAGCACGGCACTGTCGCTCCACAGGCGCACCTTGCCGTCGCCGTGCGCATCGGCGATCACCGTCAAGCGGTCCCCGGCGCCATACGCCTCGACGTAGAGCGGCACCACGCTGTCACGGCCGAACACGATCGTGGCCCGCGGGCTGGCGACGAGGCGCGGCAGCGAATCGGTGTTGGTGCGCAGCGTGACCTCGTAGAACGGCACCGGGCTTGACAGCGTGCGGGCGTCGAGGCGCGGAATCATGACCGACCGCGATGCCGACGAAGCCTTGCCGGATGTCTCGTCGCGCACGGCGACCGTGATGTCCCCCTGGCCCGGCGGCACCACGAGGACCTGCTGGAAGATGATGCTCTCGTCGGAGCGTGCCGTCTCCTTGAAGACCGCCACCCGCACCTGCTCGGTGCCCTCGGCGCGCGCGAGCAGCTCCCCCGCCCGGCGCAACTCGACGCTGGCCTGATACGACGCCTGGAAGCGGTCGCCCTCGCGGGCAAAGGTCAGCGAGCGATTCGGGATCGAGAGCGTGACGAGGGCGAGCGTGCTGTCGCTCGTGCGGCCGGCGAGGAAGGCGACGCTGCCGACGAAGGGGACCGGCGGGCCGTCGGCGAGCAGCCCCATCGACTGGTAGAGCCGCACCGCGTCGATCGGCAGCAGCGAGCCCGGTTGCAGGGTCCCGGCCGCACTCACCTGTCCCGGGCGCGCAGCCGGCAGGGGGCGCGCGGCACCGTTGTCGCCATCCGGCCGCCCGCCTCCCCCACAGCCGAGGATTGTCGCCAGCAGGACGATGGCGAGCGCTGGCTGCCCGATGCCTCGACGTGTCATCTCGTTCCCCGGACCGGATTGACGTGGCCGCCCGCGCGGCGCTGGGGGGCGTACCCCACAACCAGCGGGAAGATACGTCGCTTGCTCGCCCCAGTCATGGCGGCTAGCATTGTCCCGTGCCCCGTGACGCCCTGGTCGGAACGACCCTCGCCGGTTACACCCTGCGCGAGATGATCGGCGAGGGCGGCACGTCGACCGTGTATCGCGGGGAGCATGCCGCGCACGGTCACGTGGCCGTCAAGGTCCTGCGCGAGAAGCTGCGCCAGGATCGCACCGCCGTCGCCCGCTTCGTGCGCGAGGCGAAGTTCGGCGCCCGTGTAGTGCACCCCAACGTCGTGAAGACGATCGAGATCGGGGAAGTCGAGGGACTCCACTTCCTCACGATTGAATGGGCGATCGGTGAGCTGCTCGAGAAGTACGTCAAGCGCGAGGCACCACTGCCGAAGGACGAGGTGGCCGCGATTATCACGCAGATCGGGTTCGCGGTGGCGGCCGCCCACGCCGAGGGCATCATCCACCGAGACTTGAAGCCGGACAACGTGATGTACGACCCGGCCACGCGGCAGGTGAAGCTGCTCGACTTTGGGATCGCGATCACCACCGATACCACCGCCGACGAGCGGCTGACGCGCGCCGGCTTCTTCGTCGGAACGCTGATGTACGTCGCCCCCGAGGCGCTGTCAGGCGAGCTGGTCGGGCCGGCCGCCGACCAGTACAGCCTGGCAACGATCGCCTACCAACTGCTCACTGGCGTCCTGCCCTACACGGCGAAGAACCAGCGGGAAATGTTCGCACTGCTGCTGAAGGAGCCGCCGACACCCTTGAACAAGGCCAGGCCAGGCCTCGCATTCGCGCCACGCGTCGAGCAGGTGGTGATGAAGGGGCTGAATAAGAACCCGAACGACCGCTTTCCCGACGTGGCGGCCTTTGCCCGTGAACTCGACGCGGCGTTGCAGTCGGCCGACCCCCCCCCCGACGCGGGAATCTTCGGCAAGGTCAAGCGGCTGTTCAGCTAACGGCTCGGCGGCACCGCCGCCGGGACGCCGACCGCGCTGCGCGACCGACTAGAAAGTGTTTGGCGCCGGACGCTCCGCGGGCGCCGGGCCATCCGGCGCTCCGACGGGAAGCCAGAGGGTGAACGCCGAGCCCCGCCCGACCTCGCTCTCGACGGTGAGCTCCCCGCCCAGCAACCTGGCGAGGCGCCTCGAGATGCTGAGCCCGAGTCCCGTGCCCTCGCCCGACCCCGGGGGCCCGCCCGGCGGGGTGACCTGCTCGAACTCGTCGAACACGCGCGCTTGGTCGGCCGGCGCGATTCCGGCGCCTGTGTCGACCACTTGCACCGCGATCCACTCCCCGGCCGGAGCCGCGGCCACGAGCTCCGCGATTCGGTGGGCTCCAGTACCCGTCGCGCCTGGTGCGACGAGGATGCCCGCCTGCACGTCCGCGGGGGGCGCCCCCTGCCGCGCCCGCACCGCGATCGTTCCCGATGCGGTGAATTTGATGGCGTTGCCGATCAGGTTGACGAGGATTTGCCGCAGGTGTGCTGGGTCGGTATGCACGCGCGGCAGCGTCGCCCCGACGTTGAGCGAGAGCGCCAGTCCCCGCTCGGCCGCCAACGGCTCCATTTCGGTGGCCAGCGAGATCACGAACGGGCGAAGGTCGAGGGGCTCGCGGTGCAGCTCCATGCGGCCGGCGGCGATGCGCGCGAGGTCGAGGATTTGGTCGACGAGGCGCCGCAGGTGCGTGGCCGAACTCTCAATGCGCTCGACGGGCCCGGCTTGCCGCGCGCCGAGGGGCCCGTACGCCCCCTCGCGCAGGAGCTCCGCAAAGCCCACGATGGCGTTGAGCGGCGTGCGTAGTTCGTGCGAGACACTGGCCAGGAACTCGCTCTTGGATCGATTGGCGTGAATCAGCTCGGCCGAGAGGTGCTCGAGCTCGCGCGACCGCTCGGCGCTCCGGCGTGCCTGCCGGCGTTCGAGGCCGAAGGCAATCGCAAAGGAGAGGGTCGCCCCGGCCGCCAGGAGGGCCAGGGCGGCGCGTCCGGCCCCCTCAGGACGGCTGCGCGCCATGGCCAAGAACCCGCCGGCCAGGCAGGCCACGGCCACGCCGAGGGCGATCGTGGACAGGCGCCAGCTGCGGATGGGGCGTTCGGCCATGGGGTGCGGGCGGTCAGGGGGTGGTCGCGGAGTATACGCGCCGCCGCCCCGGCCGTCGCGCCGACGTCACGCCTCACGCGGTCGCGCGGAGCCCGGGCCTTCGCTCCTCGATTCCGGTTGGCGACAGGCGCTCGAGCTTCTCGCGGTGCGGCCGGATCATGCGCTCGAGAAAGACCGTAAGGGCCCCTTCTCCGTCGTATCGGTCGCGGAAAGTGCTCGCGCTGAATCCGTAGAAGGTACGCACATGGCGGCCGAAGCTCTGTGCCGACGAGTAGTCGAGCTCGTAAGCGACGGTGCTGATGGCTAGTCCCGGGTTCTCGAGCATGCGAGCGGCGAGGACGAGGCGGGCCTGAATCAGGTACAACTTGGGCGACGGAAGGTTCATGCGGAAGAATCGGCTCATGAGCGAGCTCGCCTTGACGTGCATGGAGCGGGCCAGGTCGCGACTTGTGGTAATGCTCGCACCATGGAGGAAGAGGTGCTCGAAGAAGCGGCTGGCGTCGGCTCGCAGCCGGGGAAGTTCCTCGGCGATCGCGCACAGCGCCCGGCGCCTGATGTCCCCGCTCCGCTGCGCGTGCAGGAGCGCGCGCAACTCCTGCCAGCCGGCCGGTTGGCGGGCGTCGATCACCGTCCGGATGCCGCACTGGCCCAGCTCGAGGGCCCGGCGGGGCGTCCCGGCGTCGAGGGCGGAGAACATCGCGATGGTGGGCACGGAGGGAAACTCGCGCACCATGCGCATGAGCGCCGGCTGTGTGGCGGGACTGTAGGTGGCGAGCGACACCATCACGGCGGACGCGCGGCGCTGCCGCAGGTCTTCGTACAGCTCGGGAATGCTGGCGCGATGCATGGTGCGAAAGGAGCCTCCGCCGGCGGCATCAAGTTGCTGGCGGTCCTGCACGCTGAGGAGCGTGGTGATGACCGGCGCGTCGGTGCGGGCGGTGGGCGGTGGGGTCGGCATCGGGCCTCGTGCGCGGGGCGGCTGGGGTGGCGGCGCGGCACATCCTCGCGGTCGAGGACGTCGGCAGCCAGTGTATGTGGGCGCCGTCAGCGCAGGGTCAGCGCGCGGGGGGCTGCCGCGCAGCCAGCGTCAGCGTTGCTGCCAGTCCCGCCGTGCCGCGCCCGCAAGGGGACGCGGCCCCCCCCGGGGTCGGTACCCCGCCCGGTTGCCTTTTTGCGGTAGCCTGGCGAGCCTTCAGGTGTGTACACATGTGGCGGGCTGGATGATCGCGTGCGTGAGATCGATCGCGCTCGAGGAACGTCCGGGCTCCATGGGCACGCTGCCAGGTAACGCCTGGGCGGCCGGGCAACCGGCCGACGGACAGGGTCACAGAAAACAGACCGCCAGCCCGAAAGGGCTGGTAAGGGTGAAACGGCGGGGTAAGAGCCCACCGCGCCGGCGGCGACGCCCGGCGGCACGACAACCCCCAGCGGGAGCAAGGCCAAGTAAGCGGCGAGAGGCGCCCACCTCGACCAAGACGCCGCGGGTCGGCTGCTGGAGTCGCCGGGTGACCGGCGACCGAGAGGAATGATCATCCGGGCCTCACGGCCCGACAGAACCCGGCGTACAGGCCCGTCACGAGCTGGGGAACAACGCGGGGTGCGGTCGATGAGACCGCACCCCGCACCAGTTGTCCGCCGCTGGCCGCCTCGCGATCAGTCGACGAGACGCAGCGGCATCACCAGGCAGAGGTACTTGGCCGGGTCGCTCCAACCCTCCGGCTCGAGCGTCGCGGCGCGCTCCGGCGCCTTGAACGTCAGCTTGACCTCGTCAGTGGGGATATACCGCAGGATCTCGAGCAGGTAGTTGGCGTTGAAGCCGATCTCGAGCGCGTCGCCCGTGTACCGAACCGGGATCTCGTCCTGCGCCTCGCCCACGTCGGCCGTCTGCACGCTGAACTTGAGCATTCCCGTGTTGAAGGCCAGCCGGATGCGATGCGTCTGGTCCGACGCCACGATGGAGGTGCGGCGGAGGGCGGCAGTGAGCGCGGCCTTGTCGGCAATGGCCACGCGATCGTTGTCCTTGGGGATGACCTGCTCGTAGTTCGGGTACGGGCCCTCGATCAGCCGCGTGTAGACGGCGGTAAACGGTGAGCGGAAGCCGAGGTGGTTCGCGCCCTGAGCAATCTCGAGGTCCTCGTCGGCCGGAAAGAGGCGCCGCACCTGTTCGAGCGCCTTGGGCGGAACGATGAAGTCGGTGGCCTCGCTCGTGCCGCTCCACGGCGTCTCCATCTTCGCCAGCCGGTGCCCGTTCGTGGCGACCATGCGCATCACGTCCTTGCGGAGCTCCCACAGCACCCCGTTCAGGATGGGCCGGCTCTCCTCTACGGACACCGCGAATGAGGCGTGGGCGATGAGCTTTTGTACTTCCGACGAGCGGATCTTCCACGGGTTCGTGAACTTGACCGCGGGGAAGGCTGGAAACTCGTCCTTTGGCAGCCCCAGCAACTTGAACCGCGACCTGCCGCTCTCCAAGGTGATGCGCTGCTCCCCGCTGGTTGCGAGCTTGATCGGCGCCGGCGGCAGTTCGCGCACGATCTCGCTCAGCTTCTTCGCGGGAATCGTGATCGCGCCAGGCGCATCGACCTCGGCCGCGATCTCCATACTGACCGCGATGTCGAGGTCCGTGCCAGAAAGGCGGAGTCCGCGCTCCGTGGTCTCGACCATGAGGTTCGACAGCACCGGCAACGTGGTCTTCGCGGGGATCGTGGCACCGACGGCCGTGAGGCCTTCGAGCAGCTTTTCACGCGAGATGGTGACCTTCATGAGCGCTCCTGAAAAGCCGTCACGAGCCGACGCTGTTGTATCACAATAGAAAGAGAAAGGACAGGGAAGTAGTAGCAAGGACTGTGGATCGTCGGCAATTGCCGTAACGCAATACGATACAATCGGTTATCCGCCGGCACAATATCCACACCCCAGTGAGCAAGGGCGACAGTTGCCCACAAATGCGCCGAGGACACGCTGCTGTCGTGGACAGTCACTGCTGCAAGAGCCTGTTCTCCACACGCTGCACCCTGGCGGCAAAGTCACTGTCCAGACGGACCTGAGCCTCCACCCGTTCGAGGCTGTGGATGACTGTGGAATGGTCCCGACCGCCAAACGCCTCGCCAATCTGCATGAGTGGAGTGCCCATGAGCGATCGCACGAGGTACATCGCAACCTGGCGAGGAACCGTATACGCCTTGAGTCGGCTCTTGCTCATCAGCGCCTCCGGAGTGACCTGCCACTCCGACGCGACGAGGCGCTGGACCGCCGGGATCGACAGAGTGCCAGCTCCACCGCCAGCGGCCGAATCGCCGGTCAGGCGGTCGCGCAACCCCTCGAGCGCGACGGCAACCGTGATATCGCGATGCTTGAGCGACGCATAGGCGAGGAGCTTGATGATGCACCCCTCAAGCTCGCGCACATTGGAGACGACGCGCTCCGCGATCAGCTGCAGCACATCGTCGGGAAAGGTCTGTTCGAGGTGGTCGCGCCGCGCCTTCTGGTGCAGGATGGCGAGGCGGTGCTCGTAGTCGGGCTGCCCGACATCGGCCACCATGCCGCTCTGGAACCGGCTCACCAGCCGTGCCTCCAGCCGGGGAATCTCGGAGGGTGGCCGGTCGCTCGTGAGCACGATCTGCCGCCCCGCCTCGTACAGTGTGTTGAAGGTATGAAAGAACTCCTCCTGAGTACTCTCCTTTCCCTTGAGGAACTGCACGTCATCGACCAGTAACACATCGAGCTCGCGGTACCGCCGCTTGAAGGCGGTCATGCCCTTGTTCTGGACCGCCTGGATGAACTCGTTTGTGAATTGCTCGATGCCCACGTACACGACACGCGCCTCGGGGAGGCGTTCGAGAACCGTGTGGCCAATGGCCTGCATGAGGTGGGTCTTGCCGAGCCCGGTGCCGCCGTAGATGAACAGGGGGTTGTAAGCGTGCCCCGGCTGCTGCGAGACGGCGAGGGCTGCGGCGGCCGCGAGCTCGTTGGATTGCCCGACCACAAACTCACCGAAGGTGTAGCGGGGACTGAGGGGCTGGAAAGTTGCCTCGCCCCCCTCGCGCCGGGCGACGAAACTCGTGCGCTGCGGGAGAGCCGCCGTCGATCCGGCGGGGGCCGTCGGTGAGAAGAAGTCCATCTGCGGCCGGCCGGCGCGCTCGGGATCGGCTTGAAAGACGACCCGGACCGCGTTGCCCAAGGCAACTGGGCCATACCCCTGCAGCAGGTCGGTGTAGTTCCGCTCGTTCCATTCGGCAGCGAACTGGTCGGGCACGCTCACAGAAAGCGTTTCGCCGGAATAACTTACGGGTGCGGCTGGGGCAAGCCAACTTTCGTACGCCTCGGCGGGAAGGTCGTGCCTGACTCGCTCGAGCAGGCGGGTCCAGACCTCTTGCGGCGTGAGTGACATGAGCGTCCGGACGTGTGGAAAACCGAGGGGGCGAGAAGGTACCGGTCCCCTGTGGAAAAGTCAAACGCTGCGATTTGGCGGGCGATGGGCCCAATTCCACGAGTTGCAGGGACTTGTCGCAACTACTGGCGCGGATTATACTTAGGGTTCTCTGAAAGTCTGGATTCAACCGCTCCTTCTCGATCAGGGTGTCGATGGGCAAGCCTACCTACCGTCCGCGCAACAAACGCCGGATCGCCACGCACGGGTTCCGCACGCGCATGGCCACGAAGTGGGGCCGCCAGGTGCTGGCGCGTCGCCGCAAGAAGGGCCGCAAGCGCCTGACCGTGCAACTGCCCAGCAAGTACGCTGGCGCCTGAACGGTTCACCTTTCCGCGGCGGCAGCGCCTGACGCGGAGCGCCGATCTTGCGCGCGTGTATGCGGAAGGGAAGCGGATCCGGACGAGGCACCTCGACGTCCGCGGGCTCGCTTCCCTTCGCACGTATGGCCGCGTGGGAATCGTCGTGCCGCGGTTCGGCCACTCCGCGGTCGACCGCAACACCGTGAAGCGCCGCCTGCGCGAGCTTGTGCGCATGGATCTCCTGCCGGGCCTGTCCCGTATGGATCTCGTGCTCAAGGCCACACCTGCCGCCTACCGTGCCGACTTCGAAGCCCTGCGCTTCGACGTTGCGAGCGTGCGGGAGCGCACGCGGGAGCGCGAGGCCGGCACGCCGGCCCCCGGCTCGACATGAAGGCGGCGCTCACGCTGGCGATCCGCGCCTATCAACTCTGGATCGGTCCGCTGGTTCCGGCGGCGTGCCGCTATCATCCGACGTGCTCGGCGTACGCGATCGAGGCGATCGCGCGGCACGGCGCCTGGCGCGGCAGCGTGCTCGCCGCCAAGCGCATCGCCCGGTGCCACCCCTTTCGGGCGGGTGGCTATGACCCGGTTCCCTGACCTGTCATTGCGCGACTAATGGACCGTCGCTTCCTGCTGGCGATCGTGCTGACCATCGGCGTGATCGTGCTGAGCAACTACCTCTTTCCACCACCGCGCCCCGCGCCGAGCCCGACTGGCGCCGACTCGTCCGCGACGGCCCGCAGCGCGCCCGGATCGGCTGTCGCGGCTGCGTCACCGACAGGCTCCACGCCCGTGGCAGCGCGGGCGGCGCCGGCGGGGTCCGCGCCGCACGTCGGTGCACCGGCCGTCGGCGTGCCTGTTCCAGCAAGGGCGGAAAGCGTGACCGTGCAAACGTCGCACGCGACGATGGTGCTGACGTCACTCGGCGCCGCGCCGGTGGAGGTGACGCTCCCGGAGTACCGACGGCTGGTCGCACGACGTGGCGGGCAGGAGGCGGCGGCGATCCGGACACCGGGGCTGCCGCTGCTCAGGTACGCGGTGCTCGCCGCCGGCGACACCGTGCGGTTTGACGCCGTGCCGTTCACGGTCACCCGTGGCGTTCAGGGCGGGCAGCAAACGGTCGGCTTCCGTGGCGTCGAGCGCGGAATCACGCTCAACGTGCGCTACGTGTTCGACAGCGCCGAGGCGCGCGCCTTTCGGGCCCAGACGCGCGTGAGCGTGGATGGCGCCCCCGCGAACGCGTTCCTTCGCGTGGACCTTCCCCGCGGCTTCGAGTCGCAGGAAGCGAAGCCGGAGGAGGACGCGACGCACCTGTCGTACGCCTTCAAGCCGGTGAAGCGAGCGGCGTCGAGCATCGCCTTCTCGAAGCCTGACCCGGGCGAGCTCAAACTCGAAAGCGGCCCGTTCACCTGGCTCGCCGCGAAGAACAAGTACTTCGTCGTCGGCCTGGTGAGCGACTCGCTGCGCACGCCGTTCGAGGAGTTGCATGTGACCGGCCAGGAGCGGGTGGGCAAGCAGGCCACGGCCGCGCAGGCCGAGGTGTACGCGACGCTCGCCCGGGGCGCGGTGGAGTTCGACCTCTACGCCGGTCCGCAGGCGTGGGAGCGGCTGCGAGCGGTGGGGCGCGAGTTCGAGAACGTGAACCCGTACGGTGGCTGGCTGCAGGGCGCGGTGCAGCCGTTCGCGACGATCGTGATGCGTGTGCTCCTGTGGATGAAGCGGTCGACAGGACTCAGCTACGGCTGGATCCTGATCGTGTTCGCGGTGGCGGTGCGCGTGATCCTCTGGCCGATGAACCAGAGCGCGATGCGCTCGAGCCTCAAGATGCAGCGGCTGCAGCCGGAGCTGCAGGCGACGCAGGAGAAGTACAAGGGGGATCCGCAACAGCTGCAGCAGGAGATGATGAAGGTCTACAAGGCGCACGACATGAGCCCGCTCAGCCCGCTCATGGGATGCCTCCCGCTGCTGATCCCGATGCCGATCCTGTTCGCGCTCTTCTTCGTGTTCCAGAACACGATCGAGTTCCGGGGGGTCAGCTTCCTGTGGCTGCCCGACATCTCGTTGGCCGACCCGTTCTACGTGTTCCCGGTGCTGATGGCGGCAAGCATGTACCTGCTGTCGTGGCTGGGGATGCGGAACTCGCCGCCGAACCCGCAGGCGAAGATGATGAGCTGGCTCCTGCCGGGCATGATGCTGGTGATGTTCCTGAACTTCGCCTCGGGGCTCACGCTCTACTACTTCGTGCAGAACCTCGCGGCGCTGCCGCAGCAGTGGCTGATAGCGAACGAGCGCAGCAAGGCGGCGGCTCCGGGCTAGGAAACGACCGGCGCTCCGCCGACCTGGGGCTGGTGGGGCGCGGGGGAACTCGCCGCCGCCGCGAAGCGCCGTTACTCCGACTCGGCCTTGATCGCGGCCCGCCAGATTTCGTCGGCCAGCCACTCGAGGCGCTGCTGGGCGTACTCGAGCTCGGCGGATGGCATGTCGGCGGCGTTGTTGGACAAGTCGCGCACAAGCTCGAGGAGGTCGTCGAGCAGTTCGCGCAGCGACTGGTTCACGCGCCGCTCGTCGGATCCCCTCTTCTTCTCGGCCACGCGGGCTACGCCGAGACCGCGGCCTGCTGACCGACGGCGACGAGCTCCTCGGCCGCCGCGCGGACGGCCCACCCGTAGCCGCGGTCCGCCACGGCGGCGTCGACCATGCGGGCGCCGAGGAAGTACCCGGCCCGCTCGGGCAGCACGTAGCGATCGACGGTGCGCGCCTCGTCGCTCATCCCCCCGGAGAGATAGCGCAGGCGCAAGCCGAGAGCGCTCGCGTCGAGATCGGGGGCCACCGCGCGCGCGAGCACCTGCTCGAGCTCGCGCACCCGCGCGTACTGTCGGCGGCCGTACCCGAAGTACTCCCAGGCGGCATGCCCGGGCGAGATGGCCCGCGAGACCTGCACGGCGAGCCCCTCGTTGACCAGCAATTCGCGCAGTGAAGCCCGGCGCCCGGTCTCCCAGTATGAGTAATAGCCGCCGGCCTCATCGACGAAGGCGCGCATCTCGCTACGCGAAGTGGGTGAAGTGTAGCGCACGGCGTGGGCGATCTCGTGGGCGAGCCAGAGGGGGATCAGCTCGGGGTCGAGCCCCAGTCCCTGGGTGTCGGGGTTGGCGACCGAGGTGAAGTGCTCGAGGCACACGAAGGCGGTGCCGCGCCCGTTGACGACGAGCTCGCCCGCGTTCGCGGCGCCAACGCCGACCATGAGCACGACGTCGATGCTGGTGTCGTTGTCGAGGAGGAGCTGGCACTGCTCCTCGGTGTTGCGTGCGAGCGAAACGACGTCGGCCCGCTCGAGCATGGTGCGGAGATCCGTGCGGTCGGCCATGGCCGTGGCGCGCACGACGTCCTGGAAGTGCGGGCCGTCGGGGTCGAGGACGTAGTTCTGCCAGTAAGCCTCGAGAAGCGGACGGTGCGTGTCGAAGTACCTGCTGTAGGCGGCGACCCGGTCGGAGCTGTTGAGCACCGCGAAGAAATCCGGCAGCAGGTTGATCAGCATCAACGTCCGGGAGGCGAGGACACGATTCGCGCGTTCATCGAACCGCGCGAGAATGTAGTGACGACATTCAGAACCAACAAGACCGAATTCTCGCGACTGACGCGCGCGCGCCACAGGGTGTCACGCGAATGGGCGCTGCGCCATGTCGCGGCGCAGGCCGCCGTCGCGCGCCCGTGGCGGGCACTAGCGCGTGCCGAAGAGCCGGTCGCCGGCGTCGCCGAGCCCGGGAAGGATGTAGCCCTGCGGGTTGAGCCCGCGATCGAGCGAGGCGCAATACACCTGTACGTCGCGGTGCGCGGCGGCCAGCCGGCGCACGCCTTCGGGCGCCGCCACGAGGCAGAGGAAGCGAATGCGCGTGGCGCCGGCGCGCTTGAGGGATGCCACGGCGGAGGCGGCGCTGCCCCCAGTGGCGAGCATCGGGTCGAGGAGGAAGAAGTCGCGCTCGGCGGCGTCGCCCGGAACCTTGAAGTAGTAGTCGACCGGCTCGAGGGTGTCGTGGTCGCGGTAGAGCCCGATATGCCCGACACGCGCCGATGGTACGAGACGCAGGACGCCCTCGACCATGCCGAGGCCGGCGCGAAGGATGGGCACGAGAGTCAACTTCTTGCCACTGACGCGGTAACCGACTGTGCGTTCGAGTGGCGTCTCAACCGGCGCCTCCTCGAGCGAGAGGCCGGCGGTGGCCTCGTACGCCATCAGCATCGCGATCTCGTCAACCAGCTCCTTGAAGATCTTGGTCGGCGTCTCGCGGTCCCGCAGGAGCCGCAGCTTGTGCTGGACGAGCGGGTGGCCGACGATCGTGAGCGTGGGGAAGTCCGGGGTGGTGCCCATGCGGCCGAAACTACTATCTTCGCGCGCATGAAAGAATACCAGGCGGTCATCCTGCGGCAGACGCGGCACGCGCAGGATGACGAAGAGGCGCTCACCGACCTGCTGAACGAAAGGAGCCGGGGCGGCTGGGAGCCGGCCATGCTGGCCCAGGGCGCCCAACGGCTCACGATCGTCTTCGCGCGAACGGCCGACGCGGAACGCTAGTGGAACTGGAGTTCTCCGGCGCGGCCCGCGAGGTGACCGGATCGTGCCACGTCGTTCGCCATGCCGGGAAGACGATCCTGCTCGATTGCGGGCTGTTTCAGGGCCGCCGCGCGGCCGCGCGCGCCAAGAACGAGCGCCTTCCCCTGCCGGTGGGCGAGATCGACGCCATCGTGCTGTCGCACGCACACATCGACCACGCGGGGCGGCTCCCGTTCCTGGTCGCGGCGGGGTATCAGGGGCCGATCTGGACGACGTCAGCGACGCGCGACCTGAGCGCCCTCATGCTCGCCGACTCGGCCCACATCCAGGAGAAGGACGCCGAGTTCCTGACCCGGCGGGGGGAGGAAGCGGCCCTACCTTTATATAGGATGGCGGATGCGGTGCGGACGGTCGAGTTGATGATCGGCGTGAACTACCAGCGTCCGGCCGACATCTTCCCCGGAACCCGGGTGACCTTCACTGACGCGGGTCATATCCTTGGCTCGGCGTCGGTGGTGCTGGACTGTGGGAGCGGAGCGACCGGCCGGCGGCTGGTGTTCTCGGGGGACGTCGGCCGTTCGGGGCTGGCGATCATCGGCGACCCGGAGCCGCCGGCCGGGGCCGACTTCGTGATCATGGAGTCGACCTACGGCAACCGGGACCACGAGCCGATCGGCGACGCGCGGGCCCACCTCGGCCGGGTTGTGAAGGAAACGGCGGCGCGCGGAGGCAAGCTGCTGATCCCGGCCTTCGCCGTCGGGCGGACGCAGGAGCTCGTGTACGACCTGCACGTGCTGGCGCGCGCCGGCCAGATCCCGGCGGTGCCGATCTTCGTCGACAGCCCGCTTGCCACCGACACCACCGGCGTCTTCGCAGCCCACCCGGAACTGTGGGACCGCACCGAGGAGCCGGTGCGTCGCATCCAGCAGCTGTTTTCGTTCGACCTCCTGAAGTTCACGCGCGAGGTGGAGGAGTCGAAGGGGCTCAACACCATGCGCGGACCGGCAGTGATCATCGCCGCTAGCGGCATGTGCGAGTCGGGGCGGATCCTGCACCACCTGGCCAACCACGCCAACGACCCGCGCACCACCATCCTGATCGCCGGCTTCCAAGCCGAGCACACGCTGGGGCGGCGCATCGTGGACCGGGTTCCCGAGCTCAAGGTGTTCGGGCGGGCGGTGCCGCTCCGGGCGCACGTGGAGATCCTGAACGGCTACAGCGCCCACGGCGACCGCACGGAGCTGAGGCGCTGGCTGTCGGCGGTGCGGGCGTCGTCGCCCCGGTTGCAGGGCGTGGCCCTGGTGCATGGGGAGCCCGCGGCGCAGGACGCGTTCGCCGCGGCGATCGTGGGGGACGGTTACCGGGTGACGGTGCCGGCGACCGGGGACAGGCTGGCGGTGCCATGAGTCGTCAATGGCGCCGCCTGCTGGTCACGCTCTCGGGGCTGGTGCTGGCGTGGCTCGTGACGCTGCTGCTGGTGGCTTGGTATGGCGGGCGCGACCACGCCCAGCCTGCCGATGCGATCGTGGTGCTCGGCGCTGCGCAATACGATGGGCGGCCGTCTCCCGTGCTGCGGAGGCGGCTCGACCACGGCATCGCGCTCTGGAGGCGGGGGCTCGCCCCGCGCCTCGTCGTGACCGGCGGGCGCGGCGAGGGCGACACCACGAGCGAGGCAGCGGTGGGCCGGCGCTATGCCCTGCGGCAGGGCGTGCCGGACAGCGTGATCGTGGTGGAGGCCGAGGGGCGCACGACCGGCGAGTCGATGCACGGCGTGACGCGCCTGCTGGGCCGCTCGGCCCGCCGGGTCATCCTGGTGAGCGACAGCTACCACCTGCTACGGCTGCGGCTCGTCACGCAGCGCGTCGGGCTGGTTCCGTACACGTCGCCGGTGCCGGGTGCGGCGCAGCGCGGCGGCGACGACTGGGGACACCGCGCGAGCGAGGCACTCAAGCTCTGGTACGCCGCGGTGATGGAGCGCGGCGACTGAGGTCTGGACTGTCCATGCACCTGATGTGCATGAAGTTGCGCAGCTGACCGCTTGAGAACCATGCCGCATCGGGGGAGCTTTCAGGTCTCCCCCCAGTCCGCCGGCAGCGATGACCCAGATTGACCTGATAGGCGTGCCCCTCGACCTCGGCGCCAGCCGCCGCGGCGTTGACATGGGGCCGTATGCCGTTCGCGCCGCGCGCATTCGCGAGGCGCTGCTCGCCCTCGGACACACGGTCAGCGACCAAGGCAACCTGGTCGTTCCCGACCGCGGCACGTTTCCCCCCGAGGCCGGGGGGATGGACTTCCTCGAGGAGATCGCGGCCGTCTGCTCGGACCTGGCGCGTCGCGTCGAGGCGTCGGTGGGCGCACGCCGGTTCCCCGTTGTGCTCGGCGGCGACCACTCGCTCGGGGCGGGCTCGGTGGCAGGGGCGGCACGCGCGATGCGAAGCCGGGGGGAGGCGCTTGGCGTGCTCTGGATCGATGCCCACGGCGACATCAACACGCCGGCGACGAGCCCGTCGGGAAACGTGCACGGCATGCCGGTGGCCCACCTGCTCGGCCATGGTGACGCGCGGCTGCTGGCGCTCAATGGTGGGTCGCCGGCGGTGCGCCCGGAACATGTGGTGCTGGTGGGCATTCGCGACCTCGACCAGGGGGAGCGCGCGCACCTGCGCGAGTTCGGGGTGAAGACCTTCACGATGCACGACGTCGACCGGCGGGGACTGGCCGACGTGATGGATGAGGCAATCGCGCACGTGAGCAAGGGAACGGGCGGCTTGTGGGTGAGCTACGACGTGGACGCGCAGGATCCGGTGGACGCGCCCGGCGTCGGCACGCCGGTGCCGGGCGGCTTCTCGTGGCGAGAGGGGCACCTCGTGATGGAGATGCTGGCCGACAGCGGCCGCCTGATGGGGCTCGACGCGGTGGAAGTGAACCCGATCCTCGACGTGTCGAACCGGACGGCGGAACTGGCGGTGGGACTGGTAGCGAGCGCGCTCGGCAAGCGGATCCTGTAGCGCGGCGGCCCCGCTTGCCCGGCGCCTTCCCGGTGACAGTTTTCCCGGGATGCGCATCCCGATCGACACGCACCTGCTGGACAACGGCCTGCGCGTGACCCTCTCCGAGGACCATCGCGCGCCGATCGTCGCCGTGAACCTCTGGTACCACGTGGGCTCGGCCAACGAGCGGACGGGGCGCACCGGGTTTGCCCACTTGTTCGAGCACATGCTCTTCCAAGGCTCCGAGCATGTGGGGGCCAACGAGCACTTCGAGCTGGTGCAACGGGCGGGCGGCATGCTCAACGGCAGCACCTGGCTCGATCGTACCAACTACTTCGAGACGCTGCCGAGCCACCACCTCGAGCTCGCCCTGTGGCTCGAGGCCGAGCGGATGGGGCGCCTGCTGCCGGCGATGACGCAGGAGAAGCTCGACACGCAGCGCGGCGTGGTGATGAACGAGCGGCGGTGGAGCGTGGACAACCAGCCCTACGGCACGTGGTGGGAGCGGCTGCCGGCGCTGGCCTTTCCGCCGGAACACCCGTTCCACCATTCGCTGATCGGCTCGTTCGCCGACCTCGAGGCGGCGAGCCTCGACGACATCTCGGAGTTCTTCCGGACGTACTACACACCCGACAACGCGGTGCTCACGATCGCCGGGGACTTCGACCCGGCGCAGGCGCTCGCGCTGGTGCGGCGGCACTTCGGGCCGATCCCGCGCGGGCGCGGCACGCCGCCCCTTCCCGACATGTCGCTGCCGCCGCGCCTCGGCGGCTGGCTCCGGTCCACGGTGGAGGACGAGGTGATGGTGCCGCGCGTGTACCTCGCGTTCCGCGTGCCGGTGTTCGGCAGCGCCGCGAGCTACGTCGCCGGCATCTGCGGCGCGATCCTCGGGATGCGGCGCGGCAGCCTGATGCACCGCGCCCTGGTGCGCGAGGGGCAGGTGGCGAGTGCGGTGGGCGCGAGCACGTGGGACCTGGCGAAGGGCGCGGACCTGCTGGTGCTCGACGCGACGGCACGCCCAGGCGTGGACGCCGGTCGCCTGGAGCAGGCGATGGTCACGGCGGTCGAGCGGCTACGGCAGGATGGTGTCCCGGACGCCGAAGTGGCGCGCGCGGTGGCGCTGATCGAGACGGACTTCGTGACGACGATGCAGTCGGCGAGCGACCGCGCGGACAAGCTGTCGCTGTTCGCCACCTACCTCGGCGATCCGCACCGATTGAACGAGGAGGTGGAGCGCTATCGCGCCGTCACGGCAGCGGGGGTCGCGGCGTTCGCGCGCGAGCAGATGGGCGAGGACAACCGGGCGACCCTCACCTTCGTGCCGCGCGCGGCTGCCGCGGAGGCCGCATGAGCGGCGAGGCCGCCGGCCCGCCGCCGGCCACGGGGGCGCGCCCGGCGCCCGGTCCCGTTCGTCCGTACCAGTTCCCCCGCTTCGAACGGCGCACGCTGGTCAACGGCATGCGCCTGCTGCTGGCGCCGATGCACGCGCTCCCGGTGGTCACGGTGCACGTGCTGCTCGATGCCGGGGCCACGCGCGACCCCGCCGGCCGGGAGGGCGTGGCGCTCCTCGCCGCCGAGCTCCTGGCCGAAGGGACGAGGAGGCTCGATGGAGCGGCGCTGGTCGACCGGTTCGAGCAGCTGGGCACCGCGCTGGCCACGGGGGCCGATTGGGACTCGGCGTGGTGCGAGAGCACGGTGCTCGGGCCGCGCCTCGACGCGCTGCTCACGCTGCTGGCCGACGTGGTGCGTGCCCCCGCGTTCGCGCCGCGCGAGGTGGACCGGCTGGCGGCGCAGCGGCAGGCCGAGCTGCTGGAACAGCGCGCCGAGCCCCGCAGCCTCGCCGACGACATGTTCGCGCGGTTCGCGTACGCCCCCCGGGCACGGTTCGCGGTGCCGGCGGGTGGCAGCGAGGCGAGCGTGCGGTCGATCGGGCGCGACGACATCGTGGCGTTCCATGCCCGGCACGTGGCGCCGGCGTCGACGACCGTCGTGATTGCCGGCGACGTGACATCGGACGAGGCCGAGCGGCTGGTAACGGCGCGGTTCGGCGGCTGGTCGCCCGCGGGCAGCATGGGGGTGGCACCCGGACCGGGGACCCCCGCCCCCGACGCCGAGGCGCCCGGCGGGCGCGCGGTGCACGTGGTGGCCAAGCCGGACGCACCGCAGTCGGAAGTGCGCGTGGGGCACGTGGCGATCCCGCGCGCGCACCCCGACTGGCTGCGGGTGCACGTGATGAACGCGATCCTGGGCGGGCTGTTCTCGAGCCGGATCAACCTGAATCTTCGGGAGCGGCACGCCTACACGTACGGGGCCTTCTCGACGGTGGACGCGCGCCGGAACGCGGGCACGTTCGACGTGTCAACGGCGGTGGAGCGCGCGGTGACGGCGCCAGCGGTGGGGGAGATCCTGCAGGAGCTGTCGCGAATGCAGGAAGCGCCGGTGCGGGCAGATGAGCTGTCGCTCGCGACGGACTACTTGGAGGGCGTGTTCCCGATCCGGTTCGAGACGACGGAGGCGGTGGCGGGTGCGCTGGCGAACCTGGCGATCTTCGGCCTGGCGGACGACTACTACGACGGGTACCGCGCGCGGGTGCGGGCACTGTCGATCGACGAGGT
Organism: Gemmatimonadota bacterium; assembly: GCA_016191225.1. Classification (GTDB taxonomy): domain Bacteria; phylum Gemmatimonadota; class Gemmatimonadetes; order Gemmatimonadales; family Gemmatimonadaceae; genus JACPPC01. The sequence continues at coordinate 234,354 of JACPPC010000022.1, read as the reverse complement.
CTGGCAGGCGGCGCGCACGCACCTGCGACCGGCGGCGGCACAGGTGGTGGTGGTGGGCGACGCGGCGGCGATTCGCGCGCCGCTGGAGAGCCTCGGCCTGGGGCCGGTGCACGTGTGGGACGCGACTGGCGAGCCGGCGGGCTGAGCGGGCCCGGCAGAACTATATGTAGCAACTCGATACTAAACTAGGAGCGGCACGATGGCGGAGCCGGGGCGCGTGGCCACGCGGCGCGTGTATGCGGGGCGGGTGATCTCCGTGGATCTCGATCGCGTACGCTTTCCCGACGGCAGCGAGGGCGAGCTGGAGATGGTGCGCCACCCGGGGGCCAGCGCGGTGGTCCCCTTCCTCGGCGACCCGGCTGGGGAGAATCCCGAGATCCTGCTGATGCGGCAGTACCGCTACGCGGCGGACGGGTTCCTGTTCGAGGTGCCCGCGGGGCGGCTCGACCCCGGCGAGAACCCGACGGCGTGCGCCCACCGGGAGCTTGCCGAGGAAACGGGGTGCCGGGCGGCGGGCATGCACCACCTGTTCACGATGTACACGACCCCGGGGTTCACGGACGAGCAGATCCACCTGTTCATGGCCACCGGGATCACGATGGGGGCGACGCGGCGCGAGGCGGACGAGTTCATCGAGCTCCGGCCGGTCGCGCTGAGCGAGGCGCTGGCGATGATCGAGCGGGGGGAGATCCAGGACGCCAAGACGGCGCTGGCGATCCTGTACGCCGCCGGCTACCGCACCGGGCGCTAGTCATGGCGAGCGTCCACTTTCCTCAAGTCGTGTCCTCCGTGGGGGACACCGCGGGCGCTTCCGGCCCCCATACCCGCTCGATGGAATCTGCCCAACCAGTTCCATAGCAACGGGTTAGCCGCCAGCCGGCACACCGGCTCGAGTTCGGCATACTCCGTGCCCTTGTAGGGGCGCAGAGCCACGCTGGCCAGTCGCCAGGTGTCTCACCACCAGCCTCACGGCTGGTGGGACCCCTTCAGGAGTCGAGCATGGCAGACGCAGCGCTCAAGCACCCGCTCCCGGCCTCCGCGCCTGCGCGCGTGGACTGGTCGGCGTTGGACGACGGCGCCCTCGTCACGACCTTCCTCGGCGGCAACGAGCGCGCCTTTCGCGAGATCGTGGAGCGGTACCAGACGCGCCTGCTGAACTTCATCTACCGCACGATCGGTGACCGGGAACGGGCCGAAGACCTGGTGCAGGAGGTCTTCATTCGCGTGTACCGGCACCTGCATCGCTTCGACCAGACCAAGAAGTTCTCGACGTGGATCTACACGATCGCGTCGAACCTGGCCAAGAACGAGCTCCGCAACCGGTCGCGCAACCCGCTGGTGCTCTTCCAGACCCTGACCAAGGGCTGGACCGACGAAGAGCGCCCGCTGGAGTTCGAGGATCCCGAGGCCCGTCCCGACGACCAGTTCCGCAAGCGGCACCTGCGGGAGTTGGTGGAGAAGTTCGTGGGGCAGCTCCCCGAGCATCACCGCCAGGTGTTCGTGCTGCGTGAGCTCGAGGGGAAGAGCTACGAGGAAATCGCCGAGATCACGGCGTGCAACCTGGGGACCGTGAAATCGCGCCTGAATCGCGCCCGCACCAGCTTCGCCGCCCTGATCGAGCCGTCACTGCAGTAACCCCCGCAGGGCCGGCGGGCGGCGACGAGCCGCCGGCCGGGAGCAAACAGGTCGCGGTTTCCTCCTCCTCACCGTGGCCGGAGGCCGGGCCGGTCCGCCAGGGCCGGTCCGGCCTCGTGCTTCCGGGCCCCGGGAACACCAGCGGGAGGCCCGGGTACGCCTTCGGGCAACGCCAGCCCCCAAACCCGTCGCACGTCATGCTCTGTCGCGAGTTTCGAGCACACTACGCCGCCTACCTCGACGTTGCCGTGGACGCCGGGACGATGCAGGCGATGGAGCGGCACGCAGCCATGTGCGCACGGTGCAGCCGGATGGACAGCGCCGTGCGGCGCGGGTTGATGCTCGCCCGCAACTTGCCGGAGATCACGCCATCGGCGCGGTTCGCGGCGAGGCTCGACGCGAGGCTGGTGGCGGAGCGGATCGCGGCGCGCGAGGAAGCCCTGGCGCGCAAGCGCCCGCCCACGCTGCGGGTGATGGGCGTGCTGGCGGCAAGCCTCGTGGCGATGGGGTGGCTGGCGGGGCAGCGCGCGCCGGCGTCGGAATCGTGGCGTATTGCCACCAGCGAGATCGCGCCGATCCCGGTCGCCGAGTGGCGCCCGGCGCCGGCGCTGCGCATCCGGTCCGCGCCGTTGCGCGACCCGGCGGTGGTGACGGTGGCCAGCACGTCGGCGCGGCCGCAGTGGATGGCGAGCGCGCCGGTGCCGATGTCGGCCGTGTCGTACACGCCGGCGATCGTCGACGGGCAGGCCGGCACGCGCTGACGGCACGTCGTCGCGACCGTCACGGCGCGGGTATATTTGCGCCGTGAGCGCCAGCGCCCCGGACAAGCAGCAGAAGCGACTGGCCGACGCCATGAAGTCGGGCGAAGTGGCGCACGCCTATCACCTGCATGGCGCGGATGAACATCGCAAGGACGACGCGCTGCACGTGCTGCTCGGCGCGGTGGTCGACCCGGCCACGCGCGACTTCAACCTCGACGTGCGGCGCGGCCCGGAACTGACGGCTGAGTCGCTCGGCTCGTTGCTGGCCACGCCGCCGATGATGGCGGCGCGGCGCGTGGTGGTGCTGCGTGACCCTGACGGCATGACGAAGGAACCGCGTGCGGTGCTTGATCGCTGGTGCGCGGCGCCGCCGCCCGACGTGCTGCTCGTGCTCGTGTCGCCGGCGGGCGCGAAAGTGGACAAGTCACTGCCGGAGGCGGTCGAGGCGGTGGAGTTCCCGCTGCTGGAGGGAGACAGGCTGCTGGCCTGGATCATGGCCCGGGCGCGCACGCTGGGCGGAGAGATCGTGCCGGGAGCAGCCGCGCTGCTGGTGGCCGCGGTGGGAAACGAGACGGCGGCCCTGGTGGCCGAGCTGGACAAGCTGGCGAGTTACGCCAACGGCGCCGTGATCGACGAGGCCGCCGTGACCGCGGCCGTGGGCGTGCGGCGAGGCGAGACGCTGACGGACTTGATGGACGCAGTGGCGGCCAAGGATGCGGCGCGCGCCGTGGGGCTGATCGAGCAGGTGCTCTCGCAGCCCAAGATGACGGCCGTGTACGTGGTGCTGAGCCTCGCCAAGCAGGTGCTGGTGATGGCGTATGGGCGCAGCCGGGTCGACGCCGGGCTGCCGCCCGGGCGCCTCACCGGTGAGTACGTGCAGATCTTCAGGGAGAGCGGGGGCCCGATCGGGCGGCAATGGGGCGAGGCGGCGTCGGTGTGGGCGAGACACACAATGGCTTGGAGCGACAGCGAATACGATCGCGCGCTCGAGGCGCTGCTGGCGGCGGATGTGGCGCTCAAGACGACGACGGTGACCCGCGACGCGCAGGTCGTGGCGACGGTGATCCTGGCGATGTGCGCCGGGGCGCGGGCAAGGAGCGCCGCGTGACGCGCGCAGCGACCGCGCCGGAGCCGGCCCCGGAACGGCGCGCGACGCCGTCGCCGACGCGGTGGCGAGCCTCGTGGATGGCGCGCGCGGCCGCGCCCGCGGCGAGGCACGCCGTGCTGGCATGGCTCGCGTTGCCGGCCATGCTCTCGCCGCTGCCTGCGGTGCGGGCACAGGCCCCCGCGCCCGCCGACAGCGTGCTGCGCCGGGCGCAGCGCCTGGTGAACGAGGGGAGCGGCACGGCCGGCCGTACGCTGCTCGACTCCGTGCTCGCGGCCACACCGACCGCCGCGCCGCGGTACGCGGAGGCACTGTTCTGGCGGGCGGCGCTTGGCGAGTCGGCGACGAAGGCCGAGCAGGACTACCAGCGCTTGACGACCGAGCACGCCCTGTCGCCGTGGGCGGGCGAGGCGCTGCTGCGGCTCGGGCAGCTGCAATTCGCACGGGGGGAGCGGTCGGTGGCGCTCCGGTACTTCGCCCGGCTGGTGGTGGAGCACGCCGAGACGCCGCTGGCGGCACCGGGGCTGTTCTGGAAGGCGCGCGTGCTCCTGGAGCAGAACGACGTTGGTCCGGCATGCGACGCGCTGCGCGAGGCGAAGGCACGGGCGCTCCCCGGAGCGATCGAGCTGCGCAACCAGGTGGACTACTATGCGCAGCGCTGCACGGCGGACGCCACCGCGCCGGCGGGAGCGGCTGGTGGGAGCACGAGCGGCTTGCCGGCCGCTGGGAGTGCGCCCCCGGGCGGCGTGGCACCGGCCACGTCCAGCCCGACCCCGAGCAGCGGGCCACGGCTGGCGGCGGCACGGGCTCCGGAAGCGCCGTGGTCGGTGCAGGTGGCGGCCTTCAGGACGCGCGTCGAGGCGGCGAAGTCGGCGCGCGCCCTGGTGCAACGGGGGTACGAGGCGCGGGTGGACGGCGACGAGCCGCCGTTCCGTGTGCGGATCGGGCGCTACGCCGCGCGCGGAGACGCGGCCGCGGCCCTGGCGCGGATGAAGAAGAAGAAGCTCGCGGGCACCGTGGTGCGCTCCGGTGCGACGCCGTGAGCGCGCACGCCGAGGTGAGCACGCCGCTCATGCAGCAGTACCGGGAGATCAAGGCCCGGCACGAGGACGCGATCCTGCTGTTCCGGATGGGCGACTTCTACGAGATGTTCTACGACGATGCCAGGACGGCGTCACGCGTGCTGGGGCTGACGCTGACGTCGCGCAACAATGGCGGTGCGAGCGAAGTGCCGCTGGCGGGTGTGCCCGTGAAGGCGGTATCCGAGTACCTGCGCCGGTTGGTGCAGCACGGATACCGGGTGGCGATTTGCGAGCAGGTGGAGGACCCGCGGGCGGCCAAGGGAATCGTGAAGCGGGCGGTGATCGAGACGATCACGCCGGGGGCGGCGTTCAGCGACGACCTGCTGGACGGTGCGCGGCACAACTGGATTTGCGCGGTGCGCGCGGCCGAGCCGGTGAAGGAGGGCGGGAGCGGCGGGGGCCCCCGCCGCGGGCCCGGTGTGACGGGAAGCGAGCCGGTGTTCGGGCTGGCGGCGGCGGACCTGAGCACGGGGGAGCTGCGGCTCGCGCTGGCGAGCGCGGCGGAGCTGGACGCGGCGATCGGGCGACTCGACCCGCGCGAAGTGCTCGTGGCGCGGGGCATGCCGTGGCCGCCAACGCCGCTGCCGTCGCTGGGGGCGCAGGCGCTGGTGACGGAGCGCGACGCGTGGGAGTTCGACGCGGCGATGGCACAGGACGAGCTGACGCGGCACTACCAGGTGAAATCGCTGGAGGGATTCGGGCTCGAGCGCGGCGACGACCCGGCCGTAGGGGCGGCGGGGGCGCTGGTGCGCTACTTGCTGGCGCTGCAGCCGGGCGGTGTGCCGCACCTGGCGCGGCCGGTGGTGGAGCGCCGGGGCGCGACGATGCCGCTGGACGAGATGACGCGCCGCAACCTGGAGCTGGTGGAGTCGCTGCGGGGCGGGGACAATGCGGCGACGCTGCTGGCGGTGGTGGACCGCACGCGGACGCCAATGGGGGCGCGCCTACTCAGGCAGTGGCTGCTGGCGCCGCTGGTGGAGCTGGCGCCGATCGTGGCGCGGCAGGACGCGGTGGGGGCGCTGGTGGACGGCGCACTGGCGCGCGACGCGATGCGGGAGGCGCTGGACGGAGTGCGCGACGTGGAGCGGCTGTCGGGGAAGGTGGCGGCGGGCCGCGCGAACCCGCGGGAGCTGCGGGCGCTGGGGGACTCGCTGGGGCGGCTGCCGGCGGTGCGGGCCGCGCTCGGGCGGCTCGGCGGCGCGGGAGTCCTCGGGGAAATCGCCGCCCGCTGGGACGACGGCGCCGACCTGTGCGCCGACATTACCAGAACCCTGGTAGACCGCCCTCCCGTGGCGATCGGGGACGAGGGCGAGGTGATCGCCGCCGGCGTGGACGCCGAGCTGGACGAGCTGCGGGCGCTGCGGGCCGGGGGGAAGGACGCGATCGCGCACATCCAGCACGAAGAGCGGGCGCGGACGGGGATCCAGTCGCTCAAGGTCGGCTATAACCGGGTGTTCGGGTACTACCTCGAGGTGACGAACGCGAACCGGCACCTGGTGCCGGACGACTACCAGCGCCGCCAGACACTGACCGGGGCGGAGCGGTACGTCACGCCGGCGCTCAAGGACTACGAGGAGCGGGTGCTGTCGGCGACGGAGCGGATCGAGGCGCGGGAGCGGGCGCTGTTCGAGGGGCTGCGGGCACGGGCGGGGGCGGCGGTGTGGCGGCTGCAGCGGGTGTCGGGGGCGGTGGCGACGCTGGACGTGCTGGGGGGCCTGGCCGAGGTGGCGGTGCAGGAGGCGTACTGCCGCCCGGTGGTGACGGAGGAGATGGGGCTCTCGATTGTGGCGGGCCGGCACCCGGTGGTGGAGCGGATGATGCCACGGGAGCAGTTCATCCCGAACGACCTGGCGCTGGATGCCGCCGCGCGGGTGATCATCCTGACAGGCCCGAACATGGCGGGGAAAAGTACCATCCTGCGACAAATTGGACTGATCGTGCTGCTGGCGCAGGTGGGCAGCTGGGTGCCGGCGCGTTCGGCGACGGTGGGGATCGCGGACCGGCTGTTCACACGGGTGGGAGCCAGCGACCACCTGGCGCGGGGGCAGAGCACGTTCATGATGGAGATGTCGGAGACGAGCGCGATCCTGCACGGGGCGACCACGCGCAGCCTGGTGCTGCTGGACGAGATCGGCCGCGGGACGAGCACGTACGACGGGGTGAGCATTGCCTGGAGCGTGAGCGAGCACCTGCACGACGTGACGCGGTGCAAGGTGGTGTTCGCGACGCACTACCACGAGCTGGTGCAGCTCGCCGACGAATTGGATGCAGTACGCAACTATAACGTGGCGGTGCGTGAGGTCGGCGACCAGGTGCTGTTCCTGCACCGGCTGCAGCCGGGGGGCGCCGACCGGAGCTACGGGATCGAGGTCGGGCGGCTGGCGGGGCTCCCGCCGGCGGTGATCGCACGGGCCAAGACGGTGCTGGCGCTGCTCGAGGGGGAGCAGCTGGCAAGCGCCTTGAAAGGGGGGCGGCCGGCGGCGGCGACGCCGCAGCTGCCGCTGTTCGGTCCCCCGTCGGCGCCCAACCCGCTGGTTGAGCAGCTCAGGACGGTGGACGCGAACGCGCTGACGCCGATCGACGCTCTCCGTCTCCTCGACACCCTCGCGCGCTCGGCGCGCGACGGCGGCAGCCAGTAGTTTTCCGGCGTCGTCCCTTCACGCCGCCCCGCCCGGGCTCCCCATGCCTGCCCCGAAGCGCCACACCCTGCCGTACGACAGCGTCCTCGACACGATCGGGTGGACGCCCCTCATCAGGCTGACCCGCGTGACCGCGGGGATCCGCACGCCGGTGTACGGCAAGGCGGACTTCTTCAACCCCGGCGGCTCGGTGAAGGACCGGATCGGCCTGCCGATCATCGAGGCCGCCGAGCGGGACGGGTCACTCAAGCCGGGCGGCACGATCGTGGAGGGGACGAGCGGGAACACGGGCGTGGGGCTGGCGCTGGCAGCCGCCCTGCGCGGCTACCGGTGCATCTTCACGATGCCGGACAAGATGTCGCAGGAGAAGGTGCGCCTGCTGAAGGCCTTCGGCGCCGAAGTGATCATCACGCCGACGGCGGTCGCCCCGGACCACCCGGACAACTACGTCGTGATGGCGAAGCGGATTGCGACGGAGACGCCGAACGCGATTCTCGCGAACCAGTTCTACAACGAGGCCAACCCGCTGGCACACTACCGGACGACGGGGCCGGAGCTGTGGGAGCAGAGCGGGGGGAAGCTCACCCACTTCGTGGCGAGCGCGGGGACCGGCGGGACGGTGAGCGGGACCGGGAAGTTCCTCAAGGAGCAGAACCCGAAGATCCGGGTCGTCGGCGCGGACCCGACCGGGTCGATCCTGGCCGACATGTGGCGCACCAAGGGCAGGGAGCACGGCCCCGGGGCGCCGTACAAGGTGGAGGGAATCGGGCAGGACAAGGTGCCCGGCACGCTCGACATGTCGGTGCTGGACGACTACCGGCCGGTGACGGACAAGGATGCGTTCGCGATGGCGCGGCGGCTGACGCGCGAGGAGGGGCTGTTCGTGGGCGGCTCGGCGGGGCTGATCGCGCACGCGGCGCTGCAGGTGGCGCGCGAGCTCGACGACCCGAACGCCTTCGTGGTGACCTTTCTCTGCGACACGGGGGAGCGCTACCTGTCGAAAGTCTTCAACGACGAGTGGATGCGCGAGAACCAGCTGCTCGATCCGGACCGGGCGACGCTGGACCAGGTCCTGGGCGCCAAGCGCGGCGACGTGCCGTCGCTGGTGAGCGTGCCGCCCACGGCGACCGTGCGGCAGGCGCTCAAGCTGATGGCGACGCACGACGTGTCGCAGCTGCCGGTGATGGACGGCAACCGGTGCGTGGGCGCGGTGGACGAGACGTCGCTGACGGCGAAGGGACTCGAGAACACGCGCCTGCTCGACTGGACGGTGGCCGATGTGATGGACCCGCCGCTGCCGATGGTGGACCTGCGGGAGCCGGTGGAGCAGGTGGCGAAGGTGCTCAGCAAGCAGAACCCGGCGGTGCTGGTGCGCGAGAACGGCCACCTGGCGGGGATCGTCACGCGCTCGGACCTGCTCCAATTCCTGATGGCGCGCTGATGCCGGCGGACGCCCTGCGAATCGCAGTGCTGCTGGGCGGCACGTCGGCGGAGCGCGACGTGTCGCTGATGTCCGGGGTGCGGATCGCGGCCGCGCTGCGCGAGCGCGGGCACATGGTGACGTGCGTGGACCCGGCCACGGGGCCGATGACGGTGGCCGCCGAGGCGGCAATCCTGCATCAGGCGATCGCCACGGCGCCGCCCAGCCTCGAGGCGCTGGCGGCGCTGGCGGCCGCGGGGGGCGGCTTCGGCCCCGAGCATGTGACGGGACCGGCGGTGCGCGCGGCCGACCTCGCCTTCCTGGCGCTGCACGGCGGGGCGGGAGAAGACGGCACGGTACAGGCGCTGCTCGACCTGGTGGGGGTGCCGTACACCGGGAGCGGGCACCTGGCGAGCGCCGTGGCGATGGACAAGGACATCTCGAAGATCCTGTTCCGTGCTGCAGGGGTGCCAACGGCCGACTGGCTGATGGCACCAGCGACAGAATCGCGGGTCCTCTCGACGCTGGGGCTGCCGGTGGTGGTCAAGCCGAGCAAGCAGGGCTCGACGGTGGGGCTGACCGTGGTGCGGGACGGGGGGCAGCTGGCGCCGGCGATCGCGGAAGCGGGGCGGTACGACGACGAGGTGATGATCGAGCGCTTCGTGCCGGGGCGGGAGTTCACTGTCACCGTACTGGGCAGTGACGCGCTTCCGCCCGGCGAGATCATCCCGGTGCACGAGATCTACGATTACGAGTGCAAATACACGGCGGGGATGGCGCGGGAGGAATTTCCCGCCAAGTTGGAGGAGCGCCAAGGGGCGGAAATCCGCCGGCTGGCGCTGGCCGCATTCGCGGCGCTCAAGCTGCGCGGATACGCGCGAATCGATTTTCGGCTCGGAGACGACGGCGTGTTCTACTGTCTGGAAGCGAATACCCTGCCCGGAATGACTGCCCTCTCGCTGGTGCCGCAGGCGGCCCTGGCGGCGGGGATCGGCTTTGACGAGCTCTGCGACCGCATCGCGCGTTCGGCGGTACGCAGCAACGCGGGAGCGGCAGCATGAGCGGTGCGATGCAAACAGCGGCCCTAGCCGGTGTGCCGAGCGGGATCCAGTCGGCGGGAGTCTGGACGGGACGGCGACAGCTGTTCATCCGCTTTGCCGGGGAGGCCGAAACGGCGACGATGTACACGAGCGGTGCGCTGGTCCGCGAACTGGCGAAGATCTCGTCGCGGGCGTCGTTCCACTCGATCTGCGCGGCGGGGCGGGACACGCTGGGGAATGCGCCGTTTCTGGTGGAGACGCTGACGGCCCTGAAGCCGACGCTCCCCGTGATGCTGGACACGGATGGGCAGCGGCCCGACGCGCTGCCGCCACTCCTGTCGCTGGTGACGCTGGTGCAGGTGACGGTGAACTTCACGTCGAACCCGGCCACGGAGCAAGCGCTCGAAACGCTTGGCGTGGCGGCCAAGAGTGGGGTGCGGCACGCCCTGGTCCTGGCGACGCGGGATGACACACCGGACCCGTTGATGCTGCGGGTGGTGGAGCAGGCCAGCGCGGTGAGCAAGAAGACGCAAATCGTTGTGCACCCCAGCCCTGCGGCGGTAGACCGGGGGGCGACGCTGGAGCGCCGGTGGGCCAGCCTGCTGGAAACGGCGAGCGCCCAGCACCCCGACGTGCGGCTGGTGCTGCGCGTCCCGCCCCCGGCCGGATTGCGCTAGCGCCCCTCCGGGGTACAATACGAAGAGCGGCCGGCCCGGGCGCCACCCGCGAGGGAGTGGCGCGGGGTCGGCATCGCCGACGCCGGAAACGCGCCGAGACTCCCCGCATGGCCTACTCGCCCGCTGACGACATCGAACCGCCCCGGATGACCCCGGCGGTGCAGGCGCTGATCGCGATCAATGTCGCGATCTACTTCCTGCAGCTGACAGTGGTGCAGGCGGCTGACGTGCAGCGTGCGCTTGGCTTCGAGATGCGCGACCTGGGGCGGTCGTGGTGGACGATCGGGACCTACATGTTCGTGCACGCGGGCTTCTGGCACCTCGCGCTGAACCTGTACACGCTGTTCCTGTTCGGGCCGCGAGTGGAGCGGGTGTGGAGCACGGGAGAGTTCACGCGCTATTACCTGCTGTGCGGGCTCGGTGGGTGGCTGGCGCACGTGGTGTTCGTGCGAGAGGGGCTGCTGATCGGCGCGAGCGCGGCGGTGTTCGGCGTGATGCTGGCCTATGCGGTGCGGTGGCCGGACGTTGAGGTGTACCTGTTCGGCGTGCTGCCGCTCAAGGTAAAGTGGCTGGTGGCGATCCTCGTGGCGACGAACCTGGTGCAGGGGCTGTCGCCGGGCGGGGGAGACGGGACCGCGTACCTGGCCCACTTGGGCGGACTGGTGACGGGGTGGGTGTACCTCAAGGCGACGCACGCGTTCGCGCCGGAAGGGCTCAAGGCGAGCGTGGCGGCGGCTCCCGACGTGACCGACGACCTGCCGCGCGCGGTGCCGCGGTCGCTGCCGCGGGTGCGCGAGAAGCTGCAGGAGATCGACGAGATCATTGCGCGGAGCAAAACGGTGGTCGCGAAGCGCGCGAGTGCGGCGCCGCCATCGCCCCGGCCCGCGGTGTCGCCGACGGTGCGGGCGGAGCTGGACCACGTGCTCGACAAGATCTCGCGCGACGGGCTGGAGAGCCTGAGCGTGGACGAGCGGCGGCTGCTCGAAGAGATGTCGAAGCGCCTGCGCGGCACCTAGGACCGCGCGGACCAAAGAAAGAGCCCCCCGGGAAATCCCGGGGGGCTTGTACCGCCACGCCGTTCTCGCGGCGGCAACGGCCGGCGCAGGGCGCACCGGCACGAATGAACGAGAATCTGGTGAGCGGTCCTGCAGGCACCGCCCTGACGTTTCCAGTATACGAACTGGGGTACCCCGGCTGGAAGTGGGGGTTCCGGGATTCCGGCCGGGTGGGCCTGGACAACGGCCGGGCCGTCGGCGCGGGGCCGCGTGGCCCTTGGTCGCCAACGACCCTCGCCGGCGCGGCGCGGCACGACTACCGTTCACGCATGCCGCAGCCCGAACTGCTGGAGACGTTCGCGAACCCGTATCCGGGGCGCAATTACACCGTGGTGATGTCCACGCCCGAATTCACCTCGCTGTGCCCGATCGGCGGGGTAGAGACGGACGCCGCCGAACTGTCCCGGCTGAAAGGCGGGGCTCCGGACTTCGCGACGATCACGATTTCGTACACCCCCGCCGCCACGTGCCTGGAACTCAAGAGCCTCAAGCTCTACCTGTGGAGCTTCCGGAACGACGGGATCTTCTACGAGCGGGTGGTGAACCGGATATTGGACGACCTCGTCGCGGCCGCACAGCCGAACTGGATGGAAGTGAGGGGCGACTTCAACGTGCGTGGCGGCATCACGTCGTTGATCACGGCCTCGCATGGGGTGAAGCCATGAGGACGAGCGCGCGCGGGGACGCAGCTGTCGTGCCGAGGGATTGCTCGCGCGCGATGCAGGAGGCGCGTGCGGAGCTGAGGCGTGTTGCGCGGCTCGGTTGCCTGGCGATCATCGCACTCGGCGGTGCCGGAGGGGCCGGCGCGCAGGGCGCGGCGCGTCATGACGCGCAGATTCGAGAGGCGGACATCAGGCGCGACCTGTTCACCATGGCGGGTGAGAGCTTTCGCGGCCGCGAAGCGGGAACGGTGGACGAGCTGCGGGCGAGCATGTGGGTGGCCGAGCAGGCGCGAGCGGCGGGGCTCAAGCCCGCGGGGGAGCACGGCACCTACTTCCAGTGGTGGCCGCTGCGACGGATCCGGGTCGCGGGCACGAGCCGCGTGGTGCTCGGCGGCGCGAGCGTGCCGATGTGGGCCGACGCGGTGCCGACTGCCGTGACGGATGCGATCGTGACCGCTCCCGTGGTGTGGCTGGGGGAGGGTGGCCCGGCTTCCGACGCGATGGACGTGAAGGGGATGGTCGCGGTGGCGATGGTGCAGCCGCCGAGCAACCCGCCGGGGCCGAACGTGAGCCTCCGCAGCTTTCGCTACGCCCGGCTGGCGTTGGCGCAAACCGGGGCGCGGCTCACGGCGCGGGGCGCCGCGGCGGTGATCCTGGTGGCGGACTCGACCACCGAGGCGGCGATGGAGTTCCTGGGGGTGGTGCAGCAGCGGGGCACCTACGGGCTCGACACCGCCGGGGCGGTCACGCGGCCACGGGCAGCGACGCCAGTGATCGTGATGCGGCGCGCCTGGATGGAGCGGGCGAAGGCGGCGGCCCAGGCCACGGTGGAGCTGCGCTCGGAGAGCTTCGTGTACCCGAGCGTGAACGTGGTAGCGACGGCGCCGGGCTCGGACCCGGCGCTGAGGGACGAGTACGTGCTGTTCAGCAGCCATCAGGACCACGACGGCGTGCGCTTCCCCGTGAATGGCGACTCGGTCTGGAGCGGGGCGGACGACAACGCGAGCGTGAGCGTCGCGCTGCTCGCGATCGGGCGGGCGTGGGCGGTTGCACCGGGCAAGCGCTCGGCACTGTTCGTCTGGCATGGGGCCGAAGAGCGGGGGTTGCTGGGGTCGCGGTGGCATGCGGCGAACCCGGTGGTGCCGCGGGAAAGGATCGTGGCGGTGCTGAACGGGGACATGATCGGCCGCAACCACCCCGATACGGCGGCGCTGCTGGGCTCGCAACCTCCGCACCTGAACTCGAGGTCGCTTGTGGCTATGGCGCTCGAGGCCAACCGCCAGACGGCGAAGTTCGCCATCGACTCGAGCTGGGACCGGCCCGATCACCCGGAGGGGTTCTACTTCCGGAGCGACCACATGCCGTATGCGCGGGTGGGGATTCCGGCGGTGTTCTACACGACGATGCTGCACCCCGACTACCACACGCCACGCGACAAGCCGACGACGATCGACGTGCCGAAGGTGACCAGGGTAGCCCGGTGGATGGACCGGACCGGCTGGCTCGTGGCGAACGCCAAGGAACGCCCAAGGCTCGAACCGGGGTTCAGGCTGGAGCGGTAGGCGGCGGAGGCGGCGCGGAGGCCGGCGGCACCCTGACGCCGTAGCGGTAAGCATCGGCGGGAGATTAGGTTACCGCTCCCGACGAGGGCCTCGGGGAGTGCCTGGCTAGGTAGCTCAGTTGGTAGAGCAGCGGACTGAAAATCCGCGTGTCGGCGGTTCGATCCCGTCCCTAGCCACTTAGCGACATCGACAGCAGCCCGGTCCGGCGCAGCGGTTCCACGCGCGGAATGGTCAAACGAGGTCCTGCAGGCCGGCACTCCGCAGCAGCGGAGCATAGCGTGGGTCGCGAGCGAGCCCGTGCCGGTCGAACGGAAGGTCTGTGAGCACGACGCGAAGCCGCCCGGGACGTCGCCCCGCGCCGACCTCGACACAATCCATCGCCTCAGACCAGAGTCCGAGGTCGGCGAGCGCAACGAGCAACTGGTCGGCGAGCTGCCGGTAGGGACCCCGCGGCTGGAAGGCATCCTCCGCCTCGGTGCGCTGGAGGAGCGACGTCACCTCGCGCGACAGGTCGCCGCTCCTCGCCTCCAGCCAGCCATGGGCCTGGAGGTCGGCGTCGAACGCCGCGAGGCGCGCCGCGCCGCCGTGCTCGCGCAGCAGGGCCCGCCGCGCGTCGGCTGCCTCGCGATGCAGGCCAGCGCGATGCGAACACCGGACCAGTCGCTCGAGCAGCAGTTCGTGTCGAGGGTCCGATCGCTGCCCGGTGCGCAGGACGCCCAAGGCCTCGAGGTCTCGACCGAGCCGCACGAGGACGTCGGCCAGGGCCACATGGAGGTCCGCGCGTTCGGGGTGCATAAGCGCCGCCGCGCGCAGGTGGTCGGCGGCCTCCTGCGTCCGGCCCATCACGTTGAGCCATACCCCGTGCAACCGGAGCGCACCGGGGTGCCCGGGCTCGATCGCCAGCGCCTTGGCGAAGGAGCGGCCAGCGCCGACCACGTCGTCATCCCAGTAGAGGAGTGTCTCGCCGATGAGCACGTGCACCTCGGCGGAATTCCCCGGCTGCTCCACCGCACTGCGGCGCAAGTCAATCGAGTCACGTCGCGAGCATTCGGCATTGACCAGGCCACAGTCGCCGAATGCCTGGATGACATCCGCCAGCCCGAGGCGGGCGGCCTGGTTGCCGGAGTCCAGGGAGAGCGCCCGTTCGAAGTAGGTGCGCGCGATCTGCAGCGCTTCCGCGGCGCCGCTGCCGCCGGCCATTCCCCGGGCGAGCAGGCGCTTGCCCTGATGGTATGCCGTCATCGAGGGAGTGATCGCCTCCATCGGGCTCGGAGTCGGGGTCACGGCGGGCCGGGAGATCGCGCCCAACACCTCGGCACGCATGCGGTGCAGGCGGGCGTGCACCTCGGCGGCGGTGGCCGGCCGGTCGTCGCGCGACTTGGCGAGCAGAGCGTGCACGAGCTGGACGAGCCCGCGCGGCATCCCCTCGACGGTGAGGTCGGGGATCGGCGCGTTCAGGTGCAGGCTGACGAGCTGCATCACGTTGGGGTGACGGAAGGGCGGCTGTCCCGTGAGCATCTCGAAGAGGACGCAGCCGAAAGCGTACAGGTCCGACCGGGCGTCGAGGTCATGGCGCGCGATCGCCTGCTCGGGGCTCATGTACAGCGCCGTCCCGTGGACGACCCCGCTCTCCGTCAGTCGCATGCCCGAGATCGAACCAGCCGCCGTCGCGATGCCGAAGTCCGCGAGCAGGGCGCGCGAGGGGCCGCAGAAGATGTTCTCGGGCTTGAGGTCGCGGTGGACCACGCCAGCGCCGTGCGCGTACGCCAGAGCCTCGCACAGGTCAAGCGCGATGCGGACCGCCTCGGGCACGGAGAGGTGCCCGTCGCGCGCGAGCGTGGTGCGCAGCGTCTCGCCCTCCACGTACGGCATGACGTAGAAGTGATGGTCGTCGTCGACGCCGTGGTCGAGCACCGGCACCACAAGCGGATGCAGGAGGCGCGAGGTGAGCAGGATCTCGCGCTCGAATCGTTCATGCTGACGGGAGTCGGCCGTGCCGGGCGCGAGGATCTTGACCGCGACCTTGCGGCCGAGGCGCTGGTCGTCCGCGAGGAAGACGGACGCGTTGCCGCTGCCGCCGAGGCGCCGCAGGAGCTCGAATCGCTCCGACAGCGCACCTGGCAGCGCTTCGCCTGCCAAGCCGCCCGTTCGCCGGCTCATGCGGGGATCATGGTGGTGCGAGGCACCGCGCGAGATGGTACGCCCCGGCCGGTGCTGCGAGATGCACCCTTCGTCGGGTGCGGGGTGAGTATGGCACGGCGAGGGAGTTCCCGCCATCACGCGGGGCAACGGCCCGCAGCATGCGGCATGCCGCCGGCCAGGCGCTTGGCCGCTCCTTCCGGCCCGGGATGCTCGCGGGTAACATCGACGCATGACGCGCGCCGGGGCCGATGATTGCTGCCCGGATTGATGTCGCCGCCGCCCTGGCTCGCGCTTCCCGCGCCGCTGCCGGGGCCGATAGGCTGGTACTTCATGGCGTTCATGCTGCTGCTGGTGCCGTGGGCGGCGTTCCGGACACGGAAGCGCTTCGCGTCCAGGGACGTGCCGCCGCGAATGCGTGTGATGAAGAGCACGCTGGCGCAGCAGGCATTGTTCGGCGGCCTGGCCTGGTTGACCTCCCGGCTGGAGTGGCTGTGGGTGACGCCGGTGGCAGCGCCGAGCCGGGAGGCGCTTGCCGGGGCGGCGGTGGTCGTGGCGGTGGCGGTGCTCGCGATGCGGCCGGTGTGGAGGCGGGCGGTGGCGCTGCGACAGAGCCGGACGATGCTGCTGATGCCGCAAGGGCCCAAGGAACGGGCGATGTGGGTGCTGGTGAGCGCCGCGGCCGGGGTGAGCGAGGAACTGGTGTGGCGCGGCGTGCTGTGGGGGCTGCTGACGCGGGTGACTGGCAACGCCATCACGGCCGCATTCGTGTGCAGCTCCTTTTTTGCGCTCGCCCACGCGCTGCAAGGGTGGCGCTCGATGCTGCTGATCGGCGTCTTTTCGGCAATCTTCCACCTGATGGTATGGGCGTCGGGAACGCTGGCCGCGGCGATGGTCGCCCACGCCGTGTACGACGTGATCGCGGGGTTCACGTACGCGAAGATGGCGCGCGAGACGGGGTGGGACGTGAACGCCGAGGTTGCCCCGGCAGAGGCGCAGCCCGCGGACTGAAGCTCGGCCCGCGCGCCGACTGAGAGTGGGCCAATCGGCGAAAACCGCCCTCCCTCCCCCCAGCAACCGACCCTCCGGCCCGCCCCGGGATGGACCCGGCTGGGGACGAACCGAACAACCGTGCGACGGGGGTGCTTGACAAGTTCTCCGACAGGTGTAATTCTACACCTGTCGAAGTCAATGGAGGCCTGTCGTGCCCAAGACCCACCAGCTCACCGAACTGCAGCTCGCCATCGTCCGGCTCCTTTGGGAGCGGGGCGAGGCCACCGTGGCCGACATCTGGGAGGCGCTGCACGAGGAGCGAGGGCTGGCGCAGTCGACGCTGGCCACGATCCTGAGCCGGCTGGAGCGGCGCGAGGTGGTGACGCACCGGACGCAGTCGCGCCAGTTCGTGTACCGCGCCTTGATCACCGAGGCCGACGCGCGGCACTCGATGGTGAGCGAGCTGACGCAGCGCCTGTTCGAGGGCGACGTGCCCGCCCTGGTGAGCCACCTGCTCACGGCGCAGGACGTGAGCCCGGGTGACCTGAAGCGGATCCGGGCGATGCTCGAGGACGCCCGCGCCAGGCGCAAGGCGGCCAAGTGAGTGACACCATTGTGCGTGCCACCATGGCGTGGCTGCTGACCTACGCCATCCACAGCACGCTGTTTCTGGGGATCGCGGCACTGCTCACGCGCCGCCCGCAGGTTACGGCACCGATGCGGGACTTCGCCTGGAAGCTGGCCCTGGTGGGCGGCCTCGTGACACCGACGGTGCAGCTGCAGGGCGGGCTTGCCCCGATCGGATCGGTCGCACTCGCGCGCTCGGTTGCCGTGCCGACGGCGTCACGCGCCAAACCCAGCCTGGCCGGCGCGCGGCAGGGCGAGCCGACGCTCGCCGCACCGTCGGAGAGTGACCGGCACGGGCTCGCGCTCCCCGGTGCCGAGCGCGACGCGAAGTCCGGGGCGCGGGGCGAGGTGCTGGCCGAGCCCCGATCGCCCGCGGCCGCCGATGCGGCGGCACGCGCGGAGCTGTCGGGCCTCACGCTCGGCGTGGTGATCGGCTGGGGCGCGGCGGCGTTCGTGCTGGCGGTGACCTACGTCGCGCGGCGCCTGATCATGGTGGGGCGCCTGACGACGCGGCAGGCGGTGACCGAGGGACAGATGCCGGTGATGCTCGACTCGTTGCGCGCGGCGTTCGGACTGCGGATGCGTGTGCACTTGACGTCGGCGAGCACGATCTCCAGCCCCGTGGCGCTCGGCCTGAACGAGATCTGCGTGCCCGACGCGGCGCTCACCGACCTCGACGCCGAGCAACAGCGCGGCCTGCTGGCCCATGAGCTCGCCCACCTCGCGCGGCGCGACCCGCTGTGGCTGGACGCGGCGAGCCTGATCGAGCGGGTGTTCTTCTTCCAGCCGCTGAACCGCCTCGCGCGGCGCGAGCTGCAACACAACGCCGAGTACATCTGCGACGACTGGGCGGCGACGCGCACGGGATCGGGGGAGCCGCTGGCCCGCTGCCTCGCCCGCGTGGCCGAATGGATCGAGGCCTCACCGCTGGGCGTGCCGGTGGCCGGCATGGCCGAGCAGCGCTCGATGCTCGTTTCCCGCATTGCCCGCCTCCTGGAGGAAAAGACGATGCTCCCCGCCCTTTCGCGCGTGACGAAGGCCGTCGCGTCGCTGCTGGTGCTGGGCACGGTGATCGCCGCCGCGCCGAGTGTGCATGGCACGCTGCCGGCCGAGGTGGTGCAGGAGCCGGTGCCCGCGGCCCGTGGCGACAGCGGCCGGGAATCCGACGCCGCCAAGGACACGGTGGAGCAGGACCCGGTGATCGTGGCGGCGCTGATCGAGCGACTGGGCGACACGAACGCCAGCGTGCGGCGGGCGGCGGCGTCGAGCCTTGGCAACCTCAAGGCGCGCAAGGCGGTGCCGACGCTGATCACGACGCTGGCCGACAAGAACCGCGAGGTGCGGGCGGCGGCGGCGGACGCGCTGGGCAACATCGAGGACGACCGGGCCATCGCCCCGCTGCTGAAGGTGATCGGCGACGAGTCGCCCGAGGTGCGCGAGCGGGCGCTGGACGCGCTGGGCCGGTTCGAGCACGACGTCCCGGCGGCGCCGATCATCGCCGTGCTGTCGGACCCGCGGCCGAACATTCGCCAGCGGGCGGCGGACATCCTGGGGAACATCGGCGACCGGTCGGCGGTGGCGCCGCTGGTGAAGCTGCTCAAGGACCCGCAGGCCGACGTGCGGCGCGAGGCGCTGCACGCGCTGGAGCGGATCAAGGACCCGTCGGTGGCGAGCGCGGTGCTGCCGATGCTGGGCGACGAGAACGCCGACGTGCGGGGCACGGCGCTGGGCACGCTCAGGGAACTGCGGGTGCCGATTGCCGAGGCGACGCTGATGAAGGCGCTCGAGGACGCGTCGCACGACGTGCGCCAGCGGGCGGTGGAGGTGGTGAAGGACCAGGCCCCCTCGGCGGCGCTGGTGGCGGTGCTGAAGAAGATGATGCTCGAGGACACCAACAGCGACGTGCGGGAGTCGGCGGTGGAGGCGCTGTCGGAGGCGCGGAGCCCGGCGGCACGCGAGGCGCTGCGGCTGGCGCTCAACTCGCCCGACGCGAAGGTGCGGCGCGCGGCGGCCGAAGCGCTGGGGAACCGGCCGTGAGCGCGGTGCGCGGGACGCGGCGGATCGCGCTGCTGGTGGGCGGACTGGCGCTGGTGGGGGTGACGGTCGCGACGGTGACGGTGGCGCGTGCGTCCCAGCGCTGGGGGCCCCACGGCCGGATGGACGACGACGAGAAGGGGCGCGCCGGGCCCGACTCGGCGCGGGTGGCGGGGCTGCTCGCGTCGCTGGGCACGTCCGACCCGCTGGTGTGCGAGTTGATCGGCGACCAGATCGGCAACTTCTGGAGCGACGCGGGGCGATTCGGCATCGGCAGCTTTGCCGACGCGCCGGCGGCGTCGCAGCCGGCCAAGGACTCGCTGCACGGGCGGGTGTCGGACCCGAAGGCGATCGCGGTGCTGACGGCCGGCCTGGACGCGGCGAACCCGTGCGTGCGGCGGGTGGCGGCGAAGCTGCTGGGGCGGAGCCGGGTGGAGACGACGGCGCTGGTGCAGTTGCTGTCGAGCCCCCAAGCGCGCGTGCGCGAGGCGGCGGCGTACGCACTGGGGGCGGAGGACCGCAAGGAAGCGCGGCTGGAGCTGGAGCGGGTGCTGAAGGCGCGCAGTGGCCCCGAGGCGGCCATGGCGGCGTGGACGCTGGGGGACATCGGCGACGTGGCGTCGCTGCCAGCGCTGGTGGCGGCGCTGTCGACCGACGACAAGCGGACGCGGTACGCCGCGGCGCACGCGATCGGGAACCTGCACGACCTCGAGGTGGCCCCGCCGGCGCTGGTGGCGGCGGCGCGATCGAGCGACCCGGTGCTGCGGCGGATCGCTGCGCAGTCGCTGGCGGACATCCACGACCCGGCGACGCTGGAGGTGCTGATCGAGCTGGTGGGGGTGGACGACCCGCGCGTGCGGCTGAGCGTGGTGGAGGCGCTGGGGAACATCGGCTCGGCGAAGGCGGCGCAGGCGCTGCTGAAGGCGGCGAAGGACCCGATCGTCGAGGTGCGGCGGGCGGCAGTGGAGGCGCTGGGCGAGATCGCGAAGAACCAGTAGGGCGCGTGGCAGGGCCCTCCACAGGGGCAGGGGACTCGTCGCATGGGCCAATGGTCCGGGTGGCGGGTCCTTCTTGCGTCCTTACAGGGCGAGCCTGGCGCGGCCGAGCCTGGCGGCCCATCGTTACCGCCATGCCCGTTGATGAACTCGACACCCGACTTCGGGCCGCCGTATTTGCGCACGTAACACGACTCCAAGACGTGCACGGGGGACTCATCCCCGCGAGCGCGCTTGATGCCCGAATGATCTTTGAGGACGAACGGGTGCCCATCTGGAGCCACAAGAAGGGCATTTTCAAGCCGGCCATTCTCGGCCAAAATGGTGCGGCGTTGAGCGTGCAGACGTCCTGGGAATCGCCCTACGACGACGCGTTCGACGAATCGTCCGGCGTGATGCGCTATCACTACCAGCGCAGCGATCCGAACGGTGCGGACAACCGCAACCTCCGCGCTGCCTTTCAGCGGGCCGTGCCGATCGTGTACTTCGTCGCTGAATACAGCGGCCTGTACACAGCGCACTTGCCGACCTATGTGACGGGCGACGACACGGCGGCGCGCACGTTCACGCTGATGAAGGATGCGACGGACGCGATCGGCGAGACCGGGGCAAGCGCCGAAGTGGTGGTGGCGCGGCGGGCGTATGCGACTCGCACCGTGCTGCAGCGCCTGCACCAGCGGGACTTCCGGCGAGTCGTCCTTGCCGCGTACCAGAACCGCTGCGCGATTTGCCGCCTGCGGCACGCCCGATTGCTCGATGCGGCGCACATCCTGTCGGACCGTCACCCGCGTGGCGAGGCGATCGTGACCAACGGACTCGGACTGTGCAAGATCCACCACTCCGCATACGACGCGGACATCCTTGGAATCGACCCTGACGCGCGCGTACACATCCGCGAGGATGTCTTGCGGGAGGAGGACGGGCCGATGCTGCTGCACGGGCTGCAGGAGATTGCAGGCTCCCTTCTCAGCCTTCCACGCCGTCCGGAGCGCAGGCCCAACCCCGACTTCCTCGCCGAGCGATTCGACCGGTTCAGCGCGGCGTAGCTCGCTCGCTGTGGCGCCGCACGGGTCAGTCTCGCATCTTCGTGGCGGTTCGCCCACCGCTCACCGGACTGACATGCAACTCAACACCCTCGACTGGCTGATCGCGGCCGCCTCGCTGCTCGCCGCCGGCCTGCCCGCGCTGTTCTACTGGAAGCGGGCCGGCACCAGCGCCTCGGAGTTCTTCACCAGCGGCCAGTCGGCGCCGTGGTGGCTGATCGGGACGAGCATGGTGGCGACGACGTTCAGCGCCGACACGCCGAACCTGGTGACGGACTTCGTGCGCCAGCACGGGGTGAGCTACAACTGGGTGTGGTGGGCGTTCCTGCTGACGGGCATGACGACGGTGTTCTTCTACGCGCGGCTGTGGCGGCGGTCGGGGGTGCTGACCGACCTCGAGTTCTACGAGCTGCGCTACGCGGGGAAGCCGGCGGCGTTCGTGCGCGGCTTTCGCGCGATCTACCTGGGGTTCTTCTTCAACTGCGCGATCATGGCGACGGTGACCCTCGCCGCGATCAAGATCTCGAACGTGATGCTGGGGTGGGGGCGGCTCGAGACGGTGGTGATCTGCGGGGCGATCTGCATCGTGTTCGCGAGCGTGTCTGGGCTGTGGGGGGTGCTGGCGATCGACCTGGTGCAGTTCGTGATCAAGATGAGCGCGGTGATCGCGGCGGCCTGGTACGCGCTGGACCATCCCAAGGTGGGCGGGCTGCAGGGCCTCGTGACCAAGCTCGACCCGAAGACCCTGTCGCTGCTCCCCGACTTCGGTGACTGGGGGCTGACCCTCTCGGTGCTGGTCATCCCGCTGACGGTGCAATGGTGGTCGGTGTGGTACCCCGGGGCCGAGCCCGGGGGCGGGAGCTACATCGCGCAGCGAATGCTGGCGGCCCGTGACGAGCGGCACGCGATGGCGGGGACGATGTGGTTCAACGTGGCGCACTACGCGCTGCGGCCGTGGCCGTGGATCATCACGGCGCTGGCGAGCATGATCGTGTTCCCGTCGCTGGCGGACCTGCGCACGCAGCTGCCGCACGTGGACCCGGCGCTGATCGGGCACGACCTGGCCTTCCCGGCGATGCTGACGCTGCTGCCGCACGGGATGCTGGGGGTGATGATCGCGGCGCTGCTGGCGGCCTACGTCTCGACGATCGTGACGCACCTGAACTGGGGATCGAGCTACCTGGTGATCGACATCTACCACCGCTTCCTGTCGAGGGACGCGACGGAGCAGCACCTGGTGTGGATCTCGCGGGGACTGTCGATCGTGCTGATGGCGGCGGCGGCGGCGTTCACGCTGGCGCTGACGACGGCGAGCGCGGCGTTCCAGCTGCTGCTGAGCGTGGGGGCGGGGACGGGGCTGCTGTACCTGCTGCGCTGGTTCTGGTGGCGGATCAACGCCTGGAGCGAGATCACCGCGATGGGGGTGTCGTTCGCGGTGGCGACGGGGTTCTTCGTGGCCAGGCAGCGGGGGATGCAACTGGACGACGGCACGCAGCTGCTGCTCACGGTGGGGATCACCACCGTGGCGTGGGTGGCGGTGACCCTGCTGACGCCCCCGACCGACGAGGCGACGCTGGCCAAGTTCTACGCCAAGGTGCGGCCGGCGGGGCCGGGGTGGCGCGCCATTCGCGAGCGGGCGAACCTGCCGGCGTCACCGGACTCGCTGCCGCAGCAATTGCTGGGGATGACGTGCGGCGTGGCGTGGGTGTACTCGGCGTTGTTCGGGACCGGCAACCTGCTCTACGGCCACCTGGGGCAGGCGGCGGTGTGCCTGGCGGTCTTCGCGGCGTCGAGCTACGGGCTGCTGCGGGCGGGGCGGGCGCTGTTCGCGGCGCCGGCGACGCCGACGGCGTAGCGGGCGGGAACGCGCGGCGCGGTCAGACCGACTCGACGACGCGCTCGAGCCGGTCCTCGTCGGCCTCGAGGGCGCGGAGGAGCGCGAACTGGACGCGGGCGCGGTCGAGGTTCTGGCCGGGGCGGGTCGTCTTATAGTAGCGATCTGACTCTAAATAGTCGGTGAGGAAGCGCACGCCCTGCTCGAAGGTGATGACGAGGGCGCCGCTCACCAGCGAGGCCCGCTCGGCCGGCGTGACCGCGCGCCCGGCGCCGGCGAGCCAGCCACGGAGCACCGCGTCGACGACGCCCGGGCGGAGCTTCACGCGGGACGGGTCGCGGGCGTCCTCGGCGGCGAGCGAGGCCATGGAGCGCACGAGGTCGCCGGCGTCGAAGGCGGCGAGGCCGGGCATGACCGTGTCGAGGTCGACGACGCAGAGGGCCCCGCCGGTGGCGTCGTCGAAGAGGACGTTGGCAACCTTGGCGTCGTTGTGGGCGACGCGCAGGGGGAGGCGGCCGGCGGCGAGGGCGGCCATGAGGCGGGCGCCGAGGGCGCGGCGGCCGGTGGCGAAGGCGATCTCGGGGGCCGCGGACGTCGCGCGGTTCGCGACGTCGCGCTCGATGGCGCGATCGAGGGCGGCGAGGCGGGCGGGGGTGTCGTGGAAGTCGGGGATCGTGATCCTGAGCCTCGCCGGATCGAGCGCGGCAAGGTCGTGGAAGAAGAGGCCGAAGGCGCGGGCGGCGGCCGCGGCCTGCGACGGGCGGCGGGCGAGGGCGACGCCGTGTGCGCCATCGATGAAGCCGAAGGCCCGCCAGGCGCGGCCGGCCGGGTCGCGCTCGATCCACGCGTCGTGGTCGGAACGCAGGGGCGACAGCGCGGAGCGGCGACGGTCGCGGGTGTGGTCCCTGAGCCGCGCGGCGGCGAGCGTCCCGGCGACGAGTTCGACGTTGTGCGTGACGGCGTCGAGGTCGGGGAAGACGTGCTCGTTGAGGCGCTGGAGGAAGACGGAGCGTCCGGCGGCGTCGACGCGATACGAGCCGTGAATGTGCCCGCGGCCGAGCTTGCGCACGCTGGCACGGCCGGCGGGGGAATGCGCCGGCGGCAGGAATCGCTCGACGGCGAAGCGAAGCTCGGCGCGGGTGGGCGCGCTCAACGGACAGCCGTGTGCGGGCGACTGCGCGCTGTGGCGCGATGCGGCGCGTTCACGCGAAGAGGCGAGCCGGGTAGGCGCCGGCGGCGTGGAGGGCGGCCAGGGCGGCGACCGCGCCGGGCCGGTCCTCGCGGTGGGTGACGCCGCACCACGGACCCTCGGACGAGAGGAGGCGAGCCCGGGCGCGGCCGGCGGCGAGGGCGTCGTTGACCACGGTGGGAAGCAGGCACTCGTCCTTGAGGCCGGGCGTGCCCCGCAGGAACGCGGTAAAGGCGGCGTCGAGCTCGGCGAAGAGCAGCGGAGTGAAGGCCCAGCAGTTCATGGACACGAGCTGGTCCGGCGGGAGGCGGCGCACCTCGCCCGACTGGTCGCGCACATCGCCACCGCCGTCGGCGGCGCGGGCGATGCCGCGTTGCTCGACGACACGGGCGAGCCAGCCGTCGGGAGTGGCCGCGCAGACGGCGCGATTGACGGCGCCGTGCTCGCTCATGGTCGCGCGGAGGGGAAAGGCGACGTTGGCCCACGGGGCCGCTCGCCCGAGGGAGGCGGCCTCGCGCAGGGCGCCGGCGAGCACGCGATAGGAGGCGGCACCGTAGAAGTCGTCGGCATTGACCACGGCGAAGGGGCCCCTGACGGCGTCCCGCGCGACAAGCACCGCCTGGGCGGTGCCCCAGGGGGCCTCGCGCCCCTTCGGGACCTGGGCCCACGAGGGCACATGATCGAGCTCCTGCTCCGCGATCACGACCTCGAGCCGCGCGCCGGCGCGGGCCACGAGGGACTCGCGCACGGCCGGGACGAGGGTCCGCCGGGTGACGGCAACGAGGCGGGAGAATCCGGCGCGGGCGGCGTCGAAGGCGGCGTAGTCCATGAGCGTCTCGCCGCCGGGCCCGAGCGGGTCGAGCTGCTTGGGGCCGCCGTAACGGGAGCCGAGGCCGGCGGCGAGGAGGACGAGCGTGAGGGACACGAGGGGAGCCGCCGGCGTGCGAGGGGAAGAGGCGCGCCCTATCTTAGCGGCAACCCGTGAGCGACGCACCGCGCGCGACCCGACATTCCCGGCCCCGTGATGACCGACCACGCCACGCACCCCGACCCCGCCGCCGGACCGACGCGGCGCGACTTCCTGCGAGCCGGCGCGGTGGCCGGTGTGGGCGCGGCGCTGGGCCGCTTCGGGTTCGACCCGCTGCCGGCGGCGGCACGGCGCCAGGGGCCGCTGACGGCGCCGTTCGCGGTGCCGCCGATGGAGGTGGTGCGGATCGGCTTCGTGGGCGTGGGGGGTCAGGGGACGGGGCACTGGGAGAACCTGCTGGCGATCCCGGGCGTCGAATTGGTAGCAGTATGCGACATTGACGAGTCGCACGCCGCCCGGGCGACGGCGATGGCGGTGAAGGCCGGGCGGAAGGCGCCGGTGCAGTACACGCGGGGGCCGCGCGACTTCGAGCGGATGTGCGCCGAGGTGGACTGCGACCTGGTGTTCAACGCGACGCCATGGGAGTTCCACGTGCCGATTTGCGTGTCGGCGATGAAGAACGGGAAGCACGCGGCGACGGAGGTTCCGGCGGCGTACACCATGGACGGCTGCTGGGAGCTGGTGGAGACGGCCGAGCGGACGAGGAAGCACTGCGTGATGATGGAGAACTGCAACTACGACCGCACCGAGCTGATGTGGCTCAACATCGTGCGGCAGGGGGCGCTGGGCGAGGTGCTGCACGCGGAGGGGGCGTACAACCATGACCTGCGGTCGGTGAAGTTCTCGCTCGACGGCGAGGGGCTGTGGCGTCGGGCGCACGCGACGAAGCGCAACGGGAACTTCTACCCGACGCACGGGCTGGGGCCGATCGCCAACTGCCTCGACATCAACCGTGGCGACCGGATGGACTATGTGGTGAGCATGAGCGGCCCGTCGCGGGGGCTGCAGGCGTGGCAGCGCGAGCACCTGAAGGAGGACGACGTGCGGCGCGCCGAGACCTACGTGCAGGGGGACGTGAACGTGTCGCTGGTGAAGACGGCGAACGGCAGGACGATCGTGGTCACGCACGGCACGAACCTGCCGCGGCCGTACAGCCGGGTGAACCTCGTGCAGGGGACGAAGGGGATCCTGATGGGCTACCCGGACCGGGTGTACCTCGAGGGGCGGAGCGAGAAGCCGCACCGGTGGGACCCGGCGGAAAAGTGGCGGGCGGAGTACGACCACCCGCTCTGGAAGTCGGCGAAGGTGCAGCCGATGGACATCGGGCACGGGGGGATGGACTTCCTGGAGGACTACCGGCTGGTGGCCTGCCTGCGGGCGGGGACGCCGACGGACATGAACGTGTACGACGCGGCGGCGATGAGCAGCCTGTGCGCGCTGACAGAGCGGAGCACCGCGCGGCGGAGCGCGCCGCAGGAGATCCCGGACTACACGCGCGGGAAGTGGAAGACGACCCCGGCATGGCCGGTCGTGGAGGCATGACTGCAACCGGCGGATCCTGCCACGCGCCCAGGATGACGGGCACCAGCAGATCCTTGGCTGCGCTCAGGATGACCGCGCGGTGACGGACAAGCGCTTGCTGCGCGTGATGCTGGCGCTGTACCTGGTCGCGGTGCTGGTCGCGACGGTGCAGCGGGGAATCCTCGGGATCGAGAACAACTTCGCGATCTTCCGGTGGTCATTCTTCCACCTCGTGCAGGGGGTGGACCTGTACGCGCCGGCGCCCGGGCAGTTCGACGACCTGTTCAAGTACAGCCCCACCTTCGCGCTGCTGTTCGCGCCGTTCGCGCCGTGGCCATTCGCGGTCGGGCTGACGCTCTGGAATGCGATGAACGCGGTGGGCGTCTGGTATGCCGTGACGCGACTCCTCCCTCCCCGCCAGGCGGCGTGGGCGCTGGGACTTTCCTTCATCGAGGTGCTGACCACGGTGCAGCGGGCGCAAAGCAACGCGCTCTGCGCGGCGAGCATCATCCTGGCGTTCGTGTGGCTGCGGCGCGGCTGGCAGGCACGGGCCGCGGCGGCGATCGCGCTGGGAGCGTTCGTCAAGATCTTCCCGCTGGCGGCGATCGCGTTCGCCCTGTGGGAACGGCGGAGGACCCGGTTCGCGGCGATCATGGTGGCCACCCTGCTCCTGTTCGGCGCGGTGCCGCTGGTGGCGACCACGCCCGCGCGGCTGGCGGCGCAGTACCGGAGCTGGGTGGCGATCGAACGACAGGACGCCAGGGATCTCGAGTCGGAGTGCGTCCACTGCCCGCAGAAGCGGTACGACGGGGGAGGGCTGTACGCGGGAGTGATGCAGCAGGTCCGGATCTGGACGGGTCGTCCCATGCCGAACTGGCCGGTACAGCTGGCGGGGACCCTGATCCTGCTGCTGCCGCTGGCGGTGCGCTGGAAGGACCGCGACAACGAGGACCTGCGGCGGCGGTTCCTGTGCTCGATGCTGGTGTACGTGGTGATCTTCAACCACCAGTCGGAGAGCCCGAGCTTCGTGATCGCCGTGCTGGGCATCGCGATCTGGTGGGCGATGTCACCGCGGACCCCGTGGCGAACCGCACTGGCATGCCTGACGGTATTCGTGGTGTCAATCGGCTACAGCGATGCCATGCCCGAGTGGGCCCGGCAGGAGGTGTTCACGCGGTACCGGCTCAAGACGGTGCCGTGCACGATCGCGTGGATCGCCATGCAGCTTGAGCTGCTGGGCTGGATTCACGTGGACCCCTTGCCTCCCGCGCCGCGAAGCGTGAGCGTGGAAGGCTGACCGAAGCGCGCCGTCGCGCGGCGGTCCCACACCAGGAGAAGCCATGTTGACCCTTCGCTCGCTCGACTCCGCCGGCCGCGCGCTGGCGATCCTCGCAGCGGCATCACTGCTCGCGGCGCCGGCACTCGCGGCGCAGGCCGCCAAGGCGCCGCCCAGGTCCGGGGGCGTGAAGCCCGCCCCGAAGACCGCGATCCTGACCGAGACCGTCCCCGCGCCGCCGCCGGTGCCGGTGAAGGTGACCGAGGTGGAGGGAATCACCGAGTACCTCCTCGGCAACGGGCTGCGGGTGCTGCTCTTTCCCGACCAGTCCAAGCCGACGGTGACGGTGAACATCACCTACCTCGTGGGCTCGCGACACGAGGGATACGGCGAGACCGGCATGGCGCACCTGCTCGAGCACCTGGTGTTCAAGGGGACGCCGAAGCACCCGAACATCCCGCAGGAGCTGACCGACCACGGGGCGCGCCCGAACGGCACGACGTGGTACGACCGGACGAACTACTTCGAGACGGTACCGGTGAGCGACGTGAACGTCGACTGGGCGCTCGACCTCGAGGCGGACCGGATGGTGAACTCGCACATCGCGAAGAAGGACCTCGACACCGAGTTCAGCGTGGTGCGCAACGAGTACGAGAGCGGCGAGAACAGCCCGTTCAACGTGCTGCTGGAGCGCACGCTCTCGACGGCCTACATCTGGCACAACTACGGCAAGAGCACGATCGGGGCGCGGTCGGACATCGAGCAGGTGCCGATCGAGCGGCTGAAGGCGTTCTACCAGAAGTACTACCAGCCCGACAACGCCGTGCTGACGGTGGCCGGCAAGTTCGACCCGGCGGCGATGCTGGTGCTGGTCAACCGGAAGTACGGGGCGATCCCGCGGCCGGTGCGGTCGCTCGACCGCGGCAACATGCTCTTCCCGACGTACACGCGCGAGCCGGTGCAGGACGGCGAACGCACGGTGACGCTGCGCCGCGTGGGCGACGTGCAGGTGGCGATGATGGCGTACCACGTGCCGGCGATGGGGCACCCCGACTACGCGGCGGTGGACGTGCTGAGCACGATCCTGGGCGAGGCTCCGGCGGGGCGGCTGTACAAGGCGTTGGTGGAAACCAGGAAGGCGGCCAGCGTGGGGGCCTTCTCGCAGGCGCTGGCCGAGCCGGGGCCGCTGGTGCTGTTCGCCAACGTGCGCAACGCGAACTCGCTCGACAGCGCCGTGCAGGCGATGGACCGGGTGATCGCCCGGCTCGTCAGCGACAGCGGCGCCACGGCCGCCGAGGTGGAGCGGGTGAAGGCGACGGAGGCCAAGAACGTCGACCTGCTGCTGAACAACTCGGGGCGGGTGGGGCTGGGCCTCTCCGAGTACATCGCGAGTGGCGACTGGCGGCTGCTGTTCCTGCACCGCGACCGGATCGAGAAGGTGTCGGCCGCCGACGTGAACCGGGTGGCGAAGCTCTACCTCAAGCCGTCGAACCGGACGCTGGGGCTGTTCGTGCCGACGGAGAAGCCGGATCGCTCGGAGGTGGCGGAGGCCGGCGACGTTGTGGCGATGGTGAAGGACTACAAGGGGAAGGCGGCGCTGGCGGCGGGCGAGGCGTTCGACGCGAGCCCGGCCAACGTCGACGCGCGCACCACGCGGACGTCGCTCCCCAACGGGATGAAGCTGGCCCTGCTGCCGAAGAGGACGCGCGGCGAGTCGGTGATCGCGACGCTGACGCTGCGGTTCGGGACGCCGACGGCGCTCACCAACCTCGCGCCGACGGCGCAGCTGTCGGGGACGATGCTCTCGCGCGGGACGACGAGCAAGTCGCGGCAGCAGCTGCGCGAGGAGTTCGACAAGCTGAGGGCGCAGTGGAACGTGGCCGGGGGCTCCAACAATGTCACCGCGCGCGTGGAGACGACGCGGCCGCACCTGGTGGCGGCCCTGCGGCTGGTCGCCGAGGTGCTGCAGCAGCCGGCGTACGACGCGAAGGAGTTCGAGGAGCTGCGGCGGGCACAGCTGGCGAACCTGGAGCAGAGCAAGTCGCAGCCTCAGACGCAGGCGATGACCGCGTTCCAGAAGCGCCTGATGCCGGTGCCGAGGGGGTCGATCCTGTACATCCCGTCGCCGGACGAGGCGATCGCCGACATCAACACGGTGACACCGGAGGCGCTCAAGGCGTTCCACGCCGGCTACTACGGCGCCTCGCATGCGACGATGGCGGTGGTGGGCGACTTCGACGCGGCGGAGGTGAAGGGGGTCGTCGGCGAGCTGTTCGGCAACTGGAGGAACCCCAAGCCGTTCGAGCGGGCGGCGGTGCCGTACATGGCGGTGAAGGACACGACGCTGACGCTCGAGACGCCGGACAAGGAGAACGCGTTCTACCTGATCGGGACGAACATCGCGCTGCGCGACGACGACCCGGACTACCCGGCGATGCTGCTGGCGAACCACATCATGGGGGGCGGCTTCCTGAACTCGCGGCTCGCCACGCGGATCCGGCAGAAGGAGGGGATCAGCTACGGGATCCAGTCGTCGATGCAGGTGCGCTCGCTCGACCGCAGCGGGAGCTGGCTGGGACTCGCGATCTACAACCCGACGAACGTGATCCGGCTCGAGCAGGCGTTCAAGCAGGAGATCGACAGCGCCCGGGCCCGCGGCTTCACCGACGCCGAGGTGTCGGCGGCCAAGGCCGCGATCCTGCAGCAGCGCATGCAGTCGCGGTCGAACGACAACGAGCTGGTGGGCACGCTCAACACGCAGCTGTTCAACGAGCGGACGACGAAATTCGACGCGACGGTGGAGGCGGCGGTGGGGGCGCTGACGACGACGCAGGTGTCCGATGCGTTCCGGAAGTACATCACCACCGACAAGCTGCTGATCGTGCGGGCGGGCGACTTCAAGGGGAAGGGCGTGAACCCCGACAAGCCGGTCACGCCGTAAGGGGGCGCCGTAAGCGACAGCGGGCGGGGCACGACGGTGGACGCGAGCGGGCGCCGTGGCGGACTGCAGCTGCGGCGCTCGCTCGGCACGTTCGGGCTGGTGTTCGTGATGTTCTTCACCACGAGCGGCGGCGCGTATGGCACGGAGGGGCTGGTGTCGAGCGTGGGGCCGGGGATGGCGCTGCTGCTGATGGCGCTGGTGCCGGTGGTGTGGGTGCTCCCCGAGGCGCTGCTGATCGGCGAGCTGGCGAGCATGCTCCCCGAAGAGGGGGGCTACTACCGGTGGGTGCACCGGGCCTTCGGGCCGTTCTGGGCGTTCCAGAACGGATGGCTCACCTGGCTGTATTCGCTGGTGGACATGGCGATCTATCCCGTGCTGTTCGCGCAATACCTCGCGTACTTCACCGGGCCGTTGCCGAGGGGCGTGGGGTGGCTGGTGTCGCTGGCGATGATCTGGGGGGCGACGGTGGTGAACCTGCGCGGGGCGCGCCCGGTGGGCTGGGCGAGCGTCGCGGCGGGCCTGTTCGTGCTGGGGGGATTCCTGGCGGTGTCGGTGGCGGCGATCCCGCAGATGTCGCACGCGCCATGGGTGCCGTTCGCGCGGCCGGGGAGCTCGCCGGTGGCGACGCTGGGACTGGGCCTGTCGATCGCGCTCTGGAACTACATCGGGTGGGACAACGCCAGCACGGTCGAGGGGGAGATCACGGACGCCGGGCGCACCTACCCGCGCGCGCTGGCGATCGCGGTGCCGCTGGTGTCGGCGGGATACCTGGTGCCGATCGGGAGCGCGCTGGCCGCGACCGACTGGTCGACGTGGCGCGAGGGGCACTGGCCCCAGCTGGCCCGGGCGGCGGCGCCGGCGTGGGGCGGGGTGCTCGCGCCGTGGGTGGCGCTGGGCGGCGTGCTGAGCGCGCTGGCGCTGTTCAACGCGCTGCTGCTGGCGTACTCGCGCATACCGGCGGTGATGGCCGACGACGGGCTGCTGCCGCCCTCGCTGGCTCAGACGGACGAGCGGGGCACGCCGCGGCGCGCGGTGCTGGCGGCGGCGGTGGTGTACTCGGTGTTCGCGCTGGTTCCGTTTGGCGGGCTGGTGGTGGCCGACGTGGTACTGTACGCGCTGGCGCTCTGCCTGGAGTTCGGCGCGCTGGTGGCGCTGCGGCATCGCGAGCCGGGGCTGCGCGGGCCGTTCCGGCTGCCACTGGGCACGCGCGGCGTGGCGGTGCTGGCGGCGGTGCCGATGGTGTTGCTGGCGGGCGTGATCGGGCTGTCGCTCGTGGGAGGCGAGTACGGGCCGTGGGCGATCGGGCTGACGGCGGCGGGGGTGGTGCTGGGGCCGGTGGTGTACCGGCGCCTCGCGCGTGGCGAAGCGACCCCCTATCTTCGCGCCCCATGAGAGTCGTGATCATCCGCCACGGGATCGCCGAGGAACGCGACGACTGGGCGAAGTCGGGAAAGTCCGACGACCTGCGCCCGCTGACGGCCGACGGGGCGAGGAAGGTCAAGAAGATGGCGCGCGGGCTGCTGATCGAGGTGCCGCAGCTGGCGGCGATCGCGTCGAGCCCGCTGGTGCGGGCGTGGGAGACGGCGCGGATCGTAGGCGAGGCGTACAACGCGCGCAGCCCCGAGGCGCTCAAGGCGCTGGCGCCGGGGGGCGATCCGGTGCAGGTGCTCGACTGGATCAACGGGTTCGAGGGGGGCTCGGTGGCGCTGGTGGGTCACGAGCCGGACCTGGGCGAGCTGGTCGGGTGGCTGTGCACGGGGAAGAGCGGGACCGGGCCGACGCTCAAGAAGGGGGGGGTGGCGATGGTGGAGTTCGAGGCGGCGCGGACCGCGAGCACGGCGACGCTCAAGTGGTTGCTGTACCCGGGGCACCTGAGGGCGATCGGGAGGCCGAGGCCGGAGGAGGGGGCGTAGGGGAAGGGCAGCTCCTTCGCTTCGCTCAGGATGACGCGGCGGACAACGAGAAGGACCCCCCGGTGGATTGGGAGGTCCTTCCGGCGTTGGTGCCCATGAGATCGCCCGACCTCGCGGTCGCGACGCTCCGCCCGAGATGACGGGGCGAAACGCGGGTCCTTCGATGCGCTCAGGACGACACGGCCAAGCGCAGGTCCTTCGCCGCGCTCAGGACGACATGGTGGTCAGTTCCCCTCGCGCTGGCAGCGCTCGAGGATGTCGCCCTCGGCGTCGCGCACCGAGCGGATGGTCTTGAAGAACTCGTCGTAGTACTTCCTGGTCTGGGCGATGTTGGCCGGCGTCAGGTCCTTCTGGTTGTCGTACAAGGCGTAGATCGCGTCCTTGCGCTTGATGAACTCCTGCGCGATCTCGGTGAAGTCCTCCTTGCTCATGCAGGGGCCGCGGTAGAGCCGGTCGCGCACCGAGCGGATGGGGAGCTGCGGGTCGGGGGTGGCGTAACGCGGGTTGATGACGCCGCTCCAGTCGAAGTCGTACGCCATGGGATACACGGTGATGTTGTCGGCGGCGCGCATCAGCTTGACATTGTGGAGGGCGCCGAGCGACCAGTCGGTGTTGGCGATCATGTACTCGAGCAGGCCGATGATGCGCATGTGGCGCGTCTCGACGTCCTCGAAGACGGCGCGCTTGGCGACGAACATCTTGCCGTTGTTGCGGCGGGCCATCTGGTCGTCGTCCTCGACGAGGAAGGCCCAGGTCGTCTGCGACGCTTCCTTGTGGAGGGTGTCGGCGTAGGTGACCTTGAGCAGCCGCGTGCGGAGGCTGATCGGCGTGAACATGTTGTAGATGCGGTAGATCGGCTCCTCCTGCAGGATGTACTGCTCGTACTCGGCGTTGTTCTTGCAGCGGGTGACGAGCTTGAGGTCCTTCTGGTGCTCAAAGATGCTCCCCTTGACCTCGGGGGCGGAGAAGAAGAGCCGGATCGGCGGGAAGTCGCAGTTCTTGAGGCGGAAGTTGCCGCGGGTGCCGATGCTGATGAGCATCGTGTCCTGTCCCTGTGCGCCGGCGTCGTAGATCATCCGCGCGGGAAGGGGGGCCATCTGCCGGTCCTTCATCCGGATGAGCTTCCTGAGGTCGACGGTGATCGTCATGTTGACGACCTCCTGCGACCGGAAGAGCTTGCGCGGCGTCGTGTCCCTGGGCGCCTTGGCGGCGTCCTGCGCGGCGAGGACGGCGGGGAGCGCGGCGAGGAGGGCGAGGGCGGAGCCCGCCACCAGCACGAAGCGCGAGCGAGAGCGGGCGAACACCTTGTGCAACGTCATGCAACCTCCCATGCGGGGTGGCGAAAGGGACTACTTGAGCTCGACCTTCTGCACGTGCGGGGCACCCTTGGTGCGCAGGTCGAAGAGCACTTCCTGCTTGAGGACGTTGCCGAGCAGGGTGGCGCCGTACTCGATCCAGCGGTTCCCGTCCTCGTCCCGGTGGGTGCCCGAGTATCGCCACGACCGCATGTAGTTGTCGAGGTGGGGCTCGATGGCGGCGCGGGCGGGGTCGACCTCGTCGACCTTGAGGCGCAGCAGGACATCCACGACGGGTCGCTCGGTCTCCTTCGTGTCCTCGGTCATCCGCTTCTTGCGGCGCCAGGCGCGGTCGGCGAGGACGTCGAGCTGGTCGGGCGAGAGGGTCTTGAGCACCTCGTCGTCGAGCTTGGACATGAACAAGCCGGTGCGGTTGGCGACGGCGAGGGCGCGCTCGAGCTGCTTCTGCGCGCGGGCTCCCTCCAGCGCCGGGGCGCGGCCGAAATCGGTGAACCAGAGGCCGAGGGTGACGGCGTTGAAGAGCACCGAGAGGACGATCGCGACGCTGATCTCGACACCGCTGGCGATGCCGATGCCCATCACGAGGAAGACGTAGACCGCGTCCTTGCTGTCGTCGAGCGAGGTGCGGAAGCGCACCGCGGCCACGATCGCGCCGAGGGAGAAGGCGAGGGCGACCGAGTGCTTGACCATCATCACGATGCCGGCAACGACGACCGGCAGGATGAGCAGCGTCTGCACCATCGTCTGCTGGAAGCCCTTCTTGCGGCGGGTGTGGGTGTAGATCCATGCCACGGGAAGGGTGAGCAACAGGGCGGTGACGACGGCCAGTGCGGTGGTGAGGGCGACATCCACGGGCGAGGCGGCGCCGCCCCGGGAGACCTCCTCGGCGAAGATCTGCTTGGCGGCGCTCTTGCTCATCGCGGCGCCCCCCTCGCCGCCAAGGAGCTCGGCGAAGGGGCCGGTGAGGACCCCGTTCGCGTCCCTGGGGAGGCGCTGCCAGATCGCGGCGCCGATGCCGAGGAGGACGACGTAGTAGCCAGTGACGCGAATGGTGATGTCGTCCCAGAGGCGATTGAACAGCCGGGAAACGGTCATCGGGAAGCCTGCAGGGGAAGGGTCACTTGGCGAAGGGGAGGCGGTTGAGGCCGACCCGGCCATTGCTGATGACGATCGTCACGTCCTGGATGATGCGGATGTCGTCGAGGGGATTGTCCTCGACGACGATGAGGTCGGCCTCGAACCCGGGCGCCAGGCGACCGGTCCTGGTGCCGATGCCAAGGCAGTCGGCGGCGAGGGTGGTGGCGGCCCGGATCGCCTCGAGGGGAGTGAAGCCGAGGTCGACGAAGTTGACGACTTCCTGCGAGATGCGGGTGACCGAGGTGGGGCCGTATTGCGTGTCGGCGCCGGTGATGACCTTGACGCCGAGCTGGCGGGCGCGGCGGATCATCTTCTGCGACACGGGGATCATGTGCTCGGCGCGGAGGTGCAGCACCGGGTCGTCGTAGTCGCCGCCGGGGTCACGGAGGTCGAGGAGGGTGGAGTAGGTGGGGACGAGGAAGGCTCCCTGCTGGGCCATGAGCCCGAGGGTCGAGTCGGAGAGGTAGGTGCCGTGCTCGATGGACTTGACGCCGGCCTTCACGGCGGCGTACGCGCCCTCGTCGCCGTGGGCGTGGGCCATGACGGGAAGGCCGCGGGCGGTGGCGGCGGCGACGATCGCGCGGAGCTGCTCCTCGGTGTACGACTGCTTGCGGGGGTCGGTGTTGGGGAGGCCGGCGCGCTCGGTGCCGCGGGTCTTGATGACGTCGACGCCGCGGTCGGCGTTGACGTTCACGACGAGGCGGAGGGCGTCGGGAGTGGTGACGCCGCCGATGAGGCCGGCGAGGCGCGTGTCGGCGAGGACGCTTTCGCCGAGGTCGGGGGAGACGAAGACGCCGGCGGCGAGGACATCGGGGCCGGCAATGGCGCCGGACTTGGCGAGGGCGCGGAGGCCAACGTCCTGGAAGTTGGTGGTGCTGGCGCTGCGGACGGTGGTGACGCCGGACTCGAGGGCGCGGCGGGCGGCGGCGAGGGAGCTGATGTGAGTATGGGCGTCGATCAGGCCGGGGAGGACCCAGCGGCCGCGAAGGTCGATGACGAGGGCACCGGCGGGAGGGGCGGCGTCGCCCTTGGCGACGCGCTCGACCTTGCCGGCGGCGAGGACCACGGTGACGTCGCGCTGGGGGGTGTCGGCGGCGCCGTCGATGACGTTGGCGTGGGTGAGGACGATGGGGCGGACGGGGTCCTGCGCCGCGAGGGGGGCGGCGAGGAGGAGGGCGAGGAGGGGGCGGGGGAGGGGGCGGGGGAGGGGCATCAGGGGGGTGGGATTGGCGCTTCTATAGTGGTGGCTGGGGAGGCGGGTCGCCAGATAGGGGGGGGCAGGTGGGGGCGGGTCCGAGCGGTGCGCCGGAGCCTTGAAAATGGGCGAAGCCCCAGCGATCTTACCAGTAAGACACTCACGGAGCGCTCCATGACCGATGCCGCCACCACCACGCTGTCCTCGAAGGGGCAGGTCGTCATTCCCGAGAGCATCCGGGCCCGTCTCGACCTGCAGCCGGGCGCCCGGTTCGTGGTGCTGGCCGACAGAGACGTCGTGATCTTCAAGCTCCTGGCGCCACCGGCGCGGAAGGAGATCAACGCAATCGCCGCCCGGGCGCGTGCACTCGCCAAGCGCTCCGGCATGCATCCGCGAGATGTCGCCGCGGCCACGCAGCGAGTGCGCAGGAAGAAGTGAGGACTGTCAACGACACCAACGTACTCGTCCCGGCCATCTTCTTTGGCGGCGTGCCCGGCCGCGTGCTTGCCGCCTGGCGTGACGGCCGGGTGTCGGTGGTGCTCTCGCCGGAGATCCTCGAGGAGTACCAGCGGGCCGGGAACGAGATCGCGCTTCGCCATCCGGGCGCGGACGAGGCACCGCACGCCGTGCTGCGGGTGATAGCCCGGGATGCCGAGTTCGTGGTGCCGACCGCGCTCGACG
Source organism: Gemmatimonadota bacterium (assembly GCA_016191225.1). Classification (GTDB taxonomy): domain Bacteria; phylum Gemmatimonadota; class Gemmatimonadetes; order Gemmatimonadales; family Gemmatimonadaceae; genus JACPPC01. The sequence goes on along the minus strand of JACPPC010000022.1, from coordinate 197,014 downwards.
TGGTCGTGACCGACGACCCCGACGACGAGAAGTTCCTGGCCTGCGCGCAGACTGGGCATGCCGAGGTCATCGTCTCCGGCGACAAGCACCTGCTGCGTGTGTCGGGCTGGCGCGGGGTGCGGGTGCTGACGCCGCGCCAGCTGGACGCGGAGCTCAAGGAGCGCGCGAGGTAGCAGGCGGCTCCTCCCGCACGGCGACACTTCGCGTCGGTGGGCTGCGGCCCTGACGGGCCAGGCGCTCTGGCCTGCCCCCGTGCGCCTGTCTAGAGCCCGCCCGGCACGAGCCTCACCGTCGCATGCCCCGCCGTCACCGGCCAACTCGCCACCATCGCCACTCCCTGCACCGTCCGGTCCAACCCCCGCTCCGACTTGGCGATGGTCTCGACGTCGTACTGCCAGACCTCAGCGTGCAGCCCGGCGTCAACCCCGATCGCCCGTGACATCGACAGTTCCGTGCAGAACCACGCCTCCCTCGGATACCGCGCCGGCTCCCACGTCAGGTGCACCACGATCGCGCCGCCGGCCTCGATCACCACCCGCTTGATCAACCCGTCGCCGGTCATGAGCACCTCCACTTCCCTGTCGCCCGCGAGGCACTCGCTCTCGAGGTCAGCGCCAGCCCACGACGCCAGCGGGACGTAGTCCGCCGCGCTGAAAGCGGCGTGCGTGACAGACCCCGCGATCACCCGCTCGATGCCGACCGCGCGGACGTCGAGGTCCTCGGGCGGGAGGGCGTTGAGCACGATCGCGTGCTCGATGTCGTGGATGCTTGCCGTGCCGCCGGCGATCGTCGCCGAGTCGCCCCTGTCGGGCGTTCCGCCAAGGGCCGGCTGGGCCGATACCGTGTCCACGCCGCCAGCCTCGCCTCGCTCGACCGCCTCGAAGTGGTACGCCTCCCGTCGCCGGGTGAGCGCGTCGGCGAGGTTCTCACGCTCGGCGAGTCGCAGCCAGGTCTCGATCGCACCGCCACGATGTGGCGCGATCACGATCGACATCGTCGGCGAGTGAATCCACCACTCGGGGCGGCCGTCAAAATCGTGGTCCACGTGCTCGGCCGTGATCGACTGCCCCGCGCGCAGGGCCGACTCGGCCTCGGCCAGGTTGCGCCAGACGGCCGCGCGCAGGAACGGGAGGTACAGCCCGCCGAAGACGCCGTGCCAGTAGGCGTCGTTGCACTGTGCCCGGCCGATCGCCCGCCGGACGCCCTCCGGCGCGAAATGCACACGCGCCAGCGCCGACAGGGCGAGCATGTGCTTGTGCATCCGGTTGGACTCGGCGTAGCGGGCGAGGAAATGCCGCCAATGCGAGCCGCGCACGAGCAGCCCCTCCGGGCCGGCAAGGCGCTCCTCGCCAAGCTCCCCGCCGAGCGCGGCGAGCCGCCGCGCCTGCTGAGGCGGGAGTGACCACGCCTCCATTTCGCGGTACGAGGCGGAGGGGAGGTACGCGAGCCCGGCGCTTGGCGTGTGCGCCAGCGCGTCGGCAAAGGTGGAGAGCGTGGCGATGCCCTGCGCGCGCAGGCGCTGGAGCTCGGCGACGAAGCCGTCGAGCCAGCCGGAGTTGTAGACCCACTCGAGGGTCCCCGGCCAGCCGCCGAACTTTTCCCCGTCATCGGCCAGGATCGCCAGCCGGTGGCCGCGATCGCGGAGGCCGGCCAGGTACTCGCCGATCTCGGCCGGCGGCCGGAAGGGAATCAGGTAACGGAGCCTCTCGTCAATCGGGAAGACTTCCACCCGCGCGCCGCCGTGCTCGGTGACCCAGTGGGCGTGGAGCCGGTCGCGCGCGATGCCGCTGATGAGGAAGTGCCGGTCGTCGACGATCACGAAGCGCACGCCGGCGCCGGCCAGGTCGCTGGCGAGGTCGGGCTCCCAGACGCGCTCGGTGAGCCAGAGGCCGCTCGCGAGCACGCCAAAGCGCGCGTGCAGCGCGTCGTGCAGCCAGCGCACTTGCGCCACGCGGTCCTCGCGCGGGAGCGACGCCAGCACGGGCTCGTACATGCCCGCGAGGAGGAGTTCGACCTTGCCGTCGGCGACGCGGCGGCCGAGCGCGTCGAGGAACGCGGTGTCGTGCCGCTCGAGCCACTCGAGCAGGGAGCCGGACAGGTGCATCGCGATCGGCGCGAGGCCGCGATCGACCATCCGCTCGAGGATGGGGCGATAGACGTCGCGCACGTGCTGTTCGAAGACGCTGTCGAAGTTCCCGACGGGCTGGTGGAGGTGCAGCCCGAAGGTGAACCGGAGGGGCGCCGCCTCCCTGTGGTCCTGAGCGAAGCGAAGGACCTGCTGGTCGCGGCCGGTCACGGCGCGACCTCCACCCCGAGCGTATCCGCCAGGGGGCCGAGCGCCGCCGCGTCCCTCGCGCCAAGCGCGTCGCGTGCGGCCACGAGCGCCACGATGGCCGCGTACGGCGCCGGCTGCCCCATGTGCGTGGTGAGCCGCAGCAGCCGCCGGGCGCGGTGCACAAGCTCGGCGCGGGCGTCGCCGCCAGCGGCGCGGGGGATCTCGTTGATGACGTGCACGAGCGCCTCGCCCGCGAGGGCGCCCAGCGGCCCGCCGGCGCGGAGGCGGTCGCGGTAGCCAGCCAGCAGTTCGTGCACATCCTCGTCCACGAGCTCGGCGACCACGGCGGCGTCGTGCCCCTCGGTGAAGCGCTCGCGCGGCACGGCGGCCGGCGTGTCGGCGCCGTCGAGCCAGACGTCGGTGCTGATGTCGCCGTCCTCGTTGCGGCGCACCTCGCAGCGGGCAAGGTGTACGGTGCCGGTGCGGCGGTGGGTGAGCTCGAGGGCGCCGCCGACCTCGCGCACGTCGTAGGTGGTGCGGGCGTCGTCGCTCACGGTGGCGCAGAGGGCGCTGCTTGCGGCCCATCCGGCGGCGACGCGAATGGGGGCTGGCACCGCGGGCTCGACGTGGCGCCGGAAGACGTCGGCGGCGGTCCCCTCGTCGGGGTCGTTGCTCGTCGCAGCCTCGAGGCGCCGCAGGAGGCCCGCGCGCAGTGTGCCATCGTCGTCGGCGAGCTCGATGGCGCGGGCGGCGTAGCGCAGCACCTGCCGGGGCTCGAGCCCCGCCACATCGTCGAAGAACCAGGCGCACGAGGTGAAGGTGCGCAACGTGGCACGCTCGCGCTCGAGCAGGCGTCGGGCGCGGGCGGGGGTCTCGGGCGCGCCGTCGGCGCGCGCGACCGACTGCGCATAGGCGGCGAGGCTGGCGCCGTCGCCGGCGACCACGACGCCGTAGCCGTCGAGGGCCGCGTCGGGGTCGACGAAGACCTGCGGCGCCTCGCGCGCCCAGCGCGCGCGCAGCTCGCCGGCCAGCCACTCGATCGCCTCGCGCAGGGGCGCGCGCCAAGCCTGCGACCAGCCCTTTTCCGGTGCGGCGGCGCAGCCGCAGTCGGAACGCCACCGTTCGACGCCGTGGGTGCAGCTCCAGCTCGATGGCGAGACCAGTTCCGCCGCGCGCGTTGGCGCATGCCGCGCGAGGACCGAGGCGAAGTTCTCGACGCGCACGTCGGTGCGCCGGGCGAGGATGTCCACCGCGCGGGCGAGGGCCATCTCGCCAAAGCGATGGTGGTGGCCGAAAGTCTCGCCGTCCACGGCGAACGAGCTGCAACTCGCCGCGCCGGTGCGCTTGGCCGCCGCCGCCTCATGCGCCTCGCCGGCCAGTCGCGCCGCCAGTGCGGCACCGTCGCGGGTGAGCTGGCCAAAGGCGACGTCGCGCGCGAGCTGGCCGTCGTAGGTGAACAACGCCACCGTGCGACCGCCGCCGGCGTCGAACCTGAGCGGCATCCCGTCGACGGTCGGCTTCGTCACTTGGTGCGGTGCGAGCACGGTGAACTTCACGCCGAGCACGGCGAGCATCTCGAGCGTCTCCTCATCCACCGCCGTCTCGGGGAGCCAGCACCCCTCGGCGTCGCGGCCGAACCGGCGCCGGAAGTCGGCCAGCCCCCAGCGCAGCTCGACGAGCTTGTCGCGACGCGACGCGAGTGGGAGGATGACGTGGTGGTACGGCGCGGCCATGGCGTTGCCGTGGCCGCCGAGCCGGGCCGCGCTGGCGGCGTCGGCAGCGAGGATCGCGCGATAGGTGGCGGGCGCGGAGCGCTCCATCCACTCGAGCAGGGTGGAGCCGGCGTCGAAGCTGAGCGCCTCGTACAGGTTCACCATGCGGGCGATGCGACCGCCGGGCGCGAGCAACCGTGCCGCGGCCATGGGCGCGTAGCACTCGCCGTCGATGCGTTCGTTCCAGTCGTGGGCGGGAGCGGCGTTGAGCTCGCGTTCCACCACCTCGAGCCAGGGGTCCTCGCGCGGCGGCTGGTAGAAGTGCCCGTGCATCACCACCGACCGCATGGCGGCGGCGGTCATGCGGGCGCGGCGGGGGAGAGCTGCAGCACCTCGCGCACGGCATCGAGGACGCCGGGAAAGACGTCGTCGCGCTGGCGGAGTTGCCCGGCGAGGTCGGCGGCGGCGCCCAGCGAGACGCCGGGCTCATCATGGAGCGCGGCGAGGAGGCGCGCGGTCTCCTCGGCATGCTGGATGAAGCGCCGCTCGGCGTAGTCGGCCACCTCGCCGGTGGAGATGATGAACTGCCAGTCCGACGACTGCAGCAGCAGGAGCGACCGCGCCGCCTGCGCCAGCACCGCGTGCCGCGACGGATCGTCGAGCGCGGCCTGCGCGATCCCCCAGAACTTCTCCTCCAGCGGCCAGATGTGCTCCCAGGTCCACTCGACCCCGGGGTTCATCCACATGCTGAAGTCGCCATTGGCGCCCCACGAGCCGGGGGCGAGGGCGACACCGGAGTCGGATTTCGCCCGGGCGATGTGCTGCGACGCCGTCACCGCGCGCACGTTCGCGTGCCGGGGCAGGGCGCGGTAGAGCGCGCCGAGGAAGGCGACTCCCTCGTGCCACCAGTGGCCGAAGAGCTCGGTGTCGAAGGGCGCGACGACGACCTCGCGCAGCGGGTCCATGCCACGCGCGGCGATCGCGCCCAGCAGCGTGGCGAAGTCCTCGCCGTGACGGGCGACGGCCTGCTTCGCCTGCTCGGGCTCGTACGGGAGCTTCTGACCGAGGTCGGCGGTGCTGTCGGTGACGCGCCAGAGCTTGAGGCCGCCCGGAAAGCGGATCTTGTGGAACTCCAGGTACGCACCGTCGCCGGGGTACCCTTCGTGGCGGCTCCAGACACGGAAGCTCGACCGCGGGTCGCGCACAAGCACGCGCGTGGCGGTCGCGCCACGGGCGCGGCCGAGGCGGTAGGTGCGATAGGGTGAGTGCCGCCGCCGGCCGCTCTCGATCAGCACGCCCTTGCGCAGCAACTCCCCCTGCGTGGTCGCGACCTCGCCGTAGAGGCCGAGCGACTCGCCGGCGCGCGCCAGGTGGGCGTCGATCGTCACGAACCGCACCTCGGCCTCGGCGAGGAAGCTCTCGATCCCGGCGCGAATCGCGCCGTTGCCCGGCGCGACCGGGAGGGGCTTCCAGGTGCCGCGCGGGCGGTAGGCGCACTCGGGGAGCCAGAGGCCACGGGCGCGCTTGCCGAAGAGCCGCTCGTGCTCCATGCGGCCGGCCACGAGCTGCAGGCGAATGCTCTCGTCGCGGGCGAGGAGGGGGAGGAAGCCGTGCGTCGCGGCCGACGTGGTGAGCTCGAGGCGGCCGTTCTCCTCGAAGCGCCGAACGGCGGACACGATGTCGCCATCAATCGACTGCCAGATCCCCAGCAGCCGCATGTAGTGCTCGTGCCACCAGCGGGTGTTGGTGATCAGCCCCGCGTCGGCGGTGCCGGGGAGGGAGCCCTCGCACTCGATGCAGGCGGTGATGCGCTGGTCGAGGAAGGCCTCGAGCTCCTTGCGGAAGACGGGGCTGGCGAGCTGCACGGCGAGGATCGGCGTGATGCCGAAGGTGACCGGGGCGTTTACACCGTCGGCCTCGAGTGACCGCAGCGTGTCGAGAAGCGGCAGGTAGGTGTCGAGCGCGGCCTCGCAGACCCAGTCGCTGCCGTGCGGCCACCGCCCGTGGTTGAGCACGTACGGCAGGTGGCTGTGCAGCACGAGCACGAAGTCCATGCCGGCACTCATGCGACGCCCCGCACGGCGAGCGCATGACGGCAGGCGTCGTCGTACCGCGCGACGGCTGAGTCCCAACTGGTGTCGATGGCCAGCGCGGCGGCAAGGCGCGCGGCGGCGGCCTTGCGATCGCCGGCGAAGGCGAGCGCGGCGGAGAGCGCCGTGTCGAGGGCGGCGGGGCTGGAGTCGTCGAACAGGATGGCGTGCGGATGGTTGCGCAACGCGTCGCCAATGCCGCCGGTGTCGCGCCCCACCACCACGGCGCCGTAGCGGACGGCACGCAGCGCCGGCGCCGTGCTCGGCTCGTACAGCGCGGGGAGCACCACCACGTCGGCGCCGGCGAGGGCGCGGCGCAGCAGTCGCTCGCTGGCGTCGGGGAGGGCGCCAACGCGCCCGGGATTCGACGCCGCGAGCGACGAAATCTCCTCGCGGGCCCACCCTTCCGCGGGGCCGGTGAAGACGACCTGCGCCGCGCCGGCGCGGATCACGCTGCTTGTGACGGCGAGCGCGGCGCCGCTGCGCCGGGTGTGGGGCCCCGGCACCACGATCAGCGGCGTCCTGGCCCGCGCCGGCAGCCTGGCCGCGCGCTGGAGCGCGGCCTTGTTCCTGGCGCGCGACGCGAGGTCGGTGAACGGCGACGTGAGCGCCGCGTCGGCGGCCGGGTTCCAGCGTGCGGGGTCGAGGCCGTCGTCGATGCCGCGCAGGTCGGCGCCGAGCCGGGCGAAGATCCCGTGCAGGCCAAAGCCGCCCACCGCGGTGCGCAGCTCGCCGGCGTGCGAGCGGCTGGGCGCGACGGCGACGTCGGCAAAGGCGAGCCCGCCCTTGAGCAGGTTCACGCGGCCGTACCATTCGAGCTGGTGGTGATTGAAGAGCCGCGCGGGGAGGCCGAGGGCGGCCATCAGCTCCGGCGCCGCGTGCCCCTGGTAGGTGGCGTCATGCACGGTGAGCAGGGCGCCGGCGCGCGCGGCGCCGGCCAGCGTCTCGTCGGTGCGGAGGTAGACGAGGGTGAGGGCGGCGTGCCAGTCGTGGGCGTGCACGACCACCGGCCCCTCGACGAGCCGCAGGGCGGCTTGCACGGCGGCCTTGGCAAAGAGGGCGAAGCGCTGCGGGTTGTCGTCGTAGCTCCCGCTCGCGTCGCCGTAAATCCCCACGCGGTCGAAGCTCGGCCGGTGGTCGACGAACAGCGCCCACGGCGCGCCGGGACTGGGTGCGAGCTCGCCCAGCAGGGCCACGACCTCGTGTCGGTCGCCGAGCGGCACCTCGAACGGCTCGCCCACGGGCACGAGCTCCGGGTGCTCCTCGCGCACGCCGTGGTAGGCGGGGGCGATCACGAGCACGGGGCGCCCGCCGGCAGCCTGTGCTTCGGCGAGCTCGTGCACGGCCTGGCCGAGCGCGCCCTCCTGTGCCCACGGCGCGCACTCGGCGCTCACGTGCACGATCGTGACGGCGCGCCCGTCGTGCTGCAGCGGCGACACCTCGGGGCGCTTCGCGGCGGCGGCCTTTGGCGGGCGCGGCGACGCGACCGCACTCCGCCCACCCGCCTTGGAGCGTGGCGGGCGCGCGGATGCGGACTGCTTGCGCGCCGTCATCCGGTGGGCGGGTCGTCGGGGGTGCCGCCGAGGATCGACGGCACGTAGAAATCCCTGGCGTAGTCCCGCACCATGCGGTGGGCGGTGAAGTGCATGCCCGCCTCGCGAATGGCGCGCTTCATCGTCGTGATCCACTCGCGAGGCAGGGCATGCTCGTCGCGCGCGTAGAAGCGCGGCACGACCTCGGTCTCGAGCAGGGTGTAGAGCCGGTCGGCGGTGACCTCGTCGTCGTCCACCACGCCGGCCTCGCCGATCGCCCAGCCGTTGGTGCCGTCGTACCCCTCCTCCCACCACCCGTCGATCGTGCCGAGCTGCGGCACGCCGTTCAGGGCGGCCTTCATGCCGCTCGTGCCGGACGCCTCCATGGGGACCTTGGGGAGGTTCATCCAGAGGTCCACCCCCTGCACGAGGAGGTGGGAGAGGTGCATGTCGTAGTCCTCGACGAACGCCACGCGTCCCTCGAACCGCGGGTCGCGGGTGTACTGGTACACCTGCTGCAGGATGTCCTTGCCGGGGTTGTCGGCGGGGTGCGCCTTGCCGGCGAAGACGATCTGCACCGGGGCGGCGGCGTTGGTGAGGAGGGCGTGCAGCCGGTCGGGATCGCGGAAGATCAGCGACGCGCGCTTGTACGTGGCGAACCGGCGGGCGAAGCCGATGGTGAGGATGTTGGGGTCGAGCATCACGCCGGCGCCGACGATCTGGAGTGCCTCGAGGGAGCGCCCGACGAAGGCCCGCCGCGCCTCCTCGCGGATCAGGTTGAGCAGGACGCCCTTGAGGTTGACGTGCGCGTGCCAGAGCGTCGCGTCGTCGGCGTCCATGATCTTGTCCCACATCTTCGGGTCATCGAGCTGGTTGCCCCAGTTCGCGCCGAGATACTCGTCGAAGATGTGCATGACCTGGTTGGCCATCCAGGTCGCGAGGTGCACGCCGTTGGTCACGTGGCCGATCGGCACCTCGTCCACGGCGCGGCCGGGCCAGAGCGACGTCCACAGCTCGCGCGTCACGACGCCATGGCGGCGCGAGACGCCGTTCACGCGCTGCGACAGCCGGATCGCCGCCGCGGTCATGTGGAAGGTGCCCGAGTCGACCACGGGGTGGTGGCCCATCTCGAAGAACTGCTCACGGGTGATCCCCATCTCCTCCCACACCGGGCCCGAGCACTCGGCCACCTGGGCCTGGCCGAACATGTCATGTCCCGCGGGGACGGGGGTGTGGGTGGTGAACGAGCTCGAGCCGCGCACGCGGCTCACCGCCTCGTCGTAGGGCACGCCGGCGGCCACGAACTCGCGCACCCGCTCCACGAGCATGAAGGCGGCGTGCCCCTCGTTGGCGTGCCAGGCCGAGGGCTGCAGGTCGAGGGCCCGCAGCACGCGCACGCCGCCCACGCCCAGCAGCCACTCCTGCCGCAGGCGGAGGGCTGGGCCGCCGGCGTAGAGCTTGCTCAGCAGCGGCCGGTCGTCGGCGTGGTTCTCCTCGATGTCGGTGTCGAGCAGGTAGATCGGCACCCGGCCCACGTCGAGCCGCCAGGCGCGAATGCGCACGTCGCGCCCGAAGCAGGGCACGGTGGCGAGGTACGGCACGCCCCCCGGGCCGGTGAGCGGGGTGATCGGCGTGAGCGAGATGTCGTAGCGCTCATCGGTGTCCTGCTGGCGGCCGTCGGCGTTGATCCCCTGGTCGAAGTAGCCGTTGCGGTAGAGGATGCCGACGCCGACGAGGGGAACGCCGAGGTCGGAGGCCGCCTTGCAGTGGTCGCCGGCGAGGATGCCGAGGCCCCCCGAGTAGATCGGCACCGAGGCGTGCAGCCCGAACTCGGCGCAAAAGTAGGCGATCGTCTTTCCGCGCAGCTCGGGCCACGCCTTGGCGAACCAGGTGCCCTGCGTCGTCTGCTCGTGCCGCGACCAGCGCATGATCTCCGCGTAACGGTCGACCACGCGCTGGTCACCGGCGGCGGCCTCGAGCCGCTCGGCCGACACCTCGCGCAGGAAGCGCAGCGGGTTGTGCTTGACGGCGTGCCAGAGGCGCTCGTCGATGCCGCGATAGAGGGCCCGGGCGTCGCGGTGCCAGCTCCACGAGAGGTTGCGCGCGATCTGCGCGAGGCCGGCGAGGCGCGGCGGGAGCGGTGCGTTCACGAGGGCGGCGTCTGGGATGCGGGAAGTGCGGCCGGCGCCGCGCGCACGCCGCGCGCCATCGCCGAACAGGGAAAACTACCGATGGCCGAGCACGGTGTCATCTCTCGCATGCTCTTTCGTTGCGCACCAGGAGTGGCTAGCATGAAGGGGTCCACGGTCGCACCTGTCCGTTGCACGCCACACGATCGCCATCGTCCCGAGGATTCCACGCTCATGCTGCGCTCGCTCATCGTCGCCGCCGCCACCCTCACCGCCTGCGCGTCGGGCGGATCGGGCGCGCCAGCCGCGGCTCCCGCGCCAGCCCAGGCCGCACCGGCCGCGGCTCCGGCCAGGGTCGCCGGCCCCGCGGCACCGGCGCCGGTCAACCCGGTTGGCTCGTTCGAGTTCGCCACCGAGGTGAACGGAAGCCCGATGAAGGGCACGCTCAGCATCGCGGGCAGCCCGGGGGCGTACAGCGGCAAGATCGCGAGCGACGTCCTTCCCGAAATGCCGATCACCTCGGTGACCGTGGATGGCCAGCTGATGAAGCTGGTCGCTGACACGCCGAACGGCGCGGTGACGGTGAGCCTCGCCTTCACCGGGGTGAACTTCACCGGCAACTGGGAGCTGGCCGGCCAGTCGGGCTCGATGGCGGGCAAGCGGACGAAGTAGCGGGGAAGGAAGCCAGGCGCGCCACGGCGCGGCGGGCGGACGACGGGCCGGCAGCCTCCGGGGGCTGCCGGCCCGTTCGTCTTGTCGCCCTGAGCGAAGCGAAGGGCCTGCTTGTGGGGTTGAACTGCAAAGGCAGATCCCTCGCTGCGCTCAGGATGACGACGCGCTCAGGATGACGACGCGCTCTCGACCACCCGTTCCGCCGTGATCCCCAGCTGCTTGTAGATCTCCTGGAACGGCGCGCTCGCCCCGAACCGCTCGATCCCCACGATCTCGCCGCCGTCGCCCACCCACCTGTACCAGCTCATCGGGTGCGCCGCCTCCACCGCCACGCGCTTCACGCCGGCCGGCAGCACCCTGTCGCGGTACGCCCGGTCCTGCGCCGCAAACAGCTCCATGCTCGCCATGCTCACCACCCGGGCGCGAACGCCCTTGGCGGCGAGCTGCTTCTGCGCCTCCACCGCGATCGCGACCTCGCTCCCGCTCGACAGGATCACCACCTGCGGCGCGCCTCCCTCGGCATCCTTGAGCACGTAGCCTCCCCGGGCCACGCCCGCCGCCGGCGCGAACCCCGCCGCGCGATCGTAGCAGGGGAGCTTCTGCCGCGTCAGCACCAACGCCGTGGGCCCGGTGCGGTTGGCGATCGCCAGCTTCCACGACTCGGCGACCTCATTCGCGTCGGCGGGACGCAGCACCAGCAGGTTGGGGATCACGCGCAGCGCCGAGAGGTGCTCCACCGGCTGGTGCGTGGGGCCGTCCTCGCCAAGGCCGATCGAGTCGTGGGTGAAGACATAGATCGCCGGGATGCGCATCAGCGCGGCGAGGCGGATGGCCGGCCGCATGTAGTCGGCGAACACGAGGAAGGTGCCGCCGTAGGGGATGATCCCCCCGTGCAGCGACATCCCGTTCATGATCGCGCCCATCCCGTGCTCGCGGATGCCGAAGTTGAAGTTCCGGCCCCCTGGCGTCGCCTTGGCGAACCGCGGCGCGTCCTTGATCATCGTCAGGTTCGACCCCGCGAGGTCGGCCGAGCCGCCGATCAGCTCCGGCAGCGTCGCCGCGACGGCGTTGAGCACGACCCCGCTCGCGGCGCGGCTGGCGATCGCGCCGGTCTCGGGCGTGAACGTGGGGACCTTCGCCTCCCACCCCGCCGGAAGCGCACCGCTCCACCGCCGCTCGAGTTCAGCCGCGTCGGCGGCATGGGCCGCCTTGTACGCGGCGAACTTCTTCGTCCACTCGGCCTGGAGCTTCGCCCCGCGGTCGCGCGCCGTTCCCATGTGGGCAGCGACCTCGGGCGGCACCGTGAACGGCTCCGGATACTCCCAGCCGTAGGCCTTCTTGGTGAGCGCGATCTCGTCCTTGCCCAAGGGCTCGCCGTGGGCCTTGGCGGTGTCCTGCCGGTTGGGGGAGCCATAGCCGATGTGGGTGCGCGTCACCACCAGCGTGGGGCGCGAGGTCTCGGCCAGCGCGGCGGCCACCGCGGCGTCGACCTGCGCAAGGTCGTTCACGTCGGCGATGTGGAGCACCTGCCAGCCATACCCCTCGAACCGCCTCGCCGCGTCGTCGCTGCAGGTCAGGTCGGTGGCGCCGTCGATCGTGATCCGGTTGTCGTCGAAGAAGACGACCAGCCGCCCCAGCCCAAAATGCCCCGCAAAGCTCGCCGCCTCGTGCGAGATCCCTTCCATGAGGTCGCCGTCGCCGGCGATCACCCAGGTGGTATGGCGCACCACCTCGTGCCCGTCCCTGTTGTACCGCGCCGCGAGCTGGGCCTCGGCCACCGCCATCCCGACGGCGTTCGAGATCCCCTGGCCGAGCGGGCCGGTCGTGGTCTCGACGCCGGGACAGTGGCCGTATTCGGGGTGCCCCGCGGTGGGGCTCCCCCACTGGCGGAAGTTCCGGATGTCGGCCAGCGAGAGTCCGTACCCCGTCAGGTGCAGCAGGGCGTACTGCAGCATGCTCGCGTGGCCGGCGGAGAGCACAAAGCGGTCTCGATCCGGCCAGCGGGGATCGGCCGGATTGTGCCGCATGTGCTTCATGTAGAGCTGGTAGCCCAATGGCGCGAGGGCCATCGGCGTCCCGGGGTGGCCGGACTCGGCTTTCTGCACCGCGTCCATGGCCAGCGTGCGAATCGTGTCGATGCTCAGCTGTTCGACGTTCACCGCCCGAGCCCGACTATCGAATCAGCGCTTCGACCTCGGCGGCCTTGCACTTGAGCTCGTGGCCCGGGTAGGCGTGTCCGCAGTGGATGCAGTGCTCGCCAAAGCCCGTGCGCTTCCAGATCAGGTAGTACATGCCGCGCTGGATGTCCTTGATCTTCTTGTCGAGCGAGGCGAGGTCGGGAGCGGGAGCGGCGGCCATGGGGTGGATCTCCAGGAGGGATCGGGCGGGGCGAACGAACGGCGAAAACCGGCACGCCCGTCCGCAGGGAAAATGTCGGCGGGCGGCGACCCCCGCGCAACGGCTGCCCTCCAACCGCTCTTTCCGCCCCGGAGGGCGGGGGTGATATTGGCGGATGGCCATCCCCGGAGGAGCGGGGTACGGGCCGCGGTGACGCCCTTTCCATAGTATTGCCCCTCCCGCTCGACCCAGGAGCCCTTCGTGTCCGCAACTCCCGCAGCCGGCCAGGGTGCCGCGCTTTCGCGCGAGCTTGCGGATTTCCTGATCGAGTTCTCGATCGCCCTCCACAAGAACGCCATCTACCCCCCGGGGCACCCCCTGCTCGGCACCGCCGTGCGCGGGCTGCTGCTCCGCATGGGGGCCCTGCTCAAGGATGAGCGCGCCACCCTGTCGATCGGCGTGGCCCGCCGTCAGCTGATCATCGAGGGGGTGGCCACCGACCCCAACCACCCGCTGCTGCGCGAGCTCGCCGCCCGGCTCCACCGGCACCACCTCGGCGCCGTCCGTTTCTCGGCTGGGATCACCCAGGACGAGCTGACCGACTTCCTGGCCACGGTCGCGGTGGACGCCTCGCGCATGGACCTCCCCCTCGGCCTCGGAGACCCCGACGTGCTGGCCAAGTGGCCCAACGCGCGGCTCTACCCGCTGACCTTCGAGCAGCTCGAGCTCCTCGAGGACGATCCGGCCGACGAAGCCGATGACCTGGACGGCAAGTCGCCTCGCGGCGCCCGCTCGGCGGCATTGTGGATCGGCCTCGCCCGCGCCGCGCTGGCCCGCGAGGCGCGCCCCGACGAGGACCTGCCGAGCACCGACCCGGTGGTGGTGGCCCAGGCCATCGACGACCACGGCAAGGACGTGGCGTACGACCAAGTGGTGGTGGGCTACATGCTGCAGATCGCCGAAGAGCTCAAGACCAAGGAGGGGAAGGAGGCCGCCGCGCTGCAGAAGCGCATCTCGCGGCTGGTGTCGAGCCTCCAGCCCGACACCCTCAATCGCCTGCTCGAGATGGGGGGCGACAACATCCAGCGCAACAAGTTCGTGCTGAACGCGAGCGCCGGGATGAGCGTCGACGCCGTGGTGGACATCGTGCAGGCCGCCGCCGACCAGAGCAAGCAGACCATTTCGCACTCGATGGTTCGCATGCTGAGCAAGTTCGCGGCGCACGCCGAGCTGGGCGACAACAAGGTGCGCCCGCAAATGGACGAGGCCCTGCGCGAGCACGTGCAGCGGCTGATCGGCGAGTGGTCGCTCGACGACCCCAACCCCGACGCCTACCGGATCGCCCTCGAGGGGATGGCCAAGGCGCAGCCCCTGTTCGCCGGGGTGGACAAGTACCCGGCCGAGCCGCGACGCATGCTGGCCATGGCGCTCGAGGTGCAGAGCGCCGGCGACGCCGTCTGGCGCGCGGTGGACGAGCTGACGCAGACCGGCGACCTCGGCATCGTCTTCGACCTCGCCGACCAGGCGCCGGAGAGCTTCGCCCGCGACTCGGTGGTGGAGTACATCGCCACCCCCGACCGGCTGCACGGGCTGCTGCAGGCCGAGTCGCTCGACATGGCGCTGCTCACGCGCGTCAGCAACTCGCTGCGCAACGCCGCGGTGGAGCCGCTGCTCGACGTGCTCGAGATCGCCGACGACCGCAAGGCGACGCAACTGGTGGACCTCGTGGCGGCGATCGGGATGGAGGTCGCCCCCACGGTGATGGCGCGGCTCCCGGTCACCCGGTGGGCGGCGCAGCGGCTGCTGCTGCTGGTGATCACCCGGCTGCCGGAGTGGCCCGAGGGGTTCTCGCCGCTGGACTACGCGCGGCACCCCGACCCGGCGGTGCGGCGCGAGGCGCAGCGGATGATGCTCAAGGACCCCAACCTCAAGGACGAGGGAATCCGGATCGGGCTCCTCGACCACGACGACCGGAACGTGTCGAACGCGCTCGGCGCCGCCGCCCGCGGCTGCCCGCCGGAGGCGGTGCGCACGATCGTCGAGCGGGTGGACGACGGGAGCATGCCCGAGCCGCTCAAGGGGCTGGCGGTGAAGGTGGCGGCGACGACGCGGAGCCCGAGCCTCGTGCCGTGGCTGCTGGCCAAGGTCGAGGGCAAGAAGGGGCTCTTTGGCCGGAAGCTGGCCGACAAGAACCCCGTGATGCTGGCGTCGCTCGAGGCGCTGGCGCAGCACTTTCCCGACCGCCCCGACGTGAGCGGGGTGATCGAGGTCGCGGCCAAGTCGCGCGACGACGAGCTGCGCGAGGCGGTGACCCGCCGCGCCAGCACGACGGTGCGCGCGAGCACGATCATGCGCGCCATGCCGGAGTGATGCCGTGAACCCCGCCGCCCTCTTCCTCACGAGCTTCGCGCAGGCCATGAGCACCATGGTGATGTACCGCGAGGAGCACCCGGCGCGCGACCGGGCCACCGATCGCGCCTACCAGCGGCTCAAGGACCTGCAGGCGAAGGACCCCAAGCCCCTGTTCAGCTTCCTCGGCACCGACGTGGTGTACGGGCAGATGTCGCTGCGCGAGCTGGCCGAGTGGGACTGGGGGACGCGGCTGGCCAACGCGGGGGTGCAGCGGCTCGAGTTCGAGCCCGACGTGAGCCGCGAGGACTTCGAGTACTTCCTGAGCGAAATACTCGCCCGGCTCACGATGCAGGCCATTGATACGGCCGGCGTCCGG
Organism: Gemmatimonadota bacterium; assembly: GCA_016191225.1. Taxonomy (GTDB): domain Bacteria; phylum Gemmatimonadota; class Gemmatimonadetes; order Gemmatimonadales; family Gemmatimonadaceae; genus JACPPC01. The sequence goes on along the minus strand of JACPPC010000022.1, from coordinate 181,539 downwards.
ACCGAACGCCGCACGAGCATCAAGTTCGGCGCGATCGGCGTGCGCGGGCAGGAGGGAACGACGAAGCCCGAGAAGCTGATGATGCCGACGGCGACGATTGCCTACACGCTCGGCGAGGAGGCGGAGACGATCCGCTGGATGCACGACGAGGTGATGTCGCGTGGCGAGCTGCCGCTGATGGAGGCCGAGACGGTGGTGCGGTCGCTGTCGATGGCGATGCACGGCGACAACGAGATCGTGATCCCGCTGCTGCAGCTCCGCGAGTTCGACGAGTACACGACCACGCACTCGCTCAACGTGTCGGTGCTGAGCATGGCGCTGGCCGAGTGGCTGGGGATGGGGGCCAAGGACATCCGCGCGTTCGGGGTGGCGGGGCTATTGCATGATTTGGGGAAAGTCCGGATTCCCAAGGAAATCCTCAACAAGCCCGGCAAGCTGACGGACGCCGAGTTCAGCGTGATGCGGCGGCACCCGGTGGACGGGGCCAAGATCATCGTCGAGAGCGACCGGCAGCTCGACATCGCGGCGGTGGTGGCGTACGAGCACCACATCATGCTCAACGGGGGCGGCTACCCGAGCATGCGGTTCCGGCGCGACTGCCACCAGGCGAGCCGCATCGTGCACGTGTGCGACGTGTACGACGCGCTGCGCACCAACCGGCCGTACCGCGAGGCGTGGGAAGCGGACAAGGTGCTGAGCCACATCGAGAAGGGGATCGGGCACGACTTTGACACGGACATAGTGCGCGGGTTCGTGGCGATGATCAAGCAGTGGGACAAGCGGGTGGCGGTGGTGGACGACAAGACCAGCGTCAGGGAGCAGGTGGCCGCCCCCAGTCATCCTGAGCGCAGCGAAGGATCTGCTTTGGCTCCTGCGGTGCCGGCGCCACCGTCATCCTGAGCGCCTTGTCATCTCGAGCGTAGCGGCGTGAAGCGCCGCGGAGTCGAGAGATCTCATGAGCGCACGCATCCGCCGCGACCCCGGTCGCTCCCCACGGCGCGTCCCGCCGATGCGGATCGTGAACGCTCGCGCCGAGCGTGGCCGGCGCTCGCACGACCCGATCATCGGCTTGGACGGCCGTGGGTCGCTCCCTCGTTCACTGTCATCCTGAGCCCGTTCGACTCGCTGCGCTCGCGCAGGGCCGGCTCCGCGAACGATCTGCTTCTCGACTGACAGCCTCGGCCCGCTACAGCACCCGCCACCACGGCACCGCCACCACCCTCCCGAACTGCCTGGTCTCGGCGCCGTCGTACAACAGCACCCCCGCCCTCGCCCGCTTCGGGTACGTCGCCAGGAACGCCTCGATCCCGCGCACGTCTCGCGCATCCACGGTGCGCGACGTCTTGACCTCGATCGGCAGCACCGCGCCCTCGTGCTCGATCACGAAGTCGACCTCGGCCTGCGATCGCGACCGCCAGTGCAGGATTTCGGGCCGGCCCGGCGCGAGGTCGCGCCAGGCCAGCAAGTCGAGCGCGACCACGTTCTCGAAGTGCGCCCCCGTGGGCTCGCGTTGTCCTGCCATGTGCAGTCCCAGCGCGGCATCGCCCCAGAACAGCTTCGGGGTCTTGGCCACGCGCGCCGCGCGCGACGGCACGTAGGCCGGGATGCGCGCGATGAAGTACGCCGTCTCGAGCACCGCGAGCCAGCCGCGCACGGCCACCTGTGAGCGCCCCACGTCGCTCGCGATCGCCGATTGGTTGGCGAGCTGGCCAATGCGACTGGCCGCCGACTGCATCACCCGGCGAAAGTCCACGAGGTCCTGGATCACCGCGAGGTCGCGCAGGTCGCGGTCCAGCCACGTCGCCACGTATCCGTCGAACCAGTCGGCACGCGCCGCCGGAGCGAGATGCAGCGCCACCTCGGGGAATCCCCCGTGCAGCACCGTGTCGCGCCAGTCGGCCGCGGGTGCGGCGTCGTCCTCGAGCAGCTCGGGCCAGTCACCCGGGTCGGTGGCGAGCAGGGCACTCCACCGTCCCGTGCTGCCGAGTCCGAGGCGCTCCCGGCGGGTGAGGGGGCGCAGGGTCAGGTACGTCGCGCGTCCGGCCAGCGAGTCGGCCACCTGCCTGAGCAGCAGCAGGTTCGCCGAGCCGCTCACCAGGAACTGCCCGCGCCTGCGTCGTGTGCCCATCGCGTCCACGGCGCGCTTGAGGGCGAGCATCACGCCCGGCTCGCGCTGCACCTCATCGAGCGTCAGCGGCGTGCCGCTGCGCAGCACGGCGTCCACGTCGGCCATGAACGCCGCCCGCTCGGCCGGCTGGTCGAAGTCGATGCGGCGGCGCCCGGCGCTGAGCGGTGGGGTGGCGAGGAGCGTGCTCTTGCCCACCTGCCGGAGCCCGGTCACCACCACCACCGGCGACACGCCGGCCAGCGCCTGCACGCGCGCCGCCGCCGCGCGCGGCCGGGGCGCGGCGGTGTCCGTGTCGGGAGGGGGAGGGCGGCGCGTTGCCATATACTGACAATCTATAATTGTCACTTATAAATTGTCAACGCGCGCGGACGCCCTCCGAGCACCGCGACCAAGGTCCGCGACATCATCTTCGGCGGCCGTGGGTCGCTCCCTCGTTCGATGTCGTCCTGCGCAGGTTCGACTCGCTGCGCTCGCTCAGGGCAGGCTCCGCGAACGACCTGCTTCTCGCTCGTCTCAGTCTCGTCTCAGTCTCACTGCGCGCATGAGACTGAGACAATGCGTCACCTGAGGTGAACCGAGCTAATCGCAGCTAGGCCAAGGGGTTGCAGAGAAGTGGCCCCTTGGCACCGCTCCTGCTTGAGGACGGGCGTGCGCGCCGATCGGAGAATTCCGGCGGCGCTCGACCCACTCCTGCGAGAGCTGCGACATGCCGACCTGCGCCGACACCCAGCCAACCCTCCGCCAGCGGCGCATGCGCGCCGCCGCCATGGCAGCCATCGCTATGCTGCTCTCACTGGCGCCGATCGCGACGCTGCGCGCGCAGTCGTGCCCGTCGAACGACCCGGACTGCGCCCCGAACCGACCACCGAAGGTCTCGCTGAGGATCGCGAGTATCACGCTGGACTCGGCATCCGCCGTGCTGCACTTCGTGGCCGAGGACGACTTCATCCTGTCGTACTCGTCGATCCAGTTCACGGTGAACGGCTCCTCGGCGTCGCCGCAATACGCCAGCGACTACCGCTTCGGCAGGCGATTCTCCGGCAACTGGAACGTCTCGCTGCCCTCGTCCACGAACGTGGTGAAACTGACTGCCTGCGACCAGGAGTCCCTGTGCGGGGTGGACTCGCTGGTGATCACGCATACCGTGCCGGCCACCTCCCAGTCGCCATTCCTGTTCAACGGCCTCCGGGCGCTGCAGCATACCGGCTATCGGCCCAGCGCCCCCTGCGGCGGCTGTGTCGCGACGCTCGCCTACGCGACGCCCGCCTATGTCAGCATGGACGCGCCCCGGTCGCTCGCGGTCTCGTACTCGAGCGCGACCGCTGCCCCGATGGGATATGTGCAGGTGGCGGTCATGCGTACGGGGACGGACAGCGTGAAAGCCTGGTCGATCAGGATCAAGCACGCGGGCGGATACCGTACGTTCAAGGGGGCCGGGGGGCCAACACAGCTCTACTTCACCGGCAATGCCCGCTACGAGGAGAAGGTGCTTACCGGGCATTTCGACCTGTCGTCGGATTCCACCGGAGCCTCACTCGACACTCTCGAAGTCCGCGCACATCTGTATCCGTCTGGCGAAGCCTCAACATCTGACACCATTCGCGTCATCACGGTCAACGAACGAGGCAGTCCGCTCGGTCGCGGCGTCAGCTGGGCCGGCATCCCTCGCCTCAAGGCCACGAGCGACGGCGTGCTCCTGCTCCCGGGCGACGGCTCCGGCTGGTTCTACCGACAACTCACCAGCAGCACCTTCGCCACGCCGGACGGGATCTTCGCGACCCTGCGCATGCCGGATGCCTCGACCTACGAGCTGGCGAGCGCCGACAGCAGCAAGGTCACGTTCAACTCCAGCGGGAACCCGACGTCCGCGACGGATCGATTCTCGAACGCCACCACCTTCTCATGGGATGGCTACGGCCGGTTGTCGAGCGTCACGGACCCGGCCTCCAAGGTCATCAACGTGGGGTACTCCGGCACCGGTGTTGCCTCGCTGCGCACGATCACCGACGCGCCTGGCAATCGCACGAGCACCTTCGCCTTCGACGACACCCTTCGCCTCAAGTCCGTCACGCAGCCCGACAGCCGAGTGGCGTTCCAGGATGCGTTGTACGATGCGCAGCACCGGCTACTGAGCGTGAAGGGCCCGCTCGGGGCCGTCACGACCTTCACGTACGGTGCGAACAGCTGGGTGCGCTCCGTCGCCGTCGCCGGCCCAGGCGGCGTGCAGAGTTCCACGACGACCGTCCGGCCATCGCTGGACACCCTGGCGCCTCCCTCCGGACTAGGGGATTCCATCAACCATCTGTGGACCCCCGGGCCCGCGAGCACGCTCGTGCGATCGCCGGACGGCGCGAGCGTGACCACCATGGTCGACCGCTTCGCCCTCCCGCTCCTGGTCGAGACCCGTGCCCCGTCCGGGCAGTTGCAGGCAAGCTGGGTCGGGCGTGACCAGCACGGACACGTGATCTCGGCGTCGTCCTCGGGCGGCCTGGGTATGGTCGCGGCGTACAGCGGGCCCCGGCTCATGAGTGTGTGGAACGGCCAAGGCACCCAGCGGTACTTCTACGGGGCCTACGACCAGGTGGACAGCGTCAAGCTCGATACCGTGCTGCTGATGCGTGCGAAATACACCGGCACGCTCGCCAAGCTCGACACGGTCGTGCAGGGCACTGCCCGAACCGCCTACCAAGTGGACAGCCGTGGGCGGGTCACGTGGGTCAAGGCCCCCAACAACGCCGTTTCGACGATCAGCTATCAGTCGAGCGGCTTCCTCAACACGGCCAGCACGACCACGCCGCTCGGGACGGCCACGCTGACCTACGACGGGCTGGGTCGCGTCATCAAGACCGTCGACCCCCTCAGCCGGGCAGACTCCGCCGCCTACGACGTGCTCAATCGTGTCACCTGGGCCCGCGACCCCGCAGGTCAGGTGACACAGTTCGCGAACGACTCGGGGGGCTTTCGCTTCAAGACGACCGACGCCCGCAGCCAGGTGTACCAGAGTCTCGTCGATCATTTCGGCCGTGACACGGCCGTGGTCGACCCCGCCGGGGCGAGGGAGAAGTACATCTACGACGTGGCCGGCAACCTGCAGAAGTACGTGAACCGCCGCGGCGACACCACCATCTTCAGCTTCGATTCTCTTGGCCGGATGACCCGTCGAATCATGCCCCGGGGCGGTTCGGCACGGGACACGACGACCTACGCATACGACCCGGCCTCGGCGGCGAACGCCGACCCCACCAACACCTGGATCGCCACGAAGAATGGCGCGTCGGTGGACACGATCTTCTTCGACCACGACGGGCGCCCTGCCAACGCCAAGAGCACCCGGTCCGGCACCACGCTCGACGTGGCGTGGGTGTACGACCCGGCCACCGGCGCCAGGAAGCAGGTGATCTGGTCACGCTCGGGCGGCCAGGCCGACACGGTCAACATGAAGGCCGATGGGCTCTTGCGGCTCACCCGGCAGTCGGGGCCAAGCGGTCCGGCCACGCAGGTCACGTACTCGCTCGCCGGCACGCTCGACAGCATCCTGTATCCGGTCACGAGCGGCATTCCCCTCAAGGTGCGCCATGTCTTCACCGACGCGGGCCGCCTTGAGGGCGCGAGCACCAACGAGGCGGGGCCCCTGCTCAACCGCGCCTACACGTACGACGCGCAGAACCGGCTGACCCTGCGCTATCTCGGTGGGCACGACGGCGGTGGTGCGGCCGACTGGAAGGCGCGCAACTACGCCTATAACTCGGCAAGCCGGCTCTCTGGCTTCGCGGATTCCACCCACGCCACGCAGCAGCAGTACCAGTGCGAGACCATGCCCGAGGGCGATCAGTACTGCCAGCTCGTGTGGGTCGACGTGAACACCGAGGTGCGCACCGCGAGCTACACCTACGACGCGGTGGGAAATCGCACCGACCGGGGCGCCTACACCGGCGCGGCCAACCGCGACACCCTCGTGGACGGCTACCGCCTCACGTACGACGACGACGGCAACGTGCTGAGCAAGACCAAGAGCGGCGTGCTGGCACAATACTACTACTGGGGTGCGCTCGGCCAGCTCGACTCGGTGCAGACCAACGGCTCGATGACCGCATTCAAGTACGACGGCTGGGGGCGGCGCGTGCGCAAGACTACCGGCGCGCAGACGACGCATTACGTGCTCGATGGGGATGTCATGCTGGCCGAGCTCGACGGCGGCTTCGCGCGGCTGCGGAGCTACAGCTACTGGCCCGGGACGGACCGCCCGCACGCGATGAAGACGAACGGGTATCAGGTGTACTACCACTACGACGAGCCCGGCTCGGTGATCGCGCTGACCACGGGCGACGGCACCACGGTGTCGACGTACGAGTACGACCCGTGGGGCCAGACCGTCGGCGGCGTGGAGAACTGGGAGCAGCCGTTCCAGTTCACGGCGCGGGAGTTTGACCGGGAGACGGGGTTGTACTACTATCGGGCGCGGTACTATGACCCGCATCGGGGGAGGTTTCTGTCGGAGGATCCGATCGGGCTTGTGGGCGGGATCAACTTGTACGCATACGTAGAGAATGATCCCGCGAACTCCACAGACCCGACTGGGCTGGAAACCTGTCCCGAGGGAAAGAGGTGGATCGTGTTCTACCCGAGTCATGGAACGCCCGTATTCGAGTGCATCTCGTTTGCTCCCCTCGAACCAATTACGATCACTGAGCGAGGGCCCTCGCCGTTTGAGCGGTATCCGACAATCGGTCCGAGGGGTGAGCCCGATCCAATTGCGCCGAACCTGATGCCGCCTTCTCCGAGCGACGTCGATCGAGTCGCACGCGCGCTGATGTCATGCTCAGCACAGATTGTAGACGCAGCGATTGCTGTTGGAGAAGATGCGCTCTTCTTCACGGAGGCAGTTCCAGCCGCGCTGGCCTTGAAGGTAAGACGCGGCGCTGGCGCCGGGGTCAAGCTGGAACGAGTGCTGGATGCCTGGCGAAAGAGCTACGTTGCTTCAAAGATTCAGCCCGCACGGGCGGGGATGCGCGGCGCGACTCAGTTCGTAGGCGGGTGGAGCTGGCGAGGGATCTCCACCGCGTTGCAGGCAACCGTACCTCAGGCGACTGATCTTCTCGCTTCCTTCATCCCGGGAGCAAACAGCATCTATGCGATCTACAAGGCGGGAGCATGCGTAGTCAACGGGCCCCAGTAGGGTGGTTCGCACGTGTGCGCCTTGGTTCGCGAATCGGCTTGGGTCTGGGGGTGGCCATCGGAGCGCTCGTGCTCCTCGTTTCGCTCTTGCAGGGGGGCGGAACGGTTCAGATTCGGGGGCAGCAGGCGAGCGTTGCCGGGCTACTCGCCGCATATCTGTTCGGCGGGACCTTCGCGGGCGCGCTTGGCGGTGCGCTCTGGCCTCTGATGCGCAGCCCGCCGGGCGCGGTGTTCATTGGAATGCTGCTCGTGGCCCCATTCTGTTGGGGGGTCGTGTTCGCGCGCATGGGATCCGGTGCGTGGGGGACGCTGGAGACCATCGTCGTCGCAATCTCCACGGTGACTCTCGGTGCGTCGATCGGCCTAGGCATCCGGAACGGCGTCCGCTGGTCTCGTTGAGCGAACGCCGTCCGAGAGGAGCTGAAAGTGAAGCCCGTAGGCGAATGAGTGCCCTGCAGTGGCTGGCGGGCGTACGGATCGGCGCCATACTTGGCGCTTGCCTAGGCGGGGTCTATTCGTTCTTTGCCATCGTCGCGTTCCTTCTGGGTTCCCAAGCGTTCGACAAGCCAGGACAAACGCTTGGGGCCGTCGTCGCCGTGTTCTTCGGGCTCGGCATCATGGGAGGAGCAGCAGTAGGAGCAGCTCGCCCGCTCGCTCGTGGCAAGATAAGCGGCCGTATCGTTTCCTCGCTCGCGATCGTCGCTGGGGTGAGTCCGTTGGCGGCGATCGGGCTCGGAAGTCCAGTGCACTGGGGACTGGGGGAGTGGATCCTCGTCGCGGTACCAGCGATCACAATTGGCTGGAACGTAGGCCCTGATATCGTGGTCGCCGAAGGTCGCTAGCCATGCTGCCTGCAGCCGACGCTCGCGGGTGCGCGAACGTCAAGTCGGTGGTAGCCGTCGCGGTGCGCGGATCTCGAGGCGGGCCGGACGCGTCCGTCATGTGCGATTGGCCGGGGGCCTGCGACACGCGCACGGGTGAGCGCGAGGCCTGCTAGCGACCTCGCGGGGGCTCCAGTGCGCGAATCGTCGAAGGCACGACCCCGGCGCGTCTAGCGCGGCGGTAGAGCGTTGCCCGACTGACACCGAGGATGCTCGCAGCGCGAATGGCATCGCCGCCGGCCTCTCGGATCGCATCGATCGTCTGCGTCCGCGCACACGTACCTGCGCGCCCCGCGGCGGGAGGCACCCGAAGCGTCGCCTCAACCGCACCCGCGCAGATCGTATCGCCGCTACTCAGTATCGCGGCTGACGCAACCAACCACTTCAGCTCCCGCACGTTTCCCGGCCAGTCGTGCTGCTCCAACCGCTCCAAGGCCCCAGTGGAGATGCGCAGGCCTGCACCGGGGGTGCGCGCGACAAGCCCGGCAAAGTGAGTAGCCAAGCGAGCCTTGTCCGCCCCGCGTTGGCGCAGCGGCGGGAGCTCGAGGGACATCCCGCGCAGCCGAAACGCGAGGTCCGCCCGCACCGCACCTGTGGCGACGAGCTGCGCGATCGGTGAATTGCTCGCCGACAGCAGCCGAAAGTCGCTCACGCGCTCGCAGCGCTCCCCGAGCCGGCGATACCGCTTCGTCTCGATCACGCGCAGCAGCTTGGCCTGCCCCGCGAGCGACAGGCTGCCGATTTCGTCGAGCAGCAGGGTGCCGCCGCACGCCTCGGCAATCAGCCCGACGTGCTCGCCGGCCGCACCGGTGAAGGCGCCCCGCACGTACCCGAATAGTTCGGCCTCGAACATCGAATCGGGGATGGCGCACACGTTTACCGGCACGAACTTGCCGCTGCGACCGCTCAGGTGGTGCAGCGCCTCCGCGGCCAGCTCCTTGCCGGTGCCGGTCTCGCCTTCGATCAGCACCGCCAGGTCGCTCGGCGCGACCTTGATGATGAGCTCCTTGACCCGCTGCATGGGCGGGGACTTGCCCACCAGCAGCCGGTCAAGGTACGCCCGCGCGCTGGCGCTCACGGCTCGGTCTCCGACGTGCGGATCCGTGGCGCCGTCACGGAGTCGGCATCGGCGTCCGTCTTGAGCACTTGCGGCTTGATGAACACGAACAACTCCGTCTCGGTGTAGCGTTCGCTGGCCGACCCGAACAGCCCGCCGAGCCAGGGAATCGCGGACAGCAAGGGAATCCCGCGCTGCGCCTTGTCCTTCTGCCGGTCCGTCAGCCCGCCAAGCACGACGGTCTGGCCGTCCCGAATGAGGAGCCGGGTCTTCACCGTCCGCGTTGAGATGACCGGCGCGTCGAACTGGGTCTCGGCGGTCGCCGCGTTGACCTCCTGCATGACGTCGAGCATCACGTACTTGTCGTCGCTGATGGTGGGACGCACGACAAGCCGGGTGCCCACATCCTTGTACTGGACGACCTGGTCGCGAGCGGGGGCTTCGGTGGGGAGCGATCGCTGCACCTGAACGAACGGCCGTTGGCTGCCCACGAGAATGCTCGCGTCCTCGTTGTTCGCGGCGATGACCACGGGCCGACTCACGATGCGCGCATCGCCACGGGCCGCCGCCGCGCTCAGCGTCACGTCGAGGTTGTGGCCTCCGACGTCCATGACCTTCAGCACGAAGTCGCCAAGTCCGAGACCGCGCTGTGAGCCGCTGACCGTCCCCACGCCCGGCACCTTCGTGTTGCCGAGGACGGCATCGACGCCGAACGCATTGCTCCGGTCGCGACGCACCTCGACCACGAGCACCTCGATCAGGACCTGCAGCGGTCGCACGTCGATTTCTCGCACCGCGGCCTCGACCAGCTGGTAATCCTCGCGGCTCGCCCGCACCAGCAAGCTGTTCGAGCGTGAGTCCGGCACAATGGTCACGTCGCCGACGAAGCTGGCGCTGCGAACGGTCGGCGCCTGTGTGGCGGGGGAGGCCGGAGGGCTTGGCGACTGTACCAGGTTGTCGCGCAACTCGGTGTCGAGCGATCGTTGCCGCCCTCCAAGTTCTCCGATTGCACTCGCTCGGCCGTAGAGCGCGTTGACGGTGGCCGCGACGTCCTGCGCGCGCACATGGCGCATACGCAGCGTGTAGAGCTCGATGGGGCCCCCGCTCCCGCGCGAGGGCTGGAGCGACCGTACGGGCTGCGCCGAGGCGCGAGTCTGGACCCGATAGATGCCCGCCACGGTGTCCGACACGAGGTCCAGGCCCTGCGCGTCGAGGAGGCCGCGGACAACCCTTGCGATGTCGCCCCGCGGAACAGGCCGCGGTGTCTCGAACGTCAGGCGCGACGCAGGAATCCCGCTCCCGACGGCGAGGGGGCGGTCCAAGTACTGGCCCAGTGCCTGCAGGGCCGCGCGAAGGTCCGTGTCGGCGAAGCGGATCAAGACGCTGTCGCCTCGCTCGAACAGGAGGGGAGAGGGCACCTGCGCACCCCCCGGCCCGGCAAGTGCCAGGGCCAGCAGCCAGGCACCGGCGCCCTGCCCGAGCTTCATGGTGCGCGAAGTCGCAGTTGCCACGTTGTATCAGCTCCCTTGAGGCGGACGCCCGCCGCCGATATGGACAGGATCGAGTACTGCCCGGCACGCTCCCCGACCGTCACGACCAACGGCCCGTCGCGGCCGGGGACGCTTTCCAGCACGGCCCGCCACGGCGGTCCGCCGAGCAGGGCCGTGACGATCGGTGGGCGCTCACGGCCGGCAGGGGAGCGGCCCAGTGACGTCGATCTTCGCGGGCGGGATCGACGTCTTCGGCATCTCCGACGTCGGGCGCAAGCGCCAGCAGAACGAGGACCACTTTGTCGTGGCGTCGATGCGCAAGGCGATCGACCTGCGGCAGACCAACCTCGCCGACCGCCAGGTGTTCGACGCGGTGCAGGGCCCCGAGGCGCAGCTGCTCGCGGTGGCCGACGGCATGGGGGGCTCGGCCGGCGGCGCGCTGGCCAGCAGCACCGCGGTGAGCGAGCTGGTGGAATACATGGCCGGGGCGGCGGGCTGCTTCAACACCATGGACACCGAGCACGAGCACGAATTCCTCGCCCAGCTCGAGCGGAGCGTCGAGCACGCGCACGGGCGGGTGAAGGACAAGCACAGCGGTGGCCGCGGCGGCGGGCCGGCCACCACGCTCACCATGATCACGCTCATCTGGCCGCGCGCGTACATCGTGCACGTGGGCGACAGCCGCGCGATGTACCTGCACAACGGGACGCTGCGCACGCTCACCCGCGACCAGACCATGGGCGAGGCCCTCGTCGACGCCGGGGCGATGACCGCCGAGGCGGCGGCCAAGTCGCGCCTCTCGAGCACCCTCTACAGCGCACTCGGCGCCAAGGACATGATGCCGAGCGTGGGGCTGGTGGACTTCGCGCCGGGCGACGTGCTGCTGATATGCTCCGACGGGCTCACCAAGCACGTGACCGACGAGCGGATTTCGCAGGTGCTCGGCGAGCCGGTGATGGCCGAGACGATGGCCAGGAAGCTGGTGGCCGAAGCACTGGCGGGTGGCGGGAGCGACAACGTGACGGTGGTGGTGGCGCGGATGATCGGGTAGCAGACAGCGACGCGGCGCTCCTCACGACTCGAGGAGCTGCTGGACTGTGTGCAGGGAAAGCGACATTAATGGCATGCAGGCGTGCTTCTTTGCGTTTGCATGCCATATTTGTCACCTATACACCGACATAGTTGACAAACACTGATGTTGTGTGTATGGTGCCATATATGTCGTATTCAGGCTCGTTTTGGCTTTATGGAGCCTAATGTGACATTGTATAGCGATGCCAGGCGCCTTCCATAGGAATCGCCGCGTGTCCACCATCCGATCCACCAGCACCACCGACGAAGTCCTGCGCGAAGTCGGCAGCCGCATCAACCGCTACCGGCTGCAGCAGAACCGCACCATCGACGACCTGGCCGCGGCCGCCGGCGTCAGCACGCGCACCGCGGTCCGCGCCGAGCATGGCGAGAGCCCGACTCTCGCCACGTTGATCAAACTCCTCCGCGCCCTCGGTCGGCTCGACGCGCTCGACGCCCTCCTTCCCGCGCCCCTCGTCTCGCCGCTGCAGGTCGCCGCGCTTGGCCGCGAGCGCCGTCGCGCGCGCGCCAAGTCGTCACCACGCGGCCGCGGTCCGAAGCCGAGTGATGGCTGAGGCACCGCGCCCAGCGCGCCAGCGCCGGCGACGCCCGAACGGCGACACCGTGCGCGCATTCACCGTCGCGCGCATCAAAGTCTGGGGGCACGACGTCGGCGCAGTGGTGGAAGATCGCCAGCACACGATCACCTTCGAGTACACCGACGCCTTTCGCCAGTCGGGGCTCGAACTCTCGCCCGTGCACCTCCCCCTCTCGCTCAAGGGACCGGTGTCGTTTCCCGAGCTGCAGCGGGTCGCGTCGTTCGCGGGACTCCCCGGACTGCTCGCCGACGCCTTGCCCGACGCCTTCGGCAACGCCGTCATCCGGCGCTACTTCGAGGGCCGCGGCACTCCTGACGCGGCGCTGAGCCCGGTGCAAAAGCTGCTCTACATCGGGCGCCGCGCGATGGGGGCGCTGGAGTTCAGCCCGCCGCTCGAGGGGACCGCAGGCAAGGCCACCGCCGACGCCCTCGAGATCTCGCGACTCGTGGACGAGGCGCGGCGCGTGATCGAGGACGCGCCGAGCGTGGCGATTCCGGAGATGATGCAGGTGGGGGCGTCGGCGGGAGGGGCGCGGGCCAAGGCGCTGATCCTCTGGAACCGCGCCGCGAAGCGGGTGAAGTCAGCGTTCGCACCCCGCGACGCCGGCGACGAGCACTGGATGATCAAGTTCGACGGCGTCTCGAGCGGCGGCGGCGGTCACGAGCTCGTGCGGGAGTTCGTGCCCGGGCCCTACGGGCGCATCGAGTTCGCATACGCGCGGATAGCGCGCGCCGCCGGCGTGGAGATGGCCGACACGCACCTGCTGCGCGAGCGGGAGTTCGCGCACTTCATGACCCGGCGCTTCGATCGCGACGGCGACGCCCGGCTGCACCTGCACAGCCTCGGTGGACTCCTGCACGCCGACTACAACACCCGCCAGGTGCGCAGTTACGAGGACTGGTTTCGCACCATCCGACTGCTCGGCATGGGACAGCAGGCGGTGGACCAGGCGTACCGGCGCATGGCGTTCAACCTCGCCGCGCGCAACCAGGACGATCACGTCAAGAACGTCGCCTTCCTCATGGGTCCGAATGGCGCGTGGCGACTCGCGCCGGCGTTCGACGTCACCTTCAGCCACGGCGGTGCCTGGGCCGCGACGCACCAGATGACCGCCGGCGGCAAGGACGACGATTTCAGGCGCGCGGACCTGCTCGCGATCGGCGCGAAGTTCGACGTGGCCGGGTCGGGCGCCGATATCCTCGGCGAGGTGGACGCCGCGCTCGACGGATGGGAGCGCGAGGCGAAGGGGGTCGACCTCGATGCTGCGTGGACCGCGAGGATACGGGGATTGTTCAGGCGGTTTGTGTAGGGGGTGTCCATCGCTCGATCACCCAACGGCCCTCGCGGCCACCGTCGGTGCGGGAGCAGGCTGTCACGAACTCGTGGTTTTCGGTTTCATGCCGCGCTGGTTCGCCACCCGTGCGTGTCTGGCAGCTTGCCCTGCGCGTAGTCCAGGTATCGCTGCTGGATGGCGCGCGTGATCGGGCCGGCCGCACCCGCGCCGATCACCCGGCGGTCCACCGTCGCCACCGGCGTGACCTCGGCGGCGGTGCCGGTGAAGAAGATCTCGTCGGCGCCGTACAGCATCTCGCGCGGGATCTGTCGCGGCTCGATCGCGATGCCGATGTCGTTGGCGAGGGTGATCACCGAGTCGGCGGTGATGCCGGGCAGCAGCGTGCCGTCCAGCGCCGGGGTGTAGCACTTGCCGCGCCAGACGACGAAGATGTTCATCCCCGTCCCTTCGCTCACGAGACCGCTTGGGCTCAGGCCGATCGCTTCCTGGAAGCCGTTGCGCTTGGCCTCCCACTTCATGAGCTGGCTGTTCAGGTACTGCCCGGCCGCCTTGGCCATGAGCGGATAGGTGTTGGGGTGCGCGCGCTGCCAGCTGCTCACGCAGGCGTGCACCCCCTGCTCGAGGGCGCCCGCCCCGAGGTACGTGCCCCAGGACCAGCAGGGCACGTAAGTCTCCACCGGACTGCCGTCGGCCTCGAGTCCGGCGCCGCCGTAGCCGAGCAGCACCACCGGGCGGAGATAGCATGACGCGAGCCCGTTCTTCTTCACGGCGTCCACGCAGGCCTTGGTGAGCGTGCCGAGGTCATGCGGCAGGGCGAGGCCGTAGGTGCGGCACGAGTCGACCAGGCGCCGCAGGTGGTCTCCGAGCCGGAAGACCTGCGGACCGCTTGGCGAGTCGTAGCAGCGGATGCCCTCGAACAGCGAGGTGCCGAACTGGATGGCCGTGGAGAGCAGGTGCAGCTGCGCATCGTCCCACTTGATGAAGGACCCGTCCTTCCAGATCCACTCGGACTTGTTGATCGGTGCCATGTGCGAGGCTCCAGGGGCGCCCGGGGGCGCGCGAACGTGACTAGAACAGCGACTTGATCCAGCCGCCGTCGGCGGCCACGGACTGTCCGGTGATGTAGCTCGCCCGATCCGAGGCGAGGAAGGCGGCCAGCGCGGCCAGTTCCCGCGGCTCCCCCAGTCGCCCCATCGGGATCTGCCGTTCCCAGTCGGCGTAGACCGCCTGCTCGCCGACGCCACGCCGCGCGCCGGCCGCGGCGGCGAGATCGGTGAGCCGTTCGGTCTTCGTGTAGCCCGGCAGCAGGTTGTTCACGGTCACGTTGAACGGCGCCACCTCGTTGGCCAGCGTGCGCGCAAAGCTCGAGACGGCCGAACGCACGGCGTTGGAGAGGACGAGGTTCTCCACCGGTTGCTTGACGCTGATCGAGGTGAGCGCCAGGATGCGCCCCCACTTGCGTTCCTTCATGCCGGGGAGGGCGGCGCGGCACAACTCGAGCGCACTGTTCAGGTTGAGCCGGATGGCGGCGTCCCACTGCGCGGCGGTGGTCTGCTCGAAGGGGAGCGACGGCGGTCCGCCGCCGTTGGTGAGCAGGATGTCCACGCGGCCGCACTCCGCGATCGCCCGCGCCACGAGTTCCGCGCCGGCGCCGGCCTGGGCGAGGTCCACCGCGAGCGGAACCACCCGGCTTCGCGTCGCGGCCGTGATGTCGCGCGCCGCCTTGGCCAGCGTGTCGGCCCGCCGCGCGGCAATCACCACCGTCGCCCCTTCCGTCGCCAGCTCGTGCGCGATGGCGAGCCCCAGTCCGGAGCTCGCGCCGGTGATGAGCGCGACCTTGTCCCTCAGCCCGAGGTCCACGGGTCAGCGCTGCCGGAGGAGGTCGTCGGCGCCGGTGCGCAGGTAGGCGTCCGACTTGTCGATCCAGTCCTGTCGCGGCGGATCGAAGACATCGACGTCGAGCGTGTCCTCGAGCGCCTCGGCGCGGTGCGGCACGTTGGACGGGATGGTGAGCACCTCGCCGGCGCGCACGGTGACCTCGCGCTCCCCCTGGTCACCGATCCAGAACTTGAGCGCGCCCTCGAGGATGTAGGTGATCTGCTCGTTGTCGTGGGAGTGCCGCGGCACCACGCACCCCTTCTTGAGGTAGACGTGGGCGATCATCATGCGGTTGCAGCTGATGAACCGGCGGTCGATCATGTCGGTCACCCGCTCCCTGGGCATATCGTCCCAGCGGTAGTGGCGCGCGGTAGTCTCGGGCATGAAAGTCCTCTCCGGGTGGATACGGCCGCGCGTGCGGCCGTCGTCATCAGTTCGCCAACACCTTGTACTCGCGCGACCCGATCAAGCGCGCGTCCGCCGTCACGAGCGTGAGCCCCAGCACGCGCGCGGTCGCGGCGATGAAGCGATCCGCCGGATCTTGGTGCGCGAGCGCCATGCCGCGGCTCGCGATCGCAATGTCATGCGTCAGCGCCGCCTCGCGACGCGGCATCGCGGCGACCATGCGCTGGACCCACTCCGCCGGCGTGCCTTGCACCGTGATGCGCCCGCGTTCGGCCAGCAGCATCGCCTCCCACACGCTCACCGGCGAGAGCCAGAGTTCGTTGTCGGGGGACCTGAGTGCCTCGACAACCGCGGGCGAGAGCCGCCGGGAATCCAGGACGGCCCAGATCCAGATGTGCGTGTCGAGCAGCAGCTTCACGTGCCCAGCACTTCCCAGTCGCCCGGCGAGGACGCGGGGGCAATCAGGTCGTCGTTGAGTGTCGCGGTTCCGCGCATCGAGTCGATCCAGTCACTCCCCGCGGTCGCGAGCGAAAGCGGTACGACCTCCGCGATCGGGATGCCGCGCTTGGTGACCACAACGGGCGTGCCGGTACGGCGTACCTGCTCAAGAACCGAGAGGCAGGTCGCCTTGAACTCAGATATTGCCATGGACTTAGGTGGCTTCTTGGCCATGAGCAATATTACCATGGTCAATGACCATAGTCAAATCGCCAGACCGCACCGGCGGGTCAAGGCGCCTTGTGCAGCGCCATCCCATCCCACGCGAACCTGATCGTGCGCACCGCGCGCGCGTCGCGCAGCACCTCTGCGCGAAAGACCGCCGCGCACGCACCGCCGGCGTGCCGCACCGAGTCGTACGCGATGCCGTCGCCACCCAGCTCGCGCACCAGACCGCCGAGGCGCTGCCCCACGATGTAGTCGGTGTCGTGGTACACGCCGGCCGGCGCCGGCCGCCCGCCGCGAATGTCCACGAGCGTTCCGTCGAGCGTCGCCTCGATCACCGACTTCTCGATCACGCATGCCCCGGCGCCGCGCAGCACGCGCGCGTCGTGGTACGCCACCTCGGCGATCGCGGTCTCGAGGGCACGCGCGGCGTAGTACGCGCCACGCGAGCCGTCGGAGAAACGACTCGGGCGCCCCGGAAATGCAAAGGCGGCGGCGATCAGCCCGGTCTCGGCGCGCACGCCATTGGTGAGGTCGGCGATTTCGCGAAGGGCACGCACCTCGTCGCCGAGCACGGCGTAGCTGGTGTTCGCCGTCAGCCGCTCGAACAGGTTCTCGTTGGCGTACTCGCGCGCGATGAGCCGGTGGCACGGACTCCACGCCACCCTCGCCTGTTGCAGCGCGCCGCCGGGCGCGGCAATCACCAGGCCGAGTGGCGCCAGCGACGCGAGCTTGCCCGGTCGCCACGGACGGTTCGCCATCGCGCCCTACTCGGCGACCATCAGTGCGCGCGGTCCCCGTTTCGCCATCTCCTCCGGCACCCGGCTCGGTGGCCCGCCGGTCGCGCCATCGATCCAGGCGCGCATGGCCGACAGCGCGAGAATCCCGCCTGAGAGCGCAAAGTCGATCGGGCTCATCCCATCGAACGGCGACTCGAGGTTAGGCCGGCGAATCCAGGCGACGGCCTCGTGCGGGTGCAGCCGCCAGATGCGCTGCAGCCCTTCATGGATGCCGAGCAGATACGAGATGCGCAGCAGCTGGTCGGCGCTGAGCACGGCGTGCCGACCCCTGGCCCAATTCTGCAGGGTGCTCCGGCCGACCGACGCGCCGAGCAGGTTCACCTGCTCGGGAACGCTCAGCTGCCACGTGCCCGCGAGAGAGAGGAAGGCGCGAACCGCAGCGGGTGTCAGGCGCTCGCGCGTCGCGGCGTCGTTCACGATCGGGTTCTGCGCCATCCCGTCTCCGCGGTCCGCGCCAAGGGTCGCAGCACGATCATAGAAAGGCCAATATTGGCCCCCAACTGCCCAATTCTACTTGATAGCGCCCCCGTGTGCAAGTCCCGCCCGCAACGACGTCTCCTTGCGCACCCCCAACCTGGAGCCGTCATGCTCGCCCGCACCCTCGCCCTCACCGCCGCCCTGACCCTTGCCAGCGCCTCCGTTGCGCAGGCCCAGGGCATCATCATCGATCGTCCCTGCCCGCCCAATGCCGACTGCATGGTCCGCCCCGTGGGGCGACCGATGCTCGAGCGACTCTCGAGCGCCGTCCGCATCGACCTCGTGAACGGCGTCGCCCGCTACGAGGTCACAGAGACCTTCGTCAATCGCGGCGGCCGCGTGGCCGAGGCCGACTACCTGTACCCGATGCCGCACGGCGCCGCCTTCCAGGACCTCAAGCTCTCGATCAACGGCGAGCTAGTGAGCGGCGAGACGATGAACGCCACCCAGGCGCGACAGATCTACGAGCAGATCGTCGCCCGGCAGAAGGACCCCGCGCTGGTGGAGTGGATGGGCTACGGCCTCCTCCGCACCCGCATCTTCCCGATCAACCCCGGCGAGGAGAAGCGCGTCGTCGTGCGCTTTTCGCAGGTCGCCGTGCGCGAGGGTGACGCGGTGCGCGTGGACTACTTCCGCGGCAATGTGCCGCAGCGCGGTGAGCAGGGGCAACAGCTGGGCGGCACGATGCGCCTGCGCCTCGCCTACTCCACCGACGCGCCGTACGGCCGCCCCTACTCGCCCACGCACGAGCTGAACGTCCGCCGCGACGGCAACGAGCAGATCGTCGAGGTCGACGGTGGCGCCCGTGAACTGACGGTGCTCCTCCCCGTGCGCGCGCCGCGCGAGGCGTCGATCGCGATGCTGCCGCAGGCCGAGGGGGGCGACGCCCGCTACGCCCTCATTACCCTCACGCCTCCCGCCGTGCGCGGCGACCGCGCCCCGCGCGACGTGACCTTCGTGATCGACATCTCGGGCTCGATGTCGGGACGCAAGCTCGAGCAGGCCAAGGCCGCCGGCCGCCAGCTGCTGGGCACCCTCGGGCCGCAGGACCGCTTCCGCATCATCCCGTTCGCCAGCGACGTGCGCACGTTTCGCGACGGGTGGACCACCGCGAACGAGCAGGAATTGGTAGCGGCGCGCAACTATATCGATGGCCTCGACGTCGCCGGCGGCACGAACATCATGGGCGCCCTGCGCGAGGCGATGCCGCGCGACGGCGCGACCCCCGCCGGCCGCCTCAACATCGTCCTCTTCCTCACCGACGGCACCCCGAGCGTGGGCGAGCAGCGGGCCGAGGTGATCGCCGACAGCGCGCGGGCATGGCGCGGCGACCGCCGCCTGTTCACCTTCGGGCTGGGCACCGACGTGAACGTGTCGCTGCTCGAGCAGCTGGCCTTGAGCGGCCGCGGCTCGGCGCAGTTCGCCCGCCCGGAGGAGAACGTCGAGCGCATGGTGGGGATCACCGCGAGCCGCCTGATGGCGCCGGTCGTCACGGACCTTCGCGTCCGTGCAGAAGGAGTGCGGCTCGTGCGCACCCTGCCGAACGCGCCGGTGGACCTCTTCGCCGGCCAGGACCTGGTGCTCCTCACGCAGTATGAAGGGACCGGCCGCGGCCGCCTCGTCTTCGAGGGGCGCACCCCGAACGGCAACGTCACCTGGTCGCAGGACGTGAACTTCCCCGACCGCGAGACGGGCAACACCTTTGTGCCGCGCCTCTGGGCCACGCAGCGCATCGGCTGGCTCGCCGCCGAGAAGCGCCGCACCAACACCACCGAGCTCGACGCCGAGATCCGCACCCTGGGTGAGCGTTTCGGCATCCCCACCGAGTTCACCTCGTACCTGGTCGTCGAGCCCGGGATGGTCGCCAACCGGAACATGCCGGCCGCGGCCCCGGTGGCCGCGACGATGGACCAGCTGGGACGGGCGCGCGAGGCGAATGGCGCCGGCGCCATGGCTTCGCAAGACGCGGGTTCGCGCGGTTTCGCGATGGCGAAGGTCGCCAGTAAGCAGCGCGAGGTGAAGTCGCTGGGCGAGATGGCCAAGGACGAGGAGGCCTCGTCGCGCGTGACACGGGCCGAGTTCGGGCGGACCTTCGTGAAGGTCGGCAGCGCCTGGACCGACGTGAAGTACGCCGAGGCGCGGGGCAAGGTGGCCACGATCAAGGTCAAGGGGTACAGTGAGGCATGGTTCGCCCTGCTGCGCGCCCTGCCGCAGGCCAAGAGCGCCTTCGCCCTCGGTGACCACGTGATCATCAGCGGCAAGGGGCTCGTGGTCGAGGTCGCCGACGATGGCGTGACGACGCTCAGCAGCGCCGACGTCGAGCGCGTCAAGCGGAGCCTTGAGTGAGCGTGGAAGTCGAACGGCTGTTTCGCACCTATCACGACACGCTCGTGCGCTACCTGACGCGGCGCCTTGGCGATCGCGACTGGGCCGAGGAGGTGGCCCAGGAAACCTTCGTCCGGGCGCTGCGCCAGGAGCGGATCGTGAACGAACGGGCGTGGCTGTTCGCGGTGGCGACGAACCTCGTGCGCGATGACGCACGCAAGGACGCCCGCCGCCGCAAGCACCTCGAGCTGTTGCGCGCCGAGTCCGAGCAGGAGGCGGCGCAGGAACCGGAGACCCAGACGCTCGAGCGGGCGCAGGAGATGGCGCTCGCCCGGGCGGCGCTCGAATCACTGGCCGAGAAGGACCGGCTGGCACTCTTGATGAAGGAAGAAGGATTGGACTACCACGAAATCGCCGAGGCGCTGGACCTGTCCGTGGGGAGCGTGGGGACCACGCTCTCGCGGGCACGGCGCCGGCTGGCCGAGGGTTTTGAGGCGCTCGTACGCGCGCGCCAAGGGGAACAGGGACATGCCGCATCCTGAAGAGGGTACCGTGCACGCCTGGCTCGACGGCGCGCTGTCGCCGGAGGAGTCGCGGGCGTTCGAGGCGCGGCTGGCGGCCGACCCGGCGCTGCAGGCGGCGGTCGCGGAAGCGCGTGGCCTGATCGCGGCGAGCTCGCGGATCCTTGGCGCGCTGGACGCGACGCCGGGCCAGGTGGCGCCGAAGTCGAACGCGGCGAGCGACGTGTCGAGCCTCGACGCCCTGCGGGCGCGGGCGGCGGCCAAGCCGGCGGCGCCGCGGTTCTTTCGTGCGCAGCGGTGGGCCGCGGCGGCAGTGCTCGTGGTCGCGGTGGGAGTCGGCGTTCTATGGAAGAGCGGCAGCGCGCCGGTGACGCCGGCGGACGTGGCGCAGTCGCGGGCCGCGGGTGAGCGGGCGGCGGTGGCGCCGATGATCGCGAGCCCCGAAGTGGCTGGAGCGGCAGGCACGCCGGCGATCACATCAGGCGGTGCGGCGCCTGGCGGCGCGGGTGCGCCGGCGGCAACCGGACCGGGACAGGGTGGCACGGGGGCCGTGGCATCGGTAGCAGTTCCAGCGGCGGCGTTCGCGCGCGACGGCGAAGGTGGGCGCACCGAAGTCCGGGCCATGGAAAAGAAGACGGTTGGCGCGGCGCAGGAGCTGGCCGCGGGGCGGGGCGTGGCCGATGCGGCAGGGGCGCTGAAGGGCGCGGAGCCCGGCGCGGCACCCGCGGCGGCGAAGGTGAGCGCCGAGAATGCCCCGGCGCGCGAGCGGGCGCTGGCCGCGAAGGATGAGGCACCCGGCAAGCTGGCGGAGGACACCAAGGGCAAGGTGCCCGCGGAGGTCGCGGCGAAAGTCGTGCCGGCAACGGGGGCAGCACCCGCTGCGGCAGCAGCACCCCTGACGGCGCCGGCGGCCGCGCCGCCGGCCGCGCTCGCACTCGGGCGCGCGCGCAACGCCATCGACTCGGTGAGCCAGCGTGGTGCGCGCCAGGCGCCTGCCACGGCGATCCTCACGGAGACGATGCCGGACCCGCGGTTGAGCGACATCGGCTGCCGCACGATCACGTTCGGCGAGTGGTCGCCGTCACTGGCAGGGGTGCGGCCGCAGGTGAAGGCGGCGCTGGACTCGGCGCGCGTGGCGGTGGGGTGGCGGCGGGCGCGGCTCGTCTCGCCCGGGGACGCGCGCTTCTACCAGCCGGGAACCTGGTTCGTGGAGCGCGACAGCGCGGTGATGAGCCTCCCCGACCTGGGGACCGGCGCGTCGCTGCGGGCGGCGATCAGCCTCCGGAGCGGCGCGGGATCGGCGATGGTGCTGAGCGCGAGGGGGGAGATGCTCAACCGCGCGCCGGCGAGCTGGGCGGTGCAAGCGTGCCCGGGGCGGTGACAACGTCGCCCTGAGCCCATTCGACTCGCTGCGCTCGCTCAGGGCAGGCTTCGCGAAGGGCCTGCTCGTGAAGTGAAAAGCAGGTCCTTCGCCGCGCTCAGGATGACGCGCGTCTGGGGTTTGCGCTCATGAGATCTCTCGACTGCGGCCGCGTCGCGGCCTTCGCTCGAGATGACAGCGGAAAGCAGGTCCTTCGCGGCTTCGCCGCTCTGGACGACGCGGGGTCAGCGCACGGCGGCGAGGCCGCGCTCGAGCCACTCCCTGAGCTCGGGATCGTCGGCGAGTTCGTCGGGGGCGACGACGACCCACGTGGTCATGGGCCGGTCGTCGACGGGCGCGAACGGCGTGACGCCGCGCATGGCGAGCGCCCGGGGATACTCGGCCTTGGTGAGCTTCACGATCAGCCCCTCGTCCCAGACGATCACGAAGGCCGACTTGCCAAGCAGGAAGCCGCGGCCGCCGAAGACGTTCTTCTGGCGCGCGGAGGAGGCGCCGACCGAGGGGAGGAGGTCGGCGACGCGGGCCGCGAGCCCGGTGTCGTAGGCCACGCGCTACTTCACCCGGCGACCGCCCTTGACCACGGCCACCGGCGCCTCGAGCAGCCGCACGTTGGCGAGCGGGTCGCCGCTCACCGCGATGAAGTCGGCGAAGGCGCCAGGCGCGAGCCGGCCGACCTTCGCGCTCCACCCGAGCAGCTCGGCGGCATTCACGGTCGCCATCTGGATCGTCTCGAGCGGGGTGAAGCCGACGTCGACCAGGTACTTGAATTGCCGGCCGTTCTCGCCGTGCGGAAAGACACCGGCATCGGTGCCGAAGGCGAACTTCACCCCGGCCTTGCGGGCGCGGCCCCAGTTCACGTCCTGGCTCCTGCGCAGCTCCTTTTCCTTGTTGATGATGATCGGCGGGAGCCCCATGCCCGGCCCCTGCTCGATGATGTACATGTCGGTGTAGACGTCGGGGACGAGGACGGTGCCGTGTTCCTTCGCGAGGCGCACCCCCTCCTCGTCGACCAGCCCCGCATGCTCCACGCTCGCCACGCCGGCCCTGATGGCGCGCTTGATCGCCTCGGCGCCGTGGGCGTGGGCGGCGACCTTCTTCCCCCACATCGCGGCCTCCTCGACCACGGCGTTCATCTCCTCCTGCGTGTACTGTGGCGCGCCGACGGACTCCTCCTCGGAGAGCACGCCGGCGCCGGCGGCGATCTTGATCAGGTCGGCGCCGAACTTGACGTTGGTGCGGATCCGCTTGCGGATCGCGTCCACGCCGTCGACGGTGCCGCCCATCTCGTCGAACCGGATGTACGGGGAGAAGCCGTTGAGGTCGCCGTGCCCGCCGGTGGCGCTCAGCGCCATGGTGGCGACGAACATGCGCGGGCCCGCCACGTGGCCGGCGTTGATGGCGTTGCGAAGGGCGACGTCGACGTACTCGCCGGCGCCGACGTCGCGCACGGTGGTGAAGCCGGCCTCGAGGGTGGCGCGGGCGTTCCCTGGCGCGCGCACCGCCGCGTCCATGGGCGAGCGGCGAAAGAGCCCCTCGTAGTAGGTGGTGCGCGACGACGTGAGGTGCGTGTGCACGTCGATCAGCCCCGGGAGCACGGTCACGTTGCCGAGGTCGATCGCCGGGGCCATGTCGCGCGGCACGGCGAGGTTGCTGCCCACCTGCACGATCGTGTCGTGGTCGACGAGGATCACGGCGTTGTCGATCGTGCGCCCGGTGGCGGGGTCGAGCAGGTGCGCGGCGCGGTAGGCCATGCGCGTCACGGGCGTGGCGGGCGTGCGGCCCGCGGCCTGCGCGCGGGCGCTCGCCGGCGCGGCGACGAGCGCGAGGGCGAGCGCGAGGGCGAGCACCACGCCGCGAATCGTCATGCGTGGCCGGGTCATGTGCCCGTCCCGTCGAAGGTGATCGGCACGTCGCGGGCGCAGCGCACCAGCGCCTTGGCCGCCTTGGCGTGCATCATGAGGGTCATCATGGAGCCGGTGAGCTTGACCTGCCCGCCGGCGACCGCGGCCACGGCATCGATGCTGCCGTCGACGAGCCCCTTCCACGTGTCGAGGCTGGCGCGCAGCACGAAGTCGGCCGTCACCTGCGCCGGGTCCACCGCGCGGGCGGCGGTGCAGGTGCCGCGGTCCAGCTCGAGCTCCACGGCGACCGCGCCCGGATAGCCAGCCGCCGGGTTGGCGTCGACCACGAGCGCGACGGGCCAGGTCCACTTGGCCGCGGCCTCCTTGTAGGCGGCGCTGTTGTTCACCGCGTCCCTCATGGCCTGCGCCCACTCCGCCGTGAATGGCCGGAACATCAGGTCTCTCCCTTGAGCTCTTGGGTGTGCCGGATCACCGGCGCGTGCTGGCCCTCGCCACGGCGCAAGGCCCGCAGCACGGTGGCGCCGGCCGCGATCGCGCCGAGCAGGATGTAGAGGTAGAGCGTGTAGAACCGCCACCAGACGAGCGACGCCGCGAGCACGTTGGGGGCGATCATCTTGTGGAACAGCTGGCGGAAGGCGACCTCGATCACGCCGCCGCCACCGGGAAGGGGAACCACCGCGCCGCCGTAGAGGAAGGCCAGCGGCCAGAGGATCAGCCGCGACAGGTCGGCGTCGGTCGCCCCCAGCGAGTACACGATCACCGGCAGCAGCGCGAGCCGGGTGAGCACGTGCACGATGGACGCGATGAGCGACAGCGCCATCATCCCGAGCCGCGCATGCCGCAGGTAGGCGATGCTGACCCGCAGCTGGCGCAACTGCAGCTGGATCCTGCGCCACCGGGCCGCCCGCAACCCGATGCGCCGCGCCCACGGCGGCGGTGGGCCGTTGGCGTTGCGGCGCGCGAGCGCGGCGCCAAACGCCCCCACGCCGAGGATGATCGCCGCATAGCCGCCGATCATCGTCACGATCGTGCCCATCACCGGCCCCGCCTCGTGAAAGCCGATCGCGAGGGCAATCGCGATCGCGACGAGCGAGAGCATCTCCAGGAAGAGCTCCATGAAGAGGATCATCAGCACGTCGGCGGGGCGCAGCCCCCCCTCGGCGAGGATCAGGAACCGCGCCGGCTCGGCCCCCGAGCGCGACGGCGTGATCGCCGCGCCGAAGTCGCCGCCGAGGCAGGTGCGAACCGAGAGCCCGTAGGGGAGCGGGATGCGCAGGGCCTGCGCGCTCCACCCGATCTTGAGCGCCCGGGTGAGCACCTCGCTCACCACGGCGAGGAGCGCCACGGCGTGCGCCCAGAGGGGCACCTTGACCTTGATCTGGTCGGGGTCGATCCCGGACCGCGTGATCCAGACCGAAATCCCGATCATGGCCGCGAACGACAGGATGACGACCAGCCAGCGCTGCCTGCTCACGCACGCCTCGACACGCGGTGCACGGCCAGGGTCATCGCGCCCGCGTGAACTCGAGGGCCGGCGCGCGGCGGCTGCCGGGATACGGCGTGCCGGGCTTGAGCATCGCCCACAGCACCCGCTGCCCCGCCTCGTCGGGCACCCGGTCCTCGCGCGAGAGGTCCCAGCCGCGGCTCTCTCGCACGCCCGGGCCGGCGGCGGGATTCACGTCGGTGAGCGGCGTGACCGGCGTGAGCAGTGCGTACGGCCGCAGGTCGGGGGTGTCGCGCCAGATCTCGCGCAAGGGCCGCCCGTGGTGGTCGAACTGCGAGAGCGAGCCGAGGTTGAGGATCTCCTCCATGGTGGCGATCACGTCGGTGGTGTTCACGAAGCGGTGCCAGGTGCCGCCCCTCGCCCACGGCGAGATCGTCAGCAGCACCGAGCGGTGGCTGTCGACGTGGTCGGGGCCGCTCTGCGCGTCGTCCTCGAGGACGAACACCGCCGTCGAGGCCCAGAACCTCGACTTCGACAGCGCCTCGACGATCCGCCCGAGGGCGAGGTCGTTGTCGGCCATGTAGGCGTACGGGGTCGGCGCCCCGGGGCGGGCGTACGACGTGTGGTCGTTGGGGAGCCGCAGGACCTGCAACCGCGGCATCGTGCCGTCCTTCTCCCACTGCGCGAACTCGGCCAGCCAGGCGTCGGCGCGCCGCTGGTCGGGGATCATCAGGTTGTACGGGGGATAGGCGGGGCTGGTGTGGTCGCGCTGGAACTTCTTGAGCCCCACGTAGCTCCCGCCCCGCGTGGAGCCGAAGCCGCCGGCGGGAATCGCGAACTCGCCGAAGTTGCGGAAGGAGATCCCGGCCGCCTGCGCGAGGTTCCACAGGTAGCCGCTGGCGGGCCCGGCCACGTCGTCATCGTCGTCGGCGAGGATCGCGTTGCGGTTGGTGCCCTCGTAGTCGTACGTCCGCCCGCGGCGCGAGTAGTTGCTGGGAATCGTGCGCCCCGCGTAGTCGGTGACGTAGGCTGCCATGCTCCACTCGTGGCCGTCGGGGCTCACCTCGGCGTTCACGAAGAAGCGGTCATAGAGCCCAAAACGCTCTGCGAGGGCGTGGTGGTTGGGCGAGTGCGGCCGCGGAAAGAAGGTCAGCGACGAGTCGCCGTCGCCCTGCGGCAGGTCGCCGAACACCTGGTCGTAGGTGCGGTTCTCCTTCACCACGTACAGCACGTGCGTGATTGGCGGGTAGGTGAACGGGGCGCGGGCCGTGCGCGGCCGGTCCCATCCGTTGGCCCGCGTCACGCGCTGGGTGAGGGCGGCGAGCTCGGCGCCGATGGTGCGCGCCAGCGGCGCGATCATGAGGGTGCCGCTCAGCTGGCCGAGGGTGTACTGCCGGCCGCCGTCCACCGTGTCGCGCGCGGTGCTCGGCAGGTTGAGCCGCGGGAGGAGCCGGTTGGGGCCGGTGCCGCGTCCCTTGCCGTTCACGACCCACAGGGTGTCGCGCGAGGCGAGGATCGCCGTGGGGTACCACTGCGCCGGGATGCGCCCCACCAGCGAGTCGCGACCGGTGGCCGCGGCCACGCCGCTGGTCCGCGCGCTCAGGTCGAAGATGCCCACCGCGTTCGCGTCGCTCTCGGCCACGAACAAGCGCGTGCCGTCACGCGAGAGGGTGAAGCCGGAGGGCGTGGCGCCCTCGCCGGGGCCGGAGGGGGGCGGGTCGTGCAGCGTGGCCAGCACGCTGCGGGCGCGCGGGTCGACCACGATCACGCGGTCGGTGCTCGCCGAGGCGACGAACAGGCGCGAGCTGTCGGCGTTGAGGAGGAGGGTGGACGGGTGCCGCCCCACCGAGAGGCGCGTGCCCGTCTCGAGCCGGCCCTGCGCGTCGCGCGGGAAGATGGAGAGGGTGTTGCCCCCCCACGCCGACACGAACACGGTGCCGTCGCTGCCCACCACCACGCCCACCGGGTAGCGCTCGGTGGCGAGGCGCTGCACCACCTGACCGGTGGCGAGGTCGATCACCGCGAGGGAGTCGGCGAGGTTCTCGGCCACGTACAACCTGTCGCCGTCGCGGCTCACCGCGAGGCCGGCGGGATAGCGGGTGCCGTTGCGGTCGGTCGGCTTGATGGCGAGCACCAGCGAATCGGTGAGCACCGGCACGCCGTCCCACCAGGCGTAGCGGTAGACCACGTCCTGGTTGCCGCCGGAGGCGAAGAGGGCGTGCCCGTCGGGGGAGAAGGCGAGGCCGAGGAAGGCCGCCGGCTGCGCGAGCGTGTGCGTGACCTGGCCGGTGCGTCGGTCGACGACCTGGACGCCCTGCTGGAGCGAGCCGTTCATGAGCAGCACGAACTGCTGCGCGTTGGGGCTCGGGATCATGGTGAGCGGCATCGAACCGAGCGCGCGCACGGGGCCGGCGGGGTCGAGGTGCACACCTGTGGGGAGCCGCGGCTCTCCCGCGAGCGGATCCGAATCGCGGTCGCGCGCCGCCGGCGCGGGCGAGCAGGCCACGGCGGCCGCGAGGCCAAGGGCCGCGACCGGAACACGGGTGGCACGAGCGAAGCGCATGGGCGGGACGCGAGGGGCGGGAAGCGCGGTTTTCCTCTGAAAAATGAAGTTACCGCCCGAGCAGGGGGGCGGAACCCTGTCGGCGTTTCCCCCGCGCAGCCTCCGGCCGGCCCGGGGCCGCGCGCTCTTGCGAGGGGCACGGCGCGCGGGCGACGTTCATGGTGTCCGCCCGCCCGATTCCTCCCGGAGCCCCGCATGTCCTCCCGCCTTGCCCTCCCGCGACCCGGCCTTGCCGTGGCCGCCCTGCTTCTTCCGATCGCCGCCGCCCCGGCCCAGCGCGGGGTGACCCCGGTCCGCACGCCGACGCCGATCCTGCAGGTGCCGGCGGTGCCGTTCGCGCCCGCCACCTTCGACTCGACGGCGTTCACGACGATGCGCTACCGCGAGATCGGCCCCTTCCGCGGCGGCCGGTCGGTGGCCGGCGCGGGGTCGGCGGCGCGCCCGTTCGAGTACTGGATGGGCACTACCGGGGGCGGCGTGTTCAAGAGCACCGACGGCGGCATGAACTGGGTGCCGATGACGGACAAGTACTTCAACGGCACGATCGGCGCGATCGGGGTCAGCGAGTCCAACCCGAACATCGTGTACGTGGGCACGGGCGAGTACCCGATCCGCGGCAACGTCTCCCCCGGCGAGGGAGTGTGGAAGACCACCGACGGCGGCGTGACCTGGAGCTTCCTCGGCCTCGGCGAGACGCAGCACATCTCGCGCGTGCGGGTGCATCCGGCCAACCCCGACATCGTCTGGGTGGGGGCGCAGGGCAAGGCGTTCGCCAACAGCCCCGAGCGCGGCGTCTACAAGAGCGTGGACGGCGGCAAGAGCTGGAAGCGGACCCTCTTCGTGGGCGACTCGGCGGGAGTGACCGACCTGGTGCTCGACCCGACCAACCCCAGCGTGCTGTACGCGACGACCTGGCAGGTGTACCGCCGGCCATGGAAGCTGTGGAGCGGCGGCCCGGCGAGCGGGATGTGGAAGAGCACCGACGGCGGGGAGACGTGGGCCGAGCTGACGCGCAACCGCGGGCTCCCCAAGGGGATCTGGGGGAACAGCGGGATCACCGTGAGCGGGGGCAACCCGCGCCGGCTGTGGGCGCTGATCGAGGCCAACGAGGGAGGCGTGTACCGCAGCGACGACGGGGGCGACAGCTGGGTCAAGACCAACGACCAGCGGATGCTGCGCCAGCGCGCCTGGTACTACTCGCGCGTCTTCGCCGACCCGAAGGACACGAGCACGGTGTACGCGCTCAACACGGGGCTCTACCGCAGCACCAACGGCGGGCGCACCTTCGCACCGATCCGCGTGCCGCACGGCGACAACCATGACCTGTGGATCGCGCCCAACGACGGGCAGCGGATGATCAACAGCAACGACGGCGGCTCCAATGTGTCCTTCAACGCCGGGCGCACCTGGACGGACCAGGACTTCGCCACGGCGCAGATGTACCACGTGACGACGACCAACCATTTCCCGTACAAGGTGTGCGGTGCGCAGCAGGACAACAGCACGCTCTGCGGGCCGAGCCGGAATCCCGGCGGCATCGCCCGTGCGGACTGGGTGGACGCCGGCGGCGGCGAGTCGGGGTACATCGCCTCGCTGCCGAACAAGCCGGACATCGTCTTCGCCGGGAGCTACGGCGGGCTGCTCACCCGCAAGGACCTGCAGACGGGGTTCGAGGCCAACGTGTCGCCGTGGCCCGACAACCCGATGGGCTACTCGAGCGAGGACATCACGCACCGCTTCCAGTGGACCTTCCCGATCGTGGTCTCGCCGCACGACCCGAGGGTGCTGTACGTGGGTGGGAGCGAGCTGTGGAAGTCGACCACCGAGGGGCAGAGCTGGGTGAGGATCTCGCCCACGCTCGCCCGCAGCGACCCGCGCACGATGGGGCCGAGCGGCGGCCCGATCACCAGGGACCAGACGGGGGTGGAGACGTACGCGACGATCTTCACCATGGCCGAGTCGCCGGTGAGGAAGGACGTGCTCTGGGTGGGGACCGACGACGGCTGGGTGCAGCTGTCGCAGGATGGCGGCAAGAGCTGGACGAACGTGACGCCCAAGGACATCCCCGAGTTCCCGCGCATGTCGATGATCGAGCCCTCGCACTGGGCGGCCGGCACGGCGTACCTGGCGGCGAACCGGTTCCAGATGGACGACTGGACGCCGTACCTGTACAAGACGACCGACTACGGCAGGACGTGGACGCGAATCGTGAAGGGGATCGCGCCACGCGAGTTCACGCGGGTGATTCGCGAGGATCCCGTGCGGCGGGGGCTGCTGTTCGCGGGCACGGAGAAGGGGGTGTGGGTGAGCTTCGACGACGGCGACAGCTGGCAGCGGCTGCAGCGCAACCTGCCGCCGGCGCCGGTGCACGACCTCGTGATCAAGGAGGGGGACCTCGTGGTGGGCACGCACGGCCGGTCGTTCTGGATCATGGACGACCTGAGCGTGCTGCGACAGCTCACGCCCACGGTGATGGGCGAGGCGGCGCACTTCTTCCAGCCTCGCGACGCCTGGCGCGAGCAGCTCGGCGGCGGCTTCGGCGGCGGCGGCGGGCAGGCCCCGGTGGGCCAGAACCCGCAGGGGGGCGTGCCGTTCACCTGGCACCTCAAGAACGCGAACCAGACCCTCAACCTCGAGATCGTGGACGGGAAGGGCGCCACGGTGCGCCGCTTCACGAGCGCCCCCGACAGCGCCACGCTCGCCGACTCGCTGCGCGCCGAGTCCCGGCGCATGGCACGGCGCGACTCGCTGGTCAAGGCGGGGCTCGGCGCCGACAGCGCCGAGAAGCTCACTCCGTATCGCGCCCCGGGTGGGCCGGTGGCGAACCCGTTCGACGACGAGGTGCCGTTCCGCGCGCCGCGGCCGCCGCGCCTGCCGAACAAGGCGGGGATGAACACGTTTGCCTGGAACCTCCGCCATCCCGACGCGTCGAGCTTCGACGGGATGATCATGTGGGCGGCGGGGATCGCCGGCCCGGTTGCGCCGCCGGGGAAGTACACGGCGCGGCTCACGGTCGGGGGGGAAGTGCTGACGAGAACTTTCGATCTGAAGAAGGACCCGCGCGTGGTCGCCACGCAGGCCGACCTCGAGGAACAGTTCCGGGTGGCGATGCAGGTGCGCGACCGGCTCAGCGACGCCAACGACGCGGTGAAGGGGTCGCGTGGCGTGAAGGTGCAGCTCGGCGACCGGGGGCCGCGGCTCCGCGGCCCGGACTCGACCGAGTTCTCGAGCATCGCCTCGCGGTTCGCGTCGCGGATGACGGGGATCGAGGCCGAAGTGTACCAGGTCAAGAACCAGAGCTCGCAGGACCCGCTCAACTTCCCGATCAAGCTCAACAACAAGATCGGCGGGCTGCTGGGCGTGATCGGTGCCGCCGACGGGCGCCCGACGACGCAGGTGTACGAAGTGTTCGGGCGGCTCTCCGACTCGCTGGAGACGGCGCTCTCGGCGATGCGGGTGGTGGTGGGCGACGAACTGCCGAAGGTGAACGCGATCCTGAGGAAGAACGGGCTGGCGCCGATCGAGGCCCGGCTGCCGGAGAAGAAGCCGAAGTTCACGCCATAGCGTTGCCGTTCCGGGCGCAGCGCGGAACCCGCCTGTGTCGCCGCGCTCGGCGGCGATCGCTCGCCCCCTCGCTCGCCCGCGCCGCTAGAACGCGAAGTGCGCGCCGAGGACGCCGGTGATGATGATCGTCTGCACGCCGCGCTGCGTCAGCCCGCCGAACGGGGTCGTCGGCTCGCCGCCGGCCACGCGGTAGCCGAAGCCGAGCCCCACCTCGAACCACGCGAAGGTCACGCGCTGCTCGGTGCCGAGGTAGGTGACCCCGGGGCGGGTGTCTTGGGGCGCGTTCCACGTGTGCAGCAGCCCGAAGTGCGTCGACCAGACGCCGTCCTCGAAGCCGCGCCGCTGGCCGACCGAGATGCGGCCGCCGTTGAGTCCCGGCTCGACGGCCACGAAGAAGCCCCGCTGCTCGCCGCCGCCGTCGGTGCGCATCCGGCTCACCCCGAAGGACGCCGACACGTACTCGGGCCACGAGCCGTGGAGGCCCCAGTCCACGCGCAGCCGGTCGCGCTGCGCCCCGGCGGCCCCGCCGGCCGCGGCGAGGCAGAGCAGGGCGGCGCCCACCCGGGCGATCACGGCGCGCCCGGACCGCCGTCGTTGAGCGCGTCCGCCGACATCCCCATCGAGTGGTATCCCTTGTCGACGTACAGCGTCGTGCCGGTGATCCCGCTCGCCAGCGGGCTGCAGAGGAAGGCGGCCGCCATGCCCACCTCGGTCGCCTCGAGCGGCTCGGTGATCGGGGCGTTCCGCGCGCAGTACTCCACCATCCGGCTGATGATCCCGATCGCGCTCGCGGCCCGGCTCGCGTAGGGCCCCGCCGAGATGGTGTTGACGCGGACCCCCCACTTGCGCCCGGCCTCGAAGGCCAGCAGCCGCGTGTCCGACTCGAGCGCCCCCTTGGCGCTCGACATCCCGCCGCCGTACCCGGGGATGGCCCGCTCGCTCGCCATGTACGTGAGCGACATCGCGCTCCCGCGGGGGCGCATCAGCGGCCCCAGCCGCTGGAGCATCGCCACCATCGAATACGCGCTCACGCTCACCGCGCTCAGGTAGCCGCCGCGGCTCACCTCGAGCAGCGGCTTCTTGACCTCGGGGCCGTTGGCGAGCGAGTGCACGAGGATGTCGAGCGGCTGCGGGCCGAAGTCGGCCGTGAGCCCACGCACGAGCCCGTCGATGCTGAAGTCGCCCGTGTCCTTGTAGCGCTTGCTCGTGCGCACCTCCTCGGGCGCGTCGACGAGCGCGTCGTAGGCGGCATCGAGGGGGTAGACCTTCTCGAACTGGAGGAGCGTGCCGTCGGGCATCCGACGCGACTCGTCCATCTTGCCGCGCTCGAGCAGGTTGCGAAAGATCGTGAGCGCCGGCGGCCACGTGCCGACGCACACCGTTGCGCCCGCCTCGGCGAGGCACTTGGCGATGGCGAAGCCGAAGCCGCCGTCGTCGGCCACGCCGGCCACGAGGGCCCGCTTGCCGCGGAGGTCGATGGGGAGCATGGCTTGAATGTGACGCGGGGCGGTTCCCCGCTCAATGGGGAACCGCCCCGCCGCCCGCCGCCCACGCCGCGATCAGGGGACCGTGGCGGTGTACGGCTTGAGCTGCTCGTCGATCACCTTGCGGTCCCCGACCACCACCAGCGTCATCCGGTCGGGCACCAGGTACTTCTGCATCGTCTCCTGCACGTCGGCGGGCGTCACCGCGAGCACCCGGTCGAGGTAGGCCCGCAGCCAGGCGTCGTCGTGCCCCTGCAGGTCCACGGTCACGTACTGTCCGCCGACCCCACCCCGCGAGCCGTTCTGCAGCACGAAGATGCCCGCCATGTTTCGCTTGATGCGATCGAGCTCCTCGAGCGGGGGCGCCTCGGTGCGCAGCCGGTCGACCTCGTTGAAGATCTCCTGCAGCGCCGGCCCGGTGACGTTCGTCGTCACGTCGGCGACCTCGTTCCAGTGGGCGATCCCCTTGCGTTGCGAGATGAAGCTGCCGGGGGAGTACGTGTATCCCTTCTTCTCGCGGATGTTGCTGGTGATGCGCGAGCCGAAGGTGCCGCCGAGGATCGCGTCGGTCACGAGGAGCTTGGTGTAGTCGGCGCTGTGGTCGTTGGGCACGGCCAGCCCCACGTAGATGGTGCTTTGCACGGCGTTGGGGCGGTCGATCACGGCGACCTTGCGCTGCACCGGCTGCGTGGCGGGCTTGACGGTGGGCGGGGCGCCGGCCGTCCAGTCGCCGAACGCCTCGCGCGCCGCCCGCTCCACGGCCGCGGCATCGAAGACGCCGGTCACGTACAAGTGGGCCCGCGCCGCCCCCACGTTTGCCGCCCAGAAGGCGCGCACCTGGTCCACCGTGTAACCCTGCAGCTGCGCCTCGGTGGGGTAGAGGCGGCCATACGGGTGGTCGGGGTACATCAACTCGAGGAACCTGGCGTTCGCCTGCGCCTGCGACTGGCTGCGGGCGATGGCCAGCGTGCGGAGCCGGTTGGACTTGAGGCGGGCGAGCTCGGTCTCGGCGAACTTCGGGTGCCGGGCCACGTCGGCCTCGAGGCGGACCATCGCCGCCGCATTCTCGCCGAGCACGTCGGCGGTGAGGTTGACCACGTCCGACCCGCCACCGACCGCGAGGCCGCCGCCCATGCCCGCGGCCTCCTCGGCGACGTCGCGGGCCGAGCGGGTGGTGGTTCCCTCGGAAAGGTAGTCGGTCATGAGCGCTGCCAGCCACACCTGATCGGCGGACTCGTCGATCGACCCGGTGCGGATCACGAGGCGCACGGTGGCCTTGGGCACGGTGCCGAAGGGGATCAGCGACACCTTCATGCCGTTGGCGAGGACGATCGTGCGCCGCCCCGGCACCTTGAACGCCTTGGGGGTGCCGATCGGGGGCGGCGTGGTGGGAAAAGTGCCCTGCGCGAGGGCGGGAGCGGCCGCGGCGGCAGCGGCCAGGGCAAGGGCGGCCACCGGTCGCGCGAGCGAAGCGTGCGTCATGGTCAGTTCCCTCCCGTGGCGGGCTTGGGCGGCGCCGGCACGACGGTGAGGATCGTGCGGTTGCCCGGGCGCAGCCATTCCTCGGCGGTCTTGCGGATCAGCTCGGGGGTGACCTTGGCGAACCCCGCCTCGATCTCGTTCACGCGCGCCGGGTTGTCGTCGAACAGCGCCAGCGAGGCCAGCAGGTCGGCGCGGCCGAAGCCGCTCAGCCCCTCGAGGTAGGAGTAGAAGCTCGAGCGCCACTTGGTGAGGGCGCGGTCGAGGGTGGCCTGGTCCACCGGCTCGGTGCGCAGCCGCGCCACCTCGCGCTCGATGGCGCTGATGAGCGTGTCGGGGTTCGTGCGGGCGTCGTGAAAGGCGCTCACGATGTAGAGCATCGGGCCGGCGTAGTTGAACTGGTTGCCGAGCCCCTGGTTGATGCCGGCGCCCACGCTGCCGGTGAGGGCGCGCTGGCGCACGACCGCGTCGTAGAGGCGCGAGTCACGCCCCTGCGCGAGGACCTGGTCGAGCAGGCCGAAGGCGAACCACTCGGGGGTCCAGCGTGGCGGCACGTGCCACGCAATCGCCAGCGCCGGGCGCGGCGCCTGCGGGTCCTCCTTGCTGCTGCGGCGCTCGGCCTCCTGCCGCGGCTCGGCGATGTCGGGGGCGGCGGGCTGCGGCTGCGACGGGATCGCGCCGAAGTACTTCCGGGCCAGCGCCCGTCCCCGCGCCATCGTCACGTCGCCGGTGACCACGAGCACGGCGTTGTTCGGGGCGTAGTAGGTGGTGAAGAACTGCCGCACGTCCTCGAGGGTCGCGGCGTCGAGGTCGGAGAGGTCGCCGTAGAAGTTGTGGGCGTTCTGCCACTTGAGGTTCGCGAGCTGCGGCATGTCGAGCCAGGGGAAGCCGCCGTACGGGGTGTTGAGCACGTTCACCTTCACCTCGTTCTTCACCACGCCCTGCTGGTTGACGAGGTTCTCCTGCGTGATGGAGAGGCCGCGCATGCGGTCGGCCTCGGCCCACATCACCGTCTCGAACGCGTTCGACGGCACGACCTGGAAGTAGTTCGTGTAGTCGAAGCGGGTGGAGCCGTTGAGGATCCCGCCGACCCCCTCCACGAGCTTGATGAACTGCGTCTTGCCGAGGTTGGCGGAGCCCTGGAACATCATGTGCTCGAACAGGTGGGCGAAGCCGGTGCGGCTGCGCGTCTCGGTGCGGAAGCCGACGCCGTAGTAGACCGCGACGACGACCGTGGGCACCGAGGCGTCGGGCGAGATCACGACGCGCAGCCCGTTCTTGAGCTTCGAGTAGTCGACCGGGACGCGGAGGGCCGGCTTGGCGGCCGGCTGGCCGGCGGCGCGGGCGCCGGGGCCCGCCGCGCTGGCGGCGAGGGCGAGGCCGGCGGCCGCGACCCGGGTT
Source organism: Gemmatimonadota bacterium (assembly GCA_016191225.1). Taxonomy (GTDB): domain Bacteria; phylum Gemmatimonadota; class Gemmatimonadetes; order Gemmatimonadales; family Gemmatimonadaceae; genus JACPPC01. The sequence goes on along the minus strand of JACPPC010000022.1, from coordinate 145,597 downwards.
GCACGCACGAACGCTGGGATCATGACTGCTCCGGAATGGGGGTAGCGAAGCGTCGGTTGGACAGGACGGACCGTGGGAACGTTGCTTGCCGCCGCCGCCGGAAGCATCGCCGGGGCCGGCCGCCGCAGCGCGCGTTCCTACCGTTTCCGCCCCGCCTTGAGCCGCCGCTTGAGTTGCTTGCGCACCCGCTTGAGCTCCCCGGCCGACGTGCCGGGAAGGGCGGCGAGCTGGTCGGCGAGGGCCACGGCCGATCCGTCGAAGAGGGTGTCGCGCACTCGGCGGAGGGCGGCGGCGGCCGCCGCCGCCCGCGAGACGAGGGGGCGAAAGCGGTGCGCCCGGTCCCCCTCGGCGTGGTCGACGTGGCCCTTCGCCTCGAGGGTGCGCAGCACGGTGAGCACCGTGGTGTAGGCGAGCGGGTCGGCGATCGCCTCCCGCACCTCGGCCACCGTGCTCGGCCCGTGGCGCCAGAGGGCGGCCATCACGTCGAGCTCGCGGTCGGTGAAGGCGGGCGCGCGGGGGGACATGCGCGGAGGGTAATGCCGCACGGGCCCACGGTCAACTATGTTTCTAGTAGATGCCCGCGCCCCGCGACTTCGACCACCAGGAGCACGACGACGACCCCGGCGACGACGGCCCCGGCTGGCGTCGCGCGGCGGGGAGCTTCGTGCTGGTGCCGGTGCTGGGCGCCGCTCGCGACGCGCTGGACGCGATGCGGCGCCAAGCCGACCCCAAGCTCGCCGCCACCAACCCGCCGCACCTCTCCCTCACCGGCTCCTCGGGTGCCGGGCCGATCCTCCCCGAGATCGCGATCGACCGCGTGCGCGAGTGCATCGAGGCGGCGGTGCGCGACACCCCGCCGTTCACCCTCGCCGCCGGGCTGCCGATGCGCTTTCCCGGCACCGACATCGTGAGCTTCGAGCTCGACCCTCACGGGCCGTTGCGCGCCCTCCACGAGCGGGTCAAGGCGAGCGGGCTCCGGTTCGGGCCGGTGCGCTTTCCCTTCTCGCCGCACCTCACGATCTCGTACTATCGCACCCTCGACCGGGCCATGGAGCGCCAACTCCTCGCCCTCCGGCTCACCGAGCCGATCGTGGTGGACCGGCTGGAGCTCTCGCGCACCAACGACCCGCAGCCGCCGGAGACGGTGCTCACGGTGATGCTCGGCGGCGGCGCGTGACTGGCGCCGCTAGCTTGGGGCGCATGAATCGCCAGGCGGTCGCCGCCGGAACAGGCACTGCGCGCTCGAGCGCCGCGCGCACCGGCGGCACGCGCACCGGCGGCACGCGCACGGTCTCCCTGCGTGCCGCCTGGCCTTCCGCCTGGCGCGCCGCCGTGGCGACGCTGGCCGTCGCGACGGCCCTGGTCGCCGCGCCGCCGCGCGCGGCCGCGCAACTCGGTGTCCTCGCGCGGCAGTCGGCGGCGGGGAGCAGCGCCCCCCGGCCGCCGCAGGTCGACGAAAACGAGACCGTCGATCCGGCGTCGCCGCGGGCGGCGATGCGGGCCTACCTGCGCGCCGCCAGGCGCGGCGACTGGGCGGAGGCCGCCACGTGGCTTGGCGCCCCGGTGGGCGAGCGCGAGCGGCTCCCGGAACTCGCCCGCCGCCTCAAGGCGGTGCTCGACCGGCACCTCGAGATCCGGCTCGACAAGCTCTCGGCGCGCGCCGCTGGCGACACCACCGACCGGCTCGCCCCCGATCGCGAGGACCTCGGCCTGATTCCGAGCGCGGACCTCGGCGCGCAGTCGGTGCGGCTCCTGCGCGTGGACACGCCGACGCCGCACTGGGAGTTCTCGCCGCGCACGGTGGAGCATGTGGACACCTGGTACGACGAGCTCGAGGACAAGTGGCTGCGCGAGCGGCTCCCCGACTGGTTCTTCCTCTCCGGGCCGTGGCAGGTGCTGTGGTGGCAGTGGATCGCGCTGCTGGTGCTGCTCCCCGTGTCGCTCGGGCTGGCGCGGCTGGTGCGCCCGCTCCTGGGCTGGCTGCTGCGCCTCGTGCCGGCGTGGCGCGGCGACGAGGGGACCGAGCTCCTGCACCAGCTCGGCACCCCGACCCTCTTCCTGCTCGCCCTCGTCGGCTACCGGATCGCGATCTCGCCGCTGCTGCTGATGGCGGCGTCGAACCGCGCCATCACGATGGCGATCGGAGCCCTCGTGATCGCGGCGGTGACCTGGTGGACCCTGCGCGCGGTGACGCTGGTGGCCCGGCTCCTTCCGCTGAGCGAGTGGGCGGGAGGCCGGCCGAGCGTGCGGTCGACGATCCAGCTGGGCACGCGGGTGGCCAAGGTGCTGATCGTGATCGTCGCGGTCATCGGGGCGCTGGCGGACCTCGGCTACCCGGTGGGGACCCTGCTGGCGGGGCTCGGGATCGGCGGCATTGCGGTGGCCCTCGGCGCGCAGAAGACGCTCGAGCACTTCTTCGGCTCCGTGTCGCTCGGCCTGGACCAGCCGTTCCGCGTGGGCGACTGGGTGAAGATCGAGGACTTCGAGGGGGAAGTGGAGAGTATCGGGCTGCGTTCGACGCGCATCCGGACCCTCGAGCGCACGGTCGTCTCGCTCCCCAACGGCAAGCTGAGCGAGATGCGCACCGAGAACTTCGCCGGGCGCGACCGGATCCGGTTCCACCAGCTCATCCCGGTCGATTACGCGGCCACGCTCGCGCAGCTGCGGGAGGTGCGCGAGGCCTGCGAACGGGCACTGCGCGCGAGCGACAAGGTCTGGCCCGGTCGGGTGGTGGTGCGGATTCGGGAGCTGGGGCCGTCGGCGATCCTGCTCGAGGTGATGGCGTGGTACGCGGGGACCGATGTCGACGAGTTTCGCGCCTGGCGCGAGGCGACCCTGCTCGACTTCCTCGAGCAGTTCGCCGCGCATGGGGTGCGGATCGCGCCGCCGGTGGCGCTGCTGGGCGCCGCGGCGGTGGCGCCGGATGCTACGCTGCCGACCGCCGCAGGGTCGCCTTCACGCGGCTGAGGAAGCGCCGCGGGTCGAACGGCTTGCGGATGTAGTCGTCGGCTCCCTCCTCGAGCAGCGACGTCTCGAGCTCGGCGTCGCTCGAGCCGGTGAGGATCACCACCGGGATGCCGGCGCTGGCGACGTCGGCGCGGAGGGCGTGGAGCACCTCGCGCCCGCCCTTGCGCGGCATGTCGAGGTCGAGGACCACGAGGTCGTAGAGCTCGCCGCTGGCGAGGTGCTCCACGGCCTCCTGCCCGTCCCTGGCTTCGGTCACGCGGTATTGCTGCGCCTCGAGCAGGGCGCGGGCGATGATGCGGTTGGCACCGTCGTCGTCGGCGAGCAGCACGTGCGGCACCGCCTGCTCGACATCAGGAATGGACGCCGCCACGAGCGCGAGGGTGCCACGTGGCGCCCCCGTGGGTACGGGCAGCGCGGCCTCGGCCCTGGCCTCGTCGACGTCGCCGAGCACGCGCTCGAGCTCGGCCAGGGTGGTCTCGCCCCGCTGCACGCGGGCCACGCCCACGGTACGGAGGGTGCGCATGCCGGCAGCCTCGGCGGCGGCCTCGATCAGGCCGGCGGCCTTTCCCTCGGCGATCAGCTGCGTGAGGTCCGGTGTCGCCTCGAACACCTGCACGATCGGAAGGCGGCCGCGGTAGGCGGCCTCACCCTGTCCGGCGCGTGCCACGGGGCGCGTGCCGAAGGCGATCGCGAGGCGCTCCTCCTCGTCGGTGAGCGGGGTCTGGTCGTCCACCGGCTCGGCGCAGGCCGGGTTGATGCGCCGCACGAGGCGCTGGGCCACGGCGCCGCGCAGCGTCGACGCGATCGTGGCGTGGTCGAGGCCGAGGTCGGCGAGGCGGCGGATCGCGCCGATCGCATCGTTGGCGTGGAGCGTGGCGAGCACGAGGTGGCCGGTGAGGGCGGCCTGCGCGGCGACCGCGGCGGTCTCGGCGTCGCGGATCTCGCCGACGAAGATCACGTCGGGGTCCTGGCGCAGGATCGCGCGCAGGGCGGAGGCGAAGGTGACCCCCTGCCTGGTTTCCACCTGGATCTGCGTGACGCCGGGGAGCTCGCGCTCGATCGGGTCCTCGACGGTCATCACGTTCACGTCCTCGCGGTGCACCTGCTGCAGCGCGGCATAGAGCGTTGTCGTCTTGCCCGATCCGGTGGGGCCGGTGACGACGATCATCCCGTCGCGGAACGAGAGGAGGCGCCTGAGGCGCACGAGCTCGGCGTCGGGAATGCCGACCTCGGAGATCGTCGAGGCGCGGCCCGCGTCGAGCACGCGGATCACGCACTTCTGCGCGCCGCGCGCTGGCACGGTGGAAATGCGCAACTCGTACGTGCGGCCCGCGATCATGATGCGCGCGCGGCCGTCCTGTGGCCGCAGGTGGTCGGCGATGTCGAGCTTGGCCATGACCTTGATGCGCGAGATGACGCGATTGAGGGCGGGGAGGGGCATCTGCCCGGAGTTGGCGAGCACGCCGTCCACGCGGTAACGCACCACGCCCATGTTGCCGGCGGGCTGCAGGTGGATGTCGCTCGCCCCGCGGTCGACGGCACGCTGGAGGATCAGGTTCACGAGCTGGACGACGGGCCCGGTGCCGGCCTCGTCGGCGGACGGCCCGGCCTCGGCCTCCTCCTCCTCGACCACGGTGAGCGTGTGCGAGGGGTCGCGCACGCCCTTGAGCATCGACTCGATCGATTGCTCGGGGGAGTAGGTGGCCTCGATCATGTCGGCGATCGCGCCCGGCGAGGCGACCTCGAGGGTGACGTGGCGCCCGGAGGCGAAGCTCACGTCCTGCTCGACATTGAGGTTCGTCGGGTCGGAGGTCGCGACGACGAGGTGCCGGTCGTCGGCGCGGAGTGGGAAGACGCCGTAGCGGCGCACGAGCGCCTCGGGGAGGAGCTTGCGCGCGCCGGCCTGGGCCGTGCGCAGCTGCGCGACGGGAAGGCGGAAGTGGTCGGCCACGCGCGCGGCGAGCAGCTCGGCATCCACGCCGCACCCTCCGGCGACGTCGTGCCAGGCGGCGGCGGGGTCGGTGACGATGGGCGTGGCGAGGGCATCGGCACCGGGGAGGGCCGCGCGCTGCGCGACCCCGACGAGCCAGTGGACGGCATGGACCGTGGCGCTCATGCGGCCTTCTCGGTGAGGGCGGCTTGCAGGTAGGTCAGCGTGCGGGACCACTCGGGCTCGAGCTTCTCGCGCAGCGCCCGGGCCACCGCGAGGTCGCCCGCGTGGCAGGCCTGCTCGAGCTCGGCGAGGATCCCGGCCAGGCGCGTGGCGTGCAGGCTCCCCGAGGAGCCCTTGAGGGCATGGGCATTCGAGCCGGCCTCCTTGAGGTCGCCGGCGTCGAGGCCGGCCAGCAGCTTCGCGACACGGGTCGGCGCCTCGCGCAGGTAGACGGCCACCGTCGCGTCGACGATCGACTCGACGCCAGCCTCGCGCATCGCCTCGCGAAAGCCGGCCAGGTCCACCGGCGGTGCGACCGGCGCCCTGGCGGCGGCGACGACGGCAGCGTGGGCCCCGCTCACGCTGGCGCGGCGCGTTCCGGCGGTGAGCGAGGCGACGGCCACGGCCATCGGCACCGCGGCGGCGAGGTCGTGCCATCCCTCGACGCTGGCGAAGAGCTCGTGGGCCTTGAACGGCTTGGAGAGGAAGGCGTTCATCCCCGCGGCCAGGCAGCGCTCGCGCTCGTCGGCAAGGGCATGCGCCGTGAGGGCGATGATCGGCAGCTTGGCGAACCGGGCATCGGCGCGGATCCGGCGGGTGGCCTCGAGGCCGTCCACCTCCGGCATCTGCACGTCCATGATCACCACGTCGAACGGTGCCCTGGCCACGGCGTCGATCGCCTCGCGCCCGTTCGCCGCCATCGTGACCGCGTGACCGCGCTTGCGGAGCATCGAGCCGGCCACCTGGCGGTTCACCTCCACGTCGTCGGCAAGGAGGATGCGCAGCGGCTGCAGCTGCTCGCGCACGTCGTGGCGCGTGATCAGCGGGCGCGTGATGTCCACCGGGCCCGAGCGGCGCGCCAGCAGCGCCGAGGCGGCCCACAGGAAGTCGAACCGCGACACCGGCTTGGTGAGGTAGGCGCCCACGCCGCACTCGCGGGCCACCTTGCTGTCGCCGGGAATTCCCGACGAGGTGAGGACCATCGTGCGGACGCCCTTGATCATGTCGTCGGCCTGCACCTCGCGGGCGAGGTCGAAGCCGGGGCGTCCCGGCATCATCAGGTCGAGGGACACGAGGTGGAACGGGGTCCCCAGGCGGGCCGCCTCGCGCAGGCGGGCCAGGGCGTCGTCCACCGACGGTTCCTCGGCCACCTGCGCCCCGGCTCCCTCGAGGTAATCGCGCAGGAGGGCCCGGTACGACGGACTGTCGTCCACCACCAGCACGGCGGCGCCGCGCAGCGAGGCGTGCGTGGGCTGCGACCCGTCGGCGGGAGTGGTGGCATCGAGGGCCAGCGGCACCGTGAAGTGAAAGGTGCTCCCCTTGCCGAGCTCGCTCTCCACCTTGAGCTCGCCGCCCATCAGCGCCACCAGCCGCTGGCAGATCGAGAGCCCGAGCCCGGTGCCGCCGTACTTGCGCGTGATCGACGAGTCGGCCTGCGTGAACTCGGCGAAGATCGACTGCTGCTGGTCGGGGGCGATGCCGATGCCGCTGTCGCGCACCGCGAACCTGACCAGGGGACGCTCCCCATCGTCGCCGACGCGCTCGACGGTGACCACGACCTCGCCCGCCTTGGTGAACTTGATCGAGTTGGCGACGAGGTTGGTGATCACCTGGCGCAGGCGCCCCGGGTCGCCCAGCACATTGGCCGGCACGTCGGGGCGGATGTCGAGCACCAGCTCGTTGTCCCCCTCGCTGGCGCGCGCGACCATCAGCCGGATCGCCGCGGCGAGCACGCGCTGCAGGTCGTAGCCCACCTCCTCGAGCTCGAGGTGCCCGGCCTCGATCTTGGAGTGGTCGAGGATGTCGTTGAGCAGCGCCAGCAGCGACTCGGCGGACGTCTGGCAGACCTCGGCCAGCTTGCGCTGCTCGACCGTAAGCTCGGTGTCAAGCATGAGCTCGAGCATGCCGAGCACGCCGTTCATCGGCGTGCGGATCTCGTGGCTCATGTTGGCGAGGAAGGCGCTCTTCATGCGCGTCGCGTGGTCGGCCTTCTCGGCCAGCTCGCGCATTCGGTCCTCGGCCTCCTTGCGGGCGGTGACGTCGCGGGCGATGCCCACGAGGCCGATCGGGTCCCCCCTCTCGTTGAAGAAGGGAGTCTTCACGACCTCGTACAGGCTCCGGGTGCCGTCGGCGCGGGTGACCCACTCGTCGAGCCGCACCGCGCGGCGGGTGGCGAAGGCCTCGGATGTGGCGGCGTCCAGGCGCGCGGCCCGCTCCGCGGGGTAGAGGCCGTCGTTGGTGCGACCGATGATCTCGGCCTCGTCGCGGCCGAGCAGCCGCGACATCGCCGCGTTGCAGCCGGAATACGTGCCGTCGGGGAGCTTGTGGAAGATCAGGTCGTCGGTGTTGTCGAGCAGCGAGCGCAGCAGCGATCCCTGCCGCGCGAGGTCCTCGAGCACCCGCTGCTTGGCCACGCGCTCCGAGATGTCGCGGGTGGTGCCCTGCACGCCGAGGAAGGTGCCGTCGTCGTCGCGCAGCAGGCGGGCGCAGATGCTGACGTGGTGCTCCTGCCCGAGCGCGTCGATGTGCACCGACTCGTGGTCGCGCACTTCGTGTCCGGCGAAGACCCGCGTGAGCACCGACACGTCGCGCCGGGTGTGGTCGGCGCGGGCCCGTTCGATGAAGTGGCGGCCGATCAGCCCCGCGGCCGGCATCGCGTACAGCCGCTCGCAGGCGGCGTTCACGAAGGTCCACCGCCCATCGAAGTCCATCCGCCAGAGGGCGTCGCTGGCGTCGTCCACGAAGCGCCGCACGCGGTCCTCGGCGATCGACAGGCGCGCCGTGGCCTCGAGGTACGACACGAGCTGGCGGTGCGATCGGCGGTAGAGGGCGCCCATCGACAGGCCAAAGATGACCACAAGCGTCATCTGACCGGTTCGCACCGGATCGAGGCCCGTGAGCGACATGCCGACGAGCAGGGCGCCGAAGAAAAGCACGACGAAGACGGCAAAGCTGCGCGGATGCGCGAGCAGGGTCCCGGTGGAGCCGGCGACGAGGCCGGCGGCGACCAGCATGAAGACGCCCATGTGCTCGCCGTCGAGCACGAAGCAGGCGGCGAAGGCGGCGACGCTCCACACCAAGTCGCAGGCCAGCGAGCCGACGGCGAGGGCGCGCGTCACCCGCACCGGGTCCGGATCGCGCTGGGCCCGTCGCCAGGCGACGACGCGGTACCCGACGACGACGGCGAGGGCGCCAAACCACCCCATGATCGCCGCAATCGGCACATGCGACCAGGCGACCGTGACGACCACCAGGGCACAGACGACCTGCGTCACCATTCCGGGGGGCTGGTCGTCGGTGAACCGCCGCGCAAGTGCATGCCGCACCGAGGCTTGCACACGCGCGTCGAGCAGGGCGTCGTCGCCGCCAAAGCTGCTGACGGGGGCGCCTGCGGACGGCGTGATGGGCCGGGCGGGTGATACGGTCATCGGGAGGGCGGGAGAGACAAGCGCCGCCACGGGAGTGGCGGGTGCCTGTTCAGTATCGGCCGACCCCTACTATCTCTTGCGCCCCGATCCCCGCGACAGGGCATCCTTTCCGAACTTTTTGCGCACGGCGTCGACCACCCGCGACACCGTGCGGTCGCGCTCGGTCTCGGGGGCGGGAACGGGGGGCGCAGCGCGCCGGGGGGTCCCCGTGGGAGTCTCGGCAGCGGGGGCCGGCTTCGCCGCCGTGGGCCGGGGATTGTCGAGCAGCGAGATCTGCCGGTCGGCGGCATCGGCAAGGCCGCTCAAGGCGACGCCGGCGAGCCGTACCGGGCCTTTTCGCTTGCGGCGGAGCGCCGCGAGGAGCATCACGGCCACGTCGGTGATCGCGCGGTCGGATTCCACCGGGTCGCGCAGGGTGCGGCTCATGGACCGGCGCGAGAAGTCGGTGTACTTGAGCCGCACGGTCACGGTGCGGGCGATCAGGCCGTCGTCGCGCAGGTCGGCGGCGACCTTGGCGGCGAGGCGCCGGAGTTCGGCCTCGATGTCGGCATCGGCGTCGAGGTCGCGCTCGAAGGTGTCCTCGCGGCTCACGCTCCTGGCGGCGGCGCGGGGGGAGACATCGTGGCCGCCGATGCCGCGCACGCGCTCCCACAGCCAGCTGCCGGTGCGCCTTCCGAACCAGCGCTCGAGCGCCGTGCGGTCGTGCGGCAGCACGTCGGCGACCCGCAGCAGCTCGCGCTCGGCGAGCGCCTGCTGCAAGCGCGGGCCGATGCCGGGGATGTCGGCGAGGGTCACGCGCTCGGCCATGAAGCGCGCCTCGTCGCCAGGCGCGACGATGTGGACCCCGGTCCGGCCCGTGCCGGGCTTCGGCTTCGCGAACTCGACGGCGAGCTTGGCGATCAGCCGGTTGGTGCCGCCGCCGAACGAGACCGTGATCCCGGTTTCGGCGAGCACGGCGTCGCGAATGCGGTGCGCGGTGACCTCCAGCGGCTCGTGGTGGTACAGCGCCTCGGTGCCCCCCATGTCGAGGTACCACTCGTCCACGCTGGCGCCGCGCACCACGGGCGTGAACCGTTCGAGCACGGCCTTGATCTCGCGACTCTTGGTGGAGCAGGCGCCGCGCGGCACGGGAATGCACGTCGCCTGCGGGCAGAGTCGGAGGGCGCGCGCGAGCGGCATCGCCGAGCGCACGCCGAAGGCGCGGGTCTCGTAGCTGGCGGAGCAGACGACGCCGCGGCTCCCCGGCGTGCCGCCGACGATCAGGAGCTTCGCCCTTCCCGCGCCCTCGGGGTCCACCAGCCGCGCGACGGCCACGAAGAACTGGTCGGCATCGGCGAGGAGGACGCGTGGGGGGGCGGCCATGCGAAAAGCTAGCCGCCGCCGGGCCTACCGCGTGGGTGGATGTCGCATGCCCGGCATGCCGGGCGTCCTGGCCGGCCTGCTCGTTGCCGGTGTGGGGGCTCCGATGCCGTCGCGGCGCAATTCGTCGGCGGTGGCCTCGCTGGCGACCGTGCCGGGCGGGTTGGCGTACCACCCCGGGTCTCCGCCCTTGGGCAGTCGTTCGCGGATCTTGAGGATCGTGAACATGCCGCCCATGTCGATGTATCCGTGCGGTCCGGGGCCGCCCAGCATCGAGATGGCGCCGCCCGGGCCGCTCATGCCCATCTCGGTCATCCCCCCCATGCCCTTCTCGCCCATGGTCATGTAGTCGGGAAGCACCGCCGACACGAGCCCATCGATCGCCCCGGCGTCGGCGCCGATGAGATTCAGGCCGCTGTGGCCCATCTGGTTCATCACGTGATGGGTCATGTGGCAGTGCATCGCCCAGTCGCCCGGATTGTCGGCGATGAACTCGACCGTGCGCGTGCTGCCGACGGGGACGAGCACCGTGGTTTCCGGCCACTGGCCCGCCTCGGCGATGTCGCCGCCATCGGTCGCGACGACGCGCCAGCGCAATCCGTGCACGTGGATCGGGTGGTGGCTCATCGCGCTGAGGTTGCCCAGGCGAATGCGCACGCGGTCGCCCAGCTGCATTTGCAGCGGCTCGGTGGCGGGAAAGGACTTGCCGTTGAAGGTGAGGATGTTGAAGTCCGTCATCTCGTTCGGGTCGGGCCGTGAGGCGCCGATCGGAACGCGCCACTCTGCCGAGAGGAGCACGAAGTCGCGATCGGGGCGGCGGGCGGGCCGCCGCGGATGGATCACGAACATGCCCATCAGCCCCAGCCCCTGCTGCACCATCTCGTCGTAGTGGGCATGGTACATGCAGGTGCCGTGCTGTCGGAGCGTGAACTCGTACTTGAACGTGGCGTTGACCGGAATGGGGGCCTGGTTCAGGCCGGCGACGCCGTCCATGCCCGCGGGCAACAGCACACCGTGCCAATGCACGCTGGTGGGCTCGGGCAGGGAGTTGGTCACGTAGATCCGTACGCGGTCGCCCTCGACGGCTTCGATCGTGGGGCCGGGCGTGCTGCCGTTGTATCCCCAGCAGGTGGTGCGCAGGCCGGGCGCGAACTCATGCTCGAAAACGGTGGCCTCGAGGTGGAAGACCTTGACGCCCTCGACCACCGTGAAGGGGAGCGCTCGGCCGTTGGGGATGATCACGGGCGTGTAGTCCACGCCGGGGAGCCCCGGCGCGAGCGAGGGCGAGCCCGCGGCCTGGGCGGCGTCGGCCTCCGGCTCGCGAGCGGCACGCCGGGGACCCTCGGCACCAGCGGGGCTGGCCAGCACGGCGGACGCGAACGCGCTGGTCGCCGCCCTGCCGCCCGCCAGCACCGCCGCACCACGCCGCACGACCTCGCGACGCGAGAACTGGCCGCCGTCGGAGTCTTCGTCCTTCTCGCGCATCGGTACCTCTCCGGATGTCATGGTGTGACGGCGGCGGGCAACGCCCCACCAGTGGCGCGCTCCAGGTCGCTGCGGGCGTTCCAGTAGTCGCGCAGGGCGTCGAGGTACGCGCGCGCGCTCTCCAACTCCTCGCGCTTCGCCTGCAGCAGCACGAAGACCGAGATGTCGTTCACGTTGACGTGACGCTGCGCCTCCTCGATCACGCGGCGGCGCATCGGCAGGACCACCGACCGAAAGTGGCGCGTCCGCTGCCGGGCCGCGCGGACCTGCGCCAGGCGCACGCGCACGTCGGCATGCACCTCGGCCACGAGCGCGTCGTGGAGCGCCACGCGCTCGCGCAGCACGGCCTGTGCGCGGGCGATGGCCGGGCCGCCGCGGTCGAACACGGGCACCGGTACGCTCGCCGTGGGGCCGATGAAGCGCCCATCGGGTTCACGCTCGGAGAAGAAGCCGATCGTCCCGTCGGCGAGGAGCGCAAAGCGCTCGCGCAATCCGAGTGCGGCGGCGGCGGCGGTCGCCGCCGCGCGGGCCGCCGCGACATCGAGGCGCCGTTCGAGGGCCAGCGAGTCGAGCGACGCGAGCGACCACGCCGTCGTGTCGGGGTCGCGCAGGAGCCGGGGGACCGTCCAGGCCGTATCGGCGACACCGGCGCCGAGCAGCCGCGACAGGCTGGCGCGCGCCACATCGACCTCGCGTTCCGCGACCGGCAGGTCCGCGACGGACTGGGCCGCCAACGCTTCCTCTCCGGCGAGCAGGAGGGAGGACACATTTCCGGCGTCGCGCAGCGATCTGGCCGCACCGGCGGCTGCCCCGGCGGCGGAGACGACGCTGCGCTGCAGTTCCAGCACCTGTTGCGCGTGCTGCACCGCGACGTACGCTCGTCGCACCTCGTCCATGAGCCCCAGGACGGCGTCCGCGACGTGCCGCTCCGCACTCGCCAGCTCGGCGTCGGCGACGCGACGCCGAAGGGGCACCTGCAGGGCGTCAACGACGGAGAAGCCCAGGCCGACGGAGCTGAAGTCGGGGCCACTGCCGCTGGCCGGAGCACCGTACTGTGCGCCGAGAACGGGGTTCGGCAGCGTACTCGCCCGCCAGAGATCGGCGGCGGCGATCCCGACACTGGCCAGGGAGGCGCGCAGCGTCGGGCTGCGCAGCAGCGCGAGCCGCACCGCCGAATCGCCGGAGAGCGCGCCGCGGGGAATGAGCGGGACTTCCGCGGAGTCGCGGCCAGTCCACGCCACGCGCGTGCCGGTGCGGTCGGCGACCAGCGCCTCGACGCCGCGCGTCCCCTGCCGGGCAGCAGCGGGGGCGCAGGACGCGGCGAGGAGGCCGGCGGCGGCGCATGATCGCCACCGGCGAGCGGACGCGGGTCGGGGCACGGCGCGCGACGAGATTTTACGATGCATAAAACAGGGCATCGCTAACACAAGCAGAAGGCACCGTCGCTGTCAACGGGCTCGGCGATGCGGCCGCGCGGATCCGCGTGCTTTACAACGGGTACGGCCAGGCTATCCTTCGCGAGGCTGTCCGGGAGGCAGGACGTCCCATCACCACCGAGGGGTGACGTGAGCAAACCGAAGCGACCCGCGAATGCCGCCGACGCACCGCGGCTCCACGATTCCCTCCGCCTCTCCGCCAACGGCGTGGGCATGGTGCTCGGGGACCTCGAGGCGCGCGTCTTGCGAGCCGTCTGGGCGATCGGTCGTCCGGCGACCGCCCGGGCGATCCATGACCGGATCGTCCAGGCCCATGCGATCTCGCCGCTGACGACGATCACGGTGCTCAATCGCCTCGTCGTGAAGGGCGTGCTTGGGCGCGACCGCGCCTCCGGCGCGTTCGAGTACGTGGCGCGAATGAACGAGACCGCGTTCATGGCGCATGCGTCGCGGCGCGTCGTCGAGGGCATCCTGTCGTTCGGTCCCGATGCCGTGGCGAGCTTGCTTGTCGACGTGCTGGCGGAGCGCGATCCGGCCCAGCTCGAGGCGCTCGCGCGCCTCATTCGGCGCCGGCTGCGTGAGCGTGGCGAGGAGTAGCCCGGCAGTCGGCGGGCAGCCGGCGATCCTCCCGCCGCTCGTGCGGCGCGAGCAGCGCCATCGCCGGCAGCTGCTGCTGGCGCTGGCCGCGTTGATCGTGCTGAGCCTCACGCCGGTGTTCGGCCATCACCTGATCGAGGCGGTCAGCTGGCTGCCGGCATCGCAGCAGCACCTCGGCATGTTCTGCCTCGCGTCGCTGCACCGCTTGCTGGCGCCGGTGCACGGCGGCTTCCACGCCCTGCTGCTGCTCGGGATCTCGTATGCGACCGTCGACCGCGGGCGCGCGATCTGGCGCCATCGTCGTGTGATGGGGGCGCTGGACGCGCGCGTGCCGCATGCCGGCTCGCGGGTGTCCGAGGCGGCCAGGCGTATCGGTGTCGCGGCGGACAGCATCCGGATCGTCGAGGGGTCGCCGAGTCCCGCCTTCACGACGGGCTGGGTGCGGCCACGGGTGTATCTCGCGGCCGACGTCGCCTCGAAGCTCTCGGTTCCGGAGCTCGAGGCCGTGCTCGCCCACGAGGCCGAACACCTGCGCCGCCGCGATCCGTTGCGCCTGTTTCTGTTCCGCTGCCTGGCCGGCGTGCTGTTCTGGCTGCCGGCAGTCGGCCGGCTGGTGGACGACCTGGCCGACGAGGCCGAAATCGCCGCCGACGATGCCGCGGCGCGCGCGCACGCGCTCCCGCTGGCGTCGGCCATCCTCGTCCTGGTCGGCGCATCGCCGGCGGCGCTCGAGCCGGCGGTCGGGTTTCAGCGGGCGGACCTGCTCGAGCGCCGCATTCGCCGGCTGGCCGGCGAGGACGCCGTTGTCGGCACGCATGTGTCGCGCCGGTCGATCGCGGCTGCGGGAACGGCGCTGCTCGCGGTCTGGGTCTCCGGCGTGATCGTGCTGCACCCCCTTCCGCCAGCGGAATCGATGGCCGACCCTGCCGCGCACTGCGAGCATGCCGGCGCATCGCTGCTGTCCCACCTGTTTTGCCGCGCCGCCGGTTACCAGGCCGCCGGCGACGAGTGCCCGCACACGGCCCTTGCCGCCGGAATCCTCCCTTCCACCTGAGACCACCCTCATGCAGACCAGCACCTTCCGTCGCGTCGCGCTCCTTGGCGCCTTCTCCGCACTCGTCGTCGAGCTCGCCGGCACGGCGCGACCCCTGGCGGCGCAGCCGGCGCACCCGGCCGCCGCGTCACCCACGGGCGAGGCGGCGAGGGTCACCGCGACCGTTCGTGCGCTCTTCGCCGCGGCGGAGCGCAACGACCTGGTGGCGCTCGACACGCTGTACGCTGGTGACAGCCTGACGATCTTCGAGGGCGCCGGCGTCAACCGCGGGTGGGCGGACTATCGGGATCACCACCTCGGCCCGGAACTGAAGGAAATGAAGAACCTGCAATACCAGCCGGCCGACCTCGAGGTGCACGTCGACGGCGGGACCGCGTGGGTGCTCTTCCGGTATTCGCTCAAGGCCGACATGAACGGGCGGACCGCCGATGTCTTTGGGCGTGGGACGGCGATTCTCGAGCGGCGGGGCACGCGCTGGGTGGTACGTCACATGCAGACCGGTGGCCGGGCCCGGCGCCCATCCGATCCTGCCTGAACGGTCGCGGGCGTCGCGCGACCTCGCCGACACCGGCCTTGCTCGTGGACCCTTGCGCGGTGCGCGGTGTTTTACCTAATGTAAAACCTCGCCCGGCGAGGCATGTCGCCGGCCCACTTCACCAGACTCCCCGATGATACGACACACTGGATCGGTACTCGCGCTGGCGGTTCTGCTGGCGGTTCCGGCGCGCGAGGCGGCGGCCCACCCCCGGCTCGTCAAGGCCGTGCCGGCAGCGGACAGCCGCGCGGCGGTCGCCCCGAAGGAGATCGTCCTGACCTTCAACGAGGCGCTCACGCTCGCGCTGAGCCGGATCACGCTGACCGACGCGAAGCAACAGGCCGTCCCGCTCGACACGCTGCGCGCGGCACCGGACGACCCGAAGACGCTGATGGCCAGGGTGACCGGCGCCCTGGCACCAGGCCGGTACACCGTCAAGTGGCAGGCGGCCGGCGCCGACGGGCACCCGATGCGCGGCGAACTCACGTTCGTGATCGACCCGGCGACGCCGGGCGTGAACGCGACGCCTTCGCCAGCCGCCGGTCGAGGTGCCTGACGCGGCGTTTGGCGTCGAATCGTGGGCGTATGCCGCGATTCGGGCCATGCAGCTGGTTGCGGTCACGGTGCTGCTCGGCGTTCTGGCGTTGCGGCTCGTGGTGCTGCCGCGCTTCGGGCGACAGGATGGCGGGCCGGGTGACATCATTGCCACCGCGGGACCGCGCGCCCTCGGCTGGGCGCGGGCCGCGATCGGCGCCATCGGGATCGCGACCGTGCTCCGGCTGGCGGCGCAGCACGCGGCGATGTTCGGCACCGAGGAGCATTGGTCCCGTGCGACGATCGGGGCGCTGCTCCTGCAATCGGGCTGGGGACGTGGCTGGTGGCTTGCGCTGGCGGGCGTGCTGGCCGGCTGGTGGGCGACCGGCGCGGTCGCGCGGCGTCGGGGATTTGCCTGGCCGGTGCTCGCCGCGGGTGCCGTCGCCCTGGTCGTGAGCCTGTCCCTCTCCGGGCATCCGGTCGCGGCGGAGCGCCCGGTGCTCGCCGTGGCGATCGACGCGCTGCACGTGATCGGCGCGGGGGGATGGGTTGGCAGCCTGGCCATGCTGATCGTGGTCGCCGTGCCGGTGGCGATGCGATCGGCGGAGGCCGAGCGGCATGGGCACGTTGCGCGACTGGTGACGGCGTTCAGTCCGACGGCCCTCGGCTTCGCCGGCCTCGCGGCGCTGACCGGGACGCTGGCAGCCTGGCGCAACATCGACACGCTGGCTGCGCTCTGGAGCAGCGGTTACGGGCAGCGGTTGCTGGCCAAGCTGGCCATGCTGTCGGTGGCCGCCGGCACCGGTGCGTACAACTGGAAGCGGGTGTTGCCCGCGCTCGGGACGGCGCCGGCCACGCGGCGCCTCCGGGGCTCCGCCACGATCGAGCTCGTGGCGGCCCTGGTCGTGCTTGTCATCACGGCGGTGCTCGTTGCGACGCCGCTACCGGCGGAGATTGCCAAGCCATGAAAGTCAGCCTCCTCGACGTCCATCGGCGCGGCGACAACCGGGACTACAACGGCGGATACGGCACGACGTTCAGCGTCGGCTCCTCGTGGCGCGCGCGGCTGCTCGAGCTGGCCCGGAAGAAGGGCGAGTACTTTCCCCTCCTGAACTATGGCTACCTCGCCGCCGTGCTCAAGGGGAACGGGCACGAGGTTTCGCTCGACATCAACACGATCCGGAAGGATGCCGACCTGGTGATCCTGCAGGCATCGCTGATCCGCCACCGCGAGGAGCTGGAGTACCTCACGCGGATTCGGTCGGAGACGGGCGCCCGGATCTGCCTTGTCGGCCCGCTCGCGTCGACGACGCCGGGGCCGTTCGGCGCATTCGCGGACACCATCATCTCGGGCAGTGCCGAAGGGCCGTTCCTGGGCCTGAAGCGGCTCGAGGACCTGCCGATGGGCATCGTCCCGTCGCCGCGCATCGACGACCTGGACGTGCTGCCGTATCCCGACTGGACGATTTACAACCACCGGGCGTTCACCCAGCACCCGATTCTCCGGGCGCGACCCACGGCGTTCATACTTGGCAGCCGAAGCTGCCCGTACCTTTGCAACTATTGCCCGTACATCGCGGTGAAGAAGGCGTA
Source organism: Gemmatimonadota bacterium (assembly GCA_016191225.1). Classification (GTDB taxonomy): domain Bacteria; phylum Gemmatimonadota; class Gemmatimonadetes; order Gemmatimonadales; family Gemmatimonadaceae; genus JACPPC01. Next base: position 128,457 of record JACPPC010000022.1, on the reverse strand, counting down.
CCAGATCCGGAAGCCCGCGTGCGTGGTGGATGAGCTGGCGCACCTGAAGGCGACGTACGGGGTTCGCGCGGTGATGTTCCGGGATCCGGTTTTCTCGGTGAACCGCAACTGGGTGGTGGAGTTGTGCGGGGCGATCAAGGCGCGCAACCTGGGCCTCGAACTGGGATGCGAGACGCGGAGCGACCGCCTTGACGAAGAGCTGGTGGACCTGATGTTCGACGCCGGCTTCCGGGTCATCAAGATCGGCGTCGAGTCGACCAACATCGCCGCGCTCGAGGCGCACAAGCGGCGTCCGCCGTCGGTCGAGCAGCAGGATCGGATCGTCGCCTACTGCGAGCGCAAGGGCATTCGCATCGTCGCCTTCTTCATCCTCGGATTGCCGGAGGATACGCGCGAGACCGTCCTGGAGACGATCCGGTACTCGCAGGAGCTGAACCCGAGCCTGGCGAACTTCACGATCTGCACGCCGATCCCCGGCACCGGCTTCTTCGACGAGGTGAAGGATCGCATCTACGACCACGACTGGAACAACTACGACAATTTCCACCCGGTCTTTCGCCTCGACCACCTGAAGCCGGCCGAGGTCAAGGCGTACCAGGAACAGGCCATCGTGCAATTCTACTTCCGGTTCGGATTCCTCAAGCGATACTTGCGGCGCCGGGTGTGACGAAGGTCCTGGTGACCGGATCGACAGGCTATGTCGGCAGCAACCTTCTCGCGCGGTGGACCGCCGCGCAGCCGGCGATCCGGTTCGTGGGGCTGGCCCGATCGCTTCGCAAGGCGGAGGCGCTCGGAACTCCGGGGGTGCGCTTCGCGGAAGGCGACCTCACGCGGCCCGACACGGTCTCGGCGGCCCTCGATGGCGTGGGGGCCGTGGTTCACCTCGCCGCTGCCATCCAGCCGCGCACCACGGCCGATTTCATCGGGATCAACGTCGAGGGCACGAGGCACGTGGTTGCGCGGGCGGCGGAAGCCGGCGTGCGGCGCATCGTCTACATCAGCAGTCATGACGTGAACCATGTGCCCCTGACGGCGTACGCCGACTCGAAGCGCCGGGCGGAGGAGATCGTCCGTTCGTCCGGGCTCGAGTTCGTGATCCTGCGACCGACCGTGATCTACGGGGGGCACGGCAGGACACCGTTGACGGCCCTCGAGTGGGCCGTGAGGCACCTGCCCTGCGTGCCGGTGCTCGACGACGGGACGCACCGGCTCCAGCCGCTCCACGTCGACGACCTGACGGGCGTCATCATCCAGGCGCTGAGCCCGGCCCGGCGGAGCGCGACGTACGAGATTGGGGGCCCGGAGGAATTCAGTCAGGTGGCGCTGGTCCGCGCCATGCACGAGTTCCTGCGGAAGGGGTGGCCGTCGGTGCCCGTGCGAATCCCCGTCTCCCTCCTGACGACGTTGCTCGGGCCGCTGGCCGCCTCCGGGCGCGTGCGGGCGCTGCGGGAACGCCTGGATGTCCTGGGCCGGGACAAGCTGGCCAACAACGATTCCCTGTTGCGCGACTACGACGTCGCCTTCACGCGGCTGGCCGATGGCCTGGCGAGGACCGACCGGCGGCCGCGCGAACCGGCGGATCATGCCGCGCGGTGATGAGGTGAGACGCTGTCGATGCCACCCCTGCCGCTCCGTCGCCCGATGACGGCCGGCCCGACGTCGCCTGGCGTGCCGGAACCGCCCCCGTCGGGGCCGGCGGCGGCGCACGCCTTCGGGGCGGCCGAGCGTCGCCTGCCCTGGATCGTGGCGGTCTTCGTCACCTTGCCATTCCTCGGCTGGTGGTCCTACGGGCTGTTCGACCTTGACGAGGGCTTCTATGGCGCGATCGTCGCGGAGATGCTGCGCCGCCACGAATGGGTCACGCCGTTCTACAACGGTGCCCCCTGGTACGAGAAGCCGATCCTGATCTACTGGGCCGCGAAGCCGTCGGTCGCATTGTTCGGCCGCGAATTCGGTCCGCGCCTGCCCAGCGTGCTGGCGATGCTCGCCACGTTCGGTCTCGTGGCGTGGTTCGCTCGGCGCCACCTCGCGCCCGGGACGCGCTACGTCGCGCCCCTCGTGCTCGCCAGTTCGCTGCTTGTCGTCGGCCTCGGACGGATGCTGCTCACCGATCCGCTCCTTCTCCTGTTCCTGAGCGCCGCGCTGCTCGGGTTCTGGGAGTCGCTCGTGGGCGGCGCACGCTGGCGCCTGGCAGTCGGAGCCGCGCTCGGCATCGCCGTGCTGGCCAAGGGGCCGGTGAGTCTCATCCTGTTTGTCGCGATCGCCGCGTTGACGTGGTGGCGCGAGCCCGGGCTGCGTCCACGGTTTCATGGCTGGTGGGGATCGTCCGCACTCGTCTGCGCCTCCGTGGTGGCGCTCTGGTACGTGCCCATCTACCTCGTGCGCGGCGACGAGTTCGTGCAGGGCTTCATCATCGAGCAGAACGTCAATCGCTTTCTCGGGGGGGATGTCGCGCATGCCGTGACCGGGGTCGCGAACCTCCTCGCGTACATTCCCGTGGTACTGCTTGGCATGCTGCCGTGGTCGTTCTTCCTGTGGCGCGCGTGGCCGAGGCGCGGTGACCCGGCGGGCGCGCCGACGGCGGCACGCCGTTTCCTCGCGTCCTGGGGGGCGGTGGTCTTCGTGTTCTTCACGGTTGCCGGGTCGAAGCTGCCGCATTACATGTTGCCGGCGATGATCCCGTTCGGCCTGCTTGTCGCCGACGACTGCGCGCGCCGGTGGGCACCCGTGACCCTGCGCCGGTTGCTCCGCCCGCTCGCGTGGACGGTGGTCGTGGCGATCATCGCGCAGGGTGCGTTCCTGGCGTTCTACCATGGACTCACCGTGCGCGGGCGCGTGCTGGTGCCGGGGTTGCAGGCCGAGGTGCACCAACTCGCCCGGTACGTCGAGTCGGCGGCGCAGCCGGCGGACGGCGTCGTGGAGTATCGCACGGGACGGCTGCGCGGCGTCCCGTCCCCGCACCTGATCAACGAGACCACGCACCCGTCGCTGAGATTCTACCTGGACCGCGTGGTCCCGGTGGTGGACGATTTCACGCTTGCACTGGCGGACCCACGCACCCTGTGGGTGATCACCCGGCGAAATCGGATCGGGACCGGCGAACTGGCGGCGGCGCAGCGTGCGGGCCGAGTGTTGGAGCCGATCGCGACTCCCTTTGCCCAGGAGTACTACATGTTGTACCGGCTCGGTCCGAAGCGCGGCACGGTCAGCGCTCGCCCCGCGACCGGTCGCCTTGCCCCGCGCGACGCGCTCGGCGCGCCTCCCGGTCCGGCAACCCGCAGGCCACCGCGCGAGCTCGCGCGAGCCGGAGTCCGGATCCCAGGCAGTCGCGTCTCGCGTTCGTCGCCCCACCCTTCGCCAGTTGCCACGTTCGATGGATGCCCGGCCGGGTCCATCGGTCTCCAATGAGATCGGGAACTGGCACTACCGATCGAGGACCCTCCGCATGAGTGATGGGCAGCAGGGCGACCAGGCTGCGGGGCGACGGGAGGCACACGACCACACGCATGCTCGCGGTGCGATGCCCGAGCACACGGCGCCTGTGTCTTACGGTGCCGACCAGCACGCCGGCCACGACCAGCACGCCGGCCACGACCAGCACGCCGGCCACGACCAGCACGCCGGCCACGACCAGCACGCCGGCCACGACCAGCACGCCGGCCACGACCAGCACGCCGGCCACGACCAGCATGCCGGCCACGACAAGCATGCCGGCCACGACAAGCATGCCGGCCACGACAAGCATGCCGGCCACGACAAGCATGCCGGCCACGACAAGCATGCCGGCCACGACAAGCATGCCGGCCACTCGCCGGCGATGTTCCGCGACAAGTTCTGGCTCTCGCTCGCGCTCACCGCCCCGATCCTGGCGTGGGGCCACATGCTGCCGCGCGCCTTCCAGTACACGCCGCCGGCATTCCCGGGGTCGCACTGGATACCGCCGGTCCTCGGCACCGCGGTCTTCGCCTACGGCGGCTGGCCCTTCGTGCAGGGCGCCGGGCGCGAGATCGCGGCGCGCCTGCCGGGGATGATGACCCTGATCGCCCTCGCGATCTCGGTCGCGTTCGCCTTCAGCGCCGCCGTCACGCTCGGCTTCCCCGGCATGCCGCTCTGGGAGGAGCTGGCAACGCTGGTGACGATCATGCTCCTCGGGCACTGGCTCGAGATGCGCTCGATTTCGCAGGCCGAGGGCGCCCTGGGCGAGCTGGCCAAGCTCCTCCCCGGCACGGCGGTCCGGGTGACCGGTGAGGGCGCCGCCGAGCGCGTCGAGGAGGTGCCGGTGTCGGCGCTGCGCGACAACGATGTCGTGCTCGTGCGCCCCGGGGCGGGCATTCCCGCCGACGGCGTCGTGCGCTCCGGCAGCAGCGCCGTCAACGAGGCGCTGGTCACGGGCGAGTCGGCGCCGGTGGAGAAGGGCGAGGGGGCGAAGGTGATTGCCGGCACGGTGAACGGGGCGGGCTCGCTGCGCGTGCTGGTCACCGGCACCGGGGACAGGACCGCGCTGGCCGGGATCATGCGGCTGGTGGCGCAGGCGCAGTCGTCAAAGTCGCGCGCGCAAGCGCTGGCCGACCGGGCCGCCCGCTGGCTCACGTGGATCGCGCTCGGCTCGGGGGCGCTCACCCTCGCGGCCTGGCTGCTGGCCGGGGCCACGGCCGCCACGGCGGTGGAACGAATGGTCACGGTGCTCGTGATCGCCTGCCCGCACGCCCTTGGCCTTGCGGTGCCGCTGGTGCTGGCGATCTCGACCACCCTTGGTGCCCGCGGCGGGTTGCTGGTGCGCGACCGGCGGGGCCTCGAGGAGGCGCGCAACCTGACGGCGGTGGTGTTCGACAAGACGGGCACGCTGACCCTCGGCGAGCACCGCGTGATCGCGATGCGCACGGCCGCTGGCCTCGGCGACGACGACGCACTGCGGCTGGCAGCCGCGGTCGAGCGCGATGCCGAGCATCCGGTGGCGCGTGCGATCGTGAAGAGCGCGGAGGAGCGGAAGCTCGTGGTCCCGGCGGCGACGGGGTTCCGGTCCATGCCGGGGCAGGGCGTTCGGGCCGTGGTGGATGGGCGCGACCTCGCCGAGGGGGGTCCGAACCTGCTCGCGTCGCTGCACGCGACTCCCGCGCCGGAGCTCATGGCCCTTGCCACGGAGGCCGCGAGTCGCGGCGAGGGGGTGATCTACCTGGTCGAGGGGAATCGCGCGCTCGCCGCATTCGCCGTGGCCGATGCGATCCGGCCGGAGTCGGCCGCGGCGGTGCAGCGGCTGCAGGCGGCCGGGATCGAGGTCATCATGATGACGGGAGATGCGAAGGCGGTGGCCGAGGCGGTGGCGCGGCAGCTGGGCATCGACTCGGTGCTGTCGCAGGTGCTGCCGGAGCAGAAGGCGTCCCACGTCGAGGCGCTGCAGCGGCAGGGCAAGCGCGTGGCCATGGTGGGAGACGGGGTGAACGACGCGCCGGCGCTGGTCACGGCCGACGTCGGCATCGCAATCGGCGCGGGCACCGATGTGGCGGTCGAGGCGGGGGACGTGGTGCTGGTGCGCAGCGATCCGCGCGACATCCCGCGCATCATCAACCTGTCCCGGGCGACCTACCGCAAGATGGTGCAGAACCTGTGGTGGGCGGCGGGCTACAACATCGTCGCGATTCCGCTGGCGGCGGGAGTGCTCGCGCCGTGGGGAGTGGTTCTGACGCCGGCGGTCGGGGCGGTGCTGATGTCGGCGAGCACGATGATCGTGGCGCTGAACGCGCAGCTGCTGCGGCGGGTGGACCTCTAGCGGGAGGCGACGCGGACGACGCGCTCACGCGGATCGCTCGCGACGGGCAGGCGCTTCAACCGGCCGGGAGGTGCGCTGTCGGCCCGCGGTGACCGCTCCTCAGCGCAGCTCGAAGGTCAGCGTCGCCCACCGCGACTCGTAGTCCGCCGCCGCGTCGTCCACCAGGCGCCGCATGCGGATGAACTTGACGTAGTATCGGCCGGGAACGACCAGTCGAAGCTCGGCAATGCCGGCGGAGTCGGTGACGATCTCCCGCTGCGGGAGCCGGGCCCCACGCAGGTCCCGACCGCCGACCTGGAGCGTCAGGGCCGGCTGCGCAGTGTCGCCGACGAGCGCGCGCACCCTCAGGCGCGAGCCGGGCCCCGCGCGCAGGGCATAGGGGTTGTCGAGTGGCACGATCTCGGCCGGGTAGCCGAACACCGCCCCGAATGCGCCCGAAGGCGCATCGCCGACCTGAATCAGGGCCTTGACGTGCTTGGAATAGCGCTCGCGCGCGGGTCGGTCCAGCTCGCCGTCGCGGCGGCGTGCCGCCAGCACCTCGGGCACGCCCTCGGACGCGAGGTACGCATTGAAGTCCGGCGCCTTGAGCGCCAGGATCCGTGGCCGCGTCGAGACACCCACGGCGTACGTGCCGGGACCGCCCGTGCGCAGGGTCAGCACCGTGGTGTCGCGGCGCTCGAGCCAGGCAGTCGTATCGAGGCGCGCCCGACCGGCGGGGGACCAGACCGAGACGTCGATCATTCGATCGCGCGCCACGACGGCCACGCTCGAGGAGAAGGTCCCGTTCAGCGCATGGATCTCGATGGCGGTCTGGGGCGGCGCGAAAAACGACCGCAGTGTCAGGAACAGGTCATGCGCCCGTGCCGGCACCGCGCTCGCGGCGATGGCGGACAGGAGCACGACTGCCGTGACGACAAATGGGGACCGGCGCATTCGGGAATCCTTCAGGGAGAGGAGCGCCTGTGACCTGTGGAGCCTCCCCGTTCCCGGCACGATCGAGCCGCCGTCGAGGAGTGGCGCCGCCAGCCAGGCAGTTTCTTCAGTGCGTGGAAGATGAAGCGACGTCCCGTCGGGCGCAACGCGGGAGCGCCGTTGCCCACGTGGCGGCGTCAACGGGTCGTGCGGGAGGCCGGTCGATCGGCGCGCTGCACCCGCCGGTCGGCGGTCGCAGCGGACGCGCGACCGGGCACTCACGGGGAAACTCGCGGTACCGGGTCAACTCGTCGGCACCGCGCACCAAGTCGGCGGTCGAAGTGCGACGAGGAAGCCGGTCCTCCGCCCCGCCCCGGCCTTCCCCATGGCTGCACGGCCCTCGCGCGTGCAGCGACACACGGGCGGCGGGTGGACCACACGCACGTTCGTGCCGCGCGCGAATGCAACGTCCGTGCCGTCGCACGCGCGAAGCCTCGCGATCGGCACGCCGCTTCGCCGCCGAAAGATCGGCCACGGTTCGTCAGGCAATCCCGCGCGCGGCCCTGCCGGCGGCCGGCCATCGCCCGGACGAATGCGCCGGGATGAGCGCGCCGCGCCGGTGGCGTCGGCCGCAACACGCGTCCCGTCGCCGATCGGTTCGGCGCACGCATGCCACGCGACGGTGCCGGAGAGCGAGTGGCGGCCTTGGGGCGTGTCGTTTCGCATCCCGGGCCGCCGCTTACGGTACCTTTGACCGAGATGCGGTTTTACCTTACATAAAATCAGGCAACCCCCCCTGCTCCCTGTCCCCCCGCCTGCCGATTCTCCGCGAGCCGCATTGGCCGCCCCGGGTTGGTCAGGCGAAACAGGTTCTCCTCGCGCAATCCGAGGGCTCTCCGGATGCAAGGTTCGATACTCGACGTGTCAACAAGCCACGCGACAGCGCGCGGCGCCAGAGGTGTGCGCCCAAGCGGGCGGGCGCGGGCCAGCGCAGGCGGTACGCCCGTCTCGCACCGCCGCACGCTCGCGATCCTCACGGGCGCGATCTTCTGCGCGCTCGCCAGCGCCGAGTCGCTCGCCGCGCAGGGGGACTCGGCGGCGTCGCCGGGCCTTCGGCTCGGCGTGCTGTACCTCAGGGCCGATCGGTCAAATCCCCGCGTCCTGGCCGCCGGCGCGCTGGCGGACGCCGCCGCCGCCCGGATTCCCGGCGCGGGCCTCCCACCCGACCCGCAGTTGCAGCTCGGCCTGCTCGGCCGGGCCCTCCCGGGGCTCGGCCCGATGGACGTGGTCGGAATGACGCAGCTCCAGGTGGTGCAGATGTTCCCGACGGCGGGCAAGCTCGGGTTCAGCGCCGCGGCAGCCTCGGCGCGCGGGAGCGCCGCCAGGGAACGCGCCGTGGACGTGCGCTGGGAGGTGCGAGCGCGTGTGGCCGCGGCATTCTATGATATTTATCGGATCGAGCGGGGCCTCGACATCGCGGTCGCCACGCGCCGGCTGATGGAGGATATCGCCGCGACGGCCGAGGCGATGTATCGCGTGGGCGAGACGTCGCAGGCCGACGTGCTGAAGGCGCGCGTCGAAGTCGCACGAATGACCGAGGAGATCACGGCCATGCGCGCGATGCGCCTGGTGAGCTTGTCGCGCCTTGGCGGACTGCTCGACCAGCCGGTGGACTCGACGACGCCACCGGCGATCCTTCCGCGCTTTCCTGCGGCCCTCCCCGCCGCCGACGAACTCGTGCGTCGTGCCAGCGCGTCGCGGCCGATGGTGCGCGCCGGAGCCGCGGACCTCGAGGCGTCCGAGGCCGAGTCCCGCCGGGCCGGACGCGAGATCTGGCCCGACCTCGAGCTTGGCGTCCAGTATGCCGAGCGCGGGAGCGCCATGGGCACGGACCGCATGGGAAGCCTCATGATCGGCGCATCCGTTCCCGTGTTCGCGCGCAGCCGGCAGCTGCGCATGCGCGACGAAGCTGGCGCCATGCGGGCGATGGCGGCCGCCGATCTTGCGGCCATGCGCGCCGAGACGCGGGCGCGGGCCGGCGAGGCGTACGTGGAGTGGACGCGTGCGCGAAACCTGGCCAGCCTCTATCGCACGACGATCCTGCCCCAGGCTGGTGCCGCGGTGACGGCATCGCTGGCGGCCTACCGCGTGGGCCGGGTGAATCTCATGACCCTGATCGACAACCAGGTCACGGTCAATCGCTACGCCCAGGAACTGGCGGCACTCGAAGCCGCCGAAGGCATGACACTGGCCGACCTCGAGATGCTGCTCGGCCGTGAACTCTATGACCCGAATTCCGGCAGTCTCGCGCCGGGAGGTGAACGCTGATGGTTGAGCAGGACAAGCCGGCACCATCCCCCGCAGCCGGCCGTGCAGTGACCGGCGCGAGCGGCGTGAGCGGCGCGGTTCGCTGGCGCCGCGCCGGGATCGGCGTCGCCGTTCTCGGCATCGCCGTGCTGGTCGCCCTCGCGGCCTCGCGTGGCACCGCGCCGCCGGCCGAGACAGCTGGGCACGCGCACGGCGCCGCCGCCAGTGCGGAGTCGGCCAAGTCCGTCATGCTCAGCGCGGAACAAGCGCGCCGCATCGGTGTGACGTACGCCGTGGTCGAGCGCGGCCCGCTGCGTCGCGAGGTGCGGACAGTCGCCCAGGTAAGCCTCGACGAGACGAAAGTGCGGAGTGTCACGCTCAAGTTCGACGGATGGGTGGATCGACTCTTCGTGGACTTCACGGGCCGGGAAGTGAAGGCGGGGGAGCCGCTGCTCTCGACCTACTCGCCGATGCTGGTGGCGGCCGAGCAGGAACTGGTGCTGGCGACGAGGCTGGTGCGCGATGTGGCCGGGGCGGATTCGTCCACCCGGGCCAGCGCGGAGGGGCTGCGGGCGGCGGCTCGGCAGCGGCTCCTCAACTGGGACGTTCCGGCGGCGGAGGTTGCCCGTGTCGAGGCAACCGGGGCGGCGCAACAGACCATCGTCGTGCGGGCCCCGTTTGCCGGGGTGGTCATCGAGAAGAGCGTGCTGGCTGGCCAGCGGGTCATGGCGGGCGAGGCGCTGCTTCGCATCGCGGACCTGTCGGTGGTCTGGCTGGAGGGCGAAGTCTTCGAACGCGATCTCGCACAGGTGCAGCTTGGCGAGCGCGTGGACGTGGAGCTGCCGTCGATGCCCGGGCGGCCGCGGGTCGGGCGCATCGATTTCGTGCAGCCCACACTCAACAGCGACACGCGGACGGTTCGCGTGCGCATCGCGCTCGCGAATCGAGGCGGTGAGGTGAAGCCCGGCATGTTTGCCACGGTGCGCATTCGGGGTGGCACGGACGCACGCGTGCTGCACGTTCCCCGCTCGGCCGTGCTCTCGACGGGTACGCGCACGCTCGTCTTTCTGCGGCGGGCGGACGGCATGCTGGAGCCGCGTGCGGTCGTGACGGGGATCGGCACGGGCGATCGGATCGAGATCCAGAGCGGTGTGCAGGTGGGAGACACGGTGGTCGCGTCGGCGACCTTCCTGGTGGACGCCGAGTCGAACCTGGGGTCGATGCTCGGGGGGATGGGAGGCATGCCGGGGATGGACATGTCCGTTCCCTCGGCGAAGGGCTCGAAGACATCGGACGCGCCGAAGCCGATCACGGTACCTCCCATGGCAGACATGCCCGGCATGGAGATGCCGGGTGCCGGCGGGCGTGCGACCAAGGCGCCCGAGGCGAGCCGGCCTGCCGCGGCGAGCCCGATGCCGGGCATGAAACACCCGAATCGCTGAGGGCGCGGCCATGCTGAAGCGGTTCATCGCCTGGTCGGTCGACAACAAGCTGATCGTGACCCTGTTCACGATCGCGGCGATCGGGGCGGGCATCATTGCCGTCGGCCGCACGCCACTGGAAGCGCTGCCGGACCTGAGCGACGTCCAGGTGATCATCCAGACGGACTACAGCGAGCAGGCGCCGCGCATCGTCGAGGACCAGGTCACCTATCCGATCGCCGCGGAGATGCTCAAGGTGCCCGGCTCGCGCGTGGTGCGCGGGTACTCGTACTTCGGCGTTTCGTTCGTGTACATCATCTTCGACGACGGAACGGACCTTTATTGGGCGCGCAGCCGCGTGCTCGAATACCTGAACGGCCTCAAGGGCCGGCTCCCCGCGTCGGTGTCGCCGACGCTCGGCCCGGATGCGACCGGCCTGGGCTGGGTGTACCAGTATGCGCTCGAGGACACGACGGGCCGGATGAACCTCGCCGAGTTGCGCGCCCTGCAGGACTGGTACCTGCGGTACCAGCTCACGTCCGTGCCCGGCGTCTCGGAAGTGGCGACTGTCGGCGGTTTCGAGAAGCAGTACCAGGTGGATCTCGATCCGGCGAAGCTGCTGGCGTACCGGATTCCGGTCACCCGGGTCATGCAGGCGATCCAGAACGCCAACGCGGACATCGGCGCGATGGTCGTGGAGCTCTCCGAGCGCGAGTACATGGTGCGCGGGCTCGGCTACCTCAAGTCGCTGTCGGACATCGAGAACGTCGTGGTGGAGGCGACCCGTGCCGGGACGCCGATCCGCGTGGCCGAGCTCGGCAAGGTCAGCGTGGGCCCGGCGGTGCGGCGCGGGGTCGTGGAACTGGACGGGCGGGGGGACGCGGTCGGGGCGATCGTGATCATGCGCTTCGGCCAGAACGCGCTGACGACGATCGCGCGCGTCAAGCAGCGGCTCAAGGACATTGCGCGGAGCATCCCCCCCGGGGTGGTGATCCGCCCGGTGTACGACCGCAGCGACCTGATCGAGCGTGCGATCGAGACGCTGCAGGGCAAGCTGCTCGAGGAGAGCCTGGTCGTGGCACTCGTCTGCATCATCTTCCTGCTGCACGCGCGCTCGGCGATCGTGGCGATCCTCACGCTGCCGGTCGGCATCCTGATGGCGTTCGTGGCGATGCGCCGCGTCGGCGTGGGGGCCGACATCATGTCGCTGGGCGGGATCGCGATCGCGATCGGCGCGATGATCGACGCGGCGATCGTCATGATCGAGAACCTGCACAAGCACCTCGAACGGGCGGTGGCCGCGAAGGAGCGGGAGTCCGGGGGCGACGCGGCGGCGACCTCGCGCTGGCTCGATACGCGCGTCCTTTCGCGGGCGGAACGCTGGCAGGTGGTGGTCGAGTCGGCCCAGGAAGTGGGGCCGGCGCTGTTCTTCTCGCTCCTGATCATCACGGTCTCGTTCGTGCCGGTGTTCGCCCTGGAGGGCCAGGAAGGCCGGCTCTTCCGCCCGCTCGCCTTCACGAAGACGTTTGCGATGGCGGCCGCGAGCCTCCTCTCCGTGACGCTGGTGCCGGTGACGATGGGCGTGTTCATTCGCGGCCGCATCTTCCGCGAAGCGGCGAATCCCGTGAACCGGCTGCTGATCCGGCTGTATCGTCCGCTCATCACCTTCGTGCTGCGGCACCGCTGGCCGGTGATCGCGAGTGCGGTGGTCATGGTGGTCCTGACGTGGATTCCCTGGTCGCGCCTGGGCAGCGAGTTCATGCCGCCGCTCGACGAGGGCACGATCCTGTTCATGCCGACGACGCTCCCCGGCGTGAGCGTGGCCCGCGCGCGCGAGATCCTGCGCATCCAGGACGGGCTCCTCAGGCAGTTTCCCGAGGTCGAGCATGTCTGGGGCAAGGCGGGCCGTGCCAATACGGCGACGGATCCGGCGGGGCTCGACATGTTCGAGTCCACGATCACGCTCAAGCCGCGCGAGGCCTGGCGGCCGGGCATGACGCCCGACCGGCTGGTGGCGGAGATGGATTCGGTCGTTCGGCTGCCCGGGGTGACCAACGCCTGGACCATGCCGATCAAGGGCCGCATCGACATGCTGGCCACGGGGATCCGCACGCCCGTCGGCATCAAGGTGTTCGGTCCGGACCTGGCGGAACTGGAGCGACTCGGGCGCGCCGTCGAGGGTGCGGTGCGGATGGTGCCGGGCACCCGAAGCGCCTTCTCCGAGCGGGCGGTCAGCGGGTACTACCTCGACATCGACATCGACCGGCAGGCGGCAGCGCGACACGGCCTGAACATCGGGGATGTGCAGTCGGTGATCGCGACGGCGATCGGCGGCATGACCATCACGCAGACCGTGGAAGGACGGCAGCGCTTCGGCGTTCGGGTGCGCTACCCGCAGGAGCTGCGCGATACGCCGGAACGCCTGGCGGCGGTGCTCGTGCCGATTGCCCACGCATCGGCGGGTGGCGGAGCCGGCGGCGGCATGGGTGGCGGCATGGGCGGAGGCGCGGGGGCCGGCGCCGGAGCGGGCGGCAGTGCGGCCCAGGTGCCGCTCGGCCAGATCGCGCGCATCAGGGCGGTGGCGGGACCGATGGTCGTGCGCACCGAGGGAGCGATGCCGACGGCGTGGGTGTACGTGGACGTTGCGGGGCGGGACATCGGTGGCTACGTGGCCGACGCGCAGCGTGCCGTGGCGAAGAGCGTGACGCTCCCGGCCGGCTATTCGATCGTCTGGAGCGGCCAGTACGAGTACATGGAGCGGGCCAAGGAAACCATGAAGCTGGTCATCCCGACGACGCTGGCCCTCGTCTTCCTGCTGCTCTACTTCAACTTCAAGAGCGTGAGCGAGACGCTGATCGTCATGCTGTCGTTGCCGTTCGCGCTGGTGGGTGGGATCTGGTTTCTCTGGGCGCTGGGCTACAACTGGTCGGTTGCGGTGGCGATCGGCTTCATCGCGCTCGCGGGCGTGGCCGCCGAGACCGGCGTGGTGATGCTCATCTATCTCGACCATGCCTGGGCCGCGCGCCAGGCCGATGGCCGGGTGCCGACCCTGCGGGACTTGTACGACGCCGTGATGGAGGGCGCGGTGGAACGCGTGCGGCCCAAGATGATGACGGTGACGGCGATCATGGCCGGCCTGTTGCCCCTGCTCTGGGGGTCTGGCGCCGGGGGCACGGTCATGCGTCGCATTGCCGCGCCCATGATCGGGGGGATGATCTCGAGCACCCTGCTTACGCTGCTGGTGATTCCCGCGATCTACTCGCTGTGGAAGGAGGGTACGGTGGCGAGTGAGGCGAGTGAACCAAAACCGGTTTCGCCGATCGGTGTGCCGAGCGGCGCGACCGGACCACAGGCCGGCTGAGGCCGGCAAGGAGTTTCAGATGCACCGACGCAACGACGACCTCCGGCCCGCCACGAAGCGCGGCGCGGCCGGCACGCCCCCGAAGCCCGGCGCGATGCTGACGCGCCGGGGATGGCTCGGCGTGGCCGGGGGTGCCGCGATCTTCACGGGACTGACCGGGCTCATCTGGTTCCGCCGGACGGACGCCGGATCCAAGACAACCGACACGCCCCTCACCATGTATGCGGCAGCGGGCTGTCAGTGTTGCCACGCCTGGGCCGACCACATGGAGGCGAACGGGTTCCGCGTGACGAAGACGGTCCTGCCGGATGTGAGCCGGACGAAGGACGCCCTCGGCGTGCCGGACGGGCTGCGCTCGTGTCACACGGCCGAAGTGGCCGGCTACGTGGTCGAGGGTCACGTACCCGCGGCCATCCTGGCGAGATTCCTGGCCGAGCGTAATGCCGACCGCGGGCTGGCGGCGCCGGGGATGCCCAGCGGGTCTCCAGGGATGGAGAGCACTCCCAAGGCACCCTTCGACGTCATCGCCTTCGGCGCCGACGGCTCGTCACGGGTCTACGCGCGCGCCTGAGCCACCTGGGCCCCGGTGCCGGGGGGGCATCGGGGCGCGCATCCTGTCAAGGTGGGCACCATGTCGGACGTCGCGAGACTGCTCCAAGGCAAGCGCGCCAGAATCGCCATTCTGGCAACGCTGACGCTCGCGATCGGCCTGCTGCATTTCCTGATTCCGACCGAGTCCCACGCACTGCACAAGCTCCACATCGTGGTGCGCAAGCTCTACTTCCTGCCGCCCGTCATGGCCGCGGCGTGGTTCGGGGTTCGCGGGGCGACCTGGACGACGCTGGGCGTCAGCGGCCTGTTCATCCTCCATGCCGTGATCGACTGGCCGGGCAACTACATGGAGCAGGCCAACCAGGCGGGGGAGCTGATCGGCTTCTGGGTCGCAGGCCTCATTCCCGGCTACTTGTTCGACCGGCAGCGGGCGATCCTCCTCGACCTCGCCAACGCCAACGAGGAGACCCTGCAGGGACTCGTATCCGCGCTCGACCTGCGAGAGCACCAGACGGGCCTGCATTCGCAGCGCGTGCGTGCGTACACCCTGCTCCTGGCCGACCGGATCGGCACCACGGAGAAGCAACGCCGCGACATCGGGTACGCGGCACTCCTGCACGACGTGGGCAAGATCGCGGTGCCCGATCGCATTCTCCTCAAGCCGGGCGCATTGTCGGAGGCGGAGCGGCAGGACATGCGGCGACACCCGGAGGCCGGCTACCGCATGGTGCGGCGGGTGGGCTTCCTCCGAGATGCCGCCGAGATCGTGTACGCCCATCACGAGCGATTTGACGGCAGCGGCTATCCCCGGGGGCTGAAGGCGGGCGAGATCCCGCTGGGGGCGCGGTTGTTCATGGTGGCGGACGTCTATGACGCCATCACGTCCGAGCGCCCCTATCGGTCGCCGATGAGCCATCAGGACGCGGTGAACGTCATTTGCCACGAGAGTCCGGGGCAATTCGACCCCGCGGTGGTGACGGCGTTCCGGGAGATTGGCGCGAACGAGTTGCGGCGAGTGGCGGCACGATTTGCCGACATCCAGCCGAGTAGTGGCATTCACACGGCCGCGAGCGGGGGCCTGGACTCCCCTGAAGACGCGGGGACGGCCGATGCACAACCATCAACCGGGACTGTACGATGAGGACGATCGCAGTGCTGTCGATGTCGCTGTTGCTCAGCGGCTGCATGATGCTCGGCATGGGTGGGATGGGGATGGGCGGCGGCATGCACGGAACGCCGGGCGGCATTCCGGCAGGCGGCCCGACGATCATCAAGGAATCGGTGGCCAACGGGATGCGGATGACCGTCGAGTTTCCGCCGTACAGGCCAGGCGACAGGCTGGTGTACACGGTCACCCTGCAGGACGCGACGAGCGGGGCAGCCGTGGCCGGAGCCTCGATGGCGCTCCTCGTGTCGCCGGTCGCCGGACCCGCGCAGGACTCGACTCCCGGGCAAGCGCGTGCCCACGCCATGCATGAGGCGTCGCCGACGACGGGGCGCGGGGCGACGACCGCGGCCCTGGAGTTTGCCGCGGACGAGATCGGCGACGGGAAATATGTGTTTCGCCCGTCGCTCACGACCGCTGCCGCGCACAGATTCCGTTTCGTGCTGAAGCGCAGCGGCACGCCCGGGCTGGATCCCACGAACGAGCTCGAGCACGTCGTGCAACTCGGCGGCTCCGGCGACCAGCACGCGGGAAGCGGCGCGCCGTCATCCGGATGGGGCGTGACACCGCTGATCCTGCTGGGCGCCGGCGCGATGGCTGTCGCAATGCTGATCATGCTCCGATGACCCCGGACACGTGCGGACCTGGTGGCACGCGTGCGGGCATGCGCCCGGCACGAGACCGGCGCGCCATGGCGGCGGGAACGGGTCGGCCGCTCCAGGCGCGTGCGGCACACCTCGCTGCCTGGCGCGCGCGGTACACATCACTGGCTCCCCACTGGCTCCTTGGAGGCGACAATGAGGCGAACGGCCTGTCTCGTGGCGCTGTGGCTTGCGTGCACAGCGCGCGAAGGTGCGGCGCAACATCACGGCCTTGGCGTTGGAGGCGATCGCGCCAGGGACCCGTCGACGGCGGCGCTGCTGTCGATTCAGCCGCTGCCGGTCGATGCGGGCAGCTTTTACGCCGGGAACTGGCGGCGGGGCATCCTGTATACGGCGACGGAGCTTGCGATGCTCGTTCCGGCCGTCGTGGTGCTCGATCGGAACGGCTGGTGGCGTGGAATGCACGACTATCCCGCCTACGCGGCCGCCGGCAGCCGACCGGCGTGGACGACGGCGGAGCGCACCGAGGTCGCCGCGTGGCTCGCCGGATACATCGTGGTGAAGGTGATCAGTGCGTTCGACGCGGCGCACACGGTCGATCGCCAGAATCGGGGGCTCGCGCTGCGATACGACGGGCAGGCGCGAGTCGCGACGGTGGCGTTCCGCTTCCCCCTGCGGATCCGGTGAGCGGCCTGCCGGCCCGGCCGTGGCCAGGCCGGTGAGGGTGCAGCCGGCGATCGCCCGCTGCGCCCTCGTCACCCTGCTGGCGTGCCATGTGGCATCGGCCCAGGAGATCGCGGCGGGCACCCGACTGCGCGTGCGACTCGACGATCCCGTGTCGACGGCCGAGTCGCAGCCGGGCGACACGGTGCGCGCCCACGTGATCGCGGCCGACACCAAGGGGATTTCCGCACCGATTCCGCCGCGGACGCGCGTGCTGGCGATCGTCCGGGACGTGCGACGGGGCGACCATGGGGGCGCCCGGCACGTCCTGGCGCTCGACTTCATGGGGCTTCGCGCCGACGATGGCACGGTCGTGCCGATCCGCTCCCGGCTCGACGAGGTACACGATGCCCGCGAGACGCTCGATTCGGCCGGACACATCCTGGGGCTCCCGTCCCCGGTGAGCATGCGATCGCGGCGGCTCTGGGCACTGATGCTGCTGGCGTCCGCGCACCCGGCGGCGGCCGCCATCCTGTTTGGGGCCCTCGACGGCGTGGACCTCGAGCGGCACCGGGCAACACGATATGCGCGCGGCACCGACCTGACGATCGTGCTGCTCGATTCGGCCCTGCTGAGTGCGCCGAGCCGGTACTCGCCGCCGCGAGCGCTCGAACCGGCGGACAGCCTGGTGGCGATGGTGGCGGGGCTGCCGCGGCGCGCCCAGTCGCTGGGGGGCGCCGTTCAGGCCGATATCGCCAACCTGGCCTTTGTGGGCGACTCGGCGGCGCTCGACGACGCGTTCGTCCGTGCAGATTGGGCCCGGCCGGACGAGATGGGGGTGGCATCGCTGCTCGGGTCGTTCGTGGCCGAGGCGGCCGCTCGCGGCTACGCGCGCCAGCCCGTGTCCGTCCTGCTCCTCGACGGACGCCCGCCAGTCCGCGTGTTTCAGCGAGTCAACAACACCTTCGCGAAGCGGCATCATGTGCGCGTCTGGCGCACGAGGCAATGCTGGCACGGGAGGCCGGTCTGGGTCGGCGCGGGGACGCACGACATCGGGATCGCCTTCTCGGCGACACACCGCACCTTCACGCACCAGGTGGATCCCCGGATCGACCTCGAGCGCAACATCATCGTCGAGGACCTGATCGCCGCGGACGCCGTCGTCGCCCGGCGCGACGTGCCGCTGGGAGCACTCCCCGGCGCGACGGTGAATCTCGACCATACACCGGTCGTGACGGACGGCCGCGTCGCCGTGCTGGAGCTCCGCGCGGCGGAATCGCCCGCCGCGCCCGCCGGAGTGTCCTGTTCCGGCAGCTGTGGCGCCACGTGCGTGGCGCCGGCACCCGGCGACACCGCCCGGTCGCGCCGCCCAGGCGACGCTCGCCTCCGCGACGATGGCGGCTCATGACTGCGGCACGGCGCGCATGAGCGAGCGATGGCCCCCGCGTCGGCGTGCGATCGACGGCCGTTCGCGGACCTCGAGGCGAGTGGTCTGGGCCGCCGGCGTGGCGGGTGCCATCGTCGGCGTCGGCACGCTGCACCCGCTCACGATGGCGATCTACTGGTTCGAGTTCCACCCGGCATCGGGCAGCTTCGCGACCGTCTGGGAGTTCATGACCTTCCGCCTGCGCGCAGGCTTCACCCCCGGCATGCTGGTCATGACCGGGGTCTTCGCCACGATCGGGCTCGTCCACGGACTCGCGACGGGATGGGTCATTCGCGCGCTCACGCTCGCCAATCTCGCCGTGGGCCAGCTCCAGGCGGAATTGGCCCGCACCACCGCCTCGCTTCTGGCGTCGCCGGAGGGCGAGACGCTGGAGTTCAAGTCGTCGGCCCGCTGGGACTACCGCGAGGGGAAGACCAGCCGGGCGATCGAGCAGGCGGTTTCACGGACGATCGCGGGGTTCATGAATCACCGGGGCGGCAGCCTGCTGATCGGCGTGGACGATACGGGGCACCCCGTGGGCCTGCGGAACGACTTCGACTCGCTGCGGCGCCACGACCGCGACGGGTTCCAGCAGTTCCTGGTCGGCCTGGTCGAGAAGGACCTGGGCGCCGACTGCTGCCCGCTCGTGCACGTGCTGTTCCAGGCGATCGACGGCCACGACGTCTGTCGTGTCGTGGTGGAGGCGTCGCCGCGACCGGTGTACGTGCGTGACGACCGCGCCGCACGTTACCTGGTCCGCGCCGGCAACAGCACGCGCGAGCTCGATACAAGGGCCGCCGTGGAGCACATCGCCGCGCACTGGCCGCACGCAAGGTAGGCCGACTCCGGTCGTGGCGGGCGGGGGCGCGGGGCGGCGAGCCTGTCGCCCCCGGAGTGCGGGGTGCAGTTTCCCGGGTCCACCGCCGACACGCGGCCTGGCGACAGCCTGAACGGGCGCTGCGCGGCCGGCGCGACGAGCGGCGCACCCGTGCCCTGGATGCCACGGCTCTCCCGACCGGACCCAATGCCCACCAGCTCCGACGACCCGATCCGCACCCTCATCGCCCGCTGGCGGGACGACGAGGGCGGCACATACCGCTCCTGGTTCCTGTGGGAGGAGCGCGTCAAGAACTTTCGCTCGATCCGGCGCGGCATCCAGGAGGTTGTGCGCGAGATCGAGGCGGGCGAGTTCGGCAACGCATTTCGAGGCTCGTCGCTCGAGGCGGTCGTGCGTTCCGTGGCGGAGCAGCGGCAGCTCTTTCGGGGGGCCGACCACGCGTGGCTCTGGAAGCCGAAGCTCCGCATTCCGGACATCTATGAGTCGGCCGAAAACCAGCGTTCATTTGGCCGGTTTCTCGACGCCTGCGCCTGTTGCAGCACGGAAGACCAATTGCTCGGCGCGGTGCGGCGCCTCGATGCGCTCGGCATTCGCGGGCTCGGGCCCGCCGCGGCGAACCTCATGTATTTCCTGCATCCGACGCTCGTGCCGCCGTTCAACACCGCGATCGTCAAGGGCTACAATGCGCTCGCGGCGGCGAGGGTCAAGCTGGGAAGCTGGCCGCACTATCTCGCCATGCGAGCCGGCGTCCTGGAGGTGAACGCCCGCTACCGCGACCTCCTGTCGAACGACCTCGGCGCCGTGGCCGGCCTGCTGTTCGACATCGGCAGCGGTCGCTACGCGGTGCCGCCGGCAGGCGATGACGCGGCGGCCCGTGCAGCGTGGGCCGCCGACCTGGGCCGGGTGCGGGCCGAGGCGGCGAAGGATGCCAGGGCGCTGGCGGCCGGGCGCGAGAGCGATCGGACACACACGGAAGTGCAGGGATGGCTGCGTGACCTCGGGCTGGCGCTGGGATTCGACGTCTGGATCGCGGCGAATGACCGTTCACGCCCAAGCGGCGCGGGCCGGCTCGGAGATGGCTGTCTCGAGGCGCTGCCGCCGACGCTCGCCAACGCCCCTGGGGCCGAGGCGGTCCGGCTGATCGATGTCCTCTGGCTCGAGGCTGGTGGAGACCGTGTCGCCGGCGCGTTCGAGGTGGAGCATACCACGTCGATCTACTCCGGCATCGTCCGGTTGCTGGATCTCGCGCTCGGTGCGCCCGACGCCGCGCGGACCGGCCTCTTTCTCGTGGCGCCGGACGCGAGGGAGGAGGACGTGCGCGCACAACTCGCGCGGCCGGCCTTCCGCCAGGTCGTGCACATGGGCGTTCGATACCTGCCTTACGGGGAGCTCGAGCGTCACCGGGAGACGATCGCGCGTTTTGGCGCCGGCATGAGGCCGATCGATGCCCTGGCCCGGCGGCTGACGTGACCCCGGTTCGACGAGCGAACGGCACGCGGGCGCGGCACGACTCCGGGCGCACCGCGAGCCGGACGGAGCGTATCACGGTTCCAGGCGAAGGATGGAGTTGCAACGTGCGCTATAGCGCCCTCGCCACGGCGGCGCCCAGCTTCTGCGCCCCGCCGGTGCCGGAGTATACCACCCGGCCCTTCGCATTCACGATCACCACGTAGCTCGTGGCCGGCGCCTCGTAGGCCTCGCTGGCGAAGCCCTGCCTGTCGTAGAGCACCACGCCAGGAAGGGGATGCGTGGCGATGTGCTTCCGGACCAGCGCGACCGGCTGGTTCACCGACACGGCGACGAACACGAACTGCACTCTTCCCGCGTACCGCCTGGCCAGCGCCGAGATTTGTGATTCGAGCATGCGGCAATTGGGGCACCAGCTGGCCCAGAACTCGAACACCACCGGCCCCTTGCCCACGAACTGCGAGAGGTCGGCCGGCTTGCCGTCGAGCGTCTCGAGCGGGGCCTTGGCGGGGACCATGGAGCCGACCGCGAGCCCCTCCTGGCTGGCGAGCGGCGCCGGCATGGCAGCGAGGGCCGAGATAACAACGAGGGACGAGAGGAGTCGCATGCGGGCGGAGGGGAAGGGCGAGGAAGCTGAGAGGGGCGCAACCATGGAGACTCAGAGGAGCACGAAGGTGCACAAAGGAGGCAACGTCAAGGGCAACGGACCCCTGGGAACACAGCCACGGGGCGGTTTGCGTACCCCGGCGGTGAGTGCGGCGACGGCGCCCCCACGCATGTGCGGTTGCTTCCTCCGTACGCCTCCGTCGTCGTGTTCCGTGGCTCCGTGGTTGCGCCGTGCTCATCTTCCCCTCAGTCTAACGCGTTCGGGCGGGACGCCGCCCGCCTCACCTCCGAACGCCACGCCAACCCGCGGTAGCCGCACCCGGCGCCCGACGGAGGACGACCGAATGTACCGCCTCCCATTGAGCATCGTGCGCCGCACGGGCGCCGCGCTGGTCACGATCGCCATGCTCGCCACCGCCATGCTCGCCACCGCCATGCTCGCCACCGCCATGCTCCCGGCCGCGCCCGCCCATGCGCAGGCCGGGCACCCCGCGCCCCCCGCGCCGGCCATTCCCGCCGCCGCCCCGGAGCCCATGAGCGACGCGGTGCACGAGGCGATGGCGCGCAACATGACGGAAGGAAGGCACGTGCGCCTCTCGCCCGTGCGTCGCGGCACCGCCGCCGACTCGGCGCGGGCGCTCGCGATCGCCGACACCCTGCGCGCCGCGATCGCGCCGTACGCCGACACCGCGGCGGCGGTCCGCGACGGCTACAAGCTGTTCGCGCCGAACGTGAAGAACCAGGCGGTGATGCACTACTCCAAGTGGACGGCGGCGCTGGCCGAGGCGTTTCGCTTCGACCCCGGCAAGCCGACGTCGCTGCTGTACGTGCGCGAGGCCGGCGGTCGGGTGCAGCTGGTCGGCGCGATGTACACGGCCCCCAAGTCCACGCGCGAGGGAGAGCTCGACCGGCGTGTGCCCCTCTCGATCGGGCGCTGGCACCGCCACGTGAACCTCTGTCTGCCGCGGCGCGGGCAGGAGTCGCGCCTCACCGAGCGGCGCAACGGGGTGCTGCAGTTCGGGCCGGAGGGCGAGATCGACACCGCCGACGAGTGCGATGCCGCCGGGGGACGGTTCTTTGCGTCACTGTTCGGCTGGATGATCCACGCCAACGTGTACGCCGGCACCGACATCGCAACGATCTGGGGCGGCGACCACCACGAGCACCGTTAGCCCGCCGTGCGCGCCGGGCGTCGCCGAGACCGACGGTCGGCGCGCGCTCGCCGAAGGCGCGCCGGTCGGCTTGACGCCGGGCGTCGCCGTCGGCTATGCTGTGGGACAATGCTGTCCCGACCGATCCATGATCGCGCGCACGCCAGTGCGATCGAGTAGGCCCGCCGCGCCACCGGCTCGTGTGAGTGGCGGGGCCAGTTCGCGCGTCGCGGGATGGTTGTGGTGGCGTCGCTCGGTTGGCCGCGTGCTGATGGGCGCCATCCTGCTTGGCGGCCTCGAGGCGGCCATCGCCGACTCCTGCGACGGCGACGCACGAGGCACGGTCACGGTGGCGGCGGAGCGAGAGCCCGGTGGCGGGCCGGCGAAGGCGCCGTTCGCGCACACGGTGCACGTCTGCCACTGCGCGCACTCGCACGGCTCGACGCCCCTGGCAAGCGTTGCATCGCCGGAACTCGCGCGCCCCGCGCGCGACGGATTCCCCGGCACCGATCGGGTGCCTGCCGACCCGAGCACCGAGCCGCGCCTGCGGCCGCCGCTGGCGCGCGTGGCGTAGCTCGTCCCGGCGCGCCCCCGCGCGCGCCGTGCCCCTCGGGGGGCCCTCCACAATTGCCGGTCCGGTTGGCCGCTCCTGCGAATGCGCAGGTCCCCGGCGGTCATTCGGGCCCCACGCGATCCGCGGGATGCGGACAGGCGTCAACGACCCGTGGTGCGAGCCCGGTTCGCCAAGGAGATACGGTGATGCGCGTTGCTGCACATCGAACTGAAGTGCCGTGCCCCTCGCTCGCGCGGCAGCCCGGAGCGCCCCGGAGTTGGGCGCTTGCGGTCGCGTTGATGCTGGGCCTTGCCCCCATGGAGGTTCCGAGCGCGCAGGCCGTGCCGCCTCGCGGCGCCGTCCTCTCCCGGTTGCTCGAGCGGCTGACGGCCGCCGCGCGTGTCGCGAGCGTCGATGTGCGCACGGCCCGGGCCGCGCGCGCGGCGGCGCAGGCTCGTCGCGACGCCGCGGGATTCGTGGCGCCGCTGGCGCTGCAGGCGTCCATCGCCGACGGGCCGAAGTTCAATGTCGGCTCGGGCAACGTGCAGCTCGACGTGACGAGAGGACTCTTCACGGGCGCGCGGCAGGCCGCCGAGCGGGGGCGGGCGGACGTGGAGCTCGGGGCCGCCGCCGCCGAGCTGCTCGGCAGGGAGCGGGCGATCGAGATGGAGGTCGTTCGAGCCGTGGCCCGGACGACCGGCGCCGCACGCATCATCCGGCGGCTGGAGCGCAGCGGCCGCCTGCTCGGCGAATCGGAGGATGCGCTTCGTGCGCGCTTCGCCACCGGCGACGCGCGCTACCTGGACGTGCTGCGGTTGCGCACCGAACGCCTGCAGGCGCGCAGCGACCTGGCGAGCGCCCGTGCGGAGTGGGCCGGCGCGGTGGCGCGACTCGAGTTGCTCGTCTCGGCGGGCATCGACTCGGCGCAGCTCGCCGCCGTGCTCGACTCGGCCAGCGGCGACGCGCTGGCGGCGGGCTGGCCCGGCGTGCTCGCGGCGCGCGTGCCTCCGGATTCCCTTGCGACACTCTTTCCCGGAGTGCGCGCCGCCATCGCATCGGAGGCCCGCGCCCGCGCCGGCGTGGTCGAGCTGCGCGCCGCCCAGCAATCGCAGGTGAGCGCGAACGCCGGCGTGCAGCGGATCGGGCCCGCAAACGGTCCCACGAGCCTGGGCGCCGTATTGGGCATCTCCGCCACCCTCCCATTCACGGCGCGGGCCTCGAACGTCGCCGCCGAGGCCGCCGCCGCGAGCGCGGTCGAGGCGGCGCAAGCGGCGCACGCGTCGGCGACGGCGAACGCGCGAGCCAGCATCCGCGCAGGTCGCGCACGGTACCAGGCCGCCATCGAGCGACTGGAGTCCTTCGACGCGGGCCTGCTGGAAGCGGCGGAGAACGAGCGCGAGACGGCGATCGCGCAATACCGATCCGGCGCCCTCCCGCTCCTCGACCTGCTCGACTTCGAGCGGGCGTTGCAGCGCGTGGAAGTTGCCCGGATGCGAGCCGTGATCGACGCTGCGGACGCTCTCGCCATCCTGCACGGGCTGCCTGCGACAGCGGGGGACCTCCCATGACACCGGCTTCACCTCCGGCAACACACGCGGCGCCTGGCGCGCACGCACCACTCCCTTCCCGGATCGTCCCCATGATGCCCCTGTCGGTACCTCGCCGTCATCGACTCCCGGTGTCGATGGCTGGCGGCTCGCCTGCCCGGCGGTTCGGGCCGGCGCTGCTCGTCGCCGTTCTCGGGTGCGGCGGTGCGCCGGCCGCCGGCGACCGGGCGAGCGGGGCGGCCGCCGCCGGGGCCGATGCCCCGGCGAGACAGAAGGTCGTGCTGACGGCCCAGGCTAACGAGGCGGCCGGCATTCGAGTGGCGCCGGCACGCCCGGACGGGCCGGGCGCCGACGAAGATGAGCGGGCGCTGCAGGTGCCGGGGCAAGTGGAGCTCGACCCGCGGCGTGTCGCCGTTGCCTCGTCGCGGATCGCCGGGCGCATCGAGCACCTGCTCGTCGTCGAGGGTGACGACGTGGGTGACGGGCAACCCGTGGCGTCGCTCTACAGTCCGGCGTTCCTGGCCGCCCAGGGCGACCTGCAGCAAGCGGTGCGGCGGGCACGCCTCCTGCGCTCGTCGCCCGACTCGCTTGGCGCGCGCGCGCTGGCCGAGGCCGCGGCGCGCCGGCTCGTGCTGATGGGCGCGACCGACGCCGAGGTCGCCGCGCTCGACGGGGGCGCGCCCGCGCAGGCGACGCTCACGCTCCGGTCGCCGTTTCGCGGTAGCGTGCTGCAGGCCCATGTGCTCGCGGGCACGGCGATCGAAGCCGGCGTGCCCGTCCTGACCGTCGCGGACCTGTCGGTGGTGGACGTCGTCGCGGAGATTCCCGAGGTCTCGTTGCCGTTGGTGCGCATCGGCCAGGCCGCCTCCATCGGCATTGCGGCGTACCCGAACCTGCGCTTCGCGGGAGCCGTCGAGCGACTCCGCAACGCACTCAACCCGGAAACGCGCACGGTACGGGCGGTGATCCACGTCCCGAACCCGAATCGCGCGCTGCGGCCGGGCATGTACGCCTCCGTGCGGCTGGCCACGGTGCGCTCGCGCGAGGCGCGCGCGACATCGTCCGCGGTGCTCGTCCCGGAATCGGCCATTGTCAACGACGGCAGCGACCGCATCCTCTTCGTCGAGGTCGCCCCGCGATCATATGAACGCCGGACGGTGGTGGTGCAGTCGCTCGCACCGGCGGGTGCGATGTACCCGGTGGGCCGCGACGTGCGCGTGCTGGCCGGTGTGCGCCCCGGCGAGCGCGTCGTGGTGCAGGGAGCATTCATCCTGAAGTCGGAGCTCGCGAAGGGCGCGCTGGGGGAGCAGAAGTGAGCGAGCCGGCCCCGTTGCCACCGGATGCCCCCCCGATCCCCACGTTCGTGGAAGGGGCGATTGCCTGGGCCGTCGGCAGCCGGCGGCTGGTCGCGGCCCTCCTCGTTGCGCTCGTCGGTGCCGGCCTCTGGGCGCTCGCCACGCTCCGGGTCGACGCCTTCCCGGACCTGACCGACGTGCAGGTGGCCGTGCTCGTGGAGGTACCGGGCCTGTCGCCGGTGGAGGTCGAGCGGCTCGCCACGTTCCCGATCGAGGTCGCGGTGAGCGGCGTGCCACGGGTGCGCGTGGTCCGCTCGATCAGCAAGTACGGCTTCGCGTCCATCACGATCGTCTTCGAGGACGACATGGACATTCAGCGGGCGCGCACGCTGGTGAGCGAACGACTGCAGGGCGTGCGGGGCGCGCTGCCCGCGAACGCGGACGTGCAGCTCGGGCCACTCGCCGCGGCAAACTCCGAAATCTACATGTATTCGCTGGAGGCGCCCGGGCGCGACCTCATGGAGCTGCGGACGCTGCACGATCGCATTGTGCGGCCGCAACTCCGCACCGTACCGGGCGTGACGGAAGTCAATTCGTTCGGCGGACTCGTGCGGCAGGCGCAGGTCGTGATCCGGCCGGAACGACTGCTCAGCTTCCGCCTGACTCTCCGCGACGTGGTGGCCGCGGTCCAGTCCAACAGCGCCGTCGCGGCGGGCGGCTACCTCGAGCACCGGGACGAGCAGTACATCCTGCGCGGGCTCGGCCAGGCCACCACCCTGGACGACCTCCGGCGCACGGTCGTCCGGTCGAACTCGGCCGGCGTGCCGGTGCTCGTCGGAGACGTGGCGGACGTACGCTTTGGCGCGGAGATCAGGCAGGGAGCCGTCTCGCGCGACAACCGGGGGGAAGTGGTCAGCGGCATCGTGATGATGCTTCGCGGAGAGAACAGCCGCGACGTGGTGCGGCGCGTCCGCGCGCGTGTCGACGACATCAACCGGGCACTCCCGGCCGGCGTGCGCGTCGTCAGCTACTACGACCAGACCGACCTTGTCGGCCGCACGCTGGCCACGGTGCGCACGAACCTGCTCGAGGGCGGCTTCCTGGTCGTCGCGGTCCTCCTGTTCTTTCTCGGGAATGTGCGGGCGGCGCTGCTGGTGGCGGCGACGATTCCGTTCTCCCTGCTCTTCGCGTTCGTCGGGATGCGCTGGCTTGGCCTCTCCGCCAACCTGATGAGCCTCGGCGCGATCGACTTCGGCATGATCGTGGATGGCGCCGTCGTGATGACGGAGCACTTCGTGCGCACCCTGCACGACGACGAACTGGCCGGGCGATTGCCCGCGGACGACGGCGGCATCCGGCGCCGGCTGGCCAGCGCCGCCCGCGAGATGGGCCGGCCGATCCTGTTCGGCGTGCTGATCATCATGCTCGTGTACCTGCCGATTCTCACGCTCGAGGGCCTCGAGGCGCGGATGTTCCGCCCGATGGCGCTGACCGTGGCCATGGCGTTGCTCGGCAGCCTGCTGATCGCCCTGCTTGCCGTGCCTGCGGTCGGCACTTGGGTCTTCCGGCGCGGCGCGCGCGAGTCCGCGTTCGCCGATCGGCTGGCCACGCGCCTCGAGCGCGGATACGCGGCGCTGCTTGCCCGCGTCGCGCCGCATCCCGGCCGGACCGCGATCGTGGCGCTGGCCGTGCTCGGTGGCGCCCTCGCGCTCGTGCCCCGTCTCGGCACCGAGTTCCTCCCCGAGCTCGATGAGGGCTCGTTGCTCGTCGAGGTGACCAGGGACCCGGCCATCTCGCTGACTTCCGCACTGCGGCTGCAAGGTGAGGTCGAGCGCACGATTCAGCGGGTGCCGGAGGTGCAGACCGTCGTCAGCCGGGTGGGCCGGCCGCAAATCGGCAGCGACGCCATGGGCATCAACAAGGCCGACGTGTTCGTGATGCTCAAGCCGCGCGATCAATGGAGGCGCGGCGTCTCGAAGGACAGCCTCTCCGACGAGGTCGGGGCACGGCTCACGCAGCGCCTGCCGGGCTCGGCGATCAACATCACGCAGCCGATGGCGATGCGGCTCGACGAACTGATCTCGGGCGTGCGGGCGGACCTGGCGGTGAAGGTGTTCGGCGACGATGCGGACGTGAACCTCGCGATCGCCCGTCGCGTCGCCGAGGTACTCTCCCGCGTGCGGGGGGCCGTGGAAGTGCGCGTCGAGGCGACCGAGGGGCAGGCGTACCTGAACGTTCACCTGAATCGCGCCGCCATGGCCCGCCACGGCATCACGGTGGCCGCGGTGCAGGAGGCGCTCGAGACGGCGGTCGGCGGTCGCCCCGTGACGCGCCTGATCGAGGGGAACTACGCGGTGGACGTGTCCGTGTACTATCCCGACGAACTGCGGACGTCGCCCGAGGCGATCGGGGCGATCGCGGTGCCGACGCCCGCCGGCGCGCGCGTGTCGCTCTGGCAGCTGGCGGACATTCGTCTCGAGCCGGGCCCGGTGCAGGTGCGCCGGGAACGGGCACAACGCTACGTGCTCGCGCAGTCCAATGTCCAGCGGCGAGACCTCGGCAGCTTCGTCAGCGAGGTCAAGGAGGCCGTCGCACGGGAGGTGAAGGTGCCGCCAGGCGTGTTCATCGTGTACGGCGGGCAGTTCGAGAACCAGGAACGCGCCATGTCCCGCCTGCGCCTCGTGGTCCCCCTCTCGATCGCGCTGATCGCGCTGCTGCTCTATGCGTCGCTCCAGTCGTGGACGCTCGCGGCGCTCGTGCTCGTCAACCTTCCCTTTGCCGCCGTCGGGGGGATCGGGGCCCTGTGGCTGCGCGGGCTCCACCTGTCGGTGTCGGCCTCCATCGGGTTCATCGCGCTGTTCGGCGTCGCGGTGCTCAACGGCCTCGTGCTCCTCACGACGATCCAGCACCTGCGCCATGCGGGGCTGGATGCCGCGACGGCCGCGGTCCGTGGCGCCGGCGAACGACTTCGCCCCGTGCTCATGACGGCGCTCGTGGCCAGCATCGGCTTCATTCCGGTCGCCGTGTCGCAGGGGACCGGAGCGGAAGTGCAGCGCCCGCTCGCCACCGTCGTGATTGGCGGGCTGCTCACCTCGACGCTGCTGACCCTGCTCGTGCTCCCCACGCTCTATCGCTGGATGGAGGGGCGGCGCGAGCACAGGGTGGGGGCACCGGAGCCGGTGAAGCCGGAGTGACCAGGCTGCTCCAGCGTCGCGCGCGGGCGGGACCACCCCCGGGCGCACCCGCTCGCTACGCCCACACCTCGCCGAAGAGCCGCTGCCAGTTGGCGCCGAGGATCTTGAGGATCCTGGCCGAGCCGTGCCCCTTCCTCGCGAGCGCGTCGGCCACCAGCTCCATCCGACGCGGCGTGTTGAACTCGGGCACGTAGTTGAACACGTCCTCGGCCTCGCCGGGGGCCGAGATGCCCGCCGCGCGCCGCTGGCGCACGAACCCCGCGTGCAGCGCGCGGAACTCCGGCGTCAGGTCGAGCGGGGTGATCGACAGGTCGCTGCCGACGCCCACGTGGTCCTCGCCGCAGGTGTTCACGGCGTGCTCCACGTGGCGCACGAAGTCGTCGGGCCCCGGCTGCCCCGACCCCCGCAGGAACGGCATCATATAGATGCCCACCACGCCCCCCTTGGCGGCGAGCCTCCGCAGCTGGTCGTCGGTCTTGTTGCGCGGCACGTCGTTCACCGCCTTGCAGCCGCTGTGGGTGACGGCCACCGGCCTGGTGGATGCCGCGATCGCGTCGAGGGTGGTGCGCTCCCCCACGTGGCTCAGGTCCACGAGCATTCCCGCGGCGTTCATGCGCGCCACCACCCGGCGGCCGAAGGCGCTCAGCCCGCCATTGGCCGGCTCGAGGCAGCCGTCGCCCACGAGGTTGCGCACGTTGTAGGTGAGCTGGCAGATCCGCACGCCGAGCTGGTGAAAGAGGTCCACGCGGCCGGCGTCGTCCTCGAACATCGTGGCGTCCTGGAAGCCGTAGATGAGCCCGAGCCGGCCCGACGCCCTGGCGCGCGCGATGTCGGCCGCGGTGCGCACCTTGAGGAAGGCGTCGCCGTGGGCCTCGAGCTCCCGCTCGGCGAAGGCGATCCCCCGCACCGTGTTCACGAAGGCGGCGGTGCCGTTGTCGCCGGCGCCGAGGGTCACGTTCACGGCGGTGATCCCCGAGGCGCGGGCGTTGGCGACCATCGCCGCGGTGTACGGCGCCGCGAACATGTTGGGCACGTTGAACGGCCCCGGCGTGGCGAGGCAGTCGATGACGATCGCCTGGTCGTAGCCGGGCCAGGCCGGTGACAGGGGCCCCGCGCCCGGCGAGACGGGCGCGCCAGGGGGCACAAGCGAACCGCGGGCGAGGCCGGCGGTGCGCGAGCGGAGCCTGTCGAGGGGGCTCGGGACGAGCGGCGGGAGCGCAGCAGCGGCGGCCGCGAGCCGGGCGAACTCGCGTCGGGAGATCGGGCGTGGGGTGGTCATGCGGCTAGATTGGAGGTTCGCCGCACGGGCCGCAACCAGCCCGCGGCCCCACGCCGCCCGGCGGCCGTCAGGATCCCTGCACATCGCACTCGCTTCCCGAATTCACCATGGCTCCGCAGTTCATCTACGTCATGAAGGCCCTGCGCAAGGTGATCCCCCCCTCGCGCATCATCCTCGACGACATCTGGCTCTCGTTCTACCCCGGCGCGAAGATCGGCGTCCTCGGCCCCAACGGCTCCGGCAAGTCGAGCCTGCTCAAGATCATGGCCGGCGTGGACACCGAGTTCCAGGGCGAGGCGTGGCCGCACAAGGGCACGCGGATCGGCTTCCTGCCGCAGGAGCCGCAGCTCGACGCCGCCAAGGACGTGCGCGGCAACGTCGACGAGGCCGTGGCGGCGCAGCGGGCCACGCTCGACCGGTTCAACGAGATCTCCAACAGCTTCGCCGAGCCGATGGACGACGACGCGATGCAGAAGCTCCTCGACGAGCAGGGGCGGCTGCAGGAGTACATCGACGCGCACAACCTGTGGGAGCTCGACCGCAAGGTGGAGATCGCCATGGACGCGCTGCGACTCCCGCCGGGCGACGCGGGGGTGACGAAGCTCAGCGGCGGCGAAAAGCGCCGGGTGGCGCTCTGCCGGGTCCTGCTCGAGGAGCCCGACATGCTCCTGCTCGACGAACCCACCAACCACCTCGACGCCGAGTCGGTGGCCTGGCTGGAGCGGTTCCTCGCCGACTTTCCGGGCACGGTCGTCGCGATCACCCACGACCGCTACTTCCTCGACAACGTGGCCAAGTGGATCCTCGAGCTCGACCGCGGCAAGGGGGTGCCGTACGAGGGGAACTACACCGGCTGGCTCGACCAGAAGCGCACGCGGCTGGCGCAGGAGGAGAAGCAGGCCAGCGCGCGGCAGCGGACCCTCGAGCACGAGCTGGAGTGGGTGCGCATGGCGCCGCGGGCGCGGCAGGCCAAGAGCAAGGCGCGCATCCAGAAGTTCGAGGAGCTGGAGAGCGAGGCGCGGCAGGAGAAGGTCGCCGCCAACGAGATTGTGATCCCGCCGCCGCCCCGGCTCGGCAACGACGTGGTGATCGCCGAGAAGATCAGCAAGGCGTACGGCGACAAGCTGCTGTTCGAGAACGTCAGCTTCTCCCTGCCGCGCGGCGGGATCGTGGGGGTGATCGGCCCCAACGGCGCCGGCAAGACCACGCTCTTCCGGATGATCACCGGCCACGAGAAGCCCGACAGCGGCGTGCTCAAGGTCGGCGAGACGGTGAAGCTCGCCTACGTGGACCAGAACCGGACGCTGAACCCGAACAAGAGCGCGTGGGAGGAGATCTCCGGCGGCCTCGAGCAGATCACGGTCGGCCGCAAGGAGATCAACAGCCGCGCCTACCTGAGCTCGTTCAACTTCCGCGGCACCGACCAGCAGAAGAAGGTCGGCGTGCTCTCCGGCGGCGAGCGCAACCGGCTGCACCTCGCCAAGACGCTGATGGACGGCGGCAACGTGCTGATGCTCGACGAGCCGACCAACGACCTCGACGTCGACACGCTGCGCGCGCTCGAGGAGGCGCTGCTCGACTTCGCCGGCTGCGCGGTGGTGATCACCCACGACCGGTGGTTCCTCGACCGCATTGCCACGCACATGCTGGCGTTCGAGGGGGACAGCGAGGTGGTCTGGTTCGAGGGGAACTTCCAGGCGTACCAGGAGGACCTGCGGCGGCGGAAGGGAGCGGACGCCGACCAGCCGCACCGGCTCAAGTACAAGCCGCTGGTGCGGAAGTAGCAGGTTGATCAGGCGTATCCGTTATCGGTGCGGCCCAGCCGACGTAACACGTTGTAATACATGGCATTACAACACTTAACCAATGTCTTTCTGTTATTGGTTGACATTGGATCGCCTTCGAACAAGATTCAACAACTCTTGTTTTGAGGTGAGCTGATGAAGGTACCGACGACTCCGCCGAATGATCACGAGGTCATGCGGGATCTGCTGGAGTCGGCTGATCGGCGCGAGCAGCTACTGCGCGTCTTTCAGTACAGCGCGCGTGCGGGTGCGGCTGAAGCTGGACGGTACAGGCACTGGCACACGTTCCGGCAGATCGAGCTCCCCGAAGGCATCCCGCATGAGCAGGCGTGGGCGGCCATCAAGATGGCCCGTCGGAGCTTATATGAGCCACTCCCGTTTCGGGACTCGCGTGGGCGTCAGTTCGTGATCGCCACACCCGCGCCGGCGCTTGCAATGCTGCACCGCTGTGACCTTCAGGCGGGTGGCACGCTCCTCAGCGACGCATCCGAGCTTTCGCCGGGGCAGGCGGAGCGGTTTCTCGTCAGCGGCCTCATGGAGGAGGCCGTGACCTCGAGCCAACTCGAGGGCGCATCGACAACTCGAAGAGTGGGAAAGGACCTGCTGCGCGAGGGCCGAGCGCCGAGGGATCGAAGCGAGCGAATGATCGCGAACAACTACGCGGCAATAAGGCACGTGAGGGCGGCGGGCGCCGCGCCCCTCACTCCGGCATTCATTGAGGAGTTGCAGTCGATCCTCACCGAGGGTACGCTCGAGATCACCGACGGAGGCGGCAGATACAGGCGAGATGATGAGGAGATCGGCGTAACCGATCTGCTGACTGGCGCGCCACTACATACGCCACCGCCCGCTCGTGAGCTCCCTGGGCGGGTGGAACTGCTGTGCGCGTTTGCGAACGAGGCCCCGACCGAGGCCACGGGAGCGTTCCTGCATCCCGTCGCCCGCGCGATCATCCTCCACTTCATGATCGGATACGATCATCCGTTTGTGGACGGCAATGGCCGGACGGCGCGTGCGGTCTTCTACTGGGCGATGAAGCGGGCAGGCTACTGGCTCGCTGAGTACGCCTCGATCTCACGCATCCTGAGGGAAGCCCGCGGCAAGTATGGCAGGGCGTTCCTGTATTCGGAGACCGACGAGGGTGACCTCACCTACTTTCTCCTGCATCAGCTGCGTGTCTTCGGGCTCGCGGTGGAGCAGTTGCGCGAGTATGTGCGGCAGAAGCTCGGAATCGAACAAGCAATCGAGCGGCAACTTGCGGAGCAAGTCGCCCGGCGCTTGTTGTTGAATGACCGGCAGGTGGCGCTCGTGGCGCATGCCATGCGCCATCCAGACGCCCGCTACTCGATCGAGTCGCACTCGCGATCGCACCATGTGAGCGGAGAGGCCGCGCGACAGGATCTCAACGCCCTCGTCGCGGCTGGACTGCTGGAGCGCCGGCGCGCTGGTCGGTTCCTTGCGTTCTGGCCGAAATCGAAGCTCCGGGAGTTACTGGACGACAAGGCGACGACGAAGAGCCTGCGGACGGGCGGGTAGTCGGCCATCTTCGCATCAGCGCTTGCCCTAACGCCGCGCTGAACGTCACTTACCGCACACCCCGCGCCGACGATGGTGGCGGTAGAGCCGGACCGACCCCCGAGCATGCCCTTCCTCGCCAGCCGCCCAGACGCCCGCCCGCTCTCCGATACGGTGCCCGGCGGACTCACAGCCGACGCGCTGTTCCTTGGCCATGGCACCCAGCCGGTCGAAGTCGCGCACTTTACGGCGACGGCGCGACCGGGCATTGCGGTATTGCGCCAACTGCACGACCAGCGACGAGGCAGGCGGGCGACGCAAGTCGTTGTCGTCGTGACGTTTGGGGCGGGAGGCTCGCGCGCAGCCTTTGGGACGACCTTCGGCGACGAATGGACCGCTGCCGCCAGTGACCTGGAGTCCTCGCAACTCGAGCGCGTGGTCACGGCCGCGCTGGACGCGCCCGACCGCCATGCTGCCCAGGCGGTACTTCGCGACAAACTCGGAAAACTTTCGCAGCGCATACCCGGGCTGCGCAACGCCGGGCTGTTTGCCACCCACGAACTCGAAACGGGCGTACCCGCTCGCGGCGACTGGTCCTCCGCCTGCTCCACGGCCCTGCCCCTCCTCACGCTGCGCGGCGCGGCGTTGCTTGAGCGACTCGGTTTCGCGGTCGAAACGCTACCCGGACCCGGCGCAGTGCTTCGCGCGCGCGACTCCGACGTCGCCGTCGCGATCTTCCTCGAACGCGCCGACGAGATCGAGCCGACCAACGTGAAGTTCGACGGCCTTTCACCGGTGTCGTGGGCGCTCGCGAAGGCGGACCAGAAGAATCTCGACTTCGTGATCGTGACCGCTGGCTCTGTTGTTCGCGTCTACCCGGTCAAGCCCGGCATCGGCACAGGGCGACGTGGCCGGACGGAGACGTTCGTCGAGCTGGACCTGACCCTCCTCACTCGCGAGTCCGCGGGCTATCTCCCGCTTCTGGCGTCGCCCGAGGCGCTGCTCCAGAGCGGGAGCTTCGGTCAGATCCTCGAATCGTCACGCCGGTTCGCGGCCGCGCTCGGTGCCCGATTGCGCGAGCGCGTGTACCGCGAGGTCATGCCGGCGCTGTGTGATGCGATCGTGCGTGCGCGACGATTGCGGGCGCCCTCGCGCGAGCGCCTGCAAGAGACCTTCGAGATGGCCCTGCTGGTCCTCTTTCGCCTGCTCTTCGTGGCGTACGCCGAGGACAAGGAGCTCCTGCCATACAACACGAGCGAGACGTATCGCGAGCACTCGCTGAAGCATCTGGCCCAGCGCCTCGCGCGCGATCGCGCGACCAGCGTCTCCTACGGCGCCGTCGACGCTTTGTGGAGCGAAGTCGGCCTGCTGTTCAAGGCCGTCGACCAGGGCAACCCCGCGTGGGTGGTGCCGGCGTACAACGGCGGCCTGTTCGCGACGGCCGACAGCGCCAGCCCCGCCGCGCGGGCGCTTGCCGCCGTCACCCTCCCCGACAACGCCTTCGCCCCGGCTCTCGCGGCACTCCTGCTCGACGACTCCGGCGACGGCGTGCCCGGCCCGGTAGACTTCCGCGCCCTTGGCGTTCGCGAGTTCGGCACGATCTATGAGGGACTGCTCGAGCAGGAGCTGTCGCTGGCCGAGTCCGACCTCGCTGTCGATCCGCGCACGGAGTCGTACATCCCGCTCGCGGCGCCGACGCGAGGCGCGAAGGGCAAGCGAACGGTCGCCCTCGCCGAGGCCGTGGTGCGACGGGGGCAAGTGTACCTGCACGACAAGAGTGGCGCACGCAAGTCGAGCGGCGCGTACTACACCAAGGACTTTGCCGTCGAGCACCTGCTCGATCGGGCCCTGGACCCCGCGCTGGCAGAGCACCTGGGTCGACTGGACGCCCTCGGTGACGATCGCGACGCCGCCGACCGTTTCTTCGACTTTCACGTGGCCGACATCGCCATGGGCTCGGGGCACTTCCTTGTCGCGGCCGTCGATCACCTGGAGCGGGGGCTCTCGGGATACCTCGCGCGGCGCCCGCTGCCGGGAGTGCGCGAGGAGCTGCTGCGGCTCCGGGAGACGGCCGAGGCGGCCCTCGGTTCATCCTGGCAGGGCGAGCCGATCGAGGATACCCAGCTGCTGCGCCGCCAGATCGCGCGCCGGTGCATTCATGGGGTAGACCTAAACCCGCTGGCGGTGGAGCTGGCAAGACTCTCCCTGTGGATTCACACATTCGTGCCCGGCCTGCCCCTGTCGCTACTCGATGCAAACCTCGTGGTCGGGAACGCCCTGGTGGGCATCGCGACGTTGGGAGAGGCGAGCGAGCTGTTGAAGGGAGAAGTGGACGACCTCTTCTCGTTCAGCGCCGACGAGTTGCTAAGGACGGCGAGGGAGCCGGTGGCTCACCTTGCACGACTTGCCGAGGCCGACGCGAAGCAGGCCAAGGATGCGCGCCGGCTATACACGGAACAGCGTGCAGCGGTGCAGGCGACCGAGGATTTGTTCACGGTGCTGGCGGCCTCGCGCATCGAAAAGGACGTGACTCAGTTTGTCGTCTCGCGAACGGTGACCACGAAACTCAAGCGTGGTGACCTGTTCAGCGACCAGTTGGTGCGCAAGGCGCAGCGCGCGCTGCACGGGCTGCGCCCGTTGCACTTCCCGACAGCGTTCCCGCAGGTGTTCCTGCGCGACCGCGCCGGCTTCGACGTGCTGCTCGGCAATCCGCCCTGGCAGGAAGCCACGGTGGAGGAGTTGGCCTTCTGGGCGCGCTTCGATCCAGGTTTGCGGGGACTGGCACAGCGGGAGCAGCGCGCGCGGCTCGCCGAGCTGCGCGAGTATCGGAGCGACCTCGTGCCGTTGTACGAGGAAGAGGTGGCCGAGGCGGCGCGCCTGCGCGCCGTGCTCACCACCGGGCCATTTCCCGGCATGGGCACGGGTGACCCTGACCTCTACAAGGCGTTTTGCTGGCGTTTCTGGTCGTTGGTGTGCATCGATGGAGGGCGGGTGGGCGTTGTACTACCGCGCTCGGCCTTCGCGGCAAAGGGCTCCACCGAGTTCCGGGAGCAGCTGTTCGCGCTCGCTCGCGAGGTGGACCTCACGATGCTGCTAAACAACCAACAGTGGATCTTCGATGAGGTTCACCCGCAGTATACGATCGGCCTGACCGTATTGACTCGCGGTCTCGGAGTCGGCGCAACTGGCGCGAGCGTAGTGCTCGACGGCCCGTACGCCAGTCGCGCGAGCTTCGACACCGGCCGTGGCCGCGTGGCTGAACGGCCGCGCTTCGAGGGACGGGCGATCAAGGGGTGGAATGACGCGAGTGCGCTTCCGTTGTTGCCGACGCCGGAGTCGGTGGGCGTGTTCCTTAAGCTTCGCCAACACCCGCGGCTCGACCTGGATGATGGCGTGGCGTGGCGCGCGCGACCATACGCGGAATTGCATGCGACCAATGACGCGGGCTTGATGGACCTCGACACGGCCAGGAGGCCTCGGGGGTACTGGCCGGTGTACAAAGGGGAGTCGTTCGACTTGTGGACCTCCGATACGGGGGAGTACTACGGGTGGGCCGATCCGAAGGTGGTGATTCCGGCACTGCAGGAGCGGCGTCGCGGGGCGCACGGGAATCGCAAGTCACCGTACTCTGAGTTTTCGGTGGATTGGGCCCGGCGCGAGGAGACGTTGCCATGCAACGAGGCGCGGATCGCGTTTCGCGACACCACGAACAGGACGAATCAGCGAACCGTGGTCGTTTCCTTGGTCCCCCCGAAGGTGTTCATTGCCAATCAGGCTCCCTTTCTCCTCTGGCCGCGCGGCGATTCGACAGAGCAGGCATTTGTGCTCGGGGTGCTCTCGTCGATACCGCTTGATTGGTATGCCCGCCGGTTCGTCGAAACGCACGTGAACTACTTCGTGTTCAACCCGTTGCCGATTCCTCGACCTGCCTCTAGCAGCGCCGATCGCGGTCGCGTCGCCGCGATCGCTGCGCGACTGGCGGTTGGCGCAGACCAGCGCTTCGTGGAGTGGGGTCGCGCGCTCGGTATTGCGCCGGCGGAGCTGACCGCGGACGAGAAGCAGGCGCTGATCTGCGAGCTCGACGCCGCAGTCGCCAAGTTGTATGGACTGACCGAGCGCGACCTCGTGCACGTCTTCGAGACATTCCATGAGGGTTGGGATTTCGACGACAAGTTGCGTGAGACGCTTCGCTACTTCCGCACACCCGCGCGATAGCTGGCGATGAACGAAGCAGATATCGCGCGCTTAGCGATCGAGGGACGAGAGACGCGAAGCGTCGAGCTCAAGGCATCAATGCCGTGGGCTGATCTTGGCACCAAGGCCAAGGTGCTGAAGGCCGTGGCCGCGCTTGCGAACACAGCGGATGGCGGCCTTCTCCTCTTCGGACTGACGGAATCCGATCCGCCGGGAACGCACGCGCTCACTGGGGTCCCGGAGGCAGTGTCAGCCGGATTCGCCACGGATGATGTCGCGAGCTTCGTCAATAGCCATGTGTATCCAAGCGTCTCGCTCGATGTACGGCACGTCGTCGTCGAGGGGTTGCAAGTCGTGGGCATCGCTGTCAGGCAGTTCACGGACATTCCAGTGATGATCACCAAGGCGCTGGACATTCCCGGCGAGAAGGGCTCCGCCGTGAAGTTGGGCGCGATCTACGTGCGCGGCCTAAAGCTGAACGCAACGTGTGAGCTGAGCGCGCCTGACGATTTGCGCGAACTCGTGCGTCTCGCGTCGCTGCGGGAGCTTGAGCGCTACTTCCAGGTGCGCGCGCTCGAGCGTGATGCCGGCCCCGGCGACACGGCGAAGTTCCTCGCGCAGCTCAAGGGGTGGGAGTCGTGAGTGTCATGGTCAAGATTCGCGAGCGAGGATACTGGCGCGTCGCGATTCGTCCCACGCGATTCGTCGAGAAGCGGGTCCCCTACCGGGAGCTGGCGCTGGCGATGCAGGAGTGTGCGGTATCCCTGAGGGGATGGCCGTATCCGTTTGTTCAGGGCGAGATAGCGAAGCTTGCCCACCACATCCAATCGGATGTCGATGCGCTTGGCTACAAGGAGGCGTGGCGGTTCTATGAGTCAGGGCAGTTTGTGCACTTCTTCTCCATGCGAGAGGACTGGTTCGAGGAAGTGCCGTTCGCCGGTGACCTCAAGGAAATCGCGCCAGGAAGTGTGCTGAGCATCGACTCCACCATCTTCACCTTCACGGAGTTCTTCCTCTTCGCCCAGCGACTCACAGAGCGATTCTCGTTTGGCCCGGAGATCGTGATCGAGTTCGCAATGCATGGCCTGAAAGGAAGGCGCCTGCGACGCTTCGAGCCCAACTTTGCGTCGTTCCTCGCGCCAAAGCAGGCGGCGATCGACTCGTGGACCGGCTCCTCGACTGTCTCACCGGAGCGCCTCATCGCTTCAGCGCCCGAGCTCGCGCGCGAGAAGCTCCACGAGCTCTGGGAACGATTCAGCTGGGAACAGTCGGACGAGCAGATGCGGGATGCGCAGCGCCGTCTGATCGAGCAGCGCTGGTGAGCCGTGTGTGGCCGTAGCAGCACCTTCTTGTAACACGTTGTGGCAAAACATGTTACAATAGAAGACCTACTGCAGCCGCTATTCGGACACTGCAGGGCCGTATCTCGGACATTGCGCGTCCGAACAGCCGATGTTACTCTGGTGCGGTGCGACCTCACTTCGTCCCCCGTGCAGCGAGCAAGGCGCTTGAGCGCACATTGCGGACGCTCCCGGTCGCCGTAATCTCGGGTGCGCGCCAGACCGGCAAGAGCTACCTCGCCGAGCACGCACCGTCGTTGCGCGGACACACACTGCTCACGCTCGACGACCTCGATACCCGTGAACACGCCGCTGCCCGGCCCGCGGACTTTGTACGGCAAGCGCCCCGGCTCATTGTCGATGAGGTCCAGCGTGTCCCCGAACTGCTCCTCGCGATCAAGCAGGCCGTCGATGAGCAGGGGCACGGGCAGCCCGGGCGCTTCGTACTCACGGGGTCCGCGAACCTGCTGCTGATGCGACAGGTCGGCGAGTCGCTCGCCGGGCGCGCCGGATACGTGACCGTGTATCCCATGACAAGGCGTGAGCGCCGCGGCGAGGGCACGACCGCCGCTTGGACTCGGCTCTTCGAGACTCCATTCGAGGAATGGGCCGGACTGATCAGCGCGAGCGATGCACCCCAGGGCCACTGGCGCGACGAGGCCAGAATTGGAGGCTTCCCGCGGCCCGCGCTTCAGCTGGATGCCACCGAACGGGAGGTGTGGTTTCGCAACTACGAAGCCACCTATCTCGAGCGTGATCTACGGGACCTGCGCGCTGTGGGCAACTTGGGCGAGTTCAGGCGCTTCATGCGCGCCCTCGCCCTGCGCATCGGCGGTCCCGTGAATGTCTCGGATGTCGCACGGGAGCTCGGGCTCGAGGCCCGCACCCTGCGCCGCTGGCTCGACGACCTCGAAGTCAGCTATCAGGTCGTGCGCATCGAAGCGTACACGCGCCGGCGAACGGCACGCCTGCGGCGGCGCCCCAAGCTCTACTGGGTTGACCCGGCGCTGGCGCTCCGCGTCGCAGGTGAGCACGAGCCGCGCGGCGAGCACTTGGAGGCACTGATACTCGCCGACTTGCTGCCGTGGGCCGCGCTCGACGAAGGACGTGCGCAAGTCCTGTACTGGCGCGACGAGGCGAACAGGGAAGTGGACTTCGTGCTCGAACGCGGCGGCAAGCTGATTGCAGTCGAGGTGAAGGCAACGGAGCGACCGCGAATGGACGACTGGAAGCACTTGGAGCACTTTACAACGCAGCATGGCCGGGACTGCTCCGGCGCGCTCCTGCTGCATGGCGGCACCGAGGTCTTTCGTGCGGGCGAACGCATTCTCGCCGCACCGTGGTGGAAGGTCCTGTGACCGGCCCCAACCCCGTTCCGCACGCCCCCGAGTTCGTCGACAATCGTGCCGGCAACACGCTCAGCGCGGCGCTGGCAGCGCGCATTCTCCACCTCGCCGGCGAACTCAAGTCGCCGCCCCCGATCGACATCGCGACCGGGTATTTCAACCCGGAAGGGTTCGGCTTGGTCGCGGCAGCGCTGGAGAGGGCGGGGCCGATACGCCTGCTGCTGGGAGCCGAGCCGCTGTCGCCGCCAGCGATGCCGGAGCGACACATCGGCGACCCCGTGGGCGGGCGGTTCCAGCAGCAGCTCCTCGACCAGGCGCTCGAACGGACCACGCGCGCGCTGCTGCGCGATCGCGACCGCCTGCCATTTGCGCCGGCGACCGACCGTGCGATACGGTCCCTGCTCGCCTTCCTCAAGAGCGGTCAACTGACGGTACGACGCTACACCAAGCGATTTCTGCACGGCAAGGCGTACATCGTTCGCGGCCATGGCGTGATCGCCGGGTCGTCGAACTTCACGGCGGCTGGGCTGTCGCACAATCTGGAGCTCAATCTCGGCGCCTACCAGCCTACCGCCCGCGACAATGTGGAGCGGTGGTACGACGAACTGTGGACCGAGGCCGAACCCTTCGACCTCGCGGCGCTATATGAGGCGCGATACCGGGACTACGATCCGTACCTCATCTACCTCAAGGTGCTGCTCGAGCGCTACGGTGACGAACTGGCTCTCGAGCGCGCGGCGGGCGGCGTCATCCCTCTGACGCGCTTCCAGAACGACGGAATTGATCGGGCCGCGCGCATCATGAACCGTTATGGCGGCGTGCTGATCGCGGACAGCGTCGGGCTCGGCAAGACATTCGTCGCCGGAGAAATCATTCGTCGCGTGGTCCAGGAGGAGCGGCGCCGCGCCGTGCTCATTGCTCCAGCGACATTGCGGGACGGCACGTGGGCACGCTTCATCTCGCGCTTCAGCCTCTATCTCGAAGTGCTGAGCTATCAGGAGCTGGCCGACGACAAGCAGCTTGGTGGTACGCGAGACTACCTGGATCAACGCAAGGACGACTACTCGCTAGTGGTGCTGGACGAAGCGCACGCATTGCGCAATCCAGATACCAAGTACGCACACGCGCTTCGCCAATTGCTCGCCGGGCAGCCGCCCAAGAAGGTGATGCTGCTGACGGCGACGCCCGTGAACAATTCGCTGATGGATCTTTACTATCAACTGGAGTACTTCATCCGGCAGGATACGGCATTTGCAGACATCGGCATTCCACGCCTCCGCGCCCGGTTTGACGCGGCGGTGCGCGAGAACCCGTTCGATCTCAAGCCGGCGGTCTTGTTCGACATCCTGGACGCGACGACGGTCCGGCGCACGCGGCACTTCGTACAGAAGTGGTACCCGAACGACACAGTCAAGCTGCCCGACGGGCGCACCGCCACGATCACCTTCCCGCGACCGAATGTCGCCTCGCAAACGTACGACCTGAATGATGTGCTCCCGGGATTTTTCGATGAGGTGGCGCGCGTGCTGCAGCCGGAGGACGGAGACCCTCCGCTCACGCTGGCCCGGTACAAGCCATCCATCTTCCGCCGTGACCGGAATGTCGAGAAGCGCGAGGTCGCGCTGGTCGGGCTGATCAGGTCGGGGTTGCTGAAGCGATTCGAGTCATCGGCACACGCGTTCGCGCTCACCCTGGAACGGATGGCACGATCGCACGACCTCTTCCTTCAGGGGATCGACGGCGGAGTGATCCTCTCCTCGGCGTTGTTGGCGGAGCTCGCGGAGGCGGACGACGACGAGGCGTGGGATGAGCTGTTGTCGGCCGGGGAACCGCTGGATGCCCGCACGATCGACGTTGCCCGCCTTCGGGCTGCGGTGAAGTCCGATCGGGACTTGCTCGATGCGCTGTCGGTGCGGGCGCGAAGTGTGTCGCGCGCGACGGACCCCAAGCTGGCGCTTTTGGTGGGCGAGCTGGCATCGATTGCGAAGAACGCCCGTGAACGTGGATCCACGGACGCGGACATCGTGAATCGCCGCAAGGTGATCATCTTCTCCTACTTCGCCGACACAGTTCATTGGATAAGCGAACATCTCGAGGCCGTGCTGGCGAAGGACCGACGCTTGGTGGACTATCGCGGTCGTTTAGTGAGCGTCACTGGCGACGACGACGCGAAGCGGAGCGCGGTGTACGGCTTCGCTCCGGAGTCGTCGGAGGCACCCGCGGGATGGACTGAGGACAAGTTCGATATCCTCCTTACGACGGACGTCCTCGCGGAAGGCATGAACCTCCAGCAGGCCGCCAACATCATCAACTACGACCTGCCCTGGAACCCGATGCGGCTGGTGCAGCGGCACGGGCGCATCGATCGCATCGGGAGCCCGCACAGCGATGTCTACATCACCTGCATCCTGCCGGATGCCCAGCTGGACGACATGCTCGAGCTGGAAGACCGGATTCGGCGCAAGCTGGCACAGGCGGCCGCGAGCGTTGGGCTGGATTCGGAGATCCTACCGGGCGTCGAGCACGCAGCCCGCGATTTTGCCGACGACGTGGCGGAGATTCGCCGGCTGAAGGCCGGAGATGCCACGTTGTTCGAGCTCGCGGGAGAGGATCCGAGCGCCCACTCCGGCGAGGAGTACCGGCAGGAATTGCGGAAGGCATTGCAGCAGCGCGGTGCCGAGCTCGCGTCACTCCCTTGGGGCGCGGGCTCAGGGTTGGTGCGCGGTCCAGAGCGTGGACATGTGTTTTGCGCTCGAATCGACACGAAGGTGCAACTGCGCTTCGTCCCGGCTGCCGCAGCGAGTGCAATCGAGCGAGACGCCCTGGCATGTCTTCGGAAGATCACGTGTGATGCCGGAACACCGCGAGTCCTGCCCGACGACCTGCGCATTGGAGCGTACGTGGCGTGGGAACGGGCGCGAGGCGACATCTACGACGAATGGACGAAGGCAACTGACCCGAAGAACGTTCAGCCAGACATTCGGCCCCTCTTCAAGCAGGCGGCCGAGCACGTAAGGCGCTTCCGGCCCGAGTCGATGACACTGGAGGTCCAGCAGCGGCTCGTGGAGAGCCTGGAGGCACCCCGCTCGCTACGTGATGAACGGGCGCTACGGGCTGTCTTCCGGCCTGCACAGCCCGGGGAGTCGGAGACAACGGCTGCGATAGCAGAATTCGTGAAGGAACGCGGGCTTGAGCCGTATTCCCCACCTGAGACCCTCAAGCCGATCGAGCCGGGAGACGTGCTCCTCGTCGTCTGGATGGCGGTCGAGGCCACCGGCAACACCAGTCTCTCGGGCGCGGCTGTGTAGAGTCTGCGCCAGGCGTGCCCCACCGGCCCCGCGTCACCCCTCGCAGCCAGCCCCGTCAACGCTTTTCGGCCTGTCCCTGTCCAACCCTACCGAGACCGATGGACAGCCCCGCCCCCGGAATACCGCCGGCGCAACCTGGCGATGAACGCTCGCTGGTCGCCCTCGCGGTGACCGGCGACCGGGGAGCTGCTCGCGCCCTCTACGACGCTCATGCGCCGCGGGTGCACCGCCTCTGCTTCCGCATGTGCGGGGACGCGGAGCTGGCCAACGATCTCGTGCAGGACACCTTCGTGCGCGTCTTTCGCCAGCTCGGCCAGT
Source organism: Gemmatimonadota bacterium (assembly GCA_016191225.1). GTDB lineage: Bacteria > Gemmatimonadota > Gemmatimonadetes > Gemmatimonadales > Gemmatimonadaceae > JACPPC01. Next base: position 84,525 of record JACPPC010000022.1, on the reverse strand, counting down.
TTCGCGGCGAGTCGGCCTTCGGCACCTGGGTGCACCGTGTGGCCGTCTCCGTCGTGCTCAATGCCATGGGCAAGGTGAAGCGGCTGCGAGCCCGAGAGACCGACCTGGACGATGCCTCACACCATGCCGCCGATGACACTCCCCTGCGTGTCGACCCCGACCTGCGCGACCGCCTGCACGCCGCCATCGAGGCGCTGCCCGACAGCCTGCGCATCGCGCTCGTGATGCACGCCATCGAGGGCTACACGCACGCCGAGATCGGCGCCGCCCTCGGCATCGCCGAGGGCACGAGCAAGACCCGCGTCTTCGACGCGCGCGCCCGGCTCCGCGTCGCCCTCGCCGATTTCGCCCCGAACTGACCCCCGTGAGCAATCATATGAACGACACGCCCCGCAACCGACCTCCCGACCCGATGGACGACGAGCGACTCGACGTCCTGCTGCGCGACGCCGCGCACACCTGGAACGCCCCGCCCGCCCCGCCGCTCGACGCCCTCTGGGCCGGGATCGAGCGCGACGCCTTCGCCACGCCGGTGCTGGCGCTCTCGCCGGCGGCCCCGCGCCGGCGGGCGCCGGGCTGGGGGATGGTGGCCTTTGCCGCCGCCGCCTCGCTCGTGATCGGCGTGCTCGCCGGCCAGCTCTGGCTGCGCCCCGGCACCACGCCTCTGCCGAGCCCCACGGTGGCGTCGGCGGGCCCGCAGGTGCTCACGGCTCCCGCGTCGCGCACCCCCGATCCCGAGGAGCGCCTCACGCAGGAAGTGCTCGCCCGCACCGCGCTCCTGCTGGCCGCGCTGCCCGCCGAGGCGTCGGCCGCCGGCGTCGGGCAGCGCGACCCGAAGCTCGCCGAGCAGGCGGGCCAGTTGCTCACCACCACGCGGCGGCTGCTCGACTCGCCGCTCACCCACGACCGTCGCATGAAGGACCTGCTCCAGGACCTCGAGCTCGTGCTGGTGCAGGTGGCGCGGTTGCGCGCGCCGCAGCGCCGACAGGACCTCAACATCATCAAGGAAGCGGTCGAGGAGCGCGAACTTGTTCCGCGCATCCGCTCGGCCGTCGCTGATCTCGCCGGAGGTGGCGAATGATCTCGCACCAGGTTCCCCGCGCCGCGGCCACGCTCGCGACGCTCCTGCTCGTCACCGCCGCGGTGGCGCAGCGCCCGTCTCGTCCCGCGCGCCCCACTCCCGCCGCGCCGCCGGCCCCCACCGTGGCGCCGGCGCCGGCCACGCCCCCCACCGAGGCGCCCGATCGCGTGCCGGCACCAGCCGCGCGGCCGGCGGTCGCGCCGCTCCCGGGCCCCCTTGGGGCGTGGGGCAACGAGTGGCGTGAGCGCTCGCGCGAGGCCATCCGTGTGGCAACCATCGAGTCCACCCGAGCGCTCGAGCGTGTGCACTGGGGGAGCGTCGATGGCGCGCTGCGTGCCCTCCCGGCGGTCCCCGTGACCCCGCCGCTGCCGGCATCGTCGCCGGGCGTGCGCCTGGGCCGCCCCTTCGCCGAGCACCCGCGCGAGGCGTGGGCCGACGCCGACCCGGCCGACTCGATCTACCGTCTGGCGCGCGAGCAGCTCAACCGCGGCGACTATCGCCGCGCCGCCGCCCTCTTCAAGGAACTGCCGGTCAAGTTCCCGACGTCGGCGTACGCCGCCGACTCCCCGTACTGGCAGGCCTTCTGCCTCTACCGCATCGGCGGCACCGCCGACCTGCAGGAGGCGTTGCAGGCCCTCGAGGCGCAGAAGGCCAAGTACCCCGGCGCCCGCTCGCAGGCCGACGCCCTCGCCCTCGCCACGCGCATTGCCGGCGTGCTCGCCAGCCGCGGCCAGGGGAACAGCGACCTGGTCAAGCGCGCGCTCAACACGCCGCCCGGCGCCGACAATTGCGATCGCGAGGACCAGTCGGTGCGCGCCGAGGCCCTCAGCGCGCTGATGCAGACCGAGCCCGAGGAGGCGGCCAAGCTCGCCACGCGCATCCTCGGCCGCAAGGACGAGTGCTCGGCCGACCTGCGGCGCAGCGCCGTGTTCATCGTCGGCAACCGCCGCGACGCGGGGGCCACCGCGTCGCTGATCCAGGTGGCGCGCAACGACCCGAGCGCCGACGTGCGGGTGGACGCCATCGGCTGGCTCCCCAAGCTTCCCGGCGACGACGGCCTCGGCGCGCTCGAGGAGCTCGCCTCCAGGGGAGACGACGAGCGGATCCAGCGGGCGGCGGTGCGCGCCCTCACCGTGCACCCGAACCCGCGGGCCCGCACCGCGATGCGCGCCCTCGTGGAGCGCAACGACGCCAACGAGCGGCTGCGCATGGCCGTGCTCGACGCCTTCGACCCAGAGCGCGCCACCTCCGAGGACGCGACGTGGATGCGCGGCATCTATGGAAAGGTGGACAACGCCAAGGTCAAGGCGCGCATCGCCTCGACCGTGGGGCGCCTCGGCGGCGACGCCAACAACCAGTGGTTGATGCTCCTCGCCCGCAACGAGGCCGAGTCGCTCGAGTCGCGCACCAACGCGCTGCGCTACGTCGGCCGCAGCATGGACATCCCGGCGCTGGGCAAGTTCTACGACACCGTGGCCGAGCGGCCGCTGCGCGAGCAGCTGATCGACGTGCTCGGCAACCGCAAGGAGGACGCGGCGACCGACAAGCTGATCGAGATCGCGCGCAACGGCACCGACCCCCAGCTCCGCCGCTACGCCATCTCCGCCCTCACGCGCAAGAAGGACCCCCGCACCACCAAGCTCCTGCTGGAGATCATCGACCGATGAATCCCGTCTCCCGGTCACTCGGTGTCGCGCTGGTGCTGGGCGCGAGCGCGGCCACCGCCTGCGGGCAGGGACTCGAGCGGCTCGTGAACGCCGCCGGCACCGGCACGGTGCAGTTCCACTTCGCGGCCCGCGCCGGCGTCTGCGGAAACGGCCGCTCGTTCCTGCGCGTCGAGGACGAGGGCTTCTTCGGCAACTGGTCGGACGGGATGCAGTACGAGCCCTGCGCCCAGGGGCCGGTGCGCGTGGTGATCGTGCGGTCGGCGCGCGAAGTGATCAAGGTCGAGACCAGCGCCGGCCCCCTGCGCCCCGACACGGGTGGCGCGCACGACCTCGGTGCCGTCTCCGCGCGCGAGGCGTCGTCGTACCTGATGGCACTCGCGGGATCGCTCGAGGGGCGGCCGGCCCGCGAGGCGATCCTCCCGGCGATGCTGGCCGACAGCTCGGTGATGACGCCGGCCCTCGCCACCCTCGCCCGGGACCAGGGGCGTGCCCGCGAAACCCGCCGCAGCGCGATCTCGTGGCTCGCGCGCCGCCGCTCGGAGCCCGGCGGCCTTGGCGCCGCCGGCGTGGACAAGGTGCTCGACGGCCTCGTGCGCGACCGCGCCGAGAACGAGTCGGTGCGCAGCGGGGCCCTCGGGGCCGTGGCCCGGCTCGACCGGGGCGACGGCATCGCGCCGCTGATGGACTACGCGGCCACCCCCGACGCCTGGCTGTCGCGCAAGGCGTTCGCGTCGCTCGCGAACTCGGGCGACCCGCGGGCGCGCCGGTTCCTGCGCGCGTCGCTCCGCAAGGCCGACCTCGGCGAGGAGCAGCGGGTGGAGGCGATTCGCGGCCTCGGCAACGAGTACGGCGCCGCCGGCGACATCACGCTGCTGCGCGAGCTGTACCCGCAGCTCAACAGCGACCGCGAGCGCGAGGCCCTGATCTCCACGATCGTGAACGCCGGGGGCTCGCAGAACATCCAGTGGCTGCTGGCGATCGCCAAGTCGCCCACCGAGCCGATCCAGCGCCGCAAGCGGGTGCTGTCGCAGCTCGGGCGGCTCGACGACCCGCGGGTGCGCGACGCGCTCAGGGAGATGGTGGAGAAGTAACCGGGCGTGGCGCAAGGACTGGGGCATCGCTCGCCCCGGTCGTATGCCGCCACGGGCCCGATGGAAGGGTCGCCAGGTCTCCGCGCCGGTCGCGGCGACCGTTGCGTCGAGTTGCGCGTGGCACCCCCCCGGCCCCTAACGCTCGGGAGGGCTCGGGTGTCTTCCCGGATGCCCGGCGGATCGGGGGCCGGAACGGCCGGCCGCCCGACGCCAAGAGTGAGGCGGCCAGAGCGGCGCCACACGGCTGTCCTTATAGAGGAGCCGACACTATGAAGCGCGCACCCATGTTCCGCACCCTGTCGATCGCCGCCGGCGCCACCGCGCTGGTGTTCACCGCCGCGGCCTCAGGGCTCGCCCAGCCGGGCGCCGGTCGCGCCCCCGCAGGCCAGCTCGCGCAAGCGGCCCGCGTTCCCGGTCCCCCGCCCGGCCCGACGGGCAACACGCCCGCCGCCCACCTGTTGCACATGCGCGAGCACCTCAAGCTCACCGACGACCAGGTGAAGCGCCTCGAGTCGCTCCACACGTCGCAAACGGCCGCCCTCGCGCCGCAGCGCGGCGCCGCGTTGCGCGTCGCGGCCGACATGGCCGACGCCATGCAGGGCGAGCCGAACATCGCCGCCGCCCGCGCCGCGATGGAAAAGGGCGCCAGGCTGCGCATCGACCAGGCGATCGCCCGCCTGCAGGCGGCCAAGGACGCACGCGCGGTGCTTACCGCCGACCAGAAGGCCCAGGTGGACGCGATGCGCCCGATGATGCGCAACGCACGCATGGGCGGGATGCGCGGCGGCATGATGCGCGGCGGCATGATGCGCGGGGGCATGATGGAGGGGGGCATGATGGGCGGCCGACAGATGGCACCGATGGGTCCGCCGCAGGGCGAGTTCGAGCGGCGTCGGTAGCGCGCCGCTCGCCACCGCTGCGCGGGGCACGCCGGGACGAATTCCGGCGTGCCCCGCCGTCGTACCGGCCGGCAGCGCTCGAGCCTCAGGGTCCGTGCGCGACCACGCCCCCCTTCATGACCATCGTCACCGCCCGCAGCGCGGCGATGTCGCGTGTCGGGTCGCCGCGCACGGCGATCATGTCCGCCAGCGCCCCCGCGCGCACCGCGCCGAGCTGGCCCTCCTGGCGCAGCACGCGCGCCGCGATGCTCGTCGCCGAGCGGAGCGCCTGCACCGGCGTGAGCCCGTAGTCCACCAGCAGCTCCACCTCGCGGGCATTGTCGCCGTGGGCGAAGACGCCGACGTCGCTGCCGTTGGCGATCGTCACCCCCGCGTCGATCGCCGCCGTCACGCTGGCGCGCTTGTCCTTCACGCGCGTCGGCTCGGGATCGCCGTGCTTCCAGCCGCGATACCGCAGGATCGCGTCGCCGGCGGCAATCGTTGGCACGAGCGCCACCCCCTTCTGCTTCATCAGCACGAACACCTCCGGCGTGCCGGCGTCGCCGTGCTCGATGGTGGTCACGCCGGCCAGCGCGGCGCGCCGCATGCCCTCGGCGCTGGCCGCGTGCGCCGCCACCGGGCGCCCGCTCGCGCTCGCGATCTCCACCACGCGGTTGAGCTCCTCCTGCGTGAAGGCGGGACGGGCCTCGCCGTTCGGGCCCCAGCGGTAGTCGGCGTACACCTTCACCCAGTCGGCGCCGCGGCGGATCTGGTCGCGCACCACCCGGCCGAGGTCCTCGAGTCCCGCCGCCTCCTCGGCTCCCTGTGGCACCGTGACCTCGGGGGCGAACCCCGTGGGGCCGTAGCTGCCGCGCATGACGATGGCACGATTGGCCACGTACAGTCGCGGCCCGGGAACGATTCCCTGCTCGACAGCACGGGCGAGTCCCCAGTCGGCCTCGCCGGCCCCCTCGGTGCCGAGGTCGCGCAGCGTGGTGAAGCCGGCCATGAGCGTGGCCCGCAGGTGGTTGGTGGCGCGCGCCACGCGCAGGCCCAGCGGCTCGCGCAGCACCTGGTCGTCCCAGCTGGTTTCGTTGTACGGGTGCAGCAGCACGTGCGAGTGCAGGTCGATCAGCCCTGGCATGAGGGTCGTGCCGGGGAGGTCGATCGTGCGGGTGCCGCGCGGCGCCGCGACCGCCGATGGCGCGCCGACCGCGACCACGCGGTCGCCCCGCACGAGGACCACGAGGCCGGGGCGCGGCGCGTCGGCGGTGCCGTCCCACACGCGATCGGGGCGGAGGAGGATGGTGCCGCCGGAGTCGGGCCGGGCCTGCTGCGCCCGCGCGCCGCCGGCAAGGAGGCAGCACGCCAGCCCGAGCGTGCGCGCGAACACACCTGGCAGGTTGGGAGTCATGGTGCCTGAAACTGCACGCTTCCCGCGCGGGGGGAAGCGGTGGGGTGCGAGGGGTCAGCCCGTGGCGGGAACGCCCATCATCACCGGGTAGGCGTACTTCCAGACGCCCTTGCTCGAGATGTACATCGGCGGCGAGCCGCCGGCCCGCGCGTAGAGGTCCTCGACCACGTCGCGCTGCCGGCTGATCACGGAGACCGTGACGTAGATCGTGAGCGGGGCGGTGAAGCCGGCGGTGTTTGTGAACCCGACGTCCTCTTCCCAGGTGGCCACGGCAAGGCTCCCCGGGCAGCCGGCGCCCCCCGGCACGCAGATCGGGGCGAGCAGGACGAACGGCGCGAGCTGCCACGACTCCATTTCCATCGCGTACACCGACGAGTCGGTCTTGAACCTGAAGCCGAGGGGCAGGAACCCCTTCAGGTCCACCGGGACCGAGCGCGAAATCGAGCTCGACGACGACACGTTGAAGTTGCCGCACCGCCCGCGGCCGCAACTCGACTGCACGGCGATGTCGACCGCGCGCAGGTCGGTCATGGCCTGCGCCGACACCGAGGAGCGCCGGAGGCCGAGGATGGTGGGCGCGGCCACGCCGGTGAGGATCCCGATGATCGAGACCGCCACGAGCAGTTCCACCACGGTCAAGCCCCGCCGCGAGTGACGGATCACTTCTTCGCGTCCCGGATTCTCATCAGGCTGCTCCCCAACAATGCGCGCAACGACGAATCGGACTGGAAGGTCACCACCAAGTTGCTGTCCGCGCCCACCAGCCGGTAGCGCAGGCTGTCGATCCGCACGTACCTCATGCCCTCGTACACTTCCGCCACTTCGGACAGCGTCGTCGGGAGCCGGCCCCTCGCCGCGCGGAAGTCCTCGATCCGCGCCACCTGCAGTGCCATCGCAAAGCGCAGCGAGGCATCGCGCTCCCTCGGCGACCGTTCGATCGCGGGCGGCCGCCAGATCCACAGTTGCACCGCCCAGACCGCGACGGCCACGCCCACCAACAGCCCCGCCACCAGCGGCCGGCGCCACCACGACACCGGGTCGGGGAGCGGGTGCGACAGGCGCGCCTGCTCCTCCTCCGCCGCCGTCTTGACCTCGGCGACGGTGCGCAGCAGTTCCTCCCGCGAAAGGACCGACTGGGCGCTCAGGCGTGATGAGATCCGCGGTTCTTTCTCGGGGGGCGACTCGCCGTGCAGGTCCTCCACTCGTTCTCCGGGCAATGTCCGTGCCGAGTCGATCGAAACCATGGGCCTTGCGGCCCGGGCCGGACGACCTCACTCCAAGTGGGGGACCCGGCTCTTCAACCTGTCATCTCCCTGTCCGACGCACAAGCCCCGCCTGTGAGGCAAGTCACGACGCGACAACACCTTGCCGCAACTTCTACATGGCCGACTTGCGCGCTGGGCGCTTGAACTCGGCCTCGGCGTTCCAGGCCGGCCAAGCGGCGGAATTCGCCAGCACTCGCGCAAAATCCAGCACAATGCCCGACAGTTGGGCGGCGCCACGCAGGTCGAACTGTGGACTGTACGCGTCACTCGGCTGGTGGTAGCGGTGCGAGGTGTAGTCCTCGTGCTGCGCCGTGCCCCAGCCTGCTGGGCGCCCCTCGAAGTCGTTCCCCTCGCCGATCGACACCGACGGAATCCCGGCCTTGGCGAACATGAAGTGGTCCGACCGGTAGAACGCGCCGCGCTCAGGGAACTCCTCGGGGGTGATGCGGACACCGCGCGGCCTGAGGAGGGTCGCCAGCTGCGGGCCGAGGGTGCTCTTGGTGTCGCCAAGGACGTTGAGGTCCTTCACGCGCCCCAGCAGGTTGCCGCCGTCGACGTTCAGGTTGGCGACCGTGGCGGTGAGGGGCACCAGCGGATGCTCGGCGAGGAACTGCGAGCCCAGCAGCCCGCTCTCCTCGGCGGTAACGAAGGCGAACAGCAGCGAGCGTCGCGGCGCCGGGCCCTGCGCCGCGAGGCGCGCCACGGCGAGCATGGCCGCCACGCCGCTCGCGTTGTCCTCCGCGCCGTTGTAGATCGAGTCACCGTTCACCGCCGGGCCGATGCCCAGGTGGTCCCAGTGCGCGGAGAGGATCACGAAGTCGTCGCGCCCCCTGGGGTCGTGGCCGCGCACGGCGCCCACCACGTTGGCGCTCTGCAGGTGCTCGACGGTGTTGCCGAAGTTGACCGACACCGTGATGCCGGTGGGCACCGGGCGAAAGTCGCGCGACTCGGCCTGCGTGCGCAGCGTGCCGAGGTCGAGCCCCGCCTGCGCGAGGAGCGCCGTGGCCATCGAGTCGGTGATCCAGCCGCGGAAGGCGAGCGGGGGCGGGAGCTTCGGGTCGCGGGGGAGCATGCGCTGCTCCTTGGCCCAGCTGCCGACCACGGTGTGCCAGGGATAGCCGGCGCGCTCGGTGGTGTGGACGATCAGCGCGCCCACCGCGCCGCGCCGCTCGGCCTCCTCGAACTTGTAGGGCCAGCGTCCATAGTAGGTCATGGCGCGGCCGCCGAAGAGCTTCGGCTCGGCGGCGGGGGCCGGCGGGTCGTTGACGAGGACGAGGAGGATCTTCCCCTTCACGTCCACGTCCTTGAAGTCGTTCCACTTGTACTCGGCGGCGCTGGCGCCGTAGCCGGCGAAGACGAGCTCCGCCGTGGCGGCCGATTGCGGCGATGCCGAGCCGGCCCAGAGCACCACGTCGTCCGGGTAGCGCAGGGCGGCGGTGGCGCGGCCGCGCGCGGTGGCGCGGATCGTCTCGCGCCTGGCGCCGACGATGTCGATCGGCACCTGCTGGAACCAGGAGCCGTTGTCGCCGGCGGGCTCGAGGCCGAACGACAGGAGCTGCGCCGCGATGTACTCGGCGGCGAGTCGCCCGCCGCGCGTGCCCGGGGCACGCCCCTCGAGCAGGTCGGAGGCGAGGAAGCGGAGGTGGGCGTCGATCTCGGCGGTGGAGACGGGGCGGGCGGCGGGGGGAGGGGCGGGCTTCCGTTGCGCGGCGAGTGGGGCGGAGACGGCGGCGAGGAGCGCGACGGGGAGGAGGAAGCGGGCGCCTCGGGCGCAGGCGCGTGGAATCGGACGGGTCATCTGCCTTGAAGCTGGAGTTGCCGAAGGATAAACATTTTGCCATGCGATCGCTGCGGCATCGCCACACCTCCCGTGCTGACGCTTGATTGACGCGCCGCCCACACTCCTGGTACGGAAATGACGCGACTCCTTCACCTCGTAACGCTCGGTTCCGCCGTTCGGCTGGAAGGCGCGGGCGGCCCGCTCCCGCTGGGCGGCAAGGCCCTCGCGCTCCTCACCTGGCTGGTGCGCGGCGCGGCCGGCATGGCCCACCGGGAGCAGCTCGCCGACCTGCTCTGGTCGGATGCGGACGAGGCGCGCGCCCGGCAATCGCTGCGGCAGGTCCTCACCCAGCTCCGCGCGCGCATGGGCTCAGGCGCGATACGCGCGGACGCGAAGGTGGTGGAGCTACTCGAGCCGCTCGCCCTCGATGCACACATGTTCGAGGAAGCGGCGACCGCGCGCCAGTACGATCGCGCCATTTCGCTGTACGCCGGCCCGTTCCTCGATCGCTTTGCACTGCCGGGCGCCTCGGCATTCGAGCAGTGGGCGGAGCTCGAGCGGCAGCACTTGCATGGCTTGTGGAAGGGGGTGATGGACGGCCGGGCACAACAGCTGCTCGACGGTGGGAACGCACGCGAGGCCCGCGAAGTGGCGGTGCGCTTGCGCAACGCCGACCCGGACCGGGAGCGCTCGTGGCGGCTCGTGCTCGAGGCGACCCTGGCAATGAGCGACGATGCCCTCGCGACGGCGGAGGCGGGCGCTCTCAGAAGTGCGTTTGCGCGCGAGGCGCGCCCGCTCGAACCCGGGACAATGCGCCTGCTGCAGCACATCGAACGAGGCCCCTCCGGGTCCGTCGAGCCGGCCGCGCGCGGGCCGCTCGACGGCGACCTGATCGGGCGCGAGGCGGCCTTTGCGTTGCTGCTCGAGTCGTGGCAGCGTGTACGAACGTCGCGGTTGTTGTGCGAGGTGGTCGTCGAAGCGCCTGCGGGGCTCGGGAAATCGCGGCTCCTGCGGGACTTCGCCAAGCGCCTGGCGTCGGCGGGTAGCCTGTGCGTCTCGTCCCGCGCGCGGCCGGGAGAGGTCGACATCCCCCTGGCCTTCGCGAGCCGGGTCGTGCAGGGCGTGGCCTCGTTGAGCGGGGCGTTGGGGGTCTCGGCGACCGCGGCGGCATCGCTCGTCGCAATTGCCCCTGCGCTTCGCGAGCTGTACCCTGGGGCTCCGGCGGAGGCTGGCGGAGAGACGGACCGGATGCGCACGAGGGCGTGGGCCATCGCGGAACTCGTGCAGTGCGTGACCGAGCGTCGCCCGCTCGCACTCCTGCTCGACGACTGGCAGTGGATGGATCCAGCGTCGCGCACGCTCCTGGAGGGGGCCTTCTCCCGGGCGGACGGCGCCGCCGTCCTCCTAGTCATCACTCGCCGCGGAGCCGCCCGCGTCGGCGCCGCGGGCACCGCAGACGTGCACGTCCTGCGGCTCACACCGTGGACCGCGGCCGAGGTGCGGGCATACCTGGAGAGCGTGGCAGGGTGGCCGGACGGCGAGGCCAGCGAGTCGCTCGTCGCGCGACTGCAGGACCTGACGGCGGGTTCGCCGCTGCTCGTTCGCGAAGTGCTCGAGTTGGCGATCGACAGACAGCAAGTCTCGCTCGCCGGCGGCGAGTGGAGGATGCCTGACGCTGCGCGCACGACCGCGTGGATGAGCGCCCTTGATCTCGGAGCGGAGCGACTGCGACGGCTCGAGCCCGCCGAGCGTGACCTCGCGCTGCTGGTGGCCGTGTCCGGGGCGCCGGTTCGTGAGGCCGTGCTGGTGAGTGCGATGCCCCACATGGACGTGCGAAGCACGATTCGCGGCCTGGAGCGTGCGGGCTGGATCGAGTCGGCGTCAGCCGCGGTCGCGATGGCGCACGATGTGTTGGAAGCGGCGCTACTCGACGCCTCGTCCGCCGATGCGGTGCAACGGGCACGCTCGGCGATGGGTCGCGCCGAATGCCGGCACCTGGCGCCGGCTGATAGAACCGGGGCGCAGCGGGCGGCGCAGATCCTGCTCCAGGCGGGAGATGAGGAGGGGCTCCGGCTGCTCTTCCTGGGCTGGTGCGCAGGTGCCGGGCTTGGCAAGCTCTCCCCGAGCGCCGGCGCGGCCGCTCGCGACCTGCTGGGTGAGGGGGCGACGCCGGCGCGCGTACGGCAGCTAGCGCGCGCCCTGCCCCTGGTGTCGCGCGTGCGCCAGTCGCGAGCGACACTCGCGCTGGGCGCGCTGCCGCTGATCCTGCTGCCCGGTGTCTGGGTCGCGGTTCGTGCCCTCGGCGATACCACTCCGGTGGCGATTCGGTTTGTCGAGGGCCCGCTCGCCGTCACCACGCAGTTTGCGATGCCGATCCCGGTGGCGGAAGTCGTGGATGGGCGCGGACGGCGCGTGAAGCGCGGAGGAGACACCGTTCGGCTCACGCTCGACGGCGGCACCGTCGACTGGCCCGGCGGAATGGCGATCACGCACGACGGTATCGCCCGGTTTCCCGGGTTTCGCGCGCCCGCCGAGCTCCCCGTGCCCGAAGGCGGCTGGATCGTCCGCGCGCGGTCCGGGGCGCTGGCAACCGACACGTCGCGGCTGCTGGTGCGACCGTCGATCCGGATTCTCTCCGGCACCGTGGGCGGGCAATCAATCGACTCGTCGGCGACGACAATTCGCGTGAATGTCGGCGACACGATTCGCGGGGTCGTGCAGTTGCGAGCGACGGCAGTATGGGCCGCCGCGGCCGTCATGCTGGCGGCGGTTCCGACCTGGGGCGAGCCGGCGCGCTCATGGGTCGAGGTCGGTCCGGTTCCGACGCCGATTCGCAACGGGCTTCGATCGGCGGCGTTCACCCTTCCGCCGCCGCCGCGCGCCGGTCGCTACCATGTCTTTCTCGTCATGGCGGCGGAGCCGAGCTCGGTCTGGATCGCATCGAACACCAACTGGGCGCTGCAGGCGCCTCGCTGGGGCGACGGAAACGACTTGGCCACGTGGGGGGACGAGGAGGCGCGCGTCGTGCGACGCGACAGCGCGCCGTCGACGCCACGGATGCTACGTGACTACCGCAGCGGCCGGCACGCGACCGAGCGGGTCGCGGCCGATGTCATTGTCGTGGAGGTCGTGGAGGGGCGCCGGCAGTGACCCGTGGCGCACCAGTGCCCTCGCCGCGACGGTGACAGCCGGGGTCACGGCGCGCGCCACGAGGCCACGAACTCGAACACCACTCCCGCTGGCGGGAGCCGCAGGAGTTGCGCGTCCGACCCGTCGGCGCGCACGGTCCAGGGTGCGGTCCGGCCGCCAACCGTGCGCACGAACGAGAGGCGACTGCCATCGGGGGACCACCGGGCGACCTGCGCGGGGGGGCTGCCGGACGCGAACGTCAGCTGCGTGACGCCCGATCCGTCCGGCGCCATCGTGTGAATCTCCAATGCGCCGGAACGGTCCGAGGTGAAGGCGATGCGAGTGCCGTCCGGAGACCACGAGGGCGAGCCGTCGAAGCCCGGCGCCGTGGTGAGGCGCACCTGCCCGGAGCCGTCGCTGTTCATTGCATAGATCTCGGCGTTTCCGTCACGGCTCGACACGAACACGATCTTGGAGCCGTCCGGAGACAGGTGCGGCTGCTCGTCGGCGGATGCATTCGTCGTCAAGCGCACCTGGCCGCTCCCGTCGGCGTTCATCACGTAGATCTCGCGACTGCCCTCGCCGCCGCCAACCTCGCGCGTGAAGACGAGCATGGTACCGGCGGCCCCCCAGCGCGGCGAATAGTTGACCGCACCCGACGCGAGGATGACCTCGCCCGTACCGTCCGCCGCGGCCCGGAAGATCCGATTGTCGAACGGCCGCCAGTACGCCACGGCACTGCGGTCCGGGGAGAGGTCTCCCTGGCCGCTGTTGGGCGGGATCGTGACGGTCGCCGTTCCCGCTGGCAAGGCATACGTCGCCAACTGCGCGCAGCACGTCGGGCGCGTCTGTTCCAGGAGGAAGGTTCCAGAGACAACCGCTGCCGTGATCGCGACCGCACGGCTGGCCGTGGCGCCGCGGAACGATGCGGTCACCATCACGCTCCCCGACCGCAGCGCCGTGGCGCGTCGCCCCGTGAATGCCAGCACACTGGGATCACTGGAACCCCAGCGCACCGAGTCAGCCGGGACGCTGCCGAAGACCCCGGTCACGGTGGCCCCGAAGCTCGCCGTGTCGCCCGCCGCCATGACGGTCGGGCCCGACGTGATGTCGATGAGCACGGTGCCGAATGTCACGATGATCGGCACGCTCGCCACCAGTGGCTTGAGCACGAGGTTTATCGTGCTGTTGGCGCCCGCCACGAGCGTGACGGTGGTGTCGGCGCGATGCGAAACGATCCCGCTGGTATCGAGCGCGGAGACGACGACGTGCCGGCCCGTGCCGGGAAGGACCGACAGGCTTCCCGAGGCCACGCCAACGGAGTCCACGGGAATGTTGACGACCAGCGGTGGACTGATCCCGGGGCCCGTGACCTCGACCACCAGCGAGCGAACCGTCGCCGGCGTGAGGGCGTAGAGCTGCAGTTGGGCGAGGTTTCGGGAGTTGGGAGCGGTGCTGTCTGAGCAAGCGGCCAGGCCAAGTACCATCAGGGCCAATACAACGACGGCGACACGCGCGCGGGGCATTGGGGCGGCTCTCCTTGGGTTGCGGGACCCCGGGAGAGTCGCGAGGCAGCGTCAACGGATCGTGAACGTGGTCGTTCGCCCGCGTCAATCACGTGTGATTGAAGGGCCACTCCGGCACGAGCGTCCGGGCCAGCGCCGCCGCGACCCCCCTAACTCCACGGATTCTGGATCGCGACCCCGCGGCTTGCGCAATCGCGCTCGTTGCGCGTGACGAACACGAGGTCGTGAACCGCCGCGGTCGCGAGGAGCAGGCCGTCGATGACGGGCAACGGGCGCCCCTCGCGGGTGGCCGACGCCGCGAGCTCCCCCCATCGCGTCGCGACACGCGCGTCGACGTCGAGCAGGCGGCCGGTGAACTGTCGCGGCACCTCGCGCGCGACCCAGCGTTGCAGCGCGTCGCGATGCCGGCCGGGAGCGATGGTGCCCACGCCCTTGGCGAGTTCGCCAAGGGTCAGCGCGCTGATCGCGAGGTCGAGTGGCGACTGGCCGGCGACCCAGGACACCACGCGGGGAGCGGGCTCGCGCCGGACGAGCTCGGAGAGGACGTTGGTGTCGAGCAGGTAGCGCACGGCGCCGGCCCCGGTCAGAGCGCGACGTCGCGGCCGAAGTCGGGATCGCGCACGAACGCCGATGCATCGAGCTCACCCGCCGCCATGGCCGCCGCGAGCGGCGAGCCGCGCATGAACTCGACCAGTCCCTGGGGGGCGAGCAGCCGCTCGTAGTCCTCGCGGGCGATCACGACCACGGCGTCGCGGCCGCCGCGCTCGACGACCTGCGGCACGTGCCGGAGCGCGCGGCGAACGACCTCGGAGAACGAGTTCTTGGCCTGTTCGAGGGTCCAGGTGGCCATCGGGGCTCCGGCAGGGGGGGGCGTGGGGAGGGATCCGCGCTTTCTAGCTAGTCTAGCCAGAGTCGGAGACTTCCGCAAGCCAGTCTGGCTAGCATGGCGCCCTCCCCGGATGGCGCCCCCGTGCCCCAAGTGATATCGTCGCGCGTCAGCCCCGCGTCATTCGCGACCTCCCTCGTCCCGCACGCTTCATGCGCCACCGCGCCCGCCCCTTCGCGATCCTCGCCTTCGCCGCCCTCCCCCTCGCGGCCCAGCCGGCGCGCCCCGCCCTGCGCGGCGCCGACGCCCTCCTCGCCTCGCTCGACAGGGCCACGCCGCGCTGGGTCGGCGTCGAGCAGCAGATCTGGGGCTTCGCCGAGGTCGGCTACCAGGAGGTGAAGTCGAGCGCCCTGCAGCAGGCCGAGGCCACCGCGGCCGGCTTCCGGCTCACCGTCGGCGTGGCGGGGGAGCCCACGGCCTTCATCGCCGAGTGGGGGAGCGGCAAGCCGGTGATCGCGATCATCGGCGAGTTCGACGCGCTGCCGGGACTCTCGCAGGCGGCGAGCCCGGACAAGTCGCCGGTCGTGCCGGGGGCGCCGGGGCATGGCTGCGGCCACCACCTGCTCGGCACCGGCTCCCTCGCGGCCGCGGTGGCGGTCAAGGAGTGGATGATCGCCAACAACGTGAAGGGGACGCTCCGCTACATCGCCGCGCCGGCCGAGGAAGGGGGGAGCGGCAAGGTGTACATGGTGCGCGAGGGGGTGTTCAAGGACGTGGACGTGGCCGTGAGCTGGCACCCGAGCGACGCCAACGCGGTGACGGGGCAGAGTTCGCAGGCCAACATCTCGGGGAAGTTCCGCTTCTTCGGCGTGGCGTCGCACGCGGCGGGGGCGCCGGAGCGCGGCCGCTCGGCGCTCGACGCGGTCGAGGTCATGGACGTGATGACGAACTTCCTGCGCGAGCACGTCCCCGACGGGACGCGCATTCATTACATCATCACCAGCGGCGGCGCCGCGCCGAACGTCGTCCCCGACTTCGCCGAGGTGTACTACCTCGCCCGGCACAACGACATGCGGATCGTGAAGGACGTCTGGGAGCGGATCACGAACGCCGCCAAGGGGGCCGCGCTCGGCACCGGCACGACCTTCGACCTGCAGCTGGTGAGCTCGGTGTACAACCTGCTGATCGTGGACACGCTGGCGAGGGTGATGCAGGGGCACCTGGCGCGCGTGGGCGGGGTGCCGTACACCGCGGAGGAGCGGGCCTTCGGCGAGGGAATCCAGAAGAGCTACCCGAACTCGATCGTGCCGATCGCCGAGGCGGCCAAGGTGGCGCCCCTCAAGCTCGGCGGCTCGCAAATGGGGTCGACGGACGTCGGCGACGTGAGCTGGACGGTGCCCACGGTGCAGCTCGAGGCGGCGACCTGGGTGCCCGGCACCTCGGCGCACTCGTGGCAGGCGGTGGCGGCGGGGGGGATGACGATCGGCGCCAAGGGAATGATGGTCGCGGCCAAGACGATGGCGCTCACCGCGGCCGAGCTGTTCACCAACGCGCAGCTGATCGCGGCGGCCCGGGCCGAGTTCGAGCAGAAGCGCGGTCCCGGCTTCACGTGGAGCACGGTGCTCGGCACGCAGAAGCCGGCGCTGGACTACCGGAAGCCGGCGAGCCGCGGGAATTGAGCGCCATCGTCGTCCTGAGCGCAGCGAAGGACCCGCTTGTCGCCGTTGACTAGCTCGCACCGCTTCACGCGGGCGCTGGTCCGCCCGCCCACGCCGAACTTCGCCGAAGGCCTGACGTCGGTATCGCTCGGCACCCCCGACGTGGCCTGTGCCATGGCGCAGCACGCGGCGTACTGCGATGCGCTGCGGGCCTGCGGGCTGGCGGTCGAGGCACTGCCGCCGCAGCCGGCCTTTCCCGACGCGACATTCATTGAAGACACGGCGGTGATCGTGCCGGGGGTGGCGGTGCTCACGCGCCCGGGGGCGGCGAGCCGCCTGGGGGAAGTCGCGAGCGTGCGCGACGCGGCGACGCGGGCCATGGGCGCCGGTTGCATGGTGCGCGAGATCGTGGCGCCGGGCACGCTCGACGGCGGCGACGTGTGCGAGCACGGGCGGCACCTGTTCATCGGCATCTCGCACCGCACCAACGGGGAGGGGGCGCGGCAACTGGCGGCCTTCGTGGCGCCGGCGGGGTACACCGCGAGCACGATCGACATTCGCGGCATCGATTCCATCCTTCACCTCAAGAGCGGTCTCGTGTCGATCGACGACGAACTGCTGGTGGCGATCGACGAACTGGCGGCGCACCCCGCGCTCGCGGGGCAGCCTGTGCTGCGCGTGCCGCCGGCGGAGGCGTACGCGGCCAACTGCGTGCGGGTGAACGACCGCGTGCTGGTGGCGGAGGGCTACCCGCGCTTCCTCGGGGAGTTGCGGCGGCGCGGCTTCGCGCCGCTCGAGCTCGGGATGTCGGAGTTTCGCAAGATGGACGGCGGCTTGAGCTGCCTCTCGCTGCGCCTGCCATGACGGAGGTCATCCTGCAGGCGCGGGAGCCGCGGGGCTCCGACACGATGCTGCGGCGGGTGATCGGGCCGAACACGATCGCCCTCAACGCGATCAACCTGAGCGTCGGCTCGGGGATCTTCGTGCTGCCGGCGGTGGTGGCGTCGATCATGGGGCCCACCGCGATCTACGCCTACCTGGTGTGCGGGGCGGCGATGGCGCTGGTGCTGCTCTGCTTCGCCGAGCTGGGGAGCACGATCTCGCGCTCGGGGGGCGGGTACGCCTACATCGAGCATGCCTTCGGGCCGTTCGTGGCCTTCCTGGCCGGGGTGCTGCTCTGGTTCACATTTGGCGTGCTGAGCGACGCGGCGATCGCGGCCGCGCTGGCCGACACGATCGCGAGCATCTGGCCGGCGGCGGGGACGCCGGTGGCGCGCGCCCTCGTGCTGGCGGCCTTCTTCGGCACGATCATCACGGCCAACGTCGCCGGCGCGCGCGAGGGGGCGCGGGTGGCGGTGGTGCTCACGATCATCAAGCTCGTGCCGCTGGCGGTGTTCGTGATCGGGTGCCTGCCGAGCATCCAGCCGGCGGCGGTGTTCGGCGGCGGGCTGCCCTCGCTGGAGTCGCTGGGCAAGGCGTCGCTGGTGCTCTTCTTCGCCTTCACGGGGGCGGAGACGGCGCTGAGCCCGAGCGGCGAGATTCGCGACCCGCGGCGCGACGTGCCGCGCGGGATCATGGCGGGCACGGCCGGGGTGATCCTGATCTACCTCGCCGTGCACGTTGCGGCGCAGGGCGTGCTCGGCGCCGACCTGGCGAAGGAGGGAGCGGCGCCGCTGGTCACGGCGGCCACGCGCGCCATGGGCCCATGGGGGCGGACGCTGCTGCTGCTGGCGGCGGTGCTGTCGATGGCGGGATGCGTGGCGGGGGACCTGCTGTCGATGCCACGCACCCTGTACGCCACCGCGAGCGACGGGCAGCTGCCGGAGTTCCTCGCTCGTGTGCACCCGCGGTTCCACACGCCGTACGCGGCGATCGCGGTGTACGGCGGGGCGACCTGGTTCTTCGCCACGGTGGGGGGCTTCGTCTGGCTGGCGGCGCTGGCGAGCGCGGGGCTGCTGCTGGTGTACCTCGCCATCTGCCTCGCGGTGCTCAAGGAGCGGCGTTCGGCGGCGCGGGCCGAGGGGGGCTTCCGGATCCCCGGCGGGCCGACGGTGCCGCTGCTGGGGTGCGCGCTGGTGATCGCGCTGCTGGCCAACGCGCAGGCGAGCGAGTGGAAGCCGCTCGGCGGGCTGATGGCGGTGTCGGCGGTGTACTACGCCATCCGCCGGGGGGCGGCGCGCCGCGCGGCCGGAACGCCGGCGACTCCCGCCGCCGGGGCGTGAGGGCGCGTTGGGCGAGTCCCGCGTGAGCGAGCACCCGAACCAGTTCGCGCTGCTGGGGCAGCGCCGGTTCGCGCCCTTCTTCTGGACGCAGTTCCTCGGTGCGGCGAACGACAACCTGCTGAAATTCGCGTTCACCGTGCTGGTCACCTACCAGCTGCAGGTGAGCTGGCTGCCGCCGGCGCTGGCGGGGCTGGTGATCGGGGCGCTGTTCATCCTGCCGTTCCTGCTCTTCTCGGCGACGAGCGGCCAGCTGGCCGACAAGTACGACAAGGCGCTGCTGACGCGGCTGGTGAAGTGGCTCGAGATCGGGATCATGGCGGCGGCGGCGGCCGGCTTCGTGTTTCGCAGCGTGCCGGTGCTGCTGGCGTGCGTCTTCCTGATGGGGCTGCACTCGACGCTGTTCGGGCCGGTCAAGTACGCCTACCTGCCGGAGCACCTTGGCGAGCGCGAGCTCACCGGCGGCAACGGCATGGTGGAGATGGGCACCTTTGTGGCGATCCTGCTCGGCAACGTGGCGGGGGGGCTTCTGGTGTCGGTTCAGGGCGAGGGGGCGCGGCTGGCCGGGTGGGCGTGCCTGCTGCTGGCGGTGGCGGGCCGCGCGACGGCGCAGTTCGTGCCGGCGTCGCCGGTGACGCAGTCGGCGCTGGTGATCAACTGGAACCCGGTCACGGAGACGCTGCGAAACCTGCGGCTGGCGGGGGAGAACGTGGTCGTCTTCCGGTCGCTGCTGGGGATCTCGTGGATGTGGTTCTTCGGCGCGGTGTTCCTGGCGCAGTTCCCGTCGCTGGCCAAGGACGTGCTGCACGGCAACGAGCAGGTGGCGTCGCTGCTGCTGGTCGTCTTCTCGGTGGGCATCGGCACCGGGTCGCTGCTGTGCGAGGTGCTGTCGAGCCACGTGGAGGTCGGGCTGGTGCCGCTGGGGGCGATCGGAATGAGCGTGTTCGCGATCGACCTCTGGCTGGCGACGGCGGCGGTGGCGGGGACGACGCCGGCGCACGAGCTGCTGGGAGTGCGCGAGTTCGTGTCGCGCGGCGCGAGCTGGCGGGTGATGGCCGACCTCACGATGCTGTCGCTGTCGGCGGGGCTGTTCAGCGTGCCGATGTACGCCCTGATCCAGCTGCGGTCGCAACCGACGCACCGGGCGCGGATCATCGCCGCCAACAACATCCTCAACGCGCTGTTCATGATCGTGAGCGCGGTGCTGGCGGGGGGGCTGCTCAAGGCCGGGTTCACGGTGCCCGAGGTGTTCCTGTTCACGGGAATCATGAACGCGGTGGTGGCGACGTACATCTTCCTGCTCGTGCCCGAGTACCTGCTGCGGTTCGTGGCGTTCGTGCTGACGCGGCTGGTGTACCGGTTCCGCATTCGCGGCGACGACGCGATCCCGCTCGAGGGGGCGGCGATCCTCGTCTGCAACCACGTGAGTTTCGTGGACCCGGTGCTGCTGATGGCGGCGAGCCCGCGGCCGAGCTTCTTCATGATGGACCACCGGATCTTCGCGATGCCGGTGCTGGGGACGCTGTTCCGCCTGGCGAAGGCGATCCCGGTGGCGCCCCGCGCGGAGGACCCGGCGATGTACGAGCGGGCGTTCGCCGAGGCGCGGCGGGTGCTCGACGCGGGGGACCTGCTGTGCATCTTCCCCGAGGGGGCGATCACCCGCGACGGGGCGCTGCACGAGTTCAAGGGCGGGATCATGAAGGTGCTGGCGACGCACCCGGTGCCCGTGGTGCCGATGGCGCTCGAGAACCTGTGGGGGTCGTTCTTCTCGCGGGTGGAGCGGGGTGTGGCGATGGTGAAGCCGTTCCGGCGCGGGTGGTTCAGCCGGGTCGGGCTGGTGGTGGGTGCGGCGGTGCCGGCGCGCGAGGTGACGCCGGAGGGGTTGCAGCAGCGGGTGGCGGGGTTGCTGGGGGCCTGACCTTCAGTGATGCGGCGCGTGCGCGTCAGGGTGCTCGAGAACGAGACGTGTCAGGACGGAACAGGCACCACGAGAGCGACGGCCTCGCTCTGCGCGAAGGAGGGAACCGGCAATCGCCCGAGCAAGACGGAGTCGACACGAAGCGATCCATCGGGCAGGCGCCGTGTGTCGCCGGTCAAGTAGGGGCCATAGTCAGACTCGCTCGTACGATCAGCGACCGTCATGAGCCACCGTGCCGAGGGTATCAGGCCGTACCAAAGAACTTGTCGCGCGCGAACCCTGCCGGTCGTCAGCCCGCGAACGCTCACTGCCGAATCGAGCGACACACTCCACATCGCCAGCCACTGCACGAAGCTTGGTCGCGCCAAGACCAATCGCGGCAGGGAGTCGACACGCCTCCCGGTGAGCGCGGCCGCGCGCGCTGCGGCTTCCTCGGGATTCATCGGGTAGCGCACGCCGACTGGAATACCCTGGAAGACGATTCCTACATCCACCAGCGTGTCGGCGGGCCCGATCAGGCCCGCACCCGCGAGGGGAGACGCGAAGGCGGCGACTGCGACGACTGCCACCTGTTCGGCTCCGTCACATAGAGTGACGACCCATCGCGGACCCCATCGGATGCGAAACCTGATTGTCGCGGTGTCCGGAGACGGTCCGACGGAACTCTCCGCATACTGTGCGGGGCCGCACAGAGTCAGCGTGAGCGAGACCGGAGCGCCGCGATCATCTCCGATGACCAGGCGAGCCGCTCCTCCCCAGACACGCCACCATGCCGTGGTTACCGATTCAGCCTCGAACGAGGTCATGATCGGGAATGGCGCAGGCAATTGTGTGGCGGCTCGGGCAAACCGGCCATCCGGACCCAGCGCCGCGAGTGCGTCACCCGAGAGCGCCGACGCCGGAACGGTCGTGATCGGCGCTGGCGACGGAAGCGGGGTGTTTGACCCGGAGCCGGGCGCAAGCGAGCGCTCACACGCTCCCACCGTCACGCCCACTGCGCTCACTAGTGCGATCGACCGCAACTGAGCGCTGAGTATCTGAAGCGCGCTACGCTGACGCAAAATCGACGACTCCGCATTGCCATCGATCGGACCATCGTCGGCCCAAGTGAACATTAGCGCCTCCGCGACTAATGCGCAACGCAGAACGACTCGTCCCAGCATTCGAAGGGGCTGTGCCGAGCGGCCGGTCTCCGGACCCTCGAGCTGGGGGTGGCCTGCTCAGGACGGGCAGTACGCGCGGCCACGGCCGTTTGCCTCGATCAGACAGAGTCGACAGGTCAGGCGCGCTCGCCCGTCGGGCCAAGTCTCGCACCGCCCCTACACTCCCAGAGCGCTCCCGTTCCACCCCGACCCTTGAAACACAACCCTACGGCGTCACCCTATTCACCCCCTTCACCGTGTCGCGCACCGTGGGATAGGTGATCCCCAGCTGCTCCAGGTACGACTTGTACTTCTTGGCGTCGTAGTAGAACGGCTTCATCAGCGGCCGGTACTTCGCCATGATCTCGGCGTTGAGAAACGTCGGCGGCTGGTCGGTGGGCGCCAGGAACGAGGTGTACTTCACCTCCTTGGTCTGCACGTCGCGGAAGTAGGCCTTGGCGTCGGCCACCAGCTGTGGCCGCAGGAAGAGGTCCAGCAGCGACAGCGCCTGCACCTTGGCCCCCACCACCGCGCCCTTGTGCGCGATCGGCGTGGCCATGGCGATCCCGTCGGCCCAGTTGTGCCCCGGCGTTCCGGGAACGTTGCTCGGGTACTGCAGCGTCACGCTCGGGACGTTCCACGACACGTCGCCGATGTCGTCGGAGCCCATGCTGGTGGCGAGGGCGAGGGCCTCGGCGGGGGTGCGCAGCGGCGAGACCACGGTGCGCAGCCCCGAGTCGGGGACGCCGAGCTCCTTCTGCAGGGCGTGGGCGAGGCGCTGGTCGTTCGCGTCCCAGGTCGGCATGCCGACGCGCTTGATGTTGTCGAACATCATCTCGGCGACCGGCTTGTTCTGGTGGATGTTCCACGCCGAGCCGATGATCCGCGCCCCCTCGAACTTCGTGTCGGTCATCATCGCCGCGCCCTGCGCCATCCGCTTGCCGGTCTCGAACAACTCCTTGGTGCGGGCGAAGTCGCGCTCGCGGAAGTAGAACCAGATGCTCGCCGTGCTGGGCACGACGTTGGGCTGGTCGCCGCCGTCCTTGATCACGTAGTGCGAGCGCTGCTGCAGCACGAGGTGCTCGCGCTTGTACTCCCAGCCGGTGGCCATCAGCATCACGGCGTCGAGCGCACTCTTGCCGCGCCACGGGGCGCCGGCGGCGTGGGCGCTCTGCCCGGTGAAGCGGAACTCCGCGGAGACGAGGGCCAGCGACGGGGCGGGGCCGTAGTTCACGTACAGGTCGTCGTCGACATGCGAGAAGATGTTCACGTCGACGTCGGAGAAGATCCCCGCCCGCACGAGGAAGGCCTTGCTGGCGAGCTGCTCCTCGGCGACGCCCGGCCAGAGCATGATCGTGCCGGGAATCTTCTCGCGGATCATCAGCTCCTTGAGCACGAGCGCGGCGACGATGTTCACCGCCTGGCCGCTGTTGTGTCCCTCGCCGTGCCCCGGCGCGCCGCCCACGATCGAGTCGCGGTAGGCGGTGGCCGGCTTCTGGTTCGACTTGGGGATGCCGTCGATGTCGGAGCCGATGGCGATCACGGGCTTGCCGGAGCCCCAGCGCGCGACCCAGGCGGTGGGAATGCCGGCCACGCCGCGCTCGACGGTGAAGCCGGCCTGCTCGAGGATGCCGGTGAGGTACTTGGACGTCTCGAACTCCTGCATGCCGAGTTCGCCGAAGGAGTAGACCTGGTCGATGATCTCCTGGACCTGCTTGGCGCGGGCGTCGACCTTGGCGAGGGCCTCGGCCTTGAGGCGGTCGAGGCGGGGGTCCTGCGCGCGGGCGGGGGCCAGCGCGGCGAGGCAGAGGAGCGCGGCGGAGAGTGCGTGCGTCCATGAGATCCAGCGACGCGTGTCTCCCTGAGCGAAGCGAAGGGCCTGCTTTGCGGCACAAGCAGATCCTTCGCTGCGCTCAGGATGACAGGGAGAAGCAGATCCTTCGCTGCGCCCAGGTTGACCGATGTTCGCGCTCACGGCACCACCCGCGGCGGCTGCGCCCTGGTCGTGTCCCGGAGCGTGGGGTAGTTGATCCCCAGCTGCTCGAGGTAGGTCCGGAACTTCTTGGGGTCGTAGTAGAACTTGCGCATCTCGGGCCGGTACTTGGCCATGATCTCGGTGTTGAGCCAGATCGGCGGCACGTCGGTGGGGGCGATGAACGGCTTGTACTTCACGTCCTTGGTCTGCACGTCGCGGAAGTACGTCCACGCCTCGGCCACGATCTTCGGCTGCGTCAGCAGGTCGAGCAGCGTCATGGCCTGCACCTTGGCCCCCGCCACCGCGCCCTTGTGGGCGATCGGCGTCGCCATCGCGATCCCGTTGGCCCAGTTGTGCCCCGGCAGGTTGGGAATGTTGCTCGGGTAGCGCAGCGTGATCGTGGGCAGGTTCCACGCCACGTCGCCGATGTCGTCGCTGCCGCCGCCCATGCGCACCAGCGCCGGCCCGTCGAGCCGCCCGATTCCGGTGCGCAGCCCCGTGTCGGCGACGCCGAGCTCCTTCTGCAGCCCCTTGGCGAGGGCCACGTCGGCCGCCTCCCACTTGGGGACCCCCACCTGCTTGATGTTGTTGTACATCGCCTCGGCCACGGGCTTGTTGAAGTGCCCGCTCCACCCCGAGCCGAGGACGATGATCGTGTCGAGCTTGGTGTCGGTCATCATCGCCGCGCCGGCGGCGATCCGCTTGCCGGTCTCGAACAGCGCCATCGTCCGCTCGTAGTCGCGCTCGCGGAAGTAGAACCAGATGCTCGCCGTGCTCGGCACCACGTTGGGCTGGTCGCCGCCGTCCCTGATCACGTAGTGCGACCGCTGCGGCAGCTCGAGGTGCTCGCGCTTGTACTCCCAGGCCGTGCCCATCAGCATCACGGCGTCGAGGGCGCTCTTGCCGCGCCACGGGGCGCCGGCGGCGTGCGCGCTCTGCCCCTTGAACCGGAACTCGGCGCTGATCAGCGCGTTGGAGCCGCTCTGCCCCCAGCTGACGCCGAGGTCGTCGCCCACATGGGTGAAGAGGGTCACGTCCACGTCCTTGAATACGCCAGCCCGCACCAGGAACGCCTTCCCCGCCATCTGCTCCTCGGCGACGCCGGGCCAGAGCACCAGCGTGCCCGGCAACTTCTCGCGCGTCATGATCTCCTTGACCACGATCGCCGCGGCGATGTTGACGGCCTGGCCGCTGTTGTGCCCCTCGCCGTGCCCCGGCGAGCCGGGGACGATCCAGTCGCGGTAGGCGACGGCGGGCTTCTGCCCCGACTGCGGAATGCCGTCGATGTCGGAGCCGAGCGAAATCACGGGCTTTCCGGTCCCCCAGCGCGCGACCCACGCCGTCGGCATGCCGGCCACGCCACGCTCGACCTTGAACCCGTTCTGCTCGAGGATCCCGGTGAGGAACTTCGACGTCTCGAACTCCTGCATGCCGAGCTCGCCGAACGAGAAGACCTGGTCGATGATCTCCTGGATCATCTTGGCCTTGCCGTCGATCCTGGCGGTGGCCTCGGCCTTGAGCGCGGCGAGCTTCGCCGAGTCCATCGGCGTCTGGGCGGGAAGGGTGCGCGCGACGAGGGCGAGCGCGAGGGCGGCGAGCAGGCGGCGCATGGAAGCTCCAAGCAGGGTAGGGGCGGCGCGGTTGCGGCGAGGCCGGACGGGCGGCGGGACCGCGAGCGGTACGAGGCAGTTACGCGCGGGCAATTCTGGGGGTTGAGCAGGGCCGGCGCGAGGGCCGGACGCCTATCCGGGGCGCCCGCGAAACCCTATCGTTTGGGTGCCCGGTTCCGCCCATCCCCGTGCCACTCCGGACCCGCCCATGCGCCTCACCATCAACGGCACCCCCCGCACCTACGACGGCGACCCCGCCCAGCCGCTGCTCTGGTACCTGCGTGACGAGCTGCAGCTCACCGGCACGAAGTTCGGCTGCGGCATCTCCGCCTGCGGCGCCTGCACCGTGCACGTGAACGGGGCGGCGGTGCAGGCGTGCGTGACGCCCATGAAGGCGCTCGCCGGCAAGAAGGTGACCACGATCGAGGGATTGAGCGCTGCCGGCGACCATCCGGTGCAGAAGGCGTGGGCCGCCGCCAACGTGCCGCAGTGCGGCTACTGCCAGACGGGACAGATGATGGCGGCCGCGGCGCTCCTCAAGGAGACGCCCCGGCCCACCGACGCCGAGATCGACAAGGCGATGTCGGCGGTGCTCTGCCGCTGCGGCACCTACCAGCGGATCCGGGCCGCCGTGAAGGACGCCGCCGCGAGCGGCATGGGAGGGCGTTGACATGACCACGACCATGGAACGCCGCGCCTTCATCGGCACGCTGGCCAAGGCTGGACTCGTGCTCGCCGCGACGTCGGCCGGGGTGCGGCGGCTCGAGGCCTTCGAGCTGCCGCACGAGCACGGGCCCCTCGCCGGCGAGTGGGAGCCGAGCGTCTTCCTGCGCATTGCCGACGACGGCACCGTGACCGTGACCTGCCACCGTTCCGAGATGGGGCAGGGGGTGCGCACGGCGCTCGTGATGGTGATGGCCGACGAGCTCGAGGCCGACTACGCCACAATCCAGCTCGACCAGGGAATCGGTGACAACAAGTACGGCGACCAGAACACCGACGGCTCGACGAGCATCCGCTCGGGGTCGTACATGAAGTTCCGCAACGCCGGCGCCGCCGCCCGCATGATGCTCGAGCAGGCCGCCGCCGCCGAGTGGGGGGTGGACGCGTCGGCCGTGGCCGCCAGGAGCGGCACGGTGGTGCACGCGGCGAGCGGCCGGAGCCTCCCGTTCGCGAGGCTGGTGGCCCGCGCGCGCACCCTGCCGGTGCCGCAGCCGGTGGTGCTCAAGCAGCCGTCGCAGTTCCGGCTGATCGGCAAGGACGTGCCGGGCTACGACCTGCGCAACGTGCTCACCGGCAAGGCCGTGTTCGGGCAGGACGCGAGCATGCCCGGCATGAAGTACGCCGTTGTGCTCCACCCGCCGGTGTACGGCAGCAAGGTGGCGAAGTACGACGCGGCCGCCGCGCTCAAGGTGAAGGGCGTGGAGAAGGTGATCGAGATCCCCGGCGCGCCGATGCCGAGCGCCTTCCTGCCGCTGGGCGGGCTGGCGGTGGTGGCCACCAGCACGTGGGCGGCGATCGAGGGACGCAGGAAGCTCGTGGTGACGTGGGGCGCGAGCCCGAACGACAGCTACGACTCGGTGGCGTACCGCGCCGAG
Source organism: Gemmatimonadota bacterium (assembly GCA_016191225.1). GTDB lineage: Bacteria > Gemmatimonadota > Gemmatimonadetes > Gemmatimonadales > Gemmatimonadaceae > JACPPC01. The sequence goes on along the minus strand of JACPPC010000022.1, from coordinate 57,748 downwards.
CTCGAGGCGTCGGCGCGTGCCGAGGGCAAGAAGGTGCGCGACCTCGGCGACGCGGGCGGCGCGCTGGCCGGCGCGGCGAGGAAGGTGGAGGCCGAGTACTACGCGCCGCACCTGGCGCACGCCCCCATGGAACCGCCGGCGGCGGTGGCGAAGGTGACCGGCGACGCCTGCGAGACGTGGACCTGCACGCAGAACCCGCAGGCCTCGCGCGACACGATCGCGGCCTTCCTCAAGATCCCGAAGGAGAAGGTCACGGTGCACGTGACGCTCCTCGGCGGCGGCTTCGGGCGCAAGTCGAAGCCCGACTACGCGTGCGAGGCGGCGTTCCTCTCGCGCGAGACCGGGGCGCCGGTGAAGGTCGTCTGGACCCGCGAGGACGACATCCAGAACGGCTTCCCGCACACGGTGAGCCTGCAGCGCCTCGAGGCCGGTCTCGACGCGAGCGGGAAGATCGTGGCCTGGCGCCACCGCATCGCGTCGCCGCCGATCAGCTCGGTGTTCGCGCCCAACCAGGAGTACCACACCGACAGCGAGCTCTCGCTCGGCGTGCTCGACATGCCGTACGAGGTGCCGAACGTGCGGGTGGAGGTCTGCAAGGCGCCGGCCCACTCGCGCATCGGGTGGTACCGCTCGGTGAGCAACGTGCCGCAGGCGTTCGCGATCAGCTGCTTCATGGACGAGCTGGCGCACGCGGCGGGGAAGGACCCGGTGGAGTTCCTGCTCGCCGCCCTCGGCCCCGAGCGCGTGCTCGACATGACGAAGACGGGCACGGTGAACCCGGTCGGGAACTACGGCGCCAAGTGGGAGGAACACCCCAACGACATCGCCCGCCACCGGCGCGTGCTGCAGACGGTCGCGAAGGAGAGCGGCTGGGGGAAGAAGCTGCCGCGGGGCGAGGGGATGGGCGTCGCCGTGCACCGCAGCTTCCTCACCTACGTGGCGAGCGTCGTGCACGTGAAGGTCGGGCCGAAGGGCGAGGTCACCATTCCGCGTGTCGACATCGCCATGGACTGCGGCTACGCGGTGCACCCCGACCGCGTGCGGTCGCAGTGCGAGGGGGCGGTGATCATGTCGCTCTCCAACGCCCTCACCAGCGAGCTCACGTACAAGAACGGGCGCACGGTGCAGTCGAACTACAACAACTACCAGGTGCTGCGCATGTCGCAGGCGCCGAAGCACACGGCGGTGCACCTCGTGCACTCGGGGGGCCCGCTCGGCGGCGTCGGCGAGCCGGGGGTGCCGCCGGTCGCGCCGGCGCTCGCGAACGCGATCTTCGCCGCGACGGGCAAGCGCATCCGCTCGCTGCCGGTGGGCCGGCAGCTGGCGGGCGGGCCGGTGGCGGTTCCCGCCGGCTCACGCTAGGGCACATCCACACGCTCACCGGAACACGATGCGCTACGACCAGGACCACGAATCGCAGGACGTCGAGGATCGTCGCGGCGAGACGGGGGGCGGCGCCTTCGGCGGTCGCGGCATCCGGCTGCCGATGAACCGGTTCGGGCTCGGCGGCCTGCTGGTCGTGATCGTGCTGAGCCTCGTCTTCAAGCAGGACTTTCTCGGGCTGCTGGGCGACGGCGGCGGGGATGCCGGCGTGCCGGCGGTCGCGACCGGCACTCCCGGCGCGGGGGGCACGGTGGCCGAGGGCGAGGCCGAGCGGACGGCACGGCACCTCGCGTCGTTCGTGCTCGACGACGCGCAGCTGGTGTGGGGAGCGGTCTTCAAGTCGGCGGGGCAGGAGTACGAGAAGTCGCGCCTGGTGCTCTTTCGCCAGGCCGTGCGCTCTGGGTGCGGCAACGCCGAGTCGGCGATGGGGCCGTTCTACTGCCCGGCGGACAAGCGCGTGTACATCGACCTCGGCTTCTTCGAGGACCTCGCCCGGCGCTACGGCGCCCCGGGCGACTTCGCGCAGGCGTACGTGATCGCGCACGAGATCGGCCACCACATCCAGAACCTGATGGGCACCGAGCGTCGCGTGCGAGGTGCGCAGGAGGCCGACCGGTCGAAGGCCAACCGGCTGAGCGTCGCGCTCGAGTTGCAAGCCGACTGTTTCGCCGGCGTGTGGGCGCACAGCACCGAGCAGCGGCGCCTTCTCGAGCAGGGCGACGTGGAGGAGGGGCTCCGCGCGGCGAGCGCGGTGGGCGACGACCGGCTGCAGAGGCAGGCCACCGGCGACGTCCGCCCCGAGTCGTTCACGCACGGCACGAGCGAGCAGCGCGCGGGTTGGTTCCGGCGCGGGCTCACCAGCGGGGACCCCCGCGCCTGCGACACCTTCGGCACCGGCGGATGAGATGACCGCGACCGTGACCCCAGCCACCGAGCCCCGTGCCCCCGCGGCGCCGGCCCCGGCCGGCACCAGGCACCACCACGCCTGCCCGCTCTGCGAGGCGATGTGCGGGCTCGTGATCGAGGCCGACGGGCCGCGGGTGACGTCGATACGCGGCGATCCCGATGACCCGTTCAGCCGCGGGCACATCTGCCCCAAGGCGGTCGCGCTCACCGACCTGCACACCGATCCCGACCGGATCCGGCGGCCGATGAAGCGGCAGGGCGCCACGTGGATGGAGATCGGGTGGGACGAGGCCCTCGACCTCGCCGCCAGCGGCCTGCGGGCGGCGCAGCGGGCCGGCGGCAGCGATGCCGTGGCGACCTTTGCCGGCAACCCAACCGTGCATTCGCTCGGTGCCATGCTCTACTATCCCGACTTCGTGCGGTCGCTGCGCACGAAGAACCGGTACAGCGCCACGAGCGTGGACCAGCTGCCGCACCACGTGGCGGCGGCGACGATGTTCGGCCACCCGCTGCTGATCCCGATTCCCGACATCGACCGCACGCGGCACCTCCTGATGTTCGGCGCCAACCCGCACGCGTCGAACGGCAGCCTGATGACCGCCCCCGACGTCGTGAAGCGGCTCAAGGCGATCCAGCAGCGCGGCGGCAAGGTGGTGGTGGTCGATCCGCGCCGCACCGAGACGGCGCAGCACGCCGACACGCACCACTTCATCGCGCCCGGCGCCGACGCCTTCCTGCTGCTGGCGCTGCTCAACGTGGTGTTCGCGGAGAGCCTCGCGCGCGACTCGCGGGCGGGAGCCCTGGCCGACGGCGGCGAGCAGCTGCGGGCCCTCGTGGCGCCGTGGACGCCGGAACGCGTGTCGCCGGCGACGGGGATCGCCCCCGGGACCATTCGCGCGATCGCGCGCGACTTCGCGCGGGCCGAGACCGCGGCGTGTTACGGACGCGTGGGGGTGAGCATGCAGGAGTTCGGCGGGCTCGCCTGCTGGCTGATCACCGCGCTCAACCTCGTGACCGGGCGGGTGGACGAGCCGGGCGGTGTGATGTTCACGAAGCCGGCGATCGATCCCGTGGCCGGCAGGGGGATGTACTCGTCGGCGAAGATCGGCCGCTGGAAGAGCCGCGTGCGCGGGCTTCCCGAGTTCATGGGCGAGCTGCCGGTGGCGACGCTCGCCGACGAGATCGAGACGCCCGGGCCCGGCCAGGTGCGCGCGCTCGTCACGCACGCCGGCAATCCCGTGCTGTCGACGCCCAACGGCGCGCGGCTCGAGCGGGCGCTGGCGAAGCTCGACTTCATGGTGTCGATCGACTTCTACCTGAACGAGACGACCCGGCACGCCCACCTGATCCTGCCGCCGGTGTCGCAGCTCGAGCGCGACCACTACGACATCACCTTCCATGCGCTCGCGGTGCGCAACACGGCGCGCTACTCGCCGCCGCTGTTCGCCCCGGCGAAGGGCGCGATGCCCGACTGGCGGATCCTGAGCGCGCTCACCGAGCGGATGCAGGCCGGCGGCGGGTGGGCGGGGTTCAAGGCGCGCTGGCGGACGCGGATCATGCGGCGGCTGTCGCCGCGGGGGCTCGTCGATCGCGCCCTCAAGGCGGGCCCGTACGGCGCGAAGGCCTCCGGCAACGGCGACGGCCTCACCCTCGTCAAGCTCGAGCGCGCGAAGTCGGGCGTCGACCTCGGCGCCCTGGTGCCGATGCTCCCGGCGCGCCTCAAGACGGCGAACGGGCGGATCGCGCTGGTGCCCGAGGCGGTGGTGGCCGACCTGCCGCGGCTCGAGGCGCGACTGGCGGCGTTCGCCGCACCGCGCAACGGCACCATGTCGGGCACTTTGTCGCTGATCGGTCGGCGCGAGCTGCGCTCCAACAACTCGTGGATGCACAACAGCGAGCGACTCGTGCGCGGCAGGCGGATGTGCACGCTGTACATGCACCCGTCGGACGCGAGTGCGCGCGGGCTGGCCGATGGCGCGCGGGCCCGGGTCAGCTCACGGGTGGGCGAGGTGGAGTGCGAGGTCGAGGTCAGCGAGACGATGATGCCGGGCGTGGTCTGCCTGCCGCACGGCTGGGGGCATCACCGCCCGGGGACGGGGCAGAGCGTGGCGCGGGCCCACGCCGGCGTGAGCATCAACGACCTCACGGACGAGCAGCGGGTGGATGCGCTGTGCGGGACGGCGGGGTTCAGCGGGACGGAAGTGCGGGTCAGCGCCGTCACGGCGTGACGCCCGGTCCCGCCAGCTGCTTCACCATGTCGTACCAGAACCGCACCGCGTCGTGGAACGCCTTCACCCCCACGCGCTCGTCGCGCCCGTGCGCCCGCGACTGCTCGTTGATCTCGCCGAACACCGACGACACGCCGTAGGTCGGGATCCCCGCGTTGCGGGTGAACAGCCCGTCGGTCGCGCCGGTCGACATCTCCGGCGTCACCACCGCCCCCGGGAACTGCTCCCTCGTCAGCCGCTCCACCACGCCCAGCACATCCGGTCGCAGCGGTGACACGGGGCTCGTCACCACGTCCCACGCCAGCTTGACCCTCACCTTGTCGCCAGCGAGGCGCTGCAGGGTGGCTTGCACCGAATCGGGCGGGTCGTCGGGGGCCATGCGGCAGTTCACCAGCGCCGTCGCCAGCTGCGGCAGCGCATTGTCGGCGTGCCCGCCGGCGAGGCGCGTCGCCACGCAGGTGGTGCGCATCACCGAGTTGAAGTACGGGTTCACCGCCGAGAGCCGCGCCGCCGCGGCGCTGTCGGGCACCGGCTGCGCCACGGCGCGCATGTCGGCGGCGAGCGCCGGCTGCGTCTCGGCGTTGGCGCGAAAGAAGGCCCGCGACACCTCGTTCAGCCGCAGCGGGAAGGTGTGGCGCCCCACCCGCGACAGGGCGTCGGCGAGCTCGGTGATCGCGTTGTCGCCGCGGGGCACCGAACTGTGCCCGCCGGGGTTGGTGACCTCGAGCCGGAAGTTCGCGAACACCTTCTCGCTCGCCTGCACCGCCTGCGTCACCGGCTTGCCGCCGTTGAGTCCGCCGCCGCCGCCGTCCGAGTTGAGCGCGAACTCGGCGTCGATCATCGGGCGGTGGTTCTTGAGCATCCACCGGATCCAGCTCCCGTCGGTCTCCTCGTCGCCGCTGAACGCGGCCACGATGTCGCGGTCGGGGACCCACTGCTCGCGCTTCCACCGCACGAGGTTCGCCATGATCGTCGCCACGCCGCTCTTGTTGTCGTCGGAGCCGCGGCCGTAGTACCAGCCGTCAGCCTCGCGAAAGGCGAACGGGTCGAAGCTCCAGTCGGCGCGGAGCGCCGTGACGACGTCGAGGTGCGCCATGAGCAGGATCGGCTTGCGATCGCGGCCGCGGCCGTGGAGGCGCACCACCAGCCCCATCACCTCGGGGGTGGGGCCGATCACGGCGACGTCGGCGGCGGGATAGCCGGCCGCGAGCAGCCGCGCCGCCATCGCTCGCGCCGCGCGACCCACACCCAGCGTGCCCGACGAACTGTTGATGTTGATCAGCTCGGCGAGGATGTCGCGCGCCCCGCGCTGCGCCGGCGTCAGCGGTGCGGCCTGCGTGGCGGCGGGGACAGGCGCCAGGGCCGCGGCGGCCAGGGCGAGGGCAGGCAGGGCGCGGCGGAGGGGAATGGAGGACACGGTTGTGGGCGAGGGCGACGGCGAACCGGTGAAGTCGCGGCAATATGCCTCTGGCACCGCTCCCGCGCAGCGGCACACCTTTAGGGGCCCCGTCGGCTCCCCTCACCGCCGCGTGGCGCCTCCATGGGCCGCCCGCCGGCTCCCGCCATGCCCTCGCACCGCTACCCGAACGGCCACGTCTTCTACCGCACGCTGAGCCGTGCCCTTCCCCTCGTCACGCGCGGGGAGGGGGCGTGGCTCGTGGACGAGGACGGCCGCCGCTACCTCGACGCCGCCGGCGGTGCCTTCGTCGCCAACCTTGGCCACGGCGTGCGCGAGGTCGCCGACGCGCTGTCGGCGCAGGCCCGCACCCTCGCCTACGTGAGCGGGCTGCGCTTCACGCACGAGCCGGTGGAGCGCTTTGCCGAGGCGCTGGCGGCCCTCGCCCCGGGCGACCTCGACTACGTCTATCCCCTGGGCTCCGGCTCCGAGGCCATCGAGGCCGCGCTCAAGCTGGCGCGACAGTACTGGGTCGAGTCGGGGTACGCGGGCAAGCACAAGGTGCTGGCCCTCACCCCCGGCTATCACGGCAACACCCTTCTCGCCCTCTCGGCGTCGGCCCGCGAGCACTATCGCGCCCTCTATCGCGACTGGCTGGTGGAGGTACCGCGCGTGCCCGCGCCGTACGCCTACCGCTGCGACTGCGGCGGCCGCGCGCCGTTGTGCGACGCCTGCAGCGGTGCGGCCCTCGAGCAGGCGATCGAGCTCGAGGGGCCGGAGACCGTGGCGGCCTTCATCCTCGAGCCGGTGGGCGGCTCGTCCACCGGCGCCAGCGTGCCGGCGCCGGGGTACCTGCGGCGGGTGCGCGAGATCTGCGACCGCCACCAGGTCCTCCTCGTCGCCGACGAAGTGCTCTGCGGCGCCGGCCGCACCGGCCGCTGGTCGGCGGTGGACCACTCGGGCGTCGTCCCCGACCTCATCGTGTACGGCAAGGGGATCGCCGGCGGGTATGCGCCGCTGTCGGCTGTCGTCGCCCCCCGGCGCCTTGCCGACGTGCTCGCCGCCGGGTCGGGCGGGCTCGTGCATGCCCAGACCTACTCGCACCATGCCGTGGCGTGCGCCGCCGGGCTCGCCGCGCTCACCCACCTGGCGAGGCACGAACTCGTCGAGCGTGTCGCGAGCATGTCGGCCTGCCTGTTCGACGCCCTCGCGCCGGTACGGGGCCACCCGCTCGTGGGCGACGTGCGCGGCATCGGGCTGCTGGCCGGCGTCGAGCTCGTGGCCGGCCGCGACACCCGCGCGCCGGTGCCGCGCGCCGCGAAGCTCGCCGAGCACGCCACGCAGGCCGCGCTCGACGCCGGGCTCGTGGTCTGGCCCAACACCGGGCACCTTCCCGGCGGCGACGGCGACATCCTCATGCTCGCGCCACCGTTCACGATCACCGAGGCGGAGTGCGCCGAGATCGGCTCGCGGCTTCGCACCGCCCTCGACGCCCTCACGACCTGACGCGACACCACCGCCCCTCCCATGACCACACACGACTATCCCCGCATCGTCGTCGGCCCGCCGGGGCCGCGCGCGCAGGCGATCGTGGCCCGCGACGCCGAGTGGACGAGCCCCTGCTACATCAAGGAGTACCCGCTGGTGATCGCGCGCGGCCGCGGCGCGATGGTCGAGGACGTGGACGGCAACCGGTTCCTCGACTTCATGGCGGGGATCGCGGTGAGCTCCACCGGCTACGGTCACCCGGCGGTGGTGAAGGCGGTGCAGGACGCCGCCGCGAACTTCATGCACATCTGCGGCTCGGACTTCTACTTCGAGGGGATGGCGGCAATCTGCGAGCGGCTCGCGCGCCTCGCCCCGGGCCCCGGCAGGAAGCGCGTCTTTCTCTCGAACTCCGGCGCCGAGGCGGTGGACGGGGCGATCAAGCTCGTGCGGCACGCCACGCGCCGCACCGCGATCGTCGCCTTCAAGGGGGCCTTTCACGGGCGCACGATCGGCGCGCTCTCGCTCACCAGCAGCAAGTCGCGGCAGCACGGCGGCTTCGGCCCGCTCCTCCCCGACGTGCACCATGTGCCGTTCGGCAACTGCTATCGCTGCGAGTACTCGAAGACCTTTCCCTCGTGCCAGCTGGCCTGCGTGTCGGCGATCGAGAACGACCTGCTGAGCCGGCACCTCGACCCGAGGGACGTCGCCGCGATCTTCGTCGAGCCGATCCAGGGCGAGGGGGGCTACGTCGTGCCGCCGCCGGGGTGGCTCACCGCCATCCGGCAGCTCTGCGACCGGCACGGCATCGTGCTCGTGTTCGACGAGATCCAGAGCGGGATCGGCCGCACGGGGAGGATGTTCGCCTGCGAGCACGAGGGGGTCGCCCCTGACGTGCTCCTCCTCGCCAAGGGGCTCGCCTCGGGGCTGCCGCTCGGCGCGATCGTGGCCCGCGAGTCGGTGTCGACCTGGGAGAACGGCTCGCACGGCTCGACCTTCGGCGGCAACCCGGTCTCCTGTGCCGCGGCGCTCGCCACGCTCGACCTCGTGCAGGGAGGCTTCATGGCCAACGCCGCCGCCCGCGGGGCCGAGCTGCTGGCGGGGCTCAACGCGCTGGCGGCGAAGTACCCCACCATGGGCCAGGTGCGCGGGCAGGGACTGATGCTCGGCATCGAGTTCGTGAAGGACCGCGCCACCCGCGAGCCCAACAAGGCGCTGGTGCAGGCGATCGAGCGGAAGGCGTTCGAGAAGGGGCTGCTCGTGCTCTCGTGCGGGGTGAGCACGCTCCGGCTCGCGCCGCCGCTGGTGATCGACGCCGGCGACGTGACGATCGGGCTCCGGGTCCTCGAGGAGGCGATCGCCGAGGCCACGACGGAGGCCGCCGCGAAGTGACCGCATCGGGCAAGGTGGTGTCGATGCGGGAGGCGATCGCCGCGCACGTGCGCGACGGCGACTCGGTGGTCATCGACGGGTTCACCCACCTGATCTGCTTCGCGGCCGGGCACGAGATCATCCGGCAGGGGCGGCGCGACCTCACCCTCTGCCGCCTCACACCGGATCTCGTGTACGACCAGATGATCGCCGCCGGGTGCGCGCGAAAGCTCGTCTTCAGCTGGGCCGGCAACCCCGGCGCGGGCTCGCTCTTCGCCTTTCGCCGCGCCGTCGAGGTGAGCGACCCGCCGCTCGAGATCGAGGAGTACTCGCACTTCGGCATGGTGGCGCGCCTCGCGGCTGGCGCCGCCAACCTCCCCTTCTGGCCGCTGCGCGACTACGCCGGCACCGACCTGCCGGCGGTCAATCCGCAAATCCGCACCGTGACCTGCCCGTTCACCGGCGAGCAGCTGGCCGCGGTGCCGGCCCTCAACCCCGACGTCGCGATCGTGCACGTGCAGCGCGCCGACGCCAGCGGCAACGCGCAGGTGTGGGGGCTCCTCGGCACCCAGAAGGAGGCGGCCTTCGCGGCGCGGCGCGTGATTGTCGTCTGCGAGGAACTGGTGACGGAGGAGGTGATTCGCGCCGACCCCAATCGCACGCTGATCCCCGGACTGGTGGTGCACGCCGTGGTGCGGGAGCCCTGGGGGGCGCATCCCAGCTACGCGCAGGGCTTCTACGACCGCGACAACGACTTCTACGTGGCGTGGGAGGCGATCGGGCGCGACGAGCGGCGCCTGCGCGGCTGGCTCGACGAGTGGGTGTTCGGCCTGCCGGATCGCGCGGCGTACCTCGCGAAACAGCCCGGGCTGCGCGAGCGGCTCGCCGCCGACGTGCGCATGGCCGCCGGCGTGAACTACGGCTTCTGACCATGGTTGCCGCCGCGCCGTACACGCCGCAGGAACTGATGACCGTCGTCGCCGCGCGCGAGCTGCGCGACGGCGAGGTGGTGTTCGTCGGCATCGGGCTCCCCAACCTCGCCTGCAACCTCGCCCGCGCCACGCACGCGCCCAACCTCGTGCTGATCTACGAGTCGGGGGCGGTGGGCGCGGTGCCCGAGCGGCTGCCGGTGTCGATCGGCGATCCGGCACTGGTCACCGGCGCCCTCATGGTCGCGTCGATGGCCGACACCTTCCAGTGCCTGCTGCAGGGCGGGCGGATCGAGGTCGGCTTCCTCGGCGGGGCGCAGGTCGACCGCCATGGCAACATCAACACCACCGCCATCGGCGACTACGCGCGGCCCCGGGTGCGACTCCCCGGCAGCGGCGGCGCCACCGAGATCGCCATCCACGCCCGCCGTACGCTGGTGGTCGGCGCCCTGTCGCCGCGCGCCTTCCCCGCCGAGGTCGACTTCATCACCACGCCGGGGCTTCGATCGCGCGGTCGCACGCGCCGGGAGCTCGGCCACCCGGGTGCCGGCCCCGTGCGCGTGATCACCGACGGTGGCGTGCTCGAGGCGAACGCCGGCTCGGGGGAGCTCGAGCTCGCGGCGCTCTTCCCGGGCGTCACCGCCGACGGAGTGCGCGAGCGCGTGGGCTGGCCGCTCGTGGTGCGCGCCTCGCTCCAGCCGGTCGCGCCTCCCTCCGCCGAGGACGTGCGCCTCCTGCGCGACGTCCTCGATCCGGGGCGGCTCTTCCTCAAGCGATGACATGACGACGACTTGCCGGCGGGACCGGCTCGCCAGGCCGGCACCCGTCGCCGCGCGCGCCCCGCGTGCGGCGCTCGTGTGCGCGGCGCTCGCCCTCCTGCTGGCGCACACGCCGGGCGCCCTGCGCGCGCAGGCACCGCGTGACTCCGCCCCCGCCTGGACGCGGTCGAGCATACACTTGGCCGAGTACCGCTTCGAGACGGCCCGGCGCCTCCTCGACCAGGTCGACCTCACGCGGGCGATGGGGGCGGACACCAGCGTGCACGGCGTTCCCCTCGACACCCTCGAGGCGCGCTACGCCGAGGCCCTCGACTCGCTGCAGTCCGTGCACGCGCTCATCCCGCCGCGCGCGCTGGCCCCCGCCGAGCGCAAGGCGCTGCTCGACCTGTACGCCGCGGCGTCGCGGCACCTCAAGCCGCTGCCGCCGCGCGCGTCGGCGGTCGTGGCGCGCGACCCGCGGTGCGACTACGACGCCGACGCCCTCGCGGGCGGCGACAAGGGCATCGACTCGCTCACCGCGCGCATCCTCGCCTGCTACAGCCGCGCGGCGCGCACGATCCGCTTCGGCAACGACACGCTCGACCGCCTCACCGTGCTCGGCCGGCTCGAGCGCGAGGGCGACCCGCTGGAGGGCGAGGCCCTCTGGCTGTCGCTCGACCAGGTGTGGCGGTCCATGAACGGCGCGAACGACGCGCGAAGCCCCTGGCGCACCCTCATTGGCGCGCTGGCGCGAAAGTGGAAGTCCGACAGCCTCCCCGTGAACGCCCGCACCCGCGAGCTGGGCCTGACCCCGGCGCAGGCCGAGCAATGGCTGGTGCGGGCCCTCGACGCCTGGCGCCGGGCCACGCCAGACTCGCTGATCGAGCCGTGGGACTGGTACTACATCAATGGCGCCGCGAGCCGAACCCTCGCCGGTCGCGTGGCGCAGCGGGAGATGCGGCCGATCGTCGAGCGCTACTACGCCGCCCTCGGCGCCGACCTCGCCGCGCTCAACGTCTGGTTCGACACCGACCCGCGCCCCGGCAAGAAGCCGCTGTCGTACACGACCTTCGGCGACCGGCCGCGGTGGACGCGCGACGGCTGGCTGCCGGGCGAGCCCACCATCGTCGCCACCTTTCGCGAGGGTGGCCTGTTCAACCTCAACGAGTTCGCGCACGAGGTCGGCCACGCCGTCCACATCGCCGGCATCCGAGCCCGGCCGCAGTACGCCGACTGGCCCGACAGCGACCCGTTCACCGAGGGGCTCGCCGACATCGTCGCCCTCGACGTGTACGAACCCGCCTGGCAGCAGCGCTGGCTCGGCGCGCACACCGACACCGTGTCGGGGCTCCGTGGCCGCTATGGCGGCATCATGCTCGACATGGCCTGGGCGCTGTTCGAGATTCGCATGCACCGCGCCCCGGCGGCGGACCCGAACGCCGCGTGGACGGCGATCACCAGCCGCTACCTGCACATCAGGCCGCATCCCGAACGCTCGTGGTGGGCCGCCCGCGCGCAATTGTTCGACCTCCCCGGGTACATGCTCAACTACGCCCTCGGCGCCTTCCTGATTGCCGACGTCCGTGCGACGTATCGCGCCCGCCATGGGGACTGGATTGCCGGCGACACCGCCTGGTACGCTCGCATGCGCACCGCGCTCTACCAGTTCGGGACGTCGGTGCCGTCGCACGACGTGCTGGTGAAGTTCCTCGGCCGGCCGATGCGCCCCGACGCGCTTCTCGCCGACCTCGACCGGATGCGCACCGCCGGGGCGAAGCGCCGCAAGTGACGGCATTCGCCGCATTGGCCGGGCTCGCTACCGCGCTCGGCCGCCCATGGCGCACGCGCTTTGCGCCGGCGCCCACCGGCTGGCTGCACCTGGGACATGTGGTGAACGCGATCTGGGTCTGGGGGCTCGCCCGCGCCCACGGTGGCCGCGTGCTCCTGCGCATCGAGGACCACGATCGCGGCCGCTGCCGCGCCGAGCACGAGCGCGACATCCTCGACGACCTCGAGTGGCTCGGCTTCGTGCCCGACGACGGGCGTGGTCCCGGCGGGCGCCTCGACTTCCGCCAGTCCGACCACGGCGCGCGCTACGCCGCCGCGCTCGACGCGCTCGACGAGGCCCGCCGCGTGTACGCCTGCACCTGCTCGCGCCGCGACATCGCCGCCGTGGCAGGCGGCGCGATGAACGAGGAGACCCGATACCCCGGCACCTGTCGCGAGCGCGGCGTGCCGCGCGAGGCGACGGCGGCGCGCAGGGTGCGGCTCGACGACGGTGCGGAGGCCTTCGTGGACCTGCGGCTCGGCCCGCAGCGGCAGCGCCCGAGCGAGCAGTGCGGCGACCTGCTCGTGCGCGACCGTCACGGTGACTGGACGTACCAGTGGTGCGTGGTGGTCGACGACCGCGATCAGCAGGTCGACGTCGTGATTCGAGGCGAGGACATCCTTGGCTCGACCGGGCGGCAGGTGGCCCTGGCGCGGCTGCTCGGCCGCGCCGCGCCGCCGCGGTACCTGCACCATCCGCTCATCCGGCACCCGGGGGGCGCCAAGCTCAGCAAGGCGAATCGCGACACCGGCATTCGCGACTTGCGCGCGGCGGGGAGGAGCCCGGCCGAGGTGCTCGGCATGGCGGCGCAGGCGAGCGGCCTGGTGAGCGAGCGCAGGGCGGTGCGAGTCGAGGAGCTCGCGGCGCTGCTCAGCGTGTCATCCTGAGCGCCGCGAAGGATCTGCTCCTGCCCGTCATCTCGAGCGCAGCGCGGCGCAGCGGCGCGAAGTCGGGAGGCCGCATCAGCAGCAGCCCCATCCGCCGAGCGCCCTCCGCACCGCCTCGACCGTTCGCCTCACGTCGCCCTCGCTCGTCCGCCAGTTCACCACGCCCACGCACGTGCAGCGCCGCCGGCGCCACGTCGAGTTCGACAGCATCGCCTCGCCCGTCGCCAGCACCTTCGCCGCCACCTCGTCGGTCCGCCGGTCGTGGTCCTCCTCCGTCGTGCCCGCGCGCAGGTCGCGAAAGCACACCAGCCCCTGGTTCAGCGTTGGCGCCCAGGCCACTTCCGCCCCCGGCAGCGCGCCGATCCCCGACACGATCGCCGCCGCGTGCCGGCAACAGCGGCCCACCATCTCGCGCACGAGGTCACGTCCCAGCTCGCGCAGGGCGGCGTACGCGGCAACGCGCGCGCGCCGCGAGGACTCCGGGTTCCAGTCCAGCGCGTCGCGCGCCCGCTCCGGCTCCACGATGCACGACGCCCGGTACGACATGCTTGCCCGGTGCGGCGCCGACCACGTGCACCCAGGCGCCGGCGAGGCCGGTGCGCTCCACATCCCAGCCGCGCCGCGCGAGCAGCGCGTGGCGTGCCGCCGCGAGGGCGGTGACGTGCGCCATCTGGCGGCCGGTCACGCACGCGAAGCTCGCATTGGCCGGCAGCGAGAGCACGTCCTTGAGCCACGCCCCGGCGACCTCCTCGATCACCGCCGCGGCCGGCCCGCAGGCGCAGATCCCCGCGTTCTGGTCCCACGCCGACGTGAGCCGGTCGGCGCCGAGTGCCGCTGCGGCGACCGGCCGATCACCCAGCCGAAGAACCGCCCGCCGGCGCTCCCGTCGTGTCCCCCCTCCGAATCGGCCACCAGCTCGTCGGTCACCGTCAGCGCGTCCGTCTCCCGCTCGGGAAAGGCCCGCCCCAATCGCGCCCGCAGGCCGGCGACGGTGGCCGCGGCCGCCACCGGCGCCCTGTCGAGGTCTCGGAGGAAGCGCACCGCGTGGCGCAGCGCGCGTGCGAGGACCGCCGGTGTCGGGTCGGGCTGCTGCGTCATGCCGCCCTCCAGGGCGTCGTGGCGCGAGGTGGAGCGCCGCAACCTTGTGCCGCGGGCGCACCTCGCACAATCCGATTCCTGCGTGCAGCTTCGTGCGGCATGATTCGCCTCCCCCTCGTCACCGCCGCCGCGGTTGCCGTCGCCGTCACCTCTAGCGAAGTGCCGCGGCTCGCCGCCCCTGCCGTCATCTCGAGCGAAGCGCCCGCAGCTCGCGGCATCGGGAGATCTCATGGGCGTCCGGCCCCTCCGCCGCGCGCCCTCGCCCAGGTGCCGTGCCCCGCCGACCTCGTCATCCGCAACGGCGCCGTCCTCGATGGCACGGGTACGCCCGCCATCAGCGCCGACGTCGCCATCTCAGCTGCCCGCATCACCGCCGTCTCGCGCACGCCCCTCCCCGCCGGCTGCGGCCGCGCCGAGATCGACGCCCGCCACCTCACCGTCGCCCCGGGCTTCATCGACCTGCACGCACACATCGAGCCCCTCGCGGCGATGCCCGACGCCGCCAGCGAGGTGCGCCAGGGTGTCACCCTCGCCCTCGGCGGGCCCGACGGCGGCGGCCCCTCGCCATTCGGCACCTTCCTCGACTCGATGGCGAGGCTCCCCCTCGGCATGAACGTCGCCTGGCTCACGGGGCACAACCGGATCCGCACCCGCGTGATGGGCACCGCCGACCGCGCGCCGACCGCCGCCGAGCTCGCGCAGATGGTCACGATGGTGCGCGAGGCCATGCACGACGGCGCCTTCGGCCTCTCCACCGGGCTGCGCTACGTCCCCGGCTACTACTCCACGGTGGACGAGGTCGTTGCCCTCGCCCAGGCCGCCGCCGATTCGGGCGGCATCTACACGTCGCACCTTCGCGAGGAAGGGCTCGGCCTCCTCGACGGCGTGGCCGAGGCGCTGGAAATCGGCCGGCGCGCGCACGTCCCCGTCGTCCTCACGCACCACAAGGCGATCGGCAGGGAAATGTGGGGCCGGAGCACCGTCACCCTCCACATGGCCGACTCGGCCCGCCGCGCCGGCACCGACGTCATGCAGGACCAGTACCCGTACACGGCGAGTTCCACCGCGCTGGCCGTGTTGATCCCGCCGTGGGCGCTGGCCGGCGGGCGCGCCGAACTGGCGAAGCGCGCGGCGAACCCCGCGCTCCGCGACAGCATCGTTCGCGGCATCGCCGACCTGCTCGAGCACGACCGCGGCGGTGGCGACATCCGGCGCGTGCAGTTCGCCGGCGTCGGCTGGCAGCGCGACCTCGAGGGGAAGACGCTGTTCGACTGGGCGAAGCAGCGCGGCGTCGCGACGACGGCACAGGCCGCCGCGCCGCTGGTGCTCGAGGGGGAGCTCAGGGGAGGCGCGTCGATGGTGTACCACATCATGGACGAGGCCGACGTGCGCCGCATCATGCGGGACCCGTTCACCGCGATCGCCAGCGACGGCTCGCTCACGCGCCCCGGCATCGGCGTTCCGCACCCGCGCAGCTACGGCACCTTTCCGCGCGTGCTCGGCACCTACGTGCGCGAGGCGCATGTGCTCACGCTGCCGGAGGCGGTGCGCAAGATGACGTCGCTCCCGGCGAAGCGGCTTGGCCTCGCCGACCGCGGCTGCCTCAGGGCCGGCTGCGCCGCCGACGTGACCGTGTTCGACCCCGCGACCGTCGGGCACGGCGGGACGTTCGAGCAGCCCCACGTGTACCCGACGGGCATTCAATACGTCATCGTGAACGGCGGCGTCGTCGTGTCCAGGGGCGAGATGACGGCGGCGCGCCCCGGACGGGTGCTGCGCCGCCCCAGGTCGTCCTGAGCGCAGCGAGGGATCTGCCTTTCGCCGTCAGTCCGCCGACACCTTCTTCCCCTTCGGCTTCACGTACTTGTCCAGCCACGCCGCCATCTCGGCCACCGTGTGCCCCACGCTTTCGCGCGCCCGGTATCCGTGTGCCTCGGCCGGCAGCTGCACGTAGCGCACCGTCGCCCCGTTCCCCTTCAGCGCCGCGTACATCCGCTCCGACTGGATGGGGTAGGTCCCGGTGTTGTCGTCGGCCATGCCGTGGATCAGCAGGATCGGGTCCTTGATCTTGTGCGCGTTGTTGAACGGCGACATGACGTTGTAGAGCTCCGGCGCGTCCCAGAAGGTGCGGTCCTCGCCCTGGAAGCCGAATGGCGTGAGCGTGCGGTTGTATGCCCCCGACCGCGCGATCCCCGCCCGGAAGAGTCGCGTGTGCGCCAGCAGGTTGGCCGTCATGAAGGCGCCGTACGAGTGGCCGCCCACGCCGATGCGGTCGCGGTCGGCGACGCCCATCGCCACGATCGTGTCCACCGCCGCCTTCGCGCTCGCCACCAGCTGCTCCACGTAGGTGTCGTTCGGCTCCTTTCCGTTCTCACCCACGATCGGCATCGTCGGGTTGTCCATCACGCCGTAGCCCTGCGTGAGCAGGAACAGGTGCGACGCCCCGGTCGGCCGCACGAACCGGTACGGCGACCCCACCACCTGGCTGGCCGCCTCGCGCGACCGGTACTCGAGCGGGTACGCCCAGAGGAAGAACGGCAGCGGGCCGTCCTTCGCCTTGTCGTAGCCGGCGGGGAGGTGGATCGTCGCCGAAAGCTTCACCCCGTCCGCCCGGCTGTAGGTGATCAGCTGTGACGTCACCCCCGCGAACTGGGGCGCGGGATCGGCGAACTTGGTGAGCTGGCGCGGCGCGACCTTGCGCACGAGGTCCCTCGACCAGTAGTTCGGCACCTCGGTCCTCGACTCGCGGCGGGTCAGGAGGCGCTCGCCCTTGGCATCCAGCCAGGCCACCGTCGTCTCGTAGTAGGGCGCCGCGGACTGGAACAGGCGCGTCTTGCGGCCCGTCGCGAGGTCCACGCGGTCGGCGAATGGCTGGTCGCCCTCGGCTCCCGCTCCGTTGCCCGTCAAGTACGCCGAGGCGCCATCGGGCGACAGGAACAGCACGGTGCGGCCGTTCGCGTTCCGGACCATCGCGAAGGCGCCCGGGTCGCCGTAGCGATCCTCGGTCGAGCGCTCCCACAACATCCGCGGCGCGGCGACACCGCCCGGGTCGATCACCCACTGCCGCGTCTTCCGCTCCCTGGGCTGGCTCTCGGCGGCGATCGCCACCGTGCCGCTCCCGAACGCGATGACCCCGGCCCGCCACTCGGTCTCGAGCAGGGTGCGCGGTGCGCCCGTGAACGGTGCGTCGAGCATCGACACGCGGTCACGGCGCGGAACCTTCACCTCGGGGTCTCCATTGTCGAGCGCCTCGGTCCACACCAGCGTCGACGGCGCGTCGCCGCGCCACGACACGGCGCGCGGCCCCGGAATCGTCGCATCGCCGCGCCACGGCACGCGCTCCACGAGCGGGCGGTCGTACACCAGCCGCACCACGGCGCCCTCGAGGTCGCGCACCTCGGTGCGCGTCGGGAAGTAGTTCAGGGGCACCTGGTACGAGAACGGCGGGTGGATCACCGCCACCAGCAGGTACCGGCCGTCGGGGCTCGCGTCCACGCGGCTCACCATCTCCGGCGCGCCGAGCGGGGTCACCTTCCCGTCGAGCGACACGAGGGCCAGCTGGCTCGAGGCGAAGTGCGCGAAGATCCTCTCGTCGGCCGGTGACTTGAGGAGGTCCTGGTAAGTCGCCGCCCGCTCATTCCGTCCGCTGCTCGCTTCCTGCTCGATCGGGCCGCTGGGCACCGCGCTCGGCGCGGGCATCGCGCCGCGTCCGTCGGGAATGAAGCGGCACGCCATCCGGGCCGCCGTCACCCACTCGCAGGGGCTCCCCAGCACGCCGTTGAGGGGGCGCGCGGTGACCTGCCGCGCCGAGGCGGTGGCCACGTCGGCGACCCAGAGCGTGATCGCGGTGCGGGTGTTGACGGTGAAGGAGTACAGCCGGCCTCCCGGGCCCCACTGGCCGTTGGTGATGCTCGCCCCCGCCGGGAGCGTCATGGCGACCGTCCGCCAGTCGCTGCCCGACACCGGCATGAGGCGGAGCCCGGTGTAGTTGTTCTCGCGGCTCGGTCCACTCGACACCGGGTCGAACCGAAGGCCGGCGAGGCGATACTCGGGGGCGCTCACGTCGGCGATGGGGGGCAGCCCCGGCCGCTCGAGCATCAGGAGCATCGTCCGGTCGGGGCTCACCGAGACGATCGGCGTCGCCGGCTGGTCGAGGATCTGCGCGATTGGCGGCGGTGGCTGCTTGTATCCCTGCGCCCCCGCGAGGGGTGGAACGACGAGGCTGATGGCGAAGGCGACGACCGGCAGCGAGCTGACGAGGCGACGAGGCATGCGCGAATCCCCCAGGGTGACACGGGACGCCGCCACCCGGGCCGCGTCGTTGTCCATCCGAACCTTACGGCGGGCGGTGCCTCAGCGCTGCGCCGGCCGCGCGTGCCGCGGCACTTCGCCCGGCGCCAGCCGCCCCGTGCGCTTCGCCTCCGCCTCGTCGGCGGCGTTGATCCACGCGAGCAGCAGCACCGATCTCACGTCCCCGGCCGAGAGCCGCACCCGCGGCGTCAGCACGTCGAACACCGCCCGTGCACCGGGCACGTCGCCCAACTGCAGGCGCGCCACCACCCCGCCGCCGCGCAGGAGCAGCGGGCTCACCCACGGCTGCTTCCGCTGCTCGTAGTACAGCAGCGTGTCCACCTGGGCCGACGCCAGCGCCCAGTCCCAGCCCGCCAGTCCCTTCATGAAGGCCACCGCCGCCCGCACCCCGTGCGGCGCCCTGGCGCGGTCGAGGTAGGCCTCGATCGCCCGGTAGAACCCGGAGTCCACGACTCCTTCCGTCCCGCCGTGCAGCACTTCCTCCACCTCCGACATGCGCGTCAGCCAGGTCCGCCAGTCGCCCGGCTCCTGCCCCGACTGGTTCATCGCCATCAGCGCGCGCGCCTGGTAGAGCGCGTTCGGCAGGTAGGGGTCGGTCGCGAGCGTCGAGTCGCGCGCCAGCCCGTGCGCCATCGCCTGCCGCATCCTGGCGCTCAGCCCGAGCGCCTGCGCGCGCGCGAGGTCGATCGCCGTCACCGGGTCGGTGCCGAAGCCCTCGCGCCGCCACCGCATCGCGTGCACGATGCTGAACCGGTCCTGCTCGAGCCCGTAAAAGCCGCTCGCGCTCGTGCGCAGGTAGCGCGCCCGTTCTCCCCCGAGGTCGAGCACCGGGAAGTAGTCCGAGTTGACCCCCGGCATGTGTGCCAGCAGCGGCGTCAGCGCGCGCCGGTCGGCGAGCCAGGTCGCGTCGAGGGTGCGCGGCGTGAGCGGCAGCACCCGCCGCAGGTCCTCGGCGATCCCCCGCTGCGCCACCACCGACCAGTCGGGGGCGGCCATCTCGCGGGCATTGCCCGCGACGATCAGCAGGTCGGTGCTCGACGCCAGGTGAATGGTGTACGACGGGAAGTTGCGGTGCACCGCGGCCAGCACCGACAGCACGAGGTAGTCGTTGCTCTCGTACAGGTGCAGCCACTGCCCCAGCACGCCGCGCTCGGTGAGCGAGCGCCGCACCCGGGCGTAGAACTCGTCGGTGAACAGCCCGGACACCCCGCTCACCCACGGGTTCGACGGCTCCGAGAGGATCAGGTCGTACCGCTCGTGCCCCGCGGCGAACACCGACTTCGCGTCGTCGATGATGAACCGTGACCGCGGGTCGCTGAACACTCGGTGGTTGGCCGGAAGGAAGGCCGCCCGCGAGCCGGCGATCATCATCGGCTCGATCTCGATCGTGTGCATCGCCTGCACCGAGTCCGACCCCAGCAGCAGGTGCGAGCTCATTCCCGACCCCTCGCCGATCGCCGCGATCCGGCGCGCGTGCGGCTGGTAGGCGAGCGTGATCAGCGGCAGCAGCAGCTGCGCCGACTGGTCGCCCGTCAGCTGCTCGCGCGGCGCCCCGGGGCGCCACGGCATCATCCACGTGCCCGGCAGCGACGCGTCCGGCTTGCCGTTCGTGGACAGCGAGCGCTGACCCGACGCGACGTCGAGGCGCGCGCTCACCGTCGCCGTCCGCCCGTCGGCGTAGAACATCGACCGCCAGTTGGGCGAGACTTCGGCGGTGGCGTAGCGATACACGCCGCTGGCGAGAAGCAGGCGGTCGAAGCGCACGCCGATCATCGCCGCGAGCACGAAGGCGCCGCATGCCGCCACGATCCGGAATGCACGCGGCTCCGGGCGCCCTCCCGCAAGGCCGGCCAGCAGCGCCACGCCAAGGCCGATGTCGACCAGCGCCCCCGCGATCAGCAGCCACTTGAGCCCGAGCAGCGGCAGCAGCAGCAACGCCGCCAGGGCCGCGCCGGCAATCGACCCCAGCGTGTTCACCGCGTACACCGTGCCGATCGCCCGCTCGCCGGCGCCGGCGGCCATCAGCGTGCGCGTGATCAGCGGCAGCGTCGCCCCCGCGCAGAAGGTCGCCGGGAGCATCACCGCCAGGCTCAGGCCGTACTTGGCGACGGTGAACATCGCGTACCCGGCGTCGGTCGGCGACAGCGCCTGCAGCAGCCCCGCCAGCCACTTGAACGACTCCATGTAGAGCGGCAGCGTCGCCACCGCGAGCGTGCCCATCAGCACCTGCACGATCCCGAGCGCCCGCACCGGGTTGGCGAACGTGTCGGCGCGCGTGCGCACCCACCACGCGCCGAGCGCGAGCCCGAGGATGAACGCCGAAAGCATCAACTCGAACGAGTGCGTGGCCGCGCCGAGCACCAGCGACAGCATCCGGATCCACGCGATCTCGTAGATGAACGAGGCGACCGCGGTGCCCGCGGCGACCCACAGCAGCGCGCGCGACAGGCGGCGGAACCCGTTGTCATCCTGAGCGGAGCGAAGGATCTGCTTTTCGCCGTCATCCTGAGCGGAGCGAAGGATCTGCTTTTCGCCGTTCGCCACCGGCACAGGCGGGTCCTTCGCGTCGCTCGGGGCGACGGGGGCGGCGAACGACCGCCGCACGCGCACCGCGACCACCACCACCAGCGCCACGCCAAGGTTGAGCATCGCCGCCACGTACAGCGTTCCCGGCAACCCCGCCATCGGGATGAACACGAACCCCGCCAGCACACCGCCCGCCGCCGCACCGAGCGAGTTCGCGAAGTAGAGCAGCGCCAGCAGCCGCCCCGACGTCGCCGGTGCCGCGCCCGCCGTGCGCAGCACCCCCGCGCTCATCAGCGGAAAGGTCATCCCCAGCAGCACCGACTGCGGCAGGATCAGCAGCGCGGCGATCGACCACTTCATGACGTGCAGCGCCACACCGGCGCCAACGGCGGGGAACAGCGACTCGTAGGCGATGTTGGTCGCGGCCACGAACAGGTCGTGGAACACCAGGCCGATCAGCCCCGCCGCCATCTCGATGCCGGCGTACCACAGCAGCGGCCGCGACAGCCACGTCGACCGCTGCGCCACCACCGCCGCGCCGAGCGACATCCCGCCAAGGAAGATCACGAGCACGATCACCTGCGCGTAGGCGCTGTGGCCGACGAACAGGCCGAGGTAGCGGCTCCACACCGACTCGTACACGAGTCCCGCGACGCCCGAGAGGATGAAGGCGCCCACCAGCACCAGGATCACGTGGCGGCTCCCGTCAGCGCCGCGGCTCGCAGCGCATGCGCATGCCGAACTTCGGGCGCAGCGTGACGATCGGCTGCAACGCCACCACCTGCGACGGGTCGAGCCGCAGCCGCCACTCCCGCCCGATCGTGGCGAGGGTGAGCACCCCCTCCATCCACGCGAACTGCTCGCCGATGCAGACCCGAGTCCCCGCGCCGAACGGGAAGTAGGCGAACTTCGGCCGCGACTCCGACTCCTCCGGTGCGAACCGCTCCGGGCGGAACCGCTCCGGCGCCGGCCACCACCGCGGATCCCGGTGCGCCAGGAACTGCGACGCGAACACCACCGTGCGCGCCGGCAGCGTGAAGCCGCCCACCTCGTACGGCACCTGTGCCCGCCGCCCCAGCACGTACGCCGGCGGGTACAGCCGCATCGCCTCGGCCATCACCATTCGCGTGTACGACAGCCGCGGCAGGTCGTCAAGGGTCGGCACCCGGCCCCCGAGGGCGTCGATCTCGGCGTGCATCTTCGACTCGGCCTCCGGGTGCTCCCCCAGCAGGTACCAGGTCCACGTGAGCGCGTTCGCCGTGGTCTCGTGGCCGGCGAGGAAGATCGTCAGACACTCGTCGCGCAGCTGCTCGTCGGTCATCCCGCTCCCGTCGCCCTCGGTGTCGGTGGCGGCCATCAGCATCGACAGGAGGTCGCCGCGGTCGGCGCCGCTGGCGCGCCGGTCGGCGATCATCCGGTAGATCGTCGCGTCGAGGCGCTCGCGCGCCCGCCGGAACCGCCGCGCCGCCGGGATCGGCAGCCTCGACAGGAACTGGCCCCCCGGCAGCATCGACAGGTTGAACGACTCGAAGGCCGCGGTGAGGGCCCGGCCGATCTCGGCCGCCTCCCCTTCCACGTCGGCGTCGAACAGCGCCTTGCCCGCGATGGCCAGCGTGAGGCGCATCATGTCGGCGGCCACGTCGCGGGTCTCGCCGGCGCGCCACTGCCGCGCGTGCCGCTCGGCGTAGCCCGTCATCGTCCCGGCGCAGGTGGCGATCCGCTGTCTATGGAAGGCGGGCGAGGCGAGTCGGCGCTGGCGGAGGTGGAAGTCCCCCTCGCTGGTGAGCAGGCCGTTGCCGAGCAAGATCCGGGTGCGCTCGAGGCCGCGTCCCTTGTGGAACAGCTTCTGGTGGGTGACGAGCACGTCGCGGATCAGGTCCGGGTGGTTCACGAGGGTCATGTGCTCGCCGAGCATCCGCCAGTGCACGACGTCGCCCATCGGCGCGACGACGTCGCGGAGGAAGGGGAGGATCCCGCGGCGGCGGATCTCGAGCAGGAACTGGCCGGGGTAGCGGGCCCGGGGTCCCGGGGGCAGGGCGGTCCGGCGGGGCGGCGCGGCGACGTCGGACCGGAGGGCGGTGGCCATGGGGAAAACGTTACCGCCGGGCGCGCGCGGGGGCACCCCGGGCGGGAAACTTCACCGCGGGGGGCCGCGTACGTCCCCGGCGCGCCAGCAAGCACTCACTTGCGGCGGGTCGGGCGTGCAAGTAAATACTTGCTTGCACTCTCGAGGGGGGAGGGAAGGGCGACGAACGGGAGCAGGGCGCAATCACGGAGACACGCGGACGCACGGAGGTTCACGGAGGAGGCAACTGCAGGTGCCTGAGGGCACGACCACTCGCCCTCGTACGCGCAGGAGCGA
Organism: Gemmatimonadota bacterium; assembly: GCA_016191225.1. Lineage (GTDB taxonomy): Bacteria > Gemmatimonadota > Gemmatimonadetes > Gemmatimonadales > Gemmatimonadaceae > JACPPC01. Next base: position 34,280 of record JACPPC010000022.1, on the reverse strand, counting down.
GTTGGCCCCCGAGCCCACCCTCCGCACCGCCCACCAGCCCGGCCGCCGACCCTCGCCGCCACGCTCCATCGCCGGCCCTCGCGTGGTCGTCCCGCCAATCCGCTCCCCTTGCCCCCGCCTCCTCGGTGCCCCTCGGCGTCCCTCCCGGCCTCCGTGAGATCGCCCCTCTCATCGTCCTCGCCGTCCCGCTCCCTCGCAGTCCTCGCCGTCCCGCTCCCTCGCAGCCCTCGCCGGCCCCCACTCCCCCGCTCCTCCCCCGATGATGCTCCGCGACCGACTCCTCGACGCCGCCGTGAAGGTCTACGGCGCCCACGGCTACCGTGGCGCGACCACCCGCCGCATCGCCGATGCCGCCGGCGTCAATGAAGTCACCCTCTTCCGCACCTTCGGCTCCAAGGCGGCCCTCATCGACGAGGCCGTCAGGGCACGCTCCGGTGCGTCCGGCGTCGCCTCCCTCCCCGTCGAGCCCGCCGACCCGCAGGCCGAGCTCACCGCCTGGGCCACCGCCCTTCACGGCCACCTGCGTCGCATGCGCTCCCTGATCCGCAAGTGCATGAGCGAGATGGAGGAACGCCCCAAGATGTCGGGCGCCGCCTGCGAGGGGCCGACCTGGGCCGCGCGCGAGCTGCGCGACTACGGCGAACGCCTCAGGTACCACGCCCTCGTCGCCCCCGCCGCCGACTTCGCCGCCGCCGGCACCATGCTCCTCAGTGCCCTCATGCACGACGCCATGGGACGCGAACTCATGCCGGGCATCTTTCCCGTCCCCGCCGCCAGCGCCCCCGCGCAGTACGTGCGGGTCTATCTCCGTGCGATGGGGGTGCGCGCCTCGACCGCGGCCTCGTCGGCCTCCACGCGCGCACCGCGCCGCCGCGCCGCCGCCACCAACGGCCACGCCCGTTCCTCTTCCGCCTCCTGATCGCCCCGGCGATCGTCCCGAGATGCACATGAGAGTCCCCATTCGCCTCACCGTCGCGTCGCTCGCCTCCGCCCTCGCCCTCGCACCCTCAGGGCGCGCTGGCGCGCAGCAGCCGATCGAGCCGCGCCCCGCCGCCGGGCGCTCCCTCTCGCTGCAACAGGCCTACCAGCAGGCCGAGTCGCACAACCCCGGTGTGCGCATCGCACGGGCGCAGCTCGAGCGCGCCCACGGGCAGGAATGGCAGGCCCGCAGCCAGTACCTGCCGCAGCTCAATGCCCAGCTCCTCTACACGAAGACGCTGGCGACGCAGTTCAGCGCCCTCGCCGGCCCCCCCGACACCCGCCCCCTCTGCCGGGCCTTCGTGCCGGTCACCGGCGCCGTCACCGCCGACCGCATCGACTCCCTCGAGAAGGCGCTCGGCCTCGCCACCAACTGCCGCGCCGCCGGCGGAATCGACTTCACCAGGGCGGGCTTCGGCGCTGCCAACCAGTGGCAGCTCGGCCTCACCGCATCGCTCAACCTCTTCACCGGCGGCCGCGTGAGCGCGGTCAATCGCGTCGCGTCGGCCGGCTATCGCAACGCCGATCTCGAGCTGCGCAGCCAGCGCGCGCAGCTCGCCCTCAACGTTGCCCAGGCGTACTTCGACGCCGTCCTCGCCGACCGCCTGCTCGCGATCGCCGAATCGTCGCTCGTGCAGACCGAGGCCGTCTACAGGCAGGTGCAGGTCGCGAACACCGTCGGCAACGCCGCCGAGTTCGAGCTCCTTCGCGCCTCGGTCACCCGCGACAACCAGCGGCCGCAGCTCATCCAGCGCCGCGCCGATCGCGACGTCGCCCGTCTGCGCCTCAAGCAGGTGCTCGACCTCGCCCCCGCCGACTCGTTCGTGCTCACCACCTCGCCCAACGACGGCGACCCCGCCACCACCGAGACCCTCCTCACCTCCCTCGGCGTCGCCACCAACGACACCAGCACCGCCGCCCGCGTCCTCGTGCAGCAGGCCGGCGAGACGGTGCACGTGCAGGAGGACCAGTTCCGGGTCTCGCGCTCGCAGCGATTCCCCACCGTGACCCTCTCGTCCTCGTACGGCCGCGTGGCCTTCTCGCAGCAGGACTACCAGTTCCCGAACCTGAGCTCCTTCCTCACCAACTGGACCGTGTCGCTCACCGCGTCGCTGCCCCTCTTCACCGGCGGCCGCATCTACGGCGACGAGATGGTGGCGAGGGCCGGCCTCGCCGAGGCGCTGGCGCGGCTCGACCAGGTCCGGCAGGGGGCGTCGATCGACGCGCGTCAGGCCAGCTCGCAGCTCGCGCAGGCCATCGCCGCCTGGCAGGCGAGCGCCGGCACGTCGGAGCAGGCCGCCAGGGCGTACCGCATCGCCGAGGTGCGCTACCGCGAGGGGATCTCCACGCAGCTCGAGCTGAACGAGTCGCGCCTGCTGCTCCAGCAGACGCAGGCCAACCGCGCCTCGGCCGCCCGCAACCTGCAACTCGCCCGCCTCCGCGTGGCGCTGCTGCGCGACCTCCCGCTCGGCGCCGCCAGCGCCGCCGCGCAGGGGGGCCAGTCCAGTCCCATCCCATCGTCCACCCAGGGCGGGCAGGGCGCCGGATCCTCGGCGACCGCCGGCCAGCAGAGTGCCGCCGGAGGGACCACCCCGTGATGTCCGCCACCGCGATTCACCCCATGAACAACTCCACGACATCCCGGCGCGCGCCGCGCGCCCTCCCGTCGCTCGCCCTCGCGGCCGCCCTCGTGTCGCTCGCCGCCACCGCCGCGTGCAGCAAGGGCGACGCCGACGCATCGCTCAAGACCACCGGCCCCGTCACGACCGTCGGTCGCGAGGCGATCGCCGTGGTGCGCACCGACACGATCGAGAGCGGCCCGGTGGTGCAGGGCACCCTCGTGCCGGAGCGCGAGGCCAAGCTGCGCGCGCAGGTCGGCGGCTCGGTGCTCAGGACCATGGTGGAGCAGGGCGAGCGGGTCGGGGCCGGCGCCGTGCTGGCGCAGATCGACGACCGCACCTTTCGCGACGCCTGGCTCGCCGCCAGGGCGCAGCAGACGAGCGCGCAGATGTCCGCCGACGTCGCCGGCCGCGAGCTCGCGCGGGCCCAGCGCCTCGTCAAGGAGGGGGCGCTCGCCGAGCGCGACCTCGAGAACGCCACCCGCGCCGACCTCGCGGCGCGCGCCGCCCTCGACGACGCGAAGTCGCGCTACGCCAACGCCGAGGAGGGAGCGAGCCGCACCAGGATCACGGCGCCATTCGGCGGCGTGGTGAGCGAGCGGCAGGTGAGCGCGGGCGATGTCGTGGCCCCGGGGGCCGCGATGTTCACCGTGATCGACCCCTCGTCGATGCGGCTCGAGGCCGCCGTGCCGGCCGAGCAGTTGGGGCAGGTGCGCATCGGCGCCACGGTCAAGTTCGTCGTCAACGGCTACGGCGGCCGGCAGTTCGTCGGTCGCGTGAACCGCATCAACCCGTCGGCCGACCCGGTCACGCGGCAGGTGCGGATCTACGCCACCATCCCCAATGCCGGCGCGGGGGGCGCGCCGCTCGTCGGCGGCCTGTTCGCCGAGGGGCGCGTGGCGAGCGCCTCGCGACTCGGGCTGCTCGTGCCCGCGGTCGCGGTCGACCAGCGCGGCCTCACGCCGCAGGTGGTGCGCCTCAGGAACGGGGTCGTGGAGCGGGTGGGCGTGGAGCTCGGCCTGCACGACAAGGTGGCCGAGACGTACGAGGTGCGGGCCGGCCTCAGCGCCGGCGACACGCTGCTCGTGGGCGCGGCGCAGGGGATCAGCGCCGGCACCGCCGTGCGCGTGAGCGACCCGGGCGACACGCGCAAGTCCGGCCGCCAGGCCAACTGAGGGAGCCGCCACCATGTTCATCTCCGACTTTGCGATCAAGCGGCCGCTGCTGACGGTGGTCAGCATGCTGGCCCTCGTGGTCTTCGGGCTGTTCGCGCTCTTCCGGCTCAAGACGGACGAGTTCCCCGACGTCCAGCCGCCGATCGTGGCGACGACGATCATCTACCCCGGCGCCAGCCCCGACCAGGTCGAGCGCGAGATCCTCGAGCCGATCGAGGAGGCGATCCAAGGCATCCAGGGGGTGGACTTCGTGCAGGGCGAGGCCCGCGACGGCTACGCCAGCATCATCACCTGGTTCGTGTTCGAGAAGGACCTCCAGACGGCGCAGCAGGACATCCGCGACGCGATCTCCCTCAAGCGCCAGGACCTGCCGCAGGAAATGGAGGAGCCGATCCTCAAGAAGCTCTCCGACACCGACCGGCCGGTCATGTCGATCACCCTCAGCTCCGACGTCCTCTCGCCGCCCAAGCTGACGCGGCTGGCCGAGCCGGGGATCACGCGCGAGTTGCGCTCGCTCGCCGGCGTGGCGGACGTCGCCGTGCGCGGCGCGGTCAAGCGCGAGCTGACGGTGGAGATGCGCCCGCAGGCGCTGCTCGCCAACGGGGTGAGCGTGGCGCAGGTGGTGCAGGCGCTGCAGAGCCAGAACCTCGCCGCCCCGGTGGGGCGCCTCGAGGGGACGCTGCAGGAGAAGACGATCCGCCTCCAGGGGCGGCTCGAGGAGCCGCAGGAGTTCGCCAACCTCGTCGTCACCACCCGCAACGGCATCCCGATCCGGCTCGGCCAGCTCGCCACCGTCCGCGACGGCACCGAGGAGCCGCGCACCCTCGCCCTCTTCAACGGCAAGGAGGCGGTCGGCATCGACATCAAGAAGACCAAGGAGTCGAGCACCACCGACCTCTCGCGGCGGCTCAACCTGCGCCTCGAGGAGGTCCGCAAGCGGCTTCCGGCGGGGGTCAAGCTCGACGTCGTGCGCGACGCCGGCGTGCGGGTCGACCGCAGCGTGGCCAACGTGCAGGAGACCCTGCTCGAGGGCGCCGCGCTCACCGTGCTGGTGGTCTTCCTGTTCCTCAACTCGTGGCGCTCGACGGTGATCACCGGCGTCGCGCTGCCGATCTCGGTGCTCGCCAGCTTCGTGGCGGTGTGGGCCTTCGGGTTCACCCTCAACACGATGTCGCTGCTCGGGCTCTCGCTCGCGATCGGCATCCTGATCGACGACGCGATCGTGGTGCGCGAGAACATCGTGCGGCACGTGGAGATGGGGAAGGACCACTACACGGCGGCCCGCGAGGGGACCGACGAGATCGGCCTCGCCGTCGCCGCGACCACCTTCTCGATCGTGGCGGTCTTCATCCCGATCGCCTTCATCAAGGGGCTCTCGGGCCAGTGGTTCAAGCCGTTCGCCCTCACCATCGCCTGCTCGGTGCTGGTCTCGCTGTTCGTCTCGTTCTCCCTCGACCCGATGCTGTCGGCGTACTGGGCCGACCCGCACGTTCCCGAGGACCGCAAGTGGTTCGTGACGAGGGCCCTCGACCGGTTCAACGCCTGGTTCAACCGGCTCGCGCAGCGCTACCGGCTCGTGATCGCGTGGGCGCTCGACCACCGCATCTACATGGTATTGCTGGCCGTCGGCTCGTTCGCCGGCGCGCTGGCCCTCCCCAAGTTCGGCCTCGTCGGCGTGGGCTTCGTTCCCGAGGACGACCGCTCGGAGTTCAACATCGCGATCGAGACGCCCCCGGGGTCGAACCTCGACTACACGCGGCTCAAGGCCGAGGAGGCGGCGCGGCTGGTGCGCGCCCACCCCGAGGTGCGCTACACCTACACCACGATCGGCGGCGCCAGCGGCGCCGTCGACGAGGCGACGATCTTCGTCAAGACCACGCCCAAGCACGAGCGCAGGCTCTCGGTCATCCAGCTCGCCGCCCTCCTCCGCGAGGAGGTGAAGTCGGTGGGCGGCGCGACCGTGTCGGTCTTCTCCACCGACTTCGGCGGCGGGCGCAAGGAACTGCAGATCCAGCTGAGCGGCTCGGACTGGCCCGAGCTGACCGCCTTCGCCGAGCTGGTGAGGCAGGAGGTCGTGGCCACCCCCGGGGCGGTCGACGTGGGCCTCTCGATGAAGGGCCAGAAGCCCGAGCTCGACGTGCGCCTCAACCGCGGCCTCGCCGGCTCGCTCGGCGTGAGCGTGGGCGCCGTGGCGCAGTCGCTACGGCCGGCCTTCGCCGGCATCAAGACCGGCGACTGGGTCGATCCCGGCGGCGAGACCCGCGAGGTGCGGGTGCGCCTCGACCCCGAGGCGCGCCGCCGCGGCACCGACCTCGAGCAGATGCCCCTCGTGCTGGCCGCCCCCGGCGGCACGCCGACCACCGTGCCCCTCGGCCAGATCGCGACCGTGCGGCAGGTACTCGGGCCCGCGATCATCAACCACCTCGACCGCGACAAGGTCATCATCATCCAGGGGAACACGGCCGGGAGGGCCTTCGGCAACGTGAGCGACGAGATCACCACCCGGGTCGCCAGGCTCCCCAGGCCGCCCGGCGTGACGGTGAGCATGGGCGGCCAGACCAAGGACCAGAAGGAGATCTTCACCAACATCTTCGCCGCGCTCGGCGTGGCGGTGATGCTCATGTACCTGATCCTCGTGGTGCAGTTCGGGTCGTTCCTCGACCCGCTGGCGATCCTCGTCTCGCTGCCGCTGTCGCTGATCGGCGTCATGCTCGCGCTGATGGTCACCGGCAAGACGATCAACATCATGAGCATGATTGGCGTGATCCTGCTGGCGGGGATCGTGGCCAAGAACGCGATCCTGCTGGTGGACTTCGCCAAGTGGGCCCGCGAGAAGCAGGGGATGCCGCTGCGCGAGGCCCTGATCGAGGCGGGCTCCATCCGCCTCCGGCCGATCCTGATGACGACCTTCGCCCTCATCGCCGGCATGATCCCGGTGGCCCTCGGCAGCGGCGAGGGGTCGCAGTTCCGGTCGCCCCTTGGCGTGGCGGTGATCGGCGGAACGATCACGTCGACGGTGCTGACCCTGATCGTGATCCCGACCTTCTACGAGATCATGGACGAGTGGCGGAGCTGGTTCGCGCGCAAGACCGGGATGAGGGTCGCGCAGGAGACCGGCGAGCACCGCGTGCCGCCGGGATTCCAGCCGGCGGCGGCGGGGGACTGACGCATGGCCCTCTCCCGTCGTCCTGAGCGCAGCGAAGGACCTGCTCGTGTCCGTCCCGCGTGCGGTAGGTGATCGGCCACCATGCTCGTCCCCAAGCTCGTCACCACGCTCAAGGGCTACACCCGGCGGCAGTTCCTGGCCGACACCACGGCCGGCGCGATCGTCGGCATCGTGGCGCTGCCGCTGGCGATCGCCTTCGCCATCGGCAGCGGCGTCCCGCCGCAGGCCGGGCTCTACACCGCGATCATCGCCGGCTTCCTGATCTCGGCCCTCGGCGGGTCGAAGGTCCAGATCGGCGGCCCCACCGGCGCCTTCGTCGTGATTGTGTACGGCGTGGTGCAGCGCTACGGCGTGGAGGGGCTCACCATCGCCACGATCATGGCCGGGGTGATCCTGGTGGTGATGGGGCTCGCCCGGCTCGGCGGCGCGATCAAGTTCATCCCGCAGCCCGTGGTCACCGGCTTCACGAGCGGGATCGCCGTGATCATCGCCAGCGGCCAGGTGCGTGACTTCCTCGGGCTGCAGATGGGGAAGGTCCCCGCCGAGTTCGTGCAGCGCATCGAGGCGCTGGCCGGGAGCATCGAGAGCGCGAGCCCCTGGGCGGCGGCGATCGCCGTGCTCACGGTGCTCATCGTGGTGTACTGGCCGCGGGTGACGACACGCGTGCCCTCGCCGGCGGTGGCGCTGGTCGTGACGACCCTGGTGGCGCAGCTGGCGCACCTGCCGGTCGAGAGCATCGGCAGCCGGTTCGGCACGATCGACGCCTCGTTCCCCGCGCTGCACTTCCCGTCGGTCACGGTGCAGCTGCTGCGCGAGCTGGTGGCGCCGGCCTTCACGATCGCGATGCTCGGCGGGATCGAGTCGCTCCTGTCGGCGGTCGTGGCCGACGGGATGATCGGCAGCCGGCATCGCTCCAACATGGAGCTGGTGGGGCAGGGGGTGGCGAACATCGTCACGCCGATGTTCGGCGGCATCCCGGCCACCGGGGCGATCGCCCGCACCGCGACCAACATCCGCAGCGGCGGGCGCACGCCGGTGGCGGGGATCGTGCACGCGCTCACGCTGCTGGCGATCACCCTCTTCTTCGGCCGGTGGGCGTCGCTGATCCCGATGGCGACGCTGGCGGGGATCCTGATGGTGGTGGCGTACCACATGAGCGAGTGGCGCACCTTCCGCTCGACGCTCGCCGCCCCGCGCAGCGACATCGCGGTGCTGCTGGTGACCTTCGGGCTCACGGTGCTCGTGGACCTCACCGTGGCGCTGGGCGTGGGGATGGTGCTCGCCAGCTTCCTGTTCATGCGCAAGATGGCGGCGGTGACGCAGGTGAACGCGGTGACGGAGCTGTTCGCCGAGGACGGCGAGGATGGGGGCGACGTGCCGCGGCCGCAGATCCCCCGCGGCGTGGTCGTGTACGAGATCGACGGGCCGTTCTTCTTCGGCGCGGCGGCCACCTTCAAGGAGACGATGGGGACCCTCGCCGCGCCCCCCAAGGCGCTCCTGCTCGGCATGTCGAAGGTCGACCTGCTCGACGCGACCGGCTTGTCGCTGATCAAGGAGCTGGCCCACAAGGGGTTCACCGGCGGCACGCGGCTGGTGCTCTACGGCGTCCACTCGCAGCCGCGGCGGGTGATGGAGAACGCGGGGCTGCTCGAGGAGCTGGGGGCGGACAACTGCGTGGAGACGATCGAGCAGGCGCTGGAGCGGGCGGAGATCTACGCACAGCGCAAGACGCCGCCGGGAGTGAAGGTGCAGGGGGCGGGACGGTAGCGGCCGCCCGTGCGGCAATGATGACGGGTGCGCGCTCCCCCGGTCAGCGCAGCGACGACGCGGCCGCGCCGGCGCCGGAGCAGGGCGGCGCGGCAGGAGGGCGCGTTCCGTCACAGAGCAGGCGCGCCGCGGTGCGCCGGATCCACGCCGAGACTTCGGCGTGGGGCAACAGGCCGTCGCCGGCGGTGTACTCGAGCCCCGACAGGACCTGGGCGTAGGGGCCGAAGCCCCACAGGCGCATCGGGAGCACGATCACGCGGCGGCCGGCCGCGGACTCGCGGCCCACGAAGTCGCGAATCACCTGCTCGGCGCCCTGTCGCTTGCTCGGCCAGTCCTCGCGCAGCGTCGCCACCTGCACGGCCTCGAACCCCAGCGGCGCCAGCTCCGCTGCGACCGCCCGCAGGGACTGCACCACGTCCGCGTCCTGCGCGTCATCGCCCATGCCGTGGGCGACCAGCAGCAGGCTCTCGCGCCGCGCCGGGTCGCGCAGCGCGCGGGCACGCTCGACCATGATCCCTCGTGCCTCAGGCGATGTGATCACCCCCTCCTCGTGCGTCGTGACGACCAGGCCGCTTGCGAGCGGTACGAGCGGCGCCGGCGCCGCGCCGTCGTGTCCCCCGTGCCCCGGGACCGCGGGCACGATGGTGGAGAGGCCGAGGAGGTACCTGGTCTCGTCGAGAAACGAGCGCCCGGACAGGAAGAGTCGCACCGTGGCGACACGGGTGACGCCCAGTCGGCGCAACGAGTCCAGCGCGGCGGCCATCGTCGCCGGGTCCGCCATGCCGAAGGCGATCACGGTCGGCACGTCGGCGGCGAGGGGGGACACGGCGCGCCGGACCGCCTCGTTCCACTCGGGCGACCCGCCGTGCGCCATCACCAGCACGCCCGCGGGTTCAGTCGTGCGCACCAACGGTTGCGGGGCCGTACGTGTCGCCGCTGGCGCGCAGGCGACAAGGAGCAGCGCGAGGGCTGCGCAGATCGATCGCAAACGAACTCCTTGTGAATGAGAAGCGTTCTCATGTAGAAATGTAGCTGGGTGCTGAACGCAATTCAAACGCAAGCCAATGATTGACTTAGTCGCGCGCCGATCCCCGATCGAGCGAGGGTCGCTGGTCATCGGGGGCTGACGCCGCGGCGCCGACGGCGAACGGCAGGGGCTGGCCCTCGTCCAATGATACGCTAAATGCTATACTAATAACATGAAAGCCATTATCGACCCGGCCGCGGTGGTCGCCGAGGCCCGCCGGCGCGCCGGACTCTCCCAGCGCGAACTCGGCGAGCGCGCCGGAATCGCGCAGCCCGCCGTGGCGCGCCTCGAACGCGCCGGCGCGAACCCCACCCTGCGCACCCTCGAGGCGCTGGCGGCGGCGGCCGGCTTCACCCTCCGCCTCGTCCTCGAGCCCGCCGCGCCCCCCGATGCCGTGGTGGAGCGGTACAAGCGCGACGTCGACCGCACCCTCCTGCGCGAAAACCTCCGGCGCACCGTGGACGAGCGCGTGCGCTCGCTCGGCGAATGGCAGCACGACATGCGGGAACTGCAAGCCGCGACCAGGCGGGCGCGCTCCCGCGCGAAGGGCCGCCGATGACCGGCCTCGAGCGGCTGCTTGCCGCGCTCGGTGACGCCAAGGTCGCGTTCATCATCGTTGGCGGCGTCGCCGCCCGCGCGCACGGTTCGTCGCGGCTGACCGACCACCTCGACATCGTGCCGGCCCGCGACAAGGACAACCTCGCGCGGCTCGTGGCGGCGCTGGCCCCGCTCAAGCCCTACCTGCGGGGGGCGCCGCCGGGACTGCCGTTCGAGTGGTCGGCACGCACGCTCGAGGCCGGGCTCAACTTCACCCTGACCACGACCGCGGGGTCGATCGACCTGCTGGGCGAAATCACCGGTGGCGGCATGTACGAGGACCTCGCGCCGCACGCGCTCACGATTACCCTCTTCAAGCGTGAGGTGCAGCTGCTCGACCTGCCATGGCTGATCAGGGTCAAGCGCGCGGCGGGGCGACCGAGGGATCTCGAAGTGGTGGCGGAGCTGGAAGCGTTGCGGGAGGAGCTGGAGCGCTGAGTGGGGCAAGCATCGCGGGCCGCCGCACCGACGACGACTCTCGCGGCCGGAGTCCTGCCACCGGTCCGGTTGAACCTGAGTTGAGCGGCCTGCGCCGACACGCCACCTGCCGCCATCTGCCACGTCACGGGGCCGCACCCGCCCGCATGACCGTCACGGGCTCGAAAGAACCGGGCAGGTCGGCATTCCGAACCCCTACGGTTCGAGTCACACCAGCATGCACCGCGATCGTCGAGTCTGCCCGTTCTTCGAACTCGAGCGAACGATGAAGTCGCATCGATTGGGCGGATAGGTCCCATCCAAAAAACAGTATCTGGGCATCGACGTCGACGCCCGACCGCGAACCCCTGACTCGCACTGGCCGGTCCAAGCTGACCTGCCACAACGCGAGCTGTGAGATGAACGGCAGCGGTGGCTGAAGCAACACGGGGACCGTGGTGATCCTCCGATCGAGCATCTCGGCCACAGTCTTCACCGCCAGCTCAGGCGACACCGGTGCTCCAGCCATCGTCGGACGAATGCTCTCTTCGCGAAAGTCGCCTGGCTGAATACCGACGTTTGGGTCGCGCAGGTCCTTTCCAATCAACTCCAGCGCAAGGGCCGAAACGCTGACGCATACTATCGGCCGGTTTCCCGCGAGGCAGAAGGTGACGAGCCAGTGTGGCCCGAAGTACCGCTGCGCCTGAATGGAACCACCGGACACTGACTCGTACGGACTGGTCGTCAGGTACGCTGGTCCGCATGGACGTGCCGCGGCGAGCTCGAACTGTACGCCCGTCTCGCGTCGATACCGACCGACGGCCATGACGCCATACGTGTGTAGATACGCGTCGGCGAGGGCTGTCGCCTGTGTCTCCGAGAGGGTGTCCCGTCCCGGGCTCCGCAGCACGAATCGGCCGCGGGCATCGAGCGCCTCCAACGCTGCTCCGCTGACGAAGGCGGTGATCGCCGGCGCCGAGGCGGGCGACACCGACCCTTGATCGAGGGTGCAGGCGGACAGGTACGGCGACGCGACTGCGAGCGCGCTCGTCATGAGGCAAAATGTCATGCGCTGCATGATCGAAACCTCCCGTTGCAGCACGAACCGTCAAGTCGGGTGGTCCGGCCGCCGCCCCCACGTCACACGGAGCGCCGGTGCCACCGCCAGCACGATCTCCGGCGCGCTCACGGAGCAGGTCCCGACGATTACCGCGACTCCGTCCACCAGGTGTCAGACTCAGGACAGACGCAAGTTGGCTGAGTAGCTCGTGCAGATAGGTGCAGGTCCCATCCGCGGCGGTCCAAGCGGCCGCGCAACGATCACGAGCACGTCGGGGATGCCGAAACCGTCGCGTTGCCCAGGCGACGGTCGCCCATGCAGCGACTCAACCCTTGTCGATAATGTCCGACGCGGCACCCATCGAGCGTCGACCGCACAGCCGAGGCCACTCGATCGAAGGAGGGTAGCGATGCACGCGAGCCCCTGGGATTGTGTGAGGGTTACCAACGTCGAGTGTTGACCGACCTCGTGAGCGCAGTGTCCCGGCACGCGGCGTGGACTCGAGCGCATCCACACACCCCGGGCGCCCGCGAGCATCGTACCCCGCGTGGACCCCCTATCGACCAAGTGTCGCCCCCCGCACCAGCTCCCACGCCCGTCGCACGTGCCGCTCGTCCGTGCGGATGTTCCCGATCGCCAGCCGCAGCACGTACCGCCCGCGCAGCTTCGTGTGCGACAGGTACGCCTCCCCCGTCGCGTTCACCGCCGCCATCACCCGCTCGTTGAGCGCGTCGGCGTCGGCGTCGCTCATCCCCGCCGGCTGGCAGCGGAAGCAGACCAGCGAGAAGTGCACCGGCGCCTCCACCACCCACCCCGGCTCGGCGCGCACCCAACCCGCGAACGCCTGCGCCAGCGCCACCTGGTGCCGCACCCGCGACGCGAGTCCCTCGGCGCCGAACGCCCGCAGCACCATCCACAGCTTGAGCGCCCGGAACCGCCGCCCCAGCTGGATGCCGTAGTCCATGTAGTTCACCACCGCGTCCTGCTCGCGCGTGACGAGGTACTCGGGCACCAGCGCGAACGCCCGCCTGAGCACCGCCGGGTCGCGCACCCAGAGCGCCGAGCAATCCATGGGCGTGAACAGCCACTTGTGCGGGTTCATCACCAGCGAGTCGGCCAGCTCCACGCCGTCGAGCACGCCCTGCAGCTCGGGGACCACCGCAACGCTTCCGCCGTACGCGGCGTCGACGTGCAGCCAGGCCCCCGCGGCCCGCGAGATCTCGGCGATCTCGCTCACCGGGTCGAGGCTCGCCGTGCTCGTCGTTCCCACTGTCGCGACGACCGCCATCGGCAGCATGCCCCGCGCGCGGTCCTCGGCGATGAGCGTCTCCAGCGCGTCGGGACGCATGCGGAAGTCGCCGTCCACCGGCACGTGCACCACGTTCTTGTGCCCGAGCCCAAGCGCGATCGCCGCCTTGTCCACGCTCGTGTGCGCCTGCTCCGACGTGTACACGCGCAGCGCGGGGAGGTCGCCGCGCCCGGCCATCCCGCGCTCGCGGATCTCGAGCCCGGGGCGCGCCTCGCGCGCCGCCGCCAGCGCGAGGAAGGTCGACACGCTCGCCGTGTCGGTGATCATCCCGAACCAGCCGGGCCCGAGGCCGATCAGCTGCCGCAGCCAGTCCATCACCACCTGCTCGAGCTCCGTCGCCGCGGGGCTCGTCTTCCAGAGCATCGCGTTCACGTTGAGCGCGCTCGTCAGCATCTCGCCGAGGATGCCCGGCACCGACGCCGAGTTGGCGAAGTAGGCGAAGAACCCCGGGTGGTTCCAGTGCGTCAGCCCCGGCACCACGATCCGGTCGACGTCGGCGAGGATCGCCGCGAGCGGCTCCGCCTGTGCCGGCGGCGCTCCCGGCAGCTGCGCCGCGATCGATCCCGGCGCCGCGCGCGACATCACGGGGTGCACCTCGGGCTTCTCGAGGTACCGCGCGATCCATTCCATGATTTCGGCGGCGTGCGTGCGCCACTCGTCGGTGCCGAGGTCGCCCGGCGCGGCGAGCGACACGCCGGCCAGCTCCGCAGCCACGTGCGCTTCCCACTCGGCCCCCTGCGTGGGGGCGCCGGCGAGGGGCTCGTCGAGCGAGCGGCGCGGGCCGGGCTTGTTCGGGGGCGTGCTCACGCGTGCTCCGCCTCGGCGCAGTCCGCCCTCGGCTCGGCGGCCTTGGCGCTCTTGCCGAACGTGATCAACGCCACCCCGGCCACGATCACCCCCGCCGCCCCGAGCATCCGCCCCGTCACCGCCTCCCCCGCGAACGCCCAGCCCAGCGCGACCGCCACCACCGGGTTCACGTATGCATACGTGCCGACCTTGGCCGGCGTACTCACCTTGAGGATCCAGGTGTACGCACTGTAGCCGATGAGCGAGGGGAAGAGTACGAGGTACACGAGCCCGCCCCACGACTTCGCCGTCACGTGCGCCACGTCGAGCGCTCCCCACTCGCCGCGCAGCAGCCCGAACGCCCCGAGGAAGACTCCCGCCCACAGCATCTGCAGCCCGCTCGCCAGCGCCGACGACGGCGGCAGTGGCGTCTGCCTCGCGAACATCGACCCGGCCGCCCAGCTCAGCGTCCCCACCAGCACGATCAGCTCGCCCATCACCGCCGCCGAGGTCCCCTCGCCGGAGAAGGCGTCCGGCCCAACGAGCAGCGCCACGCCGGCGGCGCCGAGCGCCAGTCCCGTCACCACCACGCCCGTGGGCCGTGCGCCACCGGGGCGCAGCCACTCGATCAGCACGAACCACACTGGCGTCATCGCCACGATCAGCGCCACCCGTCCCGACGCGCTCGTGAGCTCGGCGTACGTCACCGCGCCATTGCCGATGCAGAGCATCATCAGGCCGAGGATCGCGCAACTGCGCATCTCGGTCGCCGTCGGGCGCGCCGCCCCGCGCCACGTCGCATACGCCGTGAGGATCGCGCCGGCCACGAACATCCGGCTTCCCGCCATCAGGAACGGCGGGATGCTGCCGATCGCCCACGCGATGCCGAGGTAGCTCGAGCCCCAGAGCACGTACACCGCGAGGAAGGCCAGCACCACCGCCGATCGCGCCGGCGCGCCCCCCGCGCTCATCGCCACTGGAAGAGCCGCAGGGCCGCCACGAACGTCACCACCAGCCACGCCGTGAGGATCGCCAGGTTCAGCGCCTGGCTGCCGAGCGTCGCCCCCTGCAGCATCACCGCCCGCAGCGCGTCGTTCGTGGCCGTGAGCGGCAGCGCCTTGATCAGGGGCTGCACCACGTCGGGGAAGCGGGTGCTGGCGAAGAAGACCCCCGAGAAGATCCACATCGGGAAGAGGACGAAGTTCGCCAGCCCGCTCACCGCCTCGACCGTCCGCGCCCGCGACGAGATGAGCAGCCCGATCCCGCTGAACGCCAGCGCCGCCAGCAGGGTGATCGCCAGCACCGCCACCAGCGACCCGCGCACCGGCACGCCCAGCATCCAGGTGCCGATGCCGAGGATCACGCCGACCTCGATCGCGAGGAAGACGAGCCGCGAGAGGATGAAGCTCGCCAGGTACTGCCCGCGCCGCATCGGCGTGGCCGACAGCCGCTTGAGCAGCCGCTTGCTGCGCGCCGTCACCACGCTGAACGCGATCGACCAGACGCTCGCCCCCATCAGGTTCATCCCCAGCAGCCCCGGCAGGAAGAAGTCGATGTAGCGCGACCCCGCTTCCGTGACCCTGCTCTCGCTCACGGCCACCGGGTCCACCCGCCCCGCCGCGCGCTGCAGGGCCACGTCGGCGATCATCCGCGCCGAGCGCGCCTCGGCGCGGTCGCTGTCGAACCGGTACCGCACGCTGTCGCCGCGCGGCTCCACCAGCAGCGCCACCTTCCCCATGCGCAGCGACGCGGCCGCCGCGCTGTCGCCGAGGACGTCGACCACCAGCCCGCTGTCGGCCTTGAGGGCCGCGATCACCCGCTCGCTCCCCGCCGCGCCGCTCACCACCGCGACCGGCACCGCCTCCGCCGGCTTGTTGCGAAAGGCGATCGCCAGGCCCCCGGCGAGCAGCAGCGGAAAGCCGAACGTCCAGAAGATCGCCTCCGGCTCGCGGAAGAACTCGCGCATCCGCACCAGCGTGAGCTGGGCGAGCGGGCGCTCGACCAGGCGGCGCGACTTGCGCACCCGGGCCGACCCATGTTCACTCATCGCGCAGCGCCCGGCCGGTGAGTCCCACGAACACGTCCTCGAGCGTCGGCGAGTGCGTCTTGAGCTCGGCCAGCTCGACGCCGCGCGCCGCGAGCAGCGCCAGCAGCCCCGGCAGCGCCTCGTGCACCGCCCCCACCGCGAGCTCGTACAGCCCCGCCGTCCGGCGCGCGCTCCGCACGCCGGGGAGCGCCTGCAGGAGGTCGAGCGCCACCTCGGCGTCGTGTGCGAGCGTGAAGTCCACCACGTGCTCGGCGTCGAGCGACGCCACCAGCTCGCGCGGCGTGCCGAGGGCGATCACCTTGCCGTGGTCGACGATCGCCACCCGGTCGCAGAGGACCTCGGCCTCCTCCATGTAGTGCGTCGTGAGCACCACCGTGCGCCCGGTGGACTTGAACCGCTCCACCAGCTCCCACAGCTGCCGCCGCGACTGGGGATCGAGCCCCGTCGTCGGCTCGTCGAGGAAGAGGAGCTCGGGCTCCCCCACCATCGCGCAGGCCACGGCGAGCCGCTGCTTTTGCCCGCCGCTCAGCCCCACCACGCGGCTCGCGCGCTTCTCGCCGAGCGAGACCATCGCGATCACGTCGTCCACGGGCCTGGCGACATCGTAGAACGATGCGAACAGGGTCAGCGTCTCCTCGACCGTCAGCTTGTCGCTGAGCTGCGTGTCCTGGAGGCAGATGCCGAGCCGCTCGCGCAGCTCCCGCGGGTGACGGTCCCAGCGGCGGCCGAGCACCGTCACTTCGCCGGCGTCGGCCGCGGTCAGCCCCTCGCAGATCTCGATCGTGGTCGTCTTGCCCGCGCCATTGGGACCGAGCAGGCCGAAGCACTCGCCAGCGCGCACCTCGAGGTCGAGGCCGTCCACCGCCGTGACGTCGGCGTAGCGCTTGACGAGTCCGCGCACCGAGAGCGCGAGGGGGGCGGAAGGGGCGGACATCCGGCCAATCCTAACACCGAAGACAGGCCGAAGCGACCCGAAACCGCATGGAAGGGGGCGTCGTAGGCACGGCAGACTCCCCAAACCGCCGCCATCATGCTCGTGTTCGCCGCCGTCGCCGCTGCAGCGCTGCTCCAGGGTCCCGCCGCGCCGGCGCCGCTCCGTCCCAATGCGTTCGACTCGACCTCGGCCCGTCGCGACACCCTCCGGCCGCGTGACGTGACCTCGAAGGTCAACAGCGACAGTACGCGCCAGGGGCGCCGCCGGCGGCTCGCCCGGCGCGTGGAGGTCACCCCCGAGCTCGAGCGCACCGCATTCGCCGACCCGCTCGCCCGCGAACTGCTGCTCAAGGCC
Source organism: Gemmatimonadota bacterium (assembly GCA_016191225.1). Classification (GTDB taxonomy): domain Bacteria; phylum Gemmatimonadota; class Gemmatimonadetes; order Gemmatimonadales; family Gemmatimonadaceae; genus JACPPC01. The sequence continues at coordinate 17,044 of JACPPC010000022.1, read as the reverse complement.
CGCGTCGCCCGCATGCGCAACGACTCCAGCATCCGGGCCTACGACGCCACCGTGTACCAGCGCATGTCGGTCGGGATGGGGTTCAAGGCGATCGCCCGCGAGCGGCTCGCCATGCGCGTGGAGAACGCCGCGCACATCCGGTGGAACAAGGACGTCGGCATCTGGATGGAGATCACGGGCTCGCGGGCGGTGATGCCGATGCTGGGCGGGATGCCCGGCATGAAGGAAGCCGAGAGCGAGATGAACAAGGAAATGCACGAGATGGCGCCCATCCCGTGGTACCCGGGCAAGGAGGCGCTGTGGGTCGGCGGCGACGGCGGCCTCGCCCGCGCCAACGTGGACGAAGCCGACATCGTGCACCCGCTCGCGACCGGCGCCGAGGCGTACTACAAGTACCAGACCGGCGACTCGATCACGATCGCCCTCTCGCCCGAGCGGCGCATTCGCCTGCGCGAGCTGCGGATCACGGCCCGCGAGCCGAAGTGGAACCTCGTCGTCGGCTCGTTCTGGTTCGACGTGAGCGGGGGGCAGCTGGTGCGCGCCGTGTACCGCATGAGCGTGCCGATGGACCCGTGGCAGGTCGCCAAGGAGAACGCCGACTCGTCGGACCTCAAGGACATGGACGAGATCCCGACCCTCGTGAAGCCGCTGATCTTCCCGATGCAGGCGGAGATCCAGAGCATCGCGGTCGAGTACGGGCTGTTCAACGGCGTCTGGATGCCGCGGGTGCAGGCGATCGAGGCTTACGCCCGGGCGAGCTTCATGCGCTTCCCGTTCACGATGGAGGAGCGCTACACGTACGCGAGCGTCAATGTCTCCGACGAGCCGATGCCGCTGATCACGCGCGCGGCGCGCCCCCGCACCGCGAGGGACAGCGCCGCCGTCGGGGACTCGCTGCGGCGCGAGGGGGTGGACGTGCGCATCTCGATCGGCTCCGACGGCGCCAGGACCAGCGTCACCCGCACTGACAGCGCCGGCCGCCGGCGCACGCGAGCCGAGATCAAGGCCATTGCGGACTCGATCCGGAACGAGCCCGACAGCGTGCGGAAGGCCCGCCGCGCCGCCCGCGTCGAGCGCGACAGCGCCCGGGCGCGCGCCCGCCGCGCCGAGTGCGACGCCACCGGCTTCGTCACCACCACCGAGCTCCGCTACGAGGGCACCCTCCCGGTCGCGGTGCGCATGCCCTGCGACACCATGAAGCTGCTCGCGTCAAAGGAGCTGCCGCCGTCGATCTACGACCCGGGCGAGGAGCTGTTCGGCGCCGCCGAGCGCGAGGAGCTGGTCAAGTCGCTCGGCCTCGGGCTGCAGCCCGGCTGGGCGCCGCGCGCGGTGGAGTGGCACTACGGGCTGGCCGAGGGAGTCGTGCGGTACAACCGCGTCGAGGGATTCTCGGCGGGCGTGGGGGTGCGGCAGACCCTCGGCGACGGCTACAGCTGGACGGCGTCGGCGCGCTACAACGTGGGCGAGGCGACGGCGCTGGGCGAGCTCGGGGTGGAGCGCAGCAACGGGCGCCGGGCGCTCGGCCTGTCGGCGTACCGCCGCACGGCGGTGGCGAGCGACTGGGGCCAGCCGTTCGGCTTTGGCGCGGCGACCGCGGCCTTGCTCTACGCGCACGACGAGGCGTTCTACTTCCGCAGCACGGGGGCCGAGGTCACCTGGCGCACCGAGCCGCAGCGCGACCTGGAGCTGCGGGGATTCGTGGAGCGGCAGGACAGCATGCCGGTGGTGACGCGATACTCCGTGTTTGGCGGCTCGAACGACGCGCGCTTCGTGCCCAACCTGCAGGCGCGGAGCGGGACGGTCGCGGGCGTCGAGGGGCGGCTGCGCCGACAGTACGGGCTCGACCCCAACGGCTGGCGCTTCTCGTTCGACTCGCGCGGCGAGCTGGGGGGCGGCGACTGGCTGTACCAGCGGGCGGCGATCGACATGGTGGTGTCGCGCCACGTGGTGGGGCCGTTCGCGGCGAGCGTGAGCGCGGGGGGCGGCGCGGCATTTGGCGACGTGCCGGCGCAGCGCTACTTCTACCTGGGCGGGCTGCACACCGTGCGCGGCCAGTCGCCAGGCACGCCGCCGGACCGCGGCGGGATCGCCGGCTCGGCCGGCGGATCGGCGTACTGGCTCACGCGCTCGGAGCTCGCATACGGGGCGCCGGCCTTCCGGGTCGCGGCCTTCTACGACGCCGGCTGGACGGGGCGCAAGCGCGACTGGCAGCAGCCGGGGCGGCCGCTGAGCGGCGCGGGGGTCGGGTTCAGCATGCTCGACGGCTTGATGAGGCTCGACATCGCGCGAGGGATCTTCCCGACCGTGCAATGGAGGACCGACTTCTCCGTCGAGGCGAGGTTCTAGCGCCGTGGAGGGGAGGGGCGAGGAAGGGGAGGACGGCACAACCACGGAGTCACGGAGGGGCACGGAGGATCACGGAGGAAACAAGATCAAGGGCAACTGATTCTTGGGAACACATCGCGCGGGCTGGCGCTTGCCCGATCACGCGAGTCCCCGCCCCCGCACCCCCAAGCTCCACGCCGTTGCTTCCTCTGTGCAACTCCGCGGTCCTCCGTGCCTCGGTGAGAACGCCCCTCTCATCTTCCTCGCCGTCCACCTCTGCTGCACGCCCGGCTCGCCGCGCGTAGTATTCGCGCCATGCGCCCGCTCCTGACGTCGCCCCGCGTGCTCGCCGCCGCCGCGCTCGCGCTCCTCGCGGCCTGCGGCGACCCGCTCCCCGTCGGCACGCCGCAGCCGGTCGACAATCCCGCTCCAACGGGGAGCGCGCAGCCGGCGCTCGCCGTGGGGCGCAACGGCCGCGCCTGGATGTCGTGGCTCGAGGCGCGGGCCGGCGGGTCGCATGCGTTCGTCGTCGCCGTGCGCGACACGGGCGGCTGGTCGGCGCCGCGGGTGGTGGCCGAGGGTGAGTCGCTGCTGGCCAACTGGGCCGACGTGCCGGTGGTGGCCGAGGGACGCGACGGCACGCTGGCGGCGGCGTGGCTCGTGCGCGGGGTGCACGGCTACTCGATCCGCGTGGCCACGTCGCACGACGACGGGGCGACGTGGACGCGGCCGGTCTCGCCGCACACCGACGGCACCGACACCGAGCACGGCTTCGTGTCGTGGATCGTGGAGCCCGATTCGATGTCCCTCGTGTGGCTCGACGGCCGGCAGTACGCGCTGGCCGACTCGACAAAGCGCGTGATGCAGCTGGCCTGGACGGGGCTGCGCGCCGACGGCACCACGCACCGCGAGCTCTTCCTTGACGAGAAGATCTGCGACTGCTGCCAGACGTCGGCGGTGGTGACGGGCACGACCACCCTGGTGGCGTACCGCAACCGCACCGACGCCGAGATCCGCGACATCCACGTGCAGCGGATCGCCAACCGGGTGGTGTTTCCCGGGGCGCCGGTGCACCGCGACAACTGGCACTTCGCGGGATGCCCGGTGAACGGGCCGTCGCTCGCGGCTCGCGGGGCGAGCGTGGCGGTGGCCTGGTTCACCGCGGCCGGCGACACGGCGCGTGTGCGGCTGGCGTGGAGCCGCGACACGGGGATGACGTGGGGGCCGGCGGTCGAGGTCCACGAGCGCAGCGGACGCGAGGGAGCCACCGGCCGACCCGAGGGGCGGGTGCAGGTGGTGCTGACGCCGGGGGGAGACGCGCTGGTGGCGTGGGTCGAGGTGCGCGAGGGGGCGAGCGTGCTGGTGGCGCGCCGCATCGGCGCCGACGGGAGCAAGGGTGCGCCGGTGGAGGTCACGCGCGTGGCGAACGGGAAGCGCGCAGCGGGGTTCGCGAAGATGGTGGCGCTGGACAGCGCGGCGCTGGTGGCGTGGACGGACGCGGGCGCGAACCGGGTCAGGACGGCGCTGATACCGTTCGCGGCGCGACCCTAGCGCGCGCCGCGACCGCGGCGCCCTGGGGCGCTTCCCGCCTCAGCGCTTCTTCTCCCCCGCGCGCAGCATCGCCCGCTCGTACTTCCGCTGCGCCTTGCGGCTCACGCCGCGCACCTTCACGTCCACGCCCCCCATCACGGCGAGTCCCGACACGCGCAGCAGCGGCTGGTTGGGATCCTCGTTGGCCGCGTCGCCCGCCGACGAGCCGAAGCCACCCATGAGCGCCGTGCCGAGCACTTCCACGCGCACGCCGGGAGGCACGAGCACCTCGCAGCCCCCCATGAAGCAGAGGATGTCGAGCTCCGTCACCCCCGCGGCGAAGCGCGCCTCGCGGAGGTCGATCACGCCGCCCCCCATCACCGCCACGGCCTTGAAGACGCGCGGGATCACCCAGCTCCCCTTGCGCTCGAATCCCCCCATGAACGCCATCGCCACGCCGCGGCGGGGGACGAGCTCCTCGCGCCCCACCACCAGCGGGCGGGCCCCGTCGGCGCCGGTGACGGGGAAGGCGGGGAGGTCGGCGATGAGGGCGCGCAACTCCTCGATCGTGCCGGCGGCGTACACCTGCTCCATCCGCTCGTCGAGGGCGTCGAGCGAGAGGCGGTCCTGCGCGTAGTGCACGGAGAGCATCTGCGCCACCGCCTCGCGGTGCGCCTCGGTGACGCCGCCGCGGGCGGCGGCGTCGAGCGGCGCGGGCAGGGGCCGGTCCGGCGTGAAGCCGGTGTGGGTCATACCCGGAGCGTCCCCTCGGCCACGAGCACGCTCGATCCGCCGACGCGAATGGCCTGCACCTGGTTGTTGTCGAGGTCGGCCTCGATCTCGATCAGGCTCGGGCGCCCCATCTCGTAGCCCTGCTCCACCGCCCAGCGCAGGGTGCCATCGGTGCGCGGGTCGCGCTGCGCGAGGTAGCCGGCGAGCGTGGCGCAGGCCGAGCCGGTGGCGGGATCCTCGGGCACCGACATGCTGGGGACGAAGACGCGGGCGCGAATGTCGTGGTCCTCGTGCTCGGCTTCCTTCGCGAACACCATGATGTCGGGGGCCCACCACCCCTTGAGCACCTCCTCCCAGCGGTCGAGCCGCACGCGGGCGCGGGCCACGGCGTCGCGGCTCTTGACCGGCACGAGGAGGAAGGGGAGGCCGCACGAGAGCGCCTGCGGCTGCATCATCCCGCCCACGATGTCGCCGGCGTCGAGCGAGAGGATCTCGGCGAGCGTGGTGCGCGTGGGGGGCTGGGGGCCGGCCTCGGGGAGCCTGGCCACGCTCAGCTGCGCGAACACCGGCTCCCGCCCCTCGGCGCGGATCGTGACGCGCACCGGGCCGACCCCCTCCTCGAACACGATCGTCGTCTCCGCCCCGGTGAGGGTGATCTCGCCGAGGGCGGCCAGCACGTGCGCGGTGCCCACGGTGGGGTGGCCGGCGAAGGGGATCTCGGCGCCGGGGGTGAAGATGCGCAGCTTGCGCGTGCCCCCCGCCTCGGGGGGGAAGACGAACACCGTCTCCGAGTAGTTGAACTCGCGCGTGATCGCCTGCATCTGCGCGTCGGTGAGCCCGCGCGCGTCGGGAATCACGGCCAGCTGGTTCCCGCCAAAGGCGACGGCGGTGAAGACGTCGGCCGTGCAGTACCGGTAGCCCACTAGCGCGCCTTCACTCGGCGGCGAGGAACGGGTAGCGGTAGTCCGTGGCGGGGGCGAAGGTCTCCTTGATCGTGCGCGGGCTGACCCAGCGCATGAGGTTCCACTTGCTGCCGGCCTTGTCGTTGGTGCCGCTGGCCCGCGCGCCGCCAAAGGGCTGCTGCCCCACCACCGCGCCGGTGCACTTGTCGTTGAGGTAGAAGTTGCCGGCGGCGTTGCGCAGGGCGACGCTGGCCTCGACGAGGGCGGCCCGGTCCTGCGCGATCACGGCGCCGGTGAGGGCGTAGGGCGAGGTGGCGTCGACGATCGCCAGGGTCTCGTGCCACCTGGCGTCGTCGTACACGTGCACGGTGAGCACGGGGCCGAAGATCTCCTCGCACATGAGGCGGTACGACGGGTCCTTCGTCTCGACCAGGGTGGGGTCGATGAACCAGCCGAGGTCGCCGCGGGCGCCGCCCCCCTGGATCACGGTCGCGTTCCGCTTGGCGTCGGCGAGGTACTCGCCGATGCGATCGAACGCCTTCCGGTCGATCACCGCGCCCATGAAGTTGCGGAAGTCGCGCGTGTCGCCGACGGCGATGTCCTGCATCATCGAGACCATGCTCTCCTTCATGGTCTTCCAGAGCGAGCGAGGCACGTAAAGGCGGCTCGCCGCCGAGCACTTCTGCCCCTGGAACTCGAAGGCGCCGCGCACGGCGGCCACGGCGGCCACCTGCGGGTCGGCGCTCGGGTGCACGACGACGAAGTCCTTGCCCCCCGTCTCGCCGACGATGCGCGGATACGAGCGGTAGCTCGCCATGTTGGCGCCGATCGTCTTCCACATGGCGTTGAACACGCCGGTGCTGCCGGTGAAGTGCACGCCGGCGAGGTCGCGGTGCTCGAGGGCGACCTTGCCGATCGCCACCGGGTCGCCGGGAATGAAGTTGATGACGCCCGGCGGGAGCCCGGCCGCCTCGAGGAGCTTCATCACGTAGTACGACGAGAGCATCGACGAACTGGCGGGCTTCCAGACCACCACGTTGCCGAGCATCGCCGGGGCGGTGGTGAGGTTGCCGCCGATCGCGGTGAAGTTGAACGGCGAGACGGCGAACACGAACCCCTCGAGGGGGCGGTAGTCCATCTGGTTCCACATGCCGGGGCCCGAGACCGGCTGCTCGGCGTAGATCTCCTGTGCGTACTGGGCGTTGAAGCGGAAGAAGTCGGCCAGCTCGCAGGCGGCGTCGATCTCCGACTGGAAGACGGTCTTGGACTGGCCCAGCATGGTGGCGGCGTTGAGCGTGCTGCGCCACGGGCCGCAGAGGAGGTCGGCCGCCTTGAGGAAGATCGCGACGCGGTCCTCCCACGCCCAGTTGGCCCAGTCGCGCTGCGCCTCGCGGGCGGCGGCGACCGCCTCGCCCACGTGCTGCGCCGTGGCGTGGTGGAACTGGCCGAGCACATGCCGGTGCGCGTGCGGCATGGTGACCTTGCTCGTGTTCCCGGTGCGGATCTCGCGGCCGGCGATCACGACCGGGATGTCCACCTGCTCGTCGGCCATGGCGGCGATGCGCGCCTTGAGGTCGAGCTTCTCGGGGGAGCCGGGGGCGTACGACTTGACCGGCTCGTTCACGGCCTGGGGGATGCGGCGCCCGCCGTTGAAGCCGCTGTGGCCGGCGGAGGCCCCGGCGGCGGCGGTGGGGGCGGCCGCGGCGGTGGCGGCGGGAGCGGCTTTGGGGGCGAGCGTCGAGCTCATGGCGACGAGTCCGGGAGGGACGCGCGAAACTGCGCGATGCGGGAAAGTTAGCGGGGCCGGCCCCCGGCCGCATCCTCGGTGCACCCTCGCCCCCCGGGTGCCGCGCACCCATTATTCGGCACCATGCGAGTCCTCGCGGCCGACGACGACGAAGTGATGCGGATGCTGATCGGGGCGCTCCTCGAGCAGGCCGGCCACACCGTGACGATCGTGAACGATGGCACCGAGGCCTGGTGCGTCTGGGAAAGGGAGCGCCACCAGATCGTGGTGCTCGACTGGATGATGCCCGGGATCGACGGAATCACGCTCTGTCGCCGGATCCGCGAGGCCGACCCCGACCGCACCACCTTCGTGCTGGTGGTGACCGCCAAGGACAAGAGCGAGGACCTGACGCAGGTGCTCGACGCGGGGGCTGACGACTACGTGTCCAAGCCGCTCACCCCGTCGAACTTCCTCACGCGGCTGCGGATCGCCGAGCGGCACTGGGACATCGACAATGCGCGGCGCCGCGCCGAGCGGGAGCTGGTCGAGGCGCGCTACCTGGCGGGCATTGGCGAGACCGCGATCGCGCTGCAACACGAGATCAACAACCCGCTGGCCGCGCTGATGAGCACGGTGGGGCTGATCGACCAGGGGCTGTACAAGCCGGAGGAGATGCCCGAGGCGCTGGGCACGATCAGCGAGCAGGCGAAGCGGATTGCCGGCGTGCTCAAGCGGCTCAGCCAGATCACGAATCCCCGGTCGGTGGAGTACGCATTCGGGGAGCGGATGCTGGACCTGTCACCGGAAGGCGACGCCGCGCCGCCGCCGTCGTCCTGAGCCAAGCGAAGGACCCGATCTTGTCGGCAAGCGGCTCCTTCGTCGCGCTCGGGATGACACGGCGATGACCCACCTCATTGGCGCGCACACGATCGACGCCGGGGGCGCCCACATGGCGGTGCGCCGCGCCGCCGGCGCGGGGATGCGCACACTGCAGATGTTCACCGCGGTGCCCAGGTTCTACAACGAGAAGGCCTCGGCGAAGCCCGACAAAGTGAAGCGCTTTCGCGAGGCCTGCGCCGCGGCCGGCATCGACCCGCGGCACGTGATGGTGCACGCCGGCTACGTGCTCAACACCGCCAGCCCCGAGCCGGAGAAGGCCGAAAGGGCGAAGGCCGCGCTGGCGAAGGAGTTCGAGCGCTCGACCGCCTACGGCGTCGGGGGCGTCTGCTTTCACCCCGGATCGGCGGGGGAGGGTCCGCGCGAGGAGGCGGCCGCGCGCGTGGGGGCGGCGATCGCGAATGCCCTGGCGCGGGTGCCCGAGGGCGCCACCAGGCTCCTGGTGGAGAACACCGCCGGCGCCGGTCGCACCATGGGCAAGACCCCCGACGAGATCGCCCTCATGCTGGCACAGGTGCCCGCCGCGGCGCGCCACCGCACCGGCTACGGGCTCGACACCTGCCACCTCTTCGCGAGTGGCCACGACATCGCCTCGAGCCCGGCGGCGCTGACCGGGGTGCTCGACGCCTTCGAGCGGGGCATCGGCGAGCCGCCGGCCTTCTTCCACTGCAACGACTCGCAGCATCCCCTCGGCTCCAACAAGGACCGCCACGCCCTGATCGGCGAGGGGACGATCGGCGTGGAGCCCTTTCGCTGGCTCCTCGCCGACCCGCGCAGCCGCGGCGTCCCCCTGATCCTCGAGACACCGCAGCAGCGCGAGGAGCAGGCCGAGGACGACGACACGCCCGACCCGTACGACGTGCGCATGGTGCAACTGCTCACCTCCCTGACCCCCGAAGCGCAATCATGACCTCCCGCCGCCATCCTGAGCGCCGGCGCCGCAGTGCTGAGAACGTTCCTCTCGCCGCGCTCGCTCGGCGCGGGCTCGGCGAAGGAGCTGCGCATGCGGTTTCCCTCGTCATTGCCGTTCTCTTCACGCTCGCCCGCTCCTCCCCCCTCTCCGCCCAGTTCGGCACCCCGTCCGAGCGGTGGGGCATTCTGCTCGTCGCCGGCAAGGACACGATCGCCCTCGAGCGCGCGGGCCTGCGGGGCCCCGGGATGATGGGCGACATGATCGACCGCACGAGCGGCAACCGCGTGTCGTGGACCGCCGCGCTGACGGCGGCGGGCGAGATGGAGCACATGGAGTTGAGCGTCCGCAAGGCGCTCGACCCGCCCAACGCGCCCGCCCTGCAGTCCCTCGACCTGGCCTTCGCCGGCGACAGCGTGGTCGGCACGGTCACGGCGCCGGGAGCCGAGCCCCGGGTGCGCCGCGCGGCCGTCCCCAGGCGGGCGACGCCGTTCGTGAACCCCAGCATGGTCATGACCGAGATCGCGGTGCGGCGGCTGTTCGCCACCGGCGTGCGCGAGGGGAAGGCGCCCCTCCTGCTGCTCAACGGGCAGTCGATCGAGCTGGGGGTGCGCCCGATCGGCGCGGACTCGATCGCGATCGGCCTCGGGGGAACGGAACTCCGCATGAAGACCGACAGCGCCGGCCGGTTCCTCGGCGGGCGCGTCCCGTCGCAGAACCTCGACATCGTGCGCCGGGCCTGGTTGGACGACGCCGAGCTCAGGCTCCCCCGGCCCGACTACGGGGCGCCGGCGGGGGCGCCCTACACGGCCGAGGAGGTCACGATCCCGTCGCCGCAGGGCTTCAGCATCGTGGCGACCCTCACCAAGCCCACCGGGGGCGCCGCGCGGCTGCCGGTGGTGGTGACGATCACCGGCTCCGGCCCCGAGGACCGCGACGAGCGGATTCCGAGCGTCGGCGACTACCGGCCGTTCCGGCAGCTGGCCGACACCCTGGGGCGGCGCGGGATCGCCGTGCTGCGCTACGACGAGCGCGGCGTGGGGGCGTCGGGGGGGACCTTCGCCACGGCGACGAGCGCCGACTTTGCCGACGACATCCGGACGATCGTGGCCTGGCTGCGGAAGCGCGACGACATCGACCCGGCGCGGATCGTGCTGGTGGGGCACAGCGAGGGGGGGATCCTCGCGCCGATGGTGGCGGCGGGGGACCCGCGGCTGGCGGGGATCGTGCTGATGGCGGGGACGAGCAAGCCGGGGCGCGCGATCCTCGACTTCCAGCTCCGGAACGGCACCCTGCAGGACACCTCGCTCGCGCCGGCCCGGCGGGACTCGATCCTGCGCGAGATCCCGCGGATGCTCGACTCGCTGGTGACGTCGACGCCGTGGAGGCGGTTCTTCGCCACGTACGACCCGCTGGCGACGATCCGCCGGGTGAAGGTCCCGGTGCTGATCCTGCAGGGGGAAACGGACCAGCAAGTGACGCCGGAGCAGGCGGGGGAACTGGCGGCTGCCCTGCGCGCGTCGGGGAACGCCCGGGTGACGATCCGAACCTTTCCCGAGACGAATCACCTGTTCCTCGCCGACCCGCGGGGCTACCCGGGGGGATACGCCCGGCTGCCCAGCGCGTCGGTGCGGCCGGCGGTGCTGGGGGCGGTGGCGGATTGGGTGGCCACGGCGGTGGGCGCGGCGAAGCGCTGAGCGGCTCGGAGGGGCGCCCCGAGCGGGGGCGCGGGGCGGGAATCCGGGGCCGCCGAGAGGGCGCGGGGCGTTTCCCAGAGGGGAGGGCACGAAAGATGACTATTGCGCGAACCGCAGGGCAGCTTACCTTGTGCGCTGTCGGTCGGCGTTTCCCTCTATGAGAAATCGCTCGAACATCACCCAGGAGAGGATCTGATGGCAGCGAAGAAGAAGAAGGCCACGAAGAAGAAGGCCACGAAGCGCAAGCCGAACGCGGCGTTCATGAAGCCGGTCAACCCGAGCAGCATCCTCGCCGAGGTCGTCGGCGCCAAGGCGATGCCGCGCACCGAGGTGACCAAGAAGCTCTGGGCGTACATCAAGAAGAACGGCCTGCAGGACAAGAAGAACAAGCGCATGATCCATGCCGACGCGAAGCTCAAGCCGGTCTTCAAGAAGGACATGGTGAACATGTTCGAGATGACCAAGCTGGTGAGCAAGCACCTGTCGTAACCAAGCCCGCTTGTCGCTCGTACCACGAGGGGGCGCGCCCGAGACGGCGCGCCCCCTCGCTGCACCCCACTCCCGAGCCATGGCAAAGAAGAAGACGGAGCCCAAGCCCTCGTCCACCGTCGCCGCCGCCCGCGGCGCGCCCGCGCGCGGATTCCGGCATCACCTGGTGGCGCTCGTGAAGGGCTGGGGCCCGCCAATCCTGATCTTCCTCTTCTTCCGCACCTTCCTCATCGAGGCCTACCGCATCCCGTCGGGGAGCATGATTCCCACCATGCTCGTCGGCGACTGGCTGTTCGTGAACAAGCTCCGCTTCGGCCCGGTGATCCCGTTCACGTCGATCAAGCTCCCATCGTACGCCGAGCCCGAGCGCGGCAACGTGGTGGTGTTCGTGTCGCCGCCGCAGGTCGACCAGCCCGACGACCCGACGCCGGTGCTCGTGAAGCGCCTGGTGGCGATCGGCGGCGACACGGTGTACATGCGCGACGGCGTCTTTCACCTGAACGGCGCCGCGCAGCGGCAGGGCTACGCCGCGTCGCACAACCCGGTGGGCGACCCCAGCGAGGTGCACCCGCTCTACGAGTGGCAGCACCGGTTCGAGGTGAAGGGGACGCGCTTCGGCGCCCCGCCGGCGCAGCCCACGCACGACAACTGGGGGCCGCTCGTCATCCCGCCGGGCTACTTCATGATGCTCGGCGACAACCGCTACCAGTCCAAGGACAGCCGCTACTGGGGGCTGGTGCCGCGCGCCAACATCTACGGGCGCCCGCTGTTCGTGTACTACTCGTACAACGGCGACGACAGCGACCGCCCGCTCCCGTTCCTCACCGACATCCGCTGGGGCAGGATCGGGCACTGGATCGAGTAGGCTGATGCCGGCCGGCGCCCGGCGGTCGTCGCGGCCGCGCTGCCGCAGTAGATTCCGGGAGTCCCGCCGGCGCGCCGTTCACTCCCCGTGAGCTCCTCGGCGCCCCACTCCCGCGCCGCCGGCGGCGGACCGACGCCCCGAGGCGAGCGCCCATGGCCCTGCACTTCTCGTTCAGCCCGGACATCGCCACCGCCGCCACCGTTCCGGCGCGGCTCTACAACGATCCGGTGTACCTCGAGCTCGAGCAGGAGCGGATCTTCGGCCGCACCTGGCAGCTGGTGGGGCGCACCGACCAGCTGGCCGGGACGGGGAGCTATGCCGTCGTCGACGTGGCGGGGGAGAGCGTGGTGATCGTGCGCGACGGCGCCGTGCTGCGCGGCTTCCACAACATCTGCCTTCACCGCGCCGGCCCCGTGGCCACCGGGTGCGGCAGGCGACAGACGCTGCAGTGCCGCTACCACGGCTGGACGTACACCCTCGCGGGCGACCTGCTGCGCGCACCCGAGATGGAAGGGAGCACCGGCTTCCGCCCGGAGGAGATGCACCTCCTCCCGGTGCAGGTCGCCACGTGGGGGCCGCTCGTCTTCTGCAACCTCGACCCCAAGGCGCCGTCGCTGGCGCATTTCATGGAGGACATCCCGGCGCGGGCGGCAGCGTTCCGCGCCGAGGAAATGCGGTGGGTGCTGCGCAAGGAGTGGACGCTCGACTGCAACTGGAAGGTGTACGTCGACAACTACCTCGAGGGCTACCACCTGCCGGTGGTGCACCCCGGGCTGCACAGGGAGGTCGACTACGACCAGTACCGGGTGGAGCCGCACCGCTACTACTCGCTGCAGCATGCCCCGCTGCGCCCCGTGCGCGGCGCGGGCGAGGGGAGGGTGTACCTGCCGCAGGGGCCCGGCGACGACGCGCAGTACTACTGGCTCTTCCCGAACACGATGCTGAACGCCTACCAGGGGCAGATGCAGACGAACGTCGTCCTCCCCATGGGCCACGAGCGCACGAGGGTGATCTTCGAGTGGTACTCGGTTGCCCCGCCCGCCGACGCGGCGGCCGAGGCGCAGTGGACGAAGATCCTCGCCTTCAGCGACGAGATCCAGGAGGAGGACATCGCGATCTGCGAAGCCGTGCAGCGGAACCTCCGCTCGCGCGTGTACGAGCGCGGGCGCTACTCGCCGAGGCGCGAGAACGGCGTGCACCACTTTCACGCGCTGCTGCACGAGTTCCTGCAGTGACCGATCCCGGCCGCCGGCTCGACACCGTGCTGCAGCTGACGACGATCGCGATCGTCGCCGCGCTGCTCGTCACGTCGGCGGCCAGCGGCGGCGTCTCGGTCGAGCTCGGCCTCCTCGCCGCCGCCCTCTCGCTCCTGGTCGCCCAGCGCATGAACGCGCAGTACGAGCGGCGCGCGCGCGAGCTCGAGGCCCGCGTGGCCCGCGAGCGGGAGGTCAGCACCACCCTCGAGCACTCGGTCGCGGACCGCACCGCCGCCCTCACCGAGGCCCAGCGCGTGCTGCACCGCATGTGGGAGCTCGGCCACGAGATCAACGCCGAGCTCCACCCCAAGCGCGTGCTGCAGCGGTTCATGAACGCCCTCATGGACATCGAGAAGTGCGAGGGAGTGGTGCTCTCGATGCTCGACGAGCCGACGCAGATCGTGCGCGTCGTCGCCGGGAGCGGCGTGGCCGAGCCGTTCATCGGCTTCGAGCTCCCGTACGAGGGGAGCGGCATGGGCAAGGTGATGAAGCACGGCGTCACCCTCGCCGTGGCCGACATCCGCGCCGAGCCCGACGTGATGCACCCGAAGGCCATGGAGGCGCTGCTCTCGGTGAACGTGGTGGGCGTCGCCATCGTCCCGCTCAGGCGGCAGCGCCAGCGGATCGGCGGGATCGCGATCCTCACCAGGGAGCGCCGCGACTGGGCCGACGCCGAGCTGCGTCGCATCGAGGCGATGTCGGACATGCTCGCCGTCGCCCTCGCCAACGCCGAGCTCGTGGAGAACCTGCGCGCCGCCGAGTCGCGCTTCCGCACCCTGTTCCGCGCCGCGCCGGACGCCGTGCTCACCGTGGTGCAGGGGGGCGACATTCGCGAGGCCAACGACTGCGCCCGCGACCTCACCGGCCTCGACCCCGACGCCCTCGTGGGGCGCCAGCTGGTGGAGCTCGTGGCCGAGGACGACCGCGGCGTGCTGCGGCAGGCCCTCGACGCCGCCTTTCGCGGGGCGCAGGCTCGGCTCGAGATCCGCTTCCAGCGCGAGGGGAGCGCGCGGCTCGTGGCCGTCGCCCTCACCGGCCTCCCCGATGCCGACCCGCCCACCGTCCTCCTCCTCGGCCGCGACATCACCGGCGAGCGCGAACTCCGCATGCGGCTCATGGAGACCGAGCGGCTGGCGGCCATCGGCGAACTCGTCGCCGGCGTCGCCCACGAGGTCAACAACCCCCTCGGCTCCATCTCGGCGTTCTCGCAGCTGCTGCTGCGCGACACGGCGCTGAGCGGGGAGCATCGCGAGAGTGTCGAGGTCATCCGCTCCGAAACGCTGCGGGCCAGCCAGGTGGTCAAGGACCTGCTGGCCTTCGCCCGCCGCAGCGCCCCCGAGCGCAACGCGGTGGACCTGAACGAGGTGGTCGAGCGCTCGCTGCGGCTGCGCGGCTACCAGATCTCGTCGGCGCGGGTGCAGCTCGAGACGCGCCTCGCCCCCGACCTCCCCACGGTCGAGGGGGATGGCCGCCAGCTGCAGCAGGTGATCCTCAACCTCGTCACCAACGCCATCCAGGCCATGGCGCCGCAGGGGGGCGGCACCCTGCGCGTCGCCACCAGCCGCGATGGCGGCGAGGTGGTGCTCGAGGTGACCGACAGCGGCCCCGGCGTGCCGGCTGCGGTGCGGCCCCACATCTTCGAGCCCTTCTTCACGACCAAGGCCGAGGGAGAGGGGACCGGGCTCGGCCTCTCCGTCTCGTACGGAATCATCGCGTCGCACGGCGGGCGCATCCGGCTGGCCGAGGGGCCGAGCGGGCGCGGCGCGACCTTCCAGGTCATGCTCCCGGCCAGCACGGAGGCCTCGGTCGCCCGCCGCACCGGGGAACACCCGCTGGTCGCCACCCGGTCGCCGCTGCACGGGCTGCGGGTGCTGATCGTGGACGACGAGCCGTCGCTGCGGGCGGGGGTCGAGGCGTTCGGCAAGATGCGCGGCTTCACGGTGGTGAGCGCCGACAATGGCCAGTCGGGGATCGAGGCGGTGGAGCAGCAGGGGTTCGACGCGGTGGTCTGCGACCTGCGCATGCCGGGGATGGACGGCTTCGCCTTTCACGAGGCGCTCCGCACCCTGCGCCCCGGGCTGGCCGAGCGCACGATCTTCATCACCGGCGACGTGATGGACGTCGCCAACCGGCTGGGGCCGATGTCGCGGCAGCCGACCCTCCCCAAGCCGTTCACCTTCGAGCGGCTCGAGGAGACGCTGGCCGCCGTGGTGCGCGGCGAGCGCCCGGCGGGGGTGACGATCCGCGAGCAGCTGGCGGCGCCGTTCGGGGGGTGAGCGGCGCACGGGCGGTGCGCGCCGCAGCCTCACCCGCACGTTCGCACGCGGCACCTTCCCGCAGCACGCCGAATCCCGCGGCGACAACTTTCCCGCACCATGACAATTCTTTCCCGGAGGAAGACCATGAAGCGTTCCAGGGTTCGGGCGGCGGCAGCGAAGGTGGCGGCGGGCGCGCTGGCGGCGAGCGTGGCAATGGGCAATGCCGCGGGTCAGGACGCGAAGAAGCCCGCGAGGCCCGCGCCCAGGTCGGCGGCGACGCCCGACATCGAGTTCCTGCAGCCCTACGGTCCGACGACGCGCCCCTTCTCGCCGGCGGTGCGGGTGGGGAAGCTCCTCTTCCTCGCCGGGCAGATGGGGACGTCGCCGAGCGCCGCCGGGGGCGTGGTGCCGGGGGGGATCAGCGCCGAGACGAAACAGGTGATGGAGAACATCAAGGACGTGCTGGCCAAGGTCGGGTCGAGCATGGACCGGGTGGTCAAGTGCACCGTCTTTCTCGCCGACATGAAGGAGTGGGAGGCGATGAACGAGGTGTACAAGACGTACTTCCAGGCCGGCCGCTACCCGGCGCGGAGCGCCTTCGGGGCGAGCGGGCTGGCGCTCAACGGGCGGGTGGAAATCGAGTGCATTGCCGTGCTGCCGTGACGGGCGGAGTGTGACCTGCGTCCAGTGCGAAACGCCGCCCGCGGCGTAACGGTGGGCGACAGCCGTTTCCTGTCGCCGCCTTCTGGGCACCCGTAGCTTCCTGTCATGCCCGACTCGTACTTCCCGCGCCAGGCGATCAACTGGGCCCACCTCGACGAGCCGCCGGTGGTCCGGCGGCTCAGCATCGGGTGGTGGGGGCTGCCGCTGGCCGCGGGCACGGTGGTGCGGCTGCTGCGGGCGGTGGTCTTCTCGGCGGGGAGCACCAGCGTGCTGACGCCGATCGTGTACGGGGCGCTGGTGGTGTTCATCACCTGCGGCGCGCTGACGGCGCATGTGGGGAACTTCACCGTGCGGCAGTGGACGTGGCGGGTGCCGATCTTCGCCGCGCTGGAGGCGCTGGCCGAGTCGGTGGTGAGCCTGGGGCTGATCGTGGCCGGGGTGGAGCAGCTGGGGAGCGAGCAGGCCACGGTGGGGCAGTGGCCCACGATCGTGGTGACGATCCTGCGCGACCGGCTGATATTGCTGGCGGTGTACGCGACCGCGCTGGCGGTGGTGGTCGAGTTCGTGCGGTATGCGTTCTTCAAGCGGGCGGACCGGGTTGCCATGGACACCGAGGCGGTCGAGGAGGTCGCCCAGGTGACGGGCGAGCATGGGCCTATCTGAAATTCTGTGTATGAGCCATATCCCATGGAGTTGGAGGGAGTTATGGCTCGCAAGCGGGAGTTGCCGAAGGGGCTGACGGACGCGACGCTGGACGCCTTGATTGCGGACGTGCAGACGCCGGCCGAGTT
>JACPPC010000015.1 GCA_016191225.1 Gemmatimonadota bacterium | reverse complement strand
CGAGCTGATCGCGCGCATCGATGCCTACGTCACTCGCTACAATCGCACCGCGCGTCCGTTCAGCTGGACGGCGACGGCCGACTCCATTCTCGCGAAGCTCACGCGACTTGCGAAAGCAATTAGCGGGACGCAACACTAGATAGGTGTTGCACACGCGCACCGAATTGAACCTCGCCAGGCCGGGCGCAACCCCAACGTAGCCGGACGTGTTGTCTCGCGCCGCGACGATTCCAGCGACGAAGGCGCCATGCGCGAATCCGCCGTGGGTGTGGCAGGAAGGATAGTAGGTCACGACTGGGACGCTCGTGCAGATGACTTCGGCGCCTCCGGGACCGTCAAGCGACGGATTCGCCAGGTGCGTGGAGTCCAGCCCAGAATCGAGGATCGTGACCGTAGACAGCTGGCCCACGTTGCCAAAGGTCGACCATACGGTGGGGGCACCGACGGTGACGACGTTCCAAGGGGTTGTCTGTGATCCCACTGTTCCGTAGTGCTCCGGCTCGATGTAGTTAACGTACGGCAGGCGTCGAAGGGCAGCGAGCTGCCCGGGATTCACGCGCACGCGCACTACGGCGCTGTTTCGAGGCGCACCGAGAACCTCAGCGACCTCGGCTGCGACGGCCGCCCTCGCCACGCGCACTTGCGCGCCAGTCATCCCAGGGAACCTTCCCGAAAGCCTCGTCCGCTGCGCCGCGGAGGGCTTCAAGCCAATGATGGCGATGCCCCCGCCACGTCCAATCCTTGCGTCGATGTATCGTTTGGGAGCTCGGGCCCGATGTCGCCGAGAGTGACGCCGCTCCGAGCCTCGCGCAGCAAGTCGGCGGGCTCCTCAATCGCCGCCATCACATACCCACGACGAGCGACCGACGACATTCCTACTCCTGGTGGCGAGACGGCGCGCTCTGGCAAGTCGGTGCACGAGTGCAGGAACGGGGCGAGGAGCAGCAGCGTCGACACGGCTATTCGCATTCCATCGCGCACGGCCAACCTCCATTAACTTCCACGTCGGGCGAGTTTCGCGAAGGCTCTCGGGTTCGATCGTAGCCACACTCGACGTTCTCCGCGAGCTCGAGTGCTGCCGAGCCTCGCCAGCCGAACCACTCCGGACGCTTCCGGAAGCAGGAAGCGTCGGGCATGAGCTCCACGGCGTATTCGAGCGGTCGAACAGGCCTGTGGGACTGCGGCGAGACGAAATGCGACCAAGGGATCACAGACCACCTGGCGGTCGGTCCGCGAATGCATCGGCAGTGAGCGTGGGACGAACGGTCTCGCTGCGGCGTGCGGCGCGCAACTGTGGTGCGCGCGTGGCCCGGGCGCGGCGAGCGACGAGCTAGGGCTGCGTCACCGGGATCGGCGCCGGAATCGCCGGCACTTCGTCACGCTGCTTGCGCAGCTGCTGGCTCGCCGCCCGCTCCCGGTCCTTGCGCTCGCGCACCCGCTTCACGGCGGTGTTGAAGTCGTCGTCGGTCTTGAGGCGCACCGCCTGGTCGCGGATCTCGGCGCTCAGCCCGGCGATGCGACGGCTCTCGTAGAACTGCGGCCCGTTCCCCTGCACGTTGAGCGGCAGCAGCGCCAGCAGCGTCGTCGGGATCGAGAAGTTGCCGAGCCGGATGTACTGCGGGTCGATGCCCCACTTCTTGCCGTTCTTCGTGGTCATCGTCCAGTCGCCCGGCTGCCGCTCCCCCGCCGCGAGCATGTGCGCCTGGGCGATCGAGTCACGATAGGCGGCGAAGCGCTCGCCGATCACGCTGTCCACGCGCTGCTTGGGGCCGAGCGGCTCGGGGCCGCCGAGCCCACGCGGGATCGTGTAGACCCGCCCGTCGGCGA
This sequence comes from Gemmatimonadota bacterium, assembly GCA_016191225.1. Classification (GTDB taxonomy): domain Bacteria; phylum Gemmatimonadota; class Gemmatimonadetes; order Gemmatimonadales; family Gemmatimonadaceae; genus JACPPC01. The sequence continues at coordinate 196,682 of JACPPC010000015.1, read as the reverse complement.
GCGCCGGGCGCATGCCGTCGAGGACACCGGACGGCGCGTCGCCGCCGGCGCCGACGCCCTTCTCCACTCCCTCCACGCCTCCCGCCTCGACGGGAGGGGCGGCCGGCGCCACGGCGATTCCCGTCGGGACCTCAACCGGGGCGACGAGTTGCTTCTCGATCGCCGGCTTCCCGGCCTTGCGCGAGCCCGGCTGCGCCACTCGCGTCACGCCGTTGCGCGAGCCGCCCCCGACGCGAATGAACTGGACGCGCTGCTGCGGCGCCTCGACCGTGGTTCGCCGCAGGAAGTCGGGCAGCGGGTAGCCAAGGATGTACCACTGCAGCGCGGCCCCGCCCACGATCACGTGGATCGTGAAGCTCACCAGGGCGGGAACCGCGCGCTGCGCCTTCATCAGCCCTGCGCCGCCACGCCGGCCATGCCCGCCAGCACGCGGCCTGCCCGCGTCGCCGCGTCGGCGATCCGCTCCGGGGCCTGGATGAACGAGATCCGGAAGAACCCCTCGCCGCCGGCGCCGAACCCGGAGCCCGGCAGCACCACCACGCCCTCGTCGTCCATCAGGCGATCGGCGAACACCTTGCTCGGCACGCCGTCGGGAAGCGGGAGCCAGAGGTACATCGTCGCCTGGGGCACCTCGCACGAAAATCCGGCGCCGCGGAAGGCCGTCACGGCGGCGTCACGCCGCGCCCTGAAAGTCGCGACGTTCCCCGGCACGAAGGACTTCCACTGGCGCAGTGCCGCCGCGCCCGCCGCCTGGATCGCCATGAAGGGTCCCGTGTCCACGAAACTCTTGATCTTGCCCAGTGCACCGGCGATCTCCGGCCGGGCCACCGCCCAGCCGCACCGCCAGCCCGTCATGTTGAACGTCTTGCTGAGCGAGTGGAACTCGATCGCGCACTCCCGCGCCCCGTCCACCTCGAAGATGCTCGGCGGCACGTACCCGTCAAACGCGAGCTCGGAATAGGCGTTGTCATACACCAGCAGGATGCCAAGGTTGCGGCAGCGCGCCACCACCCGCTCCAGATACTCGCGAGGGGCGACGGCCGCTGTGGGATTGTTGGGGTAGTTCAGGTAGAGCATCCGGGTCCGCTTCAGGACGTCGTCCGGGATCGCGTCCAGCTCCACCAGGAAGTCGTTCTCCGGGCGCAGGGCGACCTGGTGCGGGGCGCCGTCGCTGAGCAGGGTGCCGCCCACGTAGGCCTGGTACCCCGGCTCGGGGATGATCGCGACGTCGCCGGGATTCAGGTAGGCGAACGCCAGGTGGCTCAGCCCCTCCTTGCTCCCGATCAGGGGCACGACCTCGGTCATCGGGTCGAACGCCTGGCCGAAGCGCTCCCGCATGAACGCCGACACCTGCTCGCGAAAGGCCGGGAGGCCGAGGCCGAATCCGTAGCGGTGCATCGCGGGGGTGTGGGCCGCCTTCTCCAGCGCCTCGATCGCCGCCGGCGGCGGGTCGAGGTCGGCGTCCCCCGCCCCGAGGTCGATCACGTCCACCCCGCGCGCGAGCAGTTCCCGCTTCTTCTGCGGGATGTGCGCCAGCGGGTACGCCGGCAGCGTCGCGAATCGCGCCGCGAGCGCGGGGGAGCGGCTCATGCCGTCACCGGGTTCGACACCTTGCTCAGCCCCACGATCTCGACCTCCACCGTGTCTCCCGGCACCAGCGGGCCGACCCCCGCCGGGGTGCCCGTCGCGATCACGTCGCCGGGCTCGAGCGTCATGATCCGGCTGATGTACGACACCAGCGTCGCGAGGCCGAACGCCATGTCGGTCGCCTGGCCCCGCTGGCGCTCGACGCCGTTCACGCGCGTCACCACGGTCAGCCGGGCCGCGTCCGGCATACCCTCGACGATCGGCCCCAGCGGGCAGAACGTATCGAAGCCCTTGGCACGCGTCCATTGACCGTCGCTCTTCTGCAGGTCGCGCGCGGTCACGTCGTTCACCGCGAGCACCCCGCGCACCGCCCGGAGTGCGTCGGCCTCACCCACGTTCCGGATCCGCGTTCCGATCACCAGCCCGATCTCTCCCTCGTATTCCACCTGCTTCGACACCTGCGGGAGCACGATCGATGCTCCCGGCTCGATCACCGCCGAGGGCGGCTTGAGGAAGATCAGCGGCTCCCTGGGGACCTCGTTGCCGAGTTCCTTGGCGTGGTCGCGGTAGTTGCGGCCGACGCAGACGATCTTGCCGGGACGGTGGACGGGCACGGGGAGGCGTGGCGGGGGCGGGGGCGACGGCGCGACGATCGACGCCGGCCGGGAGCACTGCCCCGGTCGGCGACCGACCCTGAAAGCTAACCCGGGCGAAGGCTCCTCGTTCGGGCCACCGCCCCCGCGGACCGGCGCGCCCGCGGGGGGCTCGTCTCCCTAGAAGCGCATGCCGTAGGCGAAGGTGAGCGCCTGCCCCCCCGGCGGGCCCTGCTGGCCCAGGTAGAGCTTGGTCTCCACGAAGCAGGTGCTGCGGCCACAGCGAAAGTCGCCCCCGGCGCCCGGCGCGAGGCCGAGCGAGGTGTACGAGCCGTTGGCCCAGCTGCTCGTGTTGATCCCGAGCCGAACCAGCCCGTAGGGCCGGAATCCCCCTGAGTTGCTCCAGTGCCAGATCGCGCTCGCGCCGAAGCCGAAGACGCTCACGCTGCCGCCGCCGGCGCGCGAGCTGTAAAGCATCAGGTCCGCCTCGGGGCGAACCCCGAAGTCGGGGTTGAACCGGTATTCGGAGCCGCCGTTCACTTGCACGCCAACGCCCATCGCGCTGCCGTAGGACCCGAGCGGCGCCGCGAGCCCCCCGCCGAAGAACGGGGTCCACGCCGAGACGGCGGGCCGCTGTGCCCGTGCCCCGGAGGCGATGACGGCAACGAGCAACGCGCCGCCGAGGGCGCGGATGTTGATGCGATTCGTCATGGGGTCTGCTCCATGTGTCTGGTGATGCGCGCGCGTGCACTGGGCCCGCGGCGCCTGGGCGCGCATGGTCGGGAGCGCGCCGGTCTCGTGGTCACGCGTTCGAGGGCGAACCGCGCGAGACGTTAAGTGCGCTGGGTCACGATCGACCGGCGTGATCTCGCGGGGGGCGCCCGCGGCGAACTCGCGCCCGGCGCCGCGCCCCAGCGCCTACTAGGGACGCTTGGGACAGCTCGACACGTCGCCGCGGCCCGCGAGCAGTTTCTGCTCGGCGATGCACGCCTCGCTGACCACCACCGCAAGGCTGTCGGCGGCGCGCGCCGAGCCAACGGCCCGCAGGCGCACCGCGCTCTGCATCGCGTCGTCGTAGCGGCCGTCCTTGAGGGCCGTGTTGGCGGCGGCCAGCTCCGTGCGTGCGGCCGCGGACAGGCCGCCGCCGGCGGGCGTACCCGGTCCTGGATCCCCGCGCGGCTGCTGCTTGGTGCCTCCCCGCGTCACGCCCTTCGTGTCGCGGCCTCCGGATGGCGCGTCGCCACCGCCAGGGGCTGGTGTCGCCGGCCCCGCCGCCCGGCTGCTCGTGTCCGGGGGCGTCTTGGAGCCGTTGCCCGACATCAGCGCCACTCCCGCTCCAGCGGAGGCGAGCACGACCACGCCGGCGGCGATCGCGATCAGCTTCCCCCGCGACGAGCGGGCCGCCGGCACGGCGGGCACCGGCGCGCCCCGCTGCTGCCCCTCCAGCATCGTCGGCGCCGCCATCGAGCCCTTGGCCATCCGGTCGTCTCGCGTTGCCGGAACGCCCATCGGCGTCACGCGCGTCGGCGGAATGATCATCGTCGGGGCCTGGGCCGCGCTGCCCACGCTCGGCCGCACGCTCTTGACGGTGCCGCTCGCCGCATCGCGCAGCATCCGCGCAAAGACCGACGCGCGCTGCGGCCGGTCGTCGGGCTTGAGGCTCAGGCCGCAGTCGATCGCCTCGCTCACCACCAGCGGCACGTCGGGCGCGAGTTCGTGCAGCGGCTGCACGTTGAAGCCCGCCGTGCGCGCCGGCGCCGTGGCCGGCACCCGGCCCGAGATCAGCGCGTACGCCGTCGCGGCTACCGCGTAGATGTCGGTGGTCGGCCCCTGCGCGCCGCACCCGGGATACTGCTCCAGCGGCGCGAATCCCTCGGTGAGGATCGCCGTCAGCTCGTGGGTCGAGGTCGCCCAGCGGGCCGCGCCGAAGTCGATCAGGATCGGTCGCGCCTCCCCCCGCGCCCCCTTGGCCAGGTAGATGTTCCCCGGCTTGATGTCGCGGTGGATCAACCCCGCGTCGTGCACCTGCTGCAGGCCGTCGAGGAGCGGCAGCATGATGTCCACCACCTCGCGCCAGGGGAGCTTGCCGCCCCGCTCCTCGAGGTAGCTGCCGAGGTCCTGCCCCTCGTAGAACGGCATCATGATGTAGCCGGTGCCGTTCGCCTCGAGGTAGTCGAGCACCTTCACCACGTTCTGGTGGTCGAGCGCCGCCAGCCGCCGCGCCTCGTCGAGGAATCCCTGCAGGCCGGTCTTGTAGTCGCTCGTCACCGACTGGCTCATCGGCTGCGCCTGCGACGAGTTCGGCACGCGCATCGCCGTGCGCCAGGGGAAGTACTCCTTGAGCGCGACCTTGCGCTGCAGCGCGCTGTCCCAGCCCAGGTAGGTCATCCCGAAGCCGCCCGGGTCGCCGAGGGTGCGACCCACGTAGTAGCGCCCCTCGCGCAGCGTCTGGCGCAGCGGAAGCGCGATCTCCGAGCGCTCGCGCCCCTCGCACTTGGCGCAGAGGCCGTCCTCGGCGAGCTCGGTGAAGCAGGAGGCGCAGCGCTTCGAGAGGACCGCCCCCGCCGCGGGTGCGCTCACGGGATCTCGGCGGCGGCCGGGGCCTTCCTGGCCGCGCGCACCGCCTGCACCACGGCGTCGGTGGCGCCGGCGGCGCGGAGTCGCGCGTCGGTGTCGCTCGTCGAGGCGAAGTCGACGCCGAACTTGCCGACGATCGTGGTCAGCCGTGCCGGCGCCACCTTGCTGCGCAGCGCCGACTCGAGCTCGGCGAGCCCGATCCCGGGGGCGATCGTCTTGCTCATCGTGGTGACCTTCGCCCCTCCTCCGGCCGGGACGGCGCCGGGCTGCGGCGGCGTCGGGGCGACACCAGGCGGTGTCGGCGCCGGCGCGACGGCCACCGCTCCCCCGGGGCCCGCGGGCGGGCCACCGGGTGTGGCGGCCACCCCGGCCGGCGTCGCGGTCCCCGACCACCGCACGGTCACGATCCGCTGCTCGTCGTTGCCGTCGGCGCCGAGCGCCCGCACCGCGATCACGTTCACCGGCTCGGTGAGCGTCACCTCCTGCACGAACGCGAACGTCTGCACGTCGCCGCCGAGCCGGGTGAGCTTGCCGGCGCGCACGTCCACCAGGCGCGAGGCATCGACGGCACGGCCATTCACGATCAGCTCGAGTCCCTCGAGCGGCCGCGAGTACTCCACCGCGCCGCGCACCACGATCGAGTTCGTGCGCACCTCGACGTTGTCTCGCGGGTAGTCGAGCCGCAGTCCCGGCGGCTCGGGATAGTTGAGCACGCTCTGGTCCGGCTCCGACACCACCGTCTGCGCCAGCTCCGACATCGCCTCGGTCAGGTCCTCGAGGGCGCAGGCGCGGCACTGCACCTCGCGCGAGCCGTCGATCGCCGCCGTCTCCACGTCGACCATCTGCACCGTGATCGTCATCGTGGTGCCGAGCTTGGCCACCGCCCCCATCAGCACCTTCTGCACGTTGAAGATGCGCGCCAGCTGCACCGCCCCCTGCGCGTCGGTCCGGCCGGTCTGCTGGAAGTTCTGCTCCTTCATGATCGCCGCGATGCGCCGCCGCTCGACGAGCCGCACCCCCGGGTTGAGCCCGAGGCGCGTCGACAGCTGGTCGGCGATCGCGCGCGCCACGTCGGGGCCCACCCCGTTGTCGTCGAGGTCGAGCACCGCGAACCGCAGCCGCCGCGACGCCCGCACCAGCGGCGTGCGCAGCCCGGTGAGCGCGAACTTGGTCCCCTTGAGGTCGGCCACGCAGCGGGGGCGCGGCAGCACGCCGCGCACCGCCATCATCTGCACCGTGCCGTCGTCGGCGCCCACGGCGATCCCGCGCCCGTCGGGGGAGAAGGCGATCGCCTGCGCCTTTCCCGGCGTCGGCGTGTCGTACACCCGCGTGCCCCGCTCGACGTCGAAGATCCCCAGCGTGCTGCCGCGCCGGTCGCGCATCGCGATCCCCACGTGCCGGCAATCGGGGGCGCCCGCCATCGCGATCGGCGCCTGCCCCATCAGGTCGAACGACTTCTGCGGCGCCCCGGTGGAGACGTCGTACACCCGCACCCCATCGCGATAGGTCGGCTGCGACTGGCCCATGCCGGGGCGCTGGAACTCCTCCGTGCCCACGAACAGGAGGTCGCCACTCGGCGTCCCCGTGGCCGACATGATCAGCGGCTCCGGCTCCTGCAACTGCCGCAGCCGCTCCATGCGCTTCACGTCCCAGTACACGATGTCGCGGTCCTCGCCCACCGACACCACCGTCTCGCCGTCGCGCAGGTAGGCCACGTGCACCACCGCCTTGCGGTGGCCGGCGCGCATCCGCCCCATCACGTCGCCCGACGCCGCCGCGATCAGCGCCACGTGCCCGTCGCGCGCGCCGGCCGCCACCACGTTGCCGCTCGGGCTGAACGCCAGCGACGTCACGGGCTCGCCGATCCGCGCCGAGCGCACCGCGCCGGTGGCGAGGTCCACGACCTGCACGTCGCCGCGCTCGTTCCCCGCCGCCAGCCGCGCGTCGTCGCGCGAGCGGGCCAGCGCGGTCAGCCGCGCACCGCCGCCGAGCAGGTCGCGCCCACCTGCCGATCCCGACGCGTCGAGCAGCCGCACCTTCCCGTTCGCCAGCGCCACGGCCACCGAGTCGCCGCGACTCGAGTAGCTGAGCGCCACCACGCCGGCGTCCATCTTCGGCCGGCCAAGGGGCTCGACGGAGACGTTTTCCGTCTGCGCCACCGCACGCGCGGGCACCAGCGCCCAGGCCAGCGCGAGCGCCGGCACCGCGCGCCGGATCGTCGCCGCCCGCCGTGCGACCGCGCCCCGCATGCCCGGTGACCGCGCCGCGATCGGTTGCCGAGGAGCCGGGTCGCGTGAGGGAGTCACGCCCACGGCGTCAACGTCGGTTGCCGCCGCCAAAGAAGTACGAGAATCCAAGCAGCACCTGGATCGCGCCACCGTCGGCAGAGCCACCGTCGAAGCTCGCGATCGCGCGTTGGTACGCCGCCGTCATGTCGATCGAGGTGTTGCGGCTCATGAAGTAGCGGACGCCGGCCCCGGGCGCGACCGACAGCAGGTTCACCCCGGAGAACTTGACGTCGAGCACGTCGAGCTTCACGAACGGAATCGTGGTCTGGCCCGGAGAGGAGAAGTTGTACTCCAGGCCCACGCCGCCCATGTAACCCGTCTCGCTCGCGAAGATGAGCCCCGCGGTCGTCTTGATCCCGAACTTCGCCGTCAGGTAGTAGCTGTAGGCGCCGAGCACGATCCCGGTGGGGTCCTGCGATGTGGGGCTGACGATCTGGATGTACTGGCCCTGGAGCTGGAACGACTTGTCGCCCTTTTCGATCTGGGCCCGGGCCACGGTCGACGCGGCAACGGCGAACAGGCTGGAGAGCGCGAACGCGGAGAACCTTCTGCAGACGGACATGGCGCACCTCTCGTCACTGCATGGTGGGTCCGACTCGATGCCTTCCCGCTTTCGCGGGAGACCCCCGATTGTGCCCATCGCGGGAGCGCAAAGTCAAGGAAATCGTGGCCCGCGCGGGGGGCTGGTGAAAAACGACTGTTTCCACGCCGCCCTCACCTCAACTCGCCACCCCGTCGCGGCATACGACGTTCGCCGGCCGCGCGGTCACTCCGCAAAAAACGACTCGATCGCCCTCCGCCCTTCCGCCCAGGGCCCGATCACCCGCGTCGCCGGCGGCAACCCCTCCAGCAGTCCCCGCCCGTACGCCTTCGTCGCCACGCGCGAGTCGGCGATCACCACCACGCCGCGGTCGCTCGACGACCGGATGAGCCGCCCGAATCCCTGCGTCAGCCGCAGCGCCGCGTGCGGCAGCATGTACTCGCGAAACGGGTCGCCCCCGCGCCCCTCGATCGCCTCGCACTGCGCCGCCGTCACCGGCTCGCTCGGCACACGGAACGGCAGCTTCGCGATCAGCATCGCCCGCAGCGCCCGCCCCGGCACGTCCACCCCCTCCCAGAAGCTCGACGTCCCCAGCAGCACCGCATCGCCCGAGGCCCGGAAGCGCGCCAGCAGCTCGTGGCGCGACCCCTCGCCGTGCACCAGCAGCGGCCACCGGTCGTGCACGCGCTCCGCGCGCAGCGCCGCGGCCGCCTCGCGCACCTCGCGGTGGCTGGTGAACAGCACGAACAGCCCGCCCTCGCACGCCGCCAGCAGGTCGCCCGCCATCCGCAGCACGGCGGCCCGGTGCCCCGCCGCGTCGGCGTTGGGCGCCGGCGTGTCGGTGGGCACCACCAGCAGCGCCTGCTCGCCGTAGTCGAACGGCGACGGAAAGCGCTTCTCCAGCACCGGCGGGTCGAGGTCCTCGAGGCCGAGCCGCCCGCGCGTGAAGTCGAATCGCCCGCCGGCGGTGAGCGTCGCGCTCGTGATCACCGTTGTCCGGAGCCGGCCGAACAGGTCGTCGCGGAGCAGCGACTCGAGGTCCAGCGGCACCGCGCTCGCCCCGAGGTTGCGGTCCTTCCGCGCGCCGCGCAACTCGAGCCAGCGCACCAGCGGCGGCAAGTCGGCCGGCGGCCGCAAGGCCTTGCGCAGCGCGTCGCCGGCGTGGTCGAGCCGGCGCAGCACCGCCCCCACCTCGGCCAGCAGCGGCGCCACCTGCTCCTGCCGGCGGGTGTCCGACTCGAGCCGTCGCTTGAGCTCGTCCAGCCCGTCGCCGAGGCCGCCGAAGATCGCCAGCACGTCGTCGAGGGCCACGCGCAGCCCCGCATCCCACGCCCGCGAGCTGGCGAACGCGTCGGTGAGCCGGAGCTGCGGCACCCCCGCCTCCGCGAGCACGGTCGTGAGCAGGTCGAACAGGTGGGACGCCTTCTCCCGTCCCACGGCGACGTCGGGGAGGAGGCGCCGGCTGATCAGCGTCTGGCTCATCAGCAGCAGTGCGTCGCCCTGCGGCGAGCCCTTCATCAGCTGCTCGTGCTGGTCGTACAGCGCCGGAAGCAGGCCGCGTCCCTTGCGCTCGAGCCGCCCGAACAGCCGCTCCACGGCGCGCCGCGTCACGCTCGCGCCGAGCCGCTCCAGCGCCGCGTCCTCGAGGTGGTGCCCCTCGTCCACCACGAGCCGCGTGAACGCCGGGAGCACCGCCGCGTCGCTCCAGTTCTGCGACGCCCGCCGCACGGCGAGGTCGGCCATCAGGAGGGCATGGTTCACCACGATCACGTCGGCCTGGGCCGCCGCCCGCCGCGCCTTGAACACGAAGCAGGCGTCGTAGTGCGGGCACTTCATGCGGGTGCAGAGGTCGGGCTCGGCCGCCACCTCGTCCCACACTTCGGGGCGGGGCGGCGTGGGGAGGTCGGCCTTCGAGCCGTCGCCGGTGCGCCCGGCCCACGCCACCAGGGCGTTGAGCTCCGGCGCGTGCGACTCCTCGAACAGCGTCGCGCCGGCCTGCCGCGCCTGCTCCAGCCGCGCGAGGCAGAGGTAGTTCGACCATCCCTTGAGCATCGCGAACCGCACGTTCTGGTCGGTCAGCGCCCGGGCGAGGAAGGGGAGGTCCTGCTTCGCCAGCTGCTCCTGGAGGTTGATCGTGTTGGTGCTCACGACCGTGCGTTCGCCGTTCTGGTGCGACCAGCGCAGCGCCGGCACGAGGTACCCGAGCGACTTGCCCACGCCGGTCCCCGCCTCGAGCAGCCCGACGCCCCCCTGGTTGTAGAGCCGCGCGACCCCCCGCGCCATCGCCCGCTGGCTCTCGCGGTCCTCGAAGGCGGGATGCAGCGCCGCCACCGGCCCCCCCGGGCCGAGGATGCCGTCGATGTCGGCACGCGCGAGCGGAACGGCGGGCGCCGCCGCCGGCACCTCGACCACCACGTACAGCGCCGTCGCGCTGTTGTTGGTGATCGCGAAGCCCACGCCGTTGTCGTGCATCCCGGCGGCGACCTGCAGGTCGGCGCCGCTGGGGTCGAGGGTGCCGCTGGGATGGTTGTGGATCAGCAGCTCGCCCCGCTGGGCGAAGCCGGGCATCGCCAGCACGCTCGTCACGTCGCCGCGCGCGACCACCCGCGCCGACGCGACGTCGCCCGCCCCGTCCACCGTGCCGACGAAGCACACCTCGCGCCCGCCGGCGAGGAAGATCGCCGCGCGAATCGCGTCGGCGGCAGGGGCGGTGAGCGTGGCCATGGGCGGCGAAAGTTACCGCCGCGCGCGTCGCCTCAGGCTCGGGGCCACCGGCAGGCAGGTGCCGCGCGGCGCCCCCGGCGCGGGCCGCGCCTCAGGTCTTGAGCGGCTTCTTCTTCGCGGCCGGGAACAGCACGTTGTTGAGGATCAGCCGGTACCCCGGCGACGTCGGGTGCAGCGACAGGTCGGTGGGCGCCGCACCGATGTTGTGCTGCGGGTCCTCGGGGTCGTGCCCGCCGAGAAAGGTCCACGACCCCTTGCCGTAGTCGCCGTGGATGTACTTCACCCACGGCGCCCCCTCCTCGAACGCCAGCACGGTCACCCCGGTCTTGAGCGTTCCCTTGGTGAAGCTCGTCGTCACGCCGTAGAAATCGGGGATCACCGACCGGTGGTCCTGCACCAGCATCGCCGCCACGGGGTCGAACTTGGCCGAGAAGGCGAACAGGGTGAACGCGCCCAGCGGCTGGCGCCGCCCCGGCACGTTCACCTGGTGGCCGTCGATGTCGCTCATGCTGTTGGTGAAGGGCGAACGCTCGAGGTGCGCGTTCTGGAAGGCCATCGACCGGTTCCAGTCCATCCGGTCGTCGGCCCGGTCGTCCATCGGCGTCCCGTCGGCCCACGCCGCGGCGATGTCGACGTTGCGCCCGGCGATCGCCAGCTCGAGCGTCTCGGTCGCGCCGCACATCGCGAACAGGAAGCCCCCCCTCTCGACGAACAGCCGCAGCCGTTCGGCGACCTCCTTCTTGAGCGCCGGCACGCTGGCGTAGCCGAGCCTCGACGCGGTCTGCATCGCCCGCTCGCGCTGCGCCACGAACCACGGCGCGTCGCGGAACGAGATGTGCAGCTTGTTCATCTGGCCGGTGAAGTCCTCGTGGAAGAGGTGCACCCAGTCGACCTTCGCCAGGCCGTCCCTGAGCACCTCCTCGTCCCAGATCTGCGTGTACTCGATCCCGGCGTACCGGAGCGCGAGCGTCACGGCGTCGTCCCACGGGGGCGACATCGGCGGCGTGTAGATCGCGATCCGCGGCGCCCGCTCCAGCACCACGCTCTCCATGTTGCCCCCCGCGATCTCGGCGCGCAGCGCCGCCACGCCGCCGTCGTCCGTGGGTTCGGTGCTCACGCCGTCGAGTGCGGCCCGCTTGCGCAGGTCGGCGTTGTCGGGGAGCAGGAAGGCGCCGCCGCGATAGTTCAGCAGCCACTCGGCCTTGAGGTTGGCCTTGAGCGCGGCGAAGGTCAGTCCGTACGCCTTGAGGTGGTTCTGCTGCGCGTCGTCCATCGGCACGAGCAGGAACTGGGCGCGGAGCGGCAGGCCGACCAGCGCGAGCCCGGCGCCGATGGCGACGGCGCGGCTGGCGGAGCGGCGCAGCCCCACCGCCAACCGGGCAACGCCTCGCGTGCCAACGCCTCCCCCGGCCCGCCTCACGTGGACGGCACCCGCTGCCGCAGCAGCTCGAGCTCGCGCCGCGCCTGCGGCACCAGCGCGCTCGCCGGCCAGGTCAATATCAGGTGCTCGAGGCGCTGGATCGCACCGGCGTCGGTTCCCTTCCGCCTCAGCGCGCGTGCCCACTCCAGGTCGGCCTCCGGCGCCTCGGGCGCCTGCGGGTAGTCGGTCACGATGCGTGTCCACAGCGCCACCGCCTTCGGGTCGTCCTTGCGCGCGGCGTACAGCCTGGCCGAAAGCCCCAGCAGGAGCGGTGCCGCCTCGGGAATCTCTCCCGCGCCGTCAACGAAGCCGGCCGTCGCCGCGGCGGTGTCGCCACGGGCCAGCGCGAGGAAGGCCGCCCCCACCCGCGGGGCGTGCTCCGCCCGCGTGCGCGCCAGCAGCGACAACGCGCTCACCGCGTCGCCGTTGCTCTCGCCGCTGCGCTTGAGCTCGCGCCGGGCGCCCGCCAGGTCGCCCCCATAGAGCGCCACCCACCCCGCCACCTGGTCGTCGTCGCCATCGGCGCCGGCGGCCACCAGCGCCGCCTTGGCGCGCGGCAGGTCACCCGCCATCACCCAGCCTCGCGCGATCAGCCCCGAGGCGCGCCGCCGCGTCACCGGGTCGATCCACGCCCCATGCGCGGCCACCAGCGCCTCGGCGTCCTGCGGCTTCCCCAGCGCCGCCAGCGCCCGCACCCGCACCGGCAGCACCCGCTGCGCCAGTGCGGCGGAGTCGAGGCCGCGCGCCGCCAGCTCGGCGAGGTCGAGTGCCATCCTGGGGTCGCCAGCCCGCACGCTCGCATTCGCCGCCCGCAGCGCCACCGTGCTCGACGGGCGCACGGCGAGCGCCGAGATCATCGCCTCGCGGGCAATCGACCACTCGCCCAGCGCCTCGGCCTGGTCGGCGAAGTCGAGCCAGGCCACCGCCGTGGAGTCGTTGCCGGGAAGCTCGCGCAAGGCCGCCCACGCGTCGCGCGGTGCGCCCCAGCCAAGGGCGAGCGCCGCCGCCACCCGGCGCGCCGTGGCCTCGGCGGGCCGACGCATGAACACTCGCTGCACGTTCACCCGTTGCGCCGCCGGCGTCGGCGCGAGCGCGAAGCTCGCCGCCTGCAGCAGCCAGGGGGCATCGCGAACGGCGGTCCGCCAGGCCTCGGCCGCCGGCTCCCACAGCCCGAGCGTGGCGCGCAGCTGGCCAAGTTCCGCCGCCACCTCGCGCCCGCCGCCGAGCACCCGCTGCGCCCGACCCAGCACCGAGTCGGCCGCGCTCGCGCGGCCCGGGTCCAGCAGCTGGCGGGCGTACTCGCGCCACGGCTGGGGGTCCCCCGGCGCCGCCGACAGCCAGCGCTCGAACACCTGCGCCGCCTCGTCGCGCCGGCCCTGGCCGAGCAGCGTGCGCACCTGCGCCGCCCGCAGTGCCGGGTCGGCCGGGCGTTCGCGCAGCGTCCGGTCGAGCAACGCGAGCAGCGAGTCCTGTCGCCCCAGCAGCACGTACACCCGTTCCAGGCCCAGCACCGCCTGCACCAGCTGCGGCCCCGTCATCGCGTCGCGGTAGGCGGCCACCGCGTCGTTCAACTTGCCCGCCTGCTCGGCGTCGAGCCCCTTGAGCAGCGCGGCGCCCATCTCCTGCGCCCGCACCGGGCGACCCGCGGCTGTCGCGGCGACCGCGACAACCGCGGCAGCCGCGAAACGCAGCGCGCGGCCGAGCGCACGGCGCGCCCGGGTCGTGCGTGCGCTCCCTCGACCCGCCCCCGGGCGGCGGCCGCCGCGCTCAGCGACCCGGCGTCGCATTCAGCCGGCGGAAGTAGTCGATCACGAGCCGGCGCTCGTCGGCGGAGAGCCCACGCAGCTCGGTCCACGTCGGCTCTCGCACCCGCGCCGGCCCCGCCGGCGCCCGCCCGTCGGGCGTGTGCACGTTCGAGTTGTCGCCGGACTTGGACTCGCGCCGGCCGCTCTCGTCGCGATCGTCCTTCTCCATCGAGCGGCCGGCGTCGAGCAGCCGACGAAAGAGCCGCTGCTGCCGGTCGAGGGTGTTCTTGTCGGCGCCGCTCGACTCCAGCGCCTGCGCCAGCTGCCGCGCCTCGCGGGCCAGCTCCTCGGCCTTGCCGGTCGCGTCGGCGTCCTGCACCTGCTCGAGCTGTCGCGCGATCTGGCGCTGCTGCTGCGCGAGCTGCCGCGCCTTCTCGATCGCCTGCTGCCGGCCGGGACCGTTGCCCTGTCCCGCCTGCGGCAGCAGTCCCGCCGTCTGCGCGTTCACCCCGCCCTGCTGGCCGGCGAGCTTCTGCATCTCCTGCATCGCCTCGGAGAAGCCGCTCGCCGACTGCGCGTTGTTGGCGCGCTCGCGGTCCCGCACCAGCGACGCCGCCGCCTGGTTCATCGCCTCGGCGGCCTGCTTCATGGCGTCCGCGGCGCCCTGCCCGCTCTTCCCGCCGTTCTCGCCGCTCGACTCCTTGGTGGCCTGCTCGGTGCGCCGCTGCGCGTCGGCCATCGCGCGCTGGGTGCGCGGGCTCACGAGGCTCGACTTCTTCCCCGCCTTGCCCATCCGCTCGCTCGCCTGCTGCATCCCCTGCTGCAGCGCCGACTGCTCCCCGCGCAGGTCCTGCGGGTTCTCGCCGGCCTGCGCCCGCTCGGCCAGCTGCTGCTGCTGGCGCGAGAGCTGCAGCATCTCCTGCGCAGACTGGTCCAGGTCCTGCGACAACTCCTTCTTCCACTCGCCGATCTGCGCCTGGCGCCCGTCGGCGAGCGCGTCGGCGGCGCGCTGCATCTCGTCGGCGGCCCTCTGCGCGTCCTTCTGCGCCCCCTCCGGCTGCCGCTGCTGTGCCTGCTGCGCCGCCCGCAGCATCGCCTGGGCGCTCTCCCTGGCATTGGCTCTCGCCTGCTGCGCCCCCTTGGCGCCGGCGTCGGCGTTCTGCTGCCTGAGCCGCTCGTGCAGGTCGCCCACGTCCCTCGACAGCTGGTCGCTGCGCCGCGAGAGGTCGCTCGCCTTGCGCGCCTGGTCAGCGGATGGTTGCCCCTGCGACTGTTGCCCCTGCGACTGTTGCCCCTGCGGCTGTTGCCCCTGCGGCTGTTGCCCCTGCGGCTGTTGCCCCTGCGGCTGTTGCCCCTGCGGCTGGCGGCCCATCGAGTCGGCCACCTCGCGCTGCTTGCCGGCAAGTTCCCTCGCCTCGTCCCGCAGCGTCTGCATCGATCCCTCGAGCGCGGCCCGCTTGAGCATCTCGGCGCTCCGCTCGAGCTGCTCCTTGAGGCGCTGCTGCTGCTGGGCCAGGTCGCCCATCGCTTCGCGCGTCTCGCCCTGGTTTCGCTGGCCCGCCGCATCCTCGAGCTTCCTGAGCTGGGCCGCGAGCTCGGGGGTCATCGCCTCCTTGAGCAGCTTCTGCACGTCGGCCAGCTGCCGCTGCAGCGAGCTGTCGAGCGCCCCGGCCTGCCTGAGCTGCTGTTCGAGCTTCTTCGCCGCGTCCTGCGCCTGCCTGACCTTCTCGCCGAGCTGCCGCTGCTCCTGCGCCAGCGCCCTGGCCTTCTGGGCTTCGTCGTACTTCATCGCCCCCTTCTCGTCGCTCCCCTTCTCGCCCGCGTTCCGCTCGCCGCGGGCCTTGGCGGCGTCGGAGGTGCGCTGGCCGAGGTTCCTCTGCTGGGCGGCGGCGGCGGCCGCCGCCGCCACGGCGCTGTCGGCGGCGCTGCGGGCGAGCTGGCGCTGCTCCCCGGCATCGGGGATCCGCACCAGCAGCTCGCGGCTCCGCCCCTCCTGCTTCCACGGTGAGGCATCGTGCGCCACGGCGACCACCCGCATCGCGTCGCCCGGCACCAGGCCGCGGGCCAGGAGGTCGAGGGGCACCGTGCCGCTCCACTGCGGCCCCGGCTGCACCGCCAGGCGCTGCGCCACCTCCACCTGTCCCTGCCCGCCGCTGATGCGCTGCGTGAGCAGGCTCACCTCGCCCAGCGCGCGGTCGTCGAGCGCCACGAGGGTCACCGCGATGCGGTCGGCGGCGCCGATGAGCGTGTCGCGACCTGGCACCAGGATCTCCACGCGCGGCGCCGAATCGGCCACGACCTCGAGCTCCAGCGGCGGCGGCAGGTCGGCGATCGGACCGTCGGCGGTCGCGGCCATCCACGCCCACGCGCCGCTCTGCGCCGCCACGATCGTGCCGCGCACCTCGCGCCCGTTCACGACGAACCCGATCGTGTCGGCGCCCAGCACGACCGCCGCACGCGCGAGGGCGGCGGTTCCGCGCGCGACGACGCGCAGCACCGTGCCGCGGGGCACCCTGAGCGCCTCGCTCGCGCTCAGCGCCTCGCTCGTGCGGCCGAGGTACGCCGGGTACTCGGCCCGAAGCGCCACGTCGCCAATGAACGGCCGGTCGACCACCGACAGTCGGGCCGTGTCGCTCGTGGCGCGGCCATCGGTCGCCACGAGGGCGAGGTCCGCGTCCACCGCGTCGAGCACGAAGTCGGCCATGCCGCGACGTACCGGCAGCGGCGCCGCATGCCAGCTGCCCCCGGTGGCGCGCCGCAAGAGGGTGACCGTGCGGCGCCCCGCCGCGTTCACGCGCACCCGCACGCTGCTGCCGCGCACGGCACGCGGCCCCGCCATCTCGACACGGAGCGGCGGCAGGAGCCCCCCCGAGGCCGCCGCCACCGGGTGCACCAGGGCGCGCCAGCCGTCGGGGCTGGCCATCGCGGCGGCAAGCAGTGCCCCCGCGCCGACCACCAGCGCGGCGGCGCCGGCGGCCAGGCGCCGCGCCACCTGCCGGCGCGACGCCGGGGCCAGTCGGTCTCCCCGCGTCTCGAGCGAGCGCGCGACATCGGCTGAGGCGCGCGCGCCCAGCACGTTCGCCTGCGCCACCTCGAGCGCGACGCGCACCGCTCCTTCGCGCATCACCCCCTCGCGCTCGACGCACTCGGCTACGCGGGCCAGATCGCCATCGCGGCGCGCCGCCTGCCGGGCCGACCACGCGGCCCCGCTCACGGCCGCCAGCGCCACCCCCCATCCCGCGAACGGCAGCACCGCCGGCAGGCTCAGCCAACGGGCATCGGCGAGCGCCGCCGCCACGACGGCGAGCACGGCACAGGCGACCGCCACGCCGGCCGCCAGCCATGCCCCCGCGGCGCGGCGCACGATCGCCTCCCGCTCGGCGGCGATCTTCGCGGCCACCGTCACGGGCGCCTCGTCATGCGGGCCGCGGGAGGGGGGCTCACGGCGTGGGGCGGCTCGTCGCCGCGTAGGTGAACAGGTTCACGCCCATGCGCAGCGCCTGCTCGTGCAGCTCCGGCGGGTCGTTGTAGGTGCCCACATTCTCCCAGCCGTTGCCGAGGTCGCTCTGGTACGAGTAGTAGACCGCGAGCCGGTCGCCGACAAAGATGCCGTACCCGCGCGCCGGCTTGCCATCGTGCTCGTGGATCTTGGGCAGCCCGCGCGGGAAGTCGTATACGAGGTGATAGATCGGGTGCGACAGGGGCACGTCCACCAGCTCGCGATCGGGAAAGACCCGCGTGATTTCGCGCCGGAACGACTCGTCGAGCCCGTAGTTGTCGTCGGCGTGCAGGAAGCCCCCCTCGGCGATCCACGCCCGCAGCGCGCGCACCTCGGCGTCCGAAAACTTCACCGTGCCGTGTCCGGTCATGTGCAGGAACGGGAGGTCCGCGAGCGCGGGGTCGGTCAGCTTCACCCGCACTTCCGTCGGCTCGACGCGCAGGGCGGTCCGGATGTTGATCGCGTCGATCAGGTTCGGCAGCGACGAAGGGTTGCCGTACCAGTCGCCCCCGCCGTCGTACTGCAGCCGGCCGATCGCCAGTCGCGGCGCCGCCGCGCGCTCCGGCGCCGCCGACACCAGCAGCAGCGCGAGTCCCGACGCCAGCCGCAGCCCCCGCCGCGCGCCCCTCACTCCTCCCCCGCCCGCGCGCGGTCGCCCACCGCCGGAGCGTCCTCGTGGGCGAGGCGGTAGGCGAGGTTGCGCGGCGCGCCCGCGGCGACCATCGCGGCCATCACCTCGCGCGCGCGCGCGCCGGACCGCCTCAATGCCTCCGCCTGCGTCCGCAACGCATCCTCCCCCGGTGGCTGTCCCGCCTCGCCCGCTCCCTCGATCACCAGCACGACCTCGCCCTTCGGCGCGCGCTCCCCATAGTACGCGGCGAGTTCCCGCACCGTTCCGCGCCGGATCTCCTCGAACTTCTTCGTCAGCTCGCGCGCCACCGCCGCCCGCCGCTCCCCCCCCCCAGCCGCCGCGAGCGCGGCCAGCGTCGCCCCCACCCGTCCCGGTGCCTCATAGACCACCGCGACATGCGGGAGCGTTGCCACGGCGTGCACCGCCACGGTGTGCGCCGTCCCGGTGCGCGGCAGGAAGCCGAAGAAGGTGAACCGCTCCCCCGCCAGTCCGCTCGACACCAGCGCCGCGAGCAGCGCCGAGGCCCCCGGCACCGCCACCACGGGGACGCCCGCCGCCACGGCCGCTTGCACAAGCCGCGCCCCCGGGTCCGACACCAGCGGCGTGCCGGCGTCCGACACCAGCGCCAGCGACTCCCCGGCCAGCAGCCGCTCCACGGCCCGCGGCGACTCCCGCGCCTCGTTGTGCTCGTGGTACGCCACCACCGGCGTCACGATGCCGTAATGGGCCAGCAGCGTGTGCGAGTGGCGGGTGTCCTCGGCCAGAATCGCGGCCACCTCGCCCAGCACCGCCACGGCGCGGTGCGAGAGGTCCGCCAGGTTCCCGATCGGCGTGCTGACCAGGTAGAGGGTCCCGCGCGGCGCCGCCCCGCCTACCACGTCACGCGCCACGGGAGCGCGTCGCAGAGCCCGGCGCTCTGGAACAGGTGGCGCCGCTCGTACATCAGGTCGTGCAGCAGCGTCTCCGGCGACACGTCGCTCGACGCCGCCGCCGTCCACAGGAACTCGGAGATCCACGCCGCGATCGCCGCCGTGAGCGTCTCCTGGTCGGCCGCCGGATCCTTCATCGACCGGCCCGACACCGCGAAGTGCGCCAGCACCGGGTGCGTCTCGGTGAGCGACTTGCGGGCGTGCTCGGCGATCGCCGCCGCCGAGTCGTTCCCCCCCGCGGTCAGCTTCGACACCAGCCCCCTGGTCAGCTCGCGGTAGGCCGCGATCAGCTTGGGCGCCGCCTGCACCGGCAGTGGCGGCGCCACCGGCCAGCGGCGCACCCGCAGCGGCGCCTTGCGCCCCGCCGGGGCGAACAGGCGCGCCACCTGCTCGACGATCGAGCCCCCCACGTCGCCGGCGAGGAAGGCCCGCCGCACCGCCCCGTCGCGGAAGACGAGGTAGTTCACCAGGTCGTCGGCGATCACCTCGACCGTGCCGTCGAACGTCGTCGACATCAGGTACGGGAAGAGCTTCGTCGGCTGGTCCACGGAGAGCTCGGACGGCCAGCCCATGTCGGGCATCGTCTGCGCCGCGAACATGCACGCCAGCTGCTCGTCCTCGGCCTCGTGAAAGCAGATGTTGCCGAATTCGGGAGCCACCGGCACCCTTGCAAGCGCGTCGGCGATCGGCAGGGCCTCGAAGGCACGCCCGTCCGTGGTGCAGGTGGCCGTGACGACCTCGCCCTCCTGCAGGTAGAGCATCACCAGTTCCTCGGGCAGCCAGATCGCCACGTACGCGAACACCCGCGCCGCGCGCTCGCGCTTCGCGTCGCTCAGCAGGTTGGCGAGGTGGATGTAGGCCAGTCGCACCCGCGGCAGCAGCACGCGCTGCAGGGGGAAGCGAATGCCGTCGAGGGAAGCCGGCATGCAGGAGGGGGAAGATCGGAGTGCCCGGGGACCGCGAGGCCCCGGGCACAAGTTGCGGCACCTGCGGGCGTCGCCGCAACAGCGCCGGCGCCCCCCGTGCGACCCCGCTACGCCGCGTGCTGCCGGATCTTCCCCTCGAACGCCGCGCGCGGGTGGGCGCCGATCACCTGGTCCACCAGCTTGCCGTCCTTGAAGAACAGGACCGCCGGGATCGAGCGCACGTTGTAGCGCATCATCGTCGCCTGGTTTTCGTCCACGTCGAGCTTGCGCACCTTCACCTTTCCCGCATACTCGGCCGCGAGTTGCTCGATCATCGGCCCGATCGCGCGGCACGGGCCGCACCACGCCGCCCAGAAGTCCACCATGGCCAGCCCCTGGTGGCCCTCGATCTCCGTGCCGAAATCCTGGTCCGTCACCGCCATTGCCGTCGACATCCTCGTCTCCTTCCCCGTGCGCCGCGCCGTGTCGGTCCCCGCGCGGACGATTAGTATTTCGGTCGCGATCCGACTGCCGGAGCGACCCACCAGATGACCCAGCCCCCCGGGCGCGGGACCCGCATTGCCCACATCGGGCTTGCCGTGCGGGAGCTCGACGCCATCCTGCCCTTCTATCGGGACGTCCTCGGCATGGCCGAGGCGCCGCTCGATGACGCCGACGGCGCCCGCATTGCCGGGCTCGCCGCCGGTGACTCGCTCGTTGAACTGCTCGAACCGGTTGCTCCCGGCTCGCCCATCGCGAAATTCCTCGACAAGCGCGGCCCGGGGATCCATCACGTCTGCTTCGCGGTGGACGACCTCGAGGCCACGCTCGCGCGGTGCCGCGCGGCGGGGATCCGGCTCATCGACGAGCACCCCCGGCCGGGCGCCGAGGGCAAGCGCATCGCCTTCCTGCACCCGGCCTCCACCGCCGGCGTGCTCGTCGAACTCACGGAATACTAATGACCGACGGAAGGGGTTCGTTCCCCGCCGTCCTCCCCCGGGCGTCAGCGCCCCGTGCAGAAATCCTGCATCACGGACACGTCCACGTCCTCGACGTACCAGCGCTCGTCGGGACCCTTGATCGTGGTGAAGCTCGTCTCGCGCCGCTTCGGGCCCTGCACGACCTCCACCTTGTAGATGACGCGCCCCCCCTGGCCGGGGCTGTCCCCCTTCACCGAGTAGGAATCGTGCCGCAGGTAGCACTGCATCAGCAGCTCGCGCTTCTCCAGGTCCGCCCGCTCGAGGCGGTCGCGCGCCGGCCCGTTCGACGTGCCCCAGACGAGCGACATCGCCTGGATGTCCTTGTCCTTGACCGTCTTCATGAAGGCGTCGAGCGCCTGCCGCGCATCCACCGCCCCACTCGCCACCCCGCCCCGGCCGCCGCCGGCGCAACCCGCGAGCACCATCACCTGCACGAGCGCCAGTACCGCTAGTCTCCGCACGCGACATGCCTCCGTTGGGCCTGTGACATCGTAATCCGTCGTCCGTCACACCAGCAACCTTCGACCTCGCTTCCGCCGTGCACCAGCGCCTCTACGTCAACGTCGACCACGTCGCCACCATCCGCCAGGCGCGCCGCACCGACGAGCCCGATCCCGTCGCCGCCGCCGCCCTCTGCGAGGAGGCCGGCGCCGACGGCATCACCGCCCACCTCCGCGAGGACCGCCGGCACATGCAGGACGCCGACATCGAGTCCCTCGCCCGTTCCGTCCGCACCGTCTTCAACCTCGAGATCGCCAACACGGCGGCGATGGTCGGACTCGCCCTCCGCCTGCACCCCTTCCAGGTCACCCTCGTCCCGGAGCGACGCGAGGAAGTGACGACCGAGGGCGGGCTCGACGTCACGCGTGACCCGGCCGGACTGGCCTCGTCCATCGAGCGACTGCGCGGCGCGGGGATCCGCGTGTCGCTGTTCATCGACCCCGACGCGACGAGGGTCCGGGCCTCCCACGCCCTCGGCGCGCACGCGATCGAGCTCCACACCGGCACCTACGCGCATCATCCCGGCGACGGGCCGGCCCTCGCCGCGCTGCGCGATGCGTCACGAATCGGCGCCGGGCTCGGACTGGCGGTGCATGCCGGGCACGGGCTCACCGTCCGCAACGTCGGGCCGGTGGCGGCGATCCCGGAGGTCGAGGAGCTGAACATCGGACATCACCTCGTCAGCCGCGCGGTCTTTGCGGGCCTCGGGGCGGCGGTGCGCGAGATGCGGGGGGCGATGGACGCGGCCCGACCTTGAGGGACGCCGGGCGCCGCGGAGCCGCCGACCGGGCGGCGTCCCGGCAGCTGGCCGATGTTGACCCTCCAAGGGTCCGGTTCGTAGCTTCGGCATCGCGGTGGTGCAGGTTCTCACGGAGCGTGCATGACGGCTGGCTCAGGCGGGTTGCTCGACTTTTTCGTCCTCGAGGCGGGGGAATGCCTCGAGCAGCTCGACGGATTGCTCGCGCGAGCCGGCGACGCCGGGCCCCCGTCCGACGCGCTGCAGCGCGAGGCCCGCCGGCTGCGCGGCTCCGCCACCATGGCCAGGCTGACCGGCTTCGCCGACCTCGCCGGCGCCGTCGAGCGCGTCGCCCGGGCGCTCAAGGAGGGCACCCTCGGCTGGGACCTCGGCGTGAAGGGCGCCCTCATCGGCGCCGTCGACGACCTCAAGGTCCTCCTCCACTCCGTTCGCAACTGGGGCGACGTCGAGCAGGCCAAGGCCCGCGGCCGTACCCAGGACCTCGACCGGCTCGCCCCGCCCGTGCCGAGGGGGCCGGCCACCGCCCCCGCCGTCGGCGCGATCGGCACCGCCTTCCTCGCCCTCGAGGCCGACGAGCTTGCCATGGCCCTCGCCGGCCTGCGCGCCCGCCCCGCCGACCGCGGCCTCTACGAGACCCTCGTGCAGCGGGTGCGCCGCCTGCGCGGCATCGCCGCCCTCAAGGACCTGCCCCCACTGGGCGAGGTCGTCGAGGGGATCGAGCGCGCGCTGCGGCCCCTCGAGCGGGGGGCTGCCACCATCACCGACGCCATGCACGAGGTGTTCGCCGCCGCGACCGAGCTGCTCGCCCGCGCCACGGCCGCCCTCCGCGCCGGCGACCGCCCCAACCCGCAGGCCCCCGAGGCCGGCCGATTCGCCACCGCCATGGCCTCCCTTGCCGGCGAGGCCGTCGACAGCGAGCGCGTCGTGCCGATCGCCACCCTCTTCTTCGCCGACGACGGCCCCCACATCGTCGAGCGCTCGTCGTCGCCGCCGTCCACACCGCACCAGCGCTTCCGCCTCGAAGTCGTCAGCCTCGCCGAGCACCTCCGCCGCCTCGTGGGCGACGCCCGCGCCGCCGCCGACATCGTGGCCCGCGACCGCGTGGCCCGCGAGCTCGGCAGCGCCTTGCGCACCCTCATGAACACCGCCGACTCGTTCGCCGAGGAGGCCGTGTCCAAGTTCGCGCAGCGCTCGTTCGAGGGCGCCACGCGGCTCGAGAAAGGCTACCTCGCGCAGCTCGACGAGGTCGCCGCCCTCCTGGCGCACACCGGCGGCGACCCGATCGGGCGCATCTCCGCGATCCTCAACTCGCCCCCGCCCGACCTGCCGCTGGTGGGCGCCCCCACGCCGCAGGGGGGGCCGCTCGCCGTGCCGTCGCCCACCTGGCGTTCGAGCACGCCCACCCCCATATCCGCAGGCGTCGTCGACACCGAGGGACCGCCCAGCGGCCAGCGCTTGCACGACCTCCTCGGCGCCGGCATTGCGGGACTGGGGCGCCTCGAAACCGAGCCGATGGCCGAGCCCGTCGCCGTCGAGGACGACAGCCTCGTCCCCATCGAGCAGCTCGAGTACCGCGGCCGGGCCGCCCTCGAGCGGGCGATCGCGATCCGCGACGACTTCAGGCGCCGCAACGCCGAGCCCACGGCCGAGGCGCTCGACGAGTTGTTCGCCCTGCTCGACCTCGTCGCCGCGGAGTAGGGCCACGTGAAGATCGGCTGGCGCGGAGCGCTCGGGTTCGTCCTGAGCGCCGCGCTTCTCTGGTTCGCGCTCCGCGACATCCACTTCGCGGATGTCGCCCGCGCCGTCGCGGCCGCGCACCCGCCCCTCCTGGCCCTCGCGGCCGTCGTCGCCACCTGCACCTTCCCGACCCGCGCCATGCGCTGGCGCCCGATCCTCGCCACTGTCGCGCCGCGCCTCCCCTTCGCCCCCCTGTGGCATGGCGTGGCGATCGGGTTCATGATCACCAACGTCGTCCCCGTGCGCGCCGGCGAGCTCGCCCGCGCCTTCGTGCTCAGCCGCGAGCGCCCCGACGTCCCCTTCTCCGCCTCCTTCGCCTCGGTGGGCGTGGACCGGCTGTTCGACGCGGTGGTGATCATCTCCATGATGCTCCTCGCCACCATCGATCCCGCCTTTCCCAGCGGCGCGCCGGTGGCCGGGTACTCCGTGCTCCGCTGGGCCGGCGTGCTGGGGGCGGTGGTCGCCGTGGGCGTGGCCGGCCTTGGCACTCTCGCCTGGTTCCCGGCCACGATCGAGCGGCTGTTCGAGCTCCTCGCCGGCCGGGTGGCGCCGGGGATCGAGGAGCGCGGCATCGCCTTCATTCGCAACTTCGCCTCCGGACTCGGCGTCCTCCGGCACCCGGGCCGCGCGATCGAAGTCCTGCTCTGGACCATCCTCCACTGGTCCCTCAACGCGGTCGCGTTCTGGATCGGCTTTCGCGCGGTGGGGATCGCGGTGCCCCTCTCGGCGGCCTTCTTCCTGCAGGGGCTGATCGCGGTCGGCAGCGCGGTGCCCGTCGCGCCGGGCTTCTTCGGCCTGTTCGAGGCCCTTGGCAAGGTCGGGCTCGGCATCTACGGCACCGACGCGACCCTCGCCGTCACCTGGGCGATCGCCTACCACGTGGTCACGTACATTCCCATCACCGCCATCGGCGCGTGGTACTTCGGGCAGCTGGGCGTCTCGCTCGGCGAGATGGCGCGCTCCGCCTCCCGGGGCGAGGGCACCGGGTGAGTGGCACGGCCGCCCGCGCGACCGCGCAGGCCAAGGTGAACCTCTTCCTGCGGGTACTCGACCGCGAGGCGAGCGGGTATCACCAGCTCGAGACCCTCTTCTGCCGCCTCGAACTCGGCGACCTCGTCAGCGTGCGCGCCACGACCGGCCCCCGCTCGCTCGACTGCTCGGGACCGATGATGCCGGCCGCCGGACTCGGCCCCGTCGAGCAGAATCTCGCCTGGCGCGCCGCGGCCGCGTTTGCCGCCGAGGCGGCGTGGCCGGGGGGATTCGCGATCGAGATCGAGAAGCGCCTTCCGGTGGGTGGCGGCCTCGGTGGCGGCAGCGCCGATGCCGGCGCCGTGCTCCGCATCCTGAATGCCCTCGCGCCACGTCCCATCGCGGCGGCGCGACTGCTCGAGATCGCCGCCGGGCTCGGCGCCGACGTTCCGTTCGCCGCGAGCGAGCACGGCCTCTCGTTCGGCTGGGGCTACGGCGAGCAGCTCGAGCCCCTCAGCCCCCTCCCACCGCGGGACTGCTGGCTGTTCTGCTTCAGCGAGGGGGTCGCCACCGCCGACGCGTACCGATGGCTCGACGAGGCGCGCGCCGGGCAGGCGGCCATGCACCGCAGCCGCGCCGTGTCGCTCGGGGTCAGCCTCTGGTCACAGGTCGCCCGCCTGGCGTCGAACGACTTCGAGGCAGTGGTCGTGCCGCGGTTGCCCCGCGTGGGCGAGGTGCTGCAGTCGTTGCGCCAGCCGGCGTCGCGCCAGCGGTGGGGGGACTCGACCATCGCCCTCCTGTCCGGCTCCGGCTCGAGCGTCTTCTGCCTCCCGGAAACGGTCGTTCGCGGCGAGGCGCCGGTGGCGACGCGAGATGGGGAGCGTATCCTGAGCACCCGCACGGCGATGCGCGTTGCTCCGGTCGAGTGGCTGGAGTAGCTTTCCGCCCCTCGATCCGTCGGCCGCGACAATCGCACGTTCAGGTGCTCATGCCCCTTCGTCCAATGGCAGGACAGCGGACTTTGGATCCGCGAATGGTGGTTCGAATCCACCAGGGGCAATCGGACCGCGCCGATCGTGGCCCGATTGACGCAACTCCTTTCCCCGACTAGGCTTCAGGGCTGCGCTGATGGACGGGTCACTCCCTCCGGTCCACGGGTTCAAGCTGCTGTCGGGGACGGCCAACCGGCCGCTCGCCGAGGAGATCGCGCGCCACCTTGGCGTCGACCTCGCCCGCTGCACGACCACCCGGTTCGCCGACGGGGAGATCTTCGTCCGGATCGATGAGAACATCCGCGGTGCGGATGTCTTCATCGTGCAGCCGACCAACCCGCCCGCCGAGAACGTGATGGAGCTCCTGCTCCTGATCGACGCGGCACGGCGGGCGTCGGCGGCGCGCATCACCTGCGTCATGCCGTATTACGGCTACGCGCGGCAGGACCGCAAGGACCAGCCGCGCGTCGCGATCGGGGCCAAGCTCGTGGCCAACCTGATCGAGACCGCCGGGGCCGACCGGGTGCTCGGGCTCGACTTCCACCAGCACCAGCTGCAGGGGTTCTTCGACGTGCCGGTCGACCACCTCTACGCGGCCCCGGTGCTCGTGTCGCACTATCGCAGGAAACAACTGAAGGATCTCGTCGTCGTGGCCCCCGATGTCGGGTCGGCCAAGATGGCGCGGGGATTCGCCAAGCGGCTCAACGGCACGCTGGCGATCATCGACAAGCGGCGGCCCGCGGCGAACGTCGCCGAGGTGCTGAACGTGGTCGGTGAGGTGGAGGGCCGGGACTGCCTCCTCGTCGATGACATGATCGACACGGCGGGGACGATCTCGGAGGCGGCGCGGGCGCTCAAGCAACTGGGTGCCGCGGACGTCTACGCGTGCTGCACGCATGCGCTCTTCTCCGGCCCCGCGGTCGAGCGGCTGGCAGCGGCCCCCATCGCGGAAGTCGCGGTGACGGACACGATGCTCATCCCCTCCGAACGCCGCTTCCCCACGCTGGTGGTGCTCTCGGTGGGCGAACTGCTCGCCAAGGCCGTCCGCTACACGCACAGCGAGCAGTCGGTCAGCTCGCTGTTCGACTGAATCGTCCACGCTCATTCCCCGTCAGGTTCCGTCATGGCCATTGCTTCCCTCTCCGCCGCCGCCCGCGCCGAATCCGGCAAGGGCGCCTCGCGCGCCAACCGTCGCGAGGGCCGCGTGCCCGCGATCATCTACGGCCACAAGCGCGCCCCCCAGTCGCTGACGATCAACGCCAAGGAACTCGGCCGCCTCCTCGAGCGCATCGCCGCCGAGGCGACCGTGATCGAGCTCAACGTCGACGGCGCCACGTCGCGCACGCTGATCCGCGAGATCCAGCGCCACCCGTTCAGGAAGCAGATCCTCCACGTCGACTTCCAGGAACTCGTTGCCGGCGAGAAGGTCACGGTGCGCATCCCGATCCGCCTCACCGGCTCGTCCGAGGGGGTCCGCCTCGCCGGCGGCATCATGGACCAGACCCTGCGCGACCTCGAGATCCGCGTCGACCCGGCGCTGATCCCCAACCACATCGACGTCGACGTCGGCGCCCTCACGATCGGCCACTCGATTCACGTCTCCGAGATCTCCCTCGCCGAGGGAATCGAGGTCCTCACCGACGGCGATGCGACCGTCTGCGTCTGCGCCATTCCGAAGGCCGTCGTCGAGGCCACGCCGGCCGCGGTGGAGGGTGCGGCGGCCGAGGCGCCGGCCGAGCCGGAACTCATCCGCAAGGCAAAGCCGGACGACGAGGAAGCGGTCGAGGAGAAGAAGTAACCGGCGCCGTGCCGCTCGCCGCGTGAAGCTCATCGTCGGCCTCGGCAACCCGGGACGCAAGTACGATCGCACGCGCCACAACGTCGGCTGGTGGGTCATCGACCACCTGGCCGACGTTTGGCGTTTCGGCCCCTGGCATGGCAGCGGCGAGACCCTCGCCTGCGAGGGGAGTGTGGGCGGCCTGCGGGTGCGGCTCTGCAAGCCGCAATCGTACATGAACCTCAGCGGGCAGGCGATCCGCCCCCTGGTGCGCCGCGCTGGCTTCGAGGTGCCGCGCGACCTGCTCATCGTCGTCGACGAGGTGCAGCTCCCGGTCGGGCGCTTCCGCCTGCGCGCCAACGGCTCGGCGGGGGGCCACAACGGGCTCAAGGACGTGGAGCACATGCTCGCGCACCGGCAGTATGCGCGGCTCCGGATCGGCGTCGGTCCCACGCACCCGGAGGCGCAGGTGCGAGACCTGTCGGACTATGTGCTGGGGCCGATGGGGTCGGCGGAGCGCGACACAATCGTTGGCCTCATGCCCCAGCTCGAGGGGGCGTGCGAGACCTGGGTGCGCGATGGCGTGCTCGCGGCGATGAACGCGTACAATCGGCCAAGTCCCGCCGCCGGAACGGATTAGCCCCGGTCGGGCGGCGGCGGAGCGACTCCTGTTTGCCGGCTCCCGGCCCGCGAACGGCGGGCACGGCTTATGCGGGATGTTGGACAACACCCCCCACCCAACACCCGGAGCATCGCATGAACGTCCGACACGTCGCAGTCGCGGCCCTCTCGCTCGCGCTGGCCATTCCGGCCGCGGCACAGCCGATCGTCACCCCCGGCGCCGCGGTCTCGCTCGTCGGAGGGCCGTTCGGCGTCGCCCGCCCGGGCTCGCCGTGGGGATCCCCGGCGCTCGCCTCGCCCAGCTTGCTCGTGGATGGCGTCGCGCAGCCGGAGAACCAGGACTGGAACCTCGGCTCGGTCTGGTGGGATCGCGGCGCCCCCACCGGGATCTCCTCGTTCTTCGACGTCTTCGTCGAGATCGACCTCGGCAACGTGTTCAGCATCTCCAAGGTCAGCATGCAGGCCGACAACAACGACAACTACGCGATCGCGTTCCGCGCGACCTCGGTCGATCCGTGGCAGTTCCTCGGGTACTACGCGGCCTGCTGCACGTACGGACTGACCTCGCGCGGGCCCTCGCCGGTGACCGCGTTCTCGGCCAGGTACTTCGCCCTCGGCGCCTACGACGGCGACGGCTACTACTCGATCAGCGAGTTCGGCGCCTACGGCACGCGCGTCGTGCCCGAGCCGTCGAGCATCGCCCTCCTCGCCACCGGCCTCGCCGGCCTCGGCGTCGTTGCCCGACGCCGCCGCTCGCGCGGCTGACCCCGGGGCGGCATTCGAGCGACGCCCCGCCCGGTCCGGCGGGGCGTCGCTCGTTGCGGGACCCTTCAGGCCGACGACGGAGGCAGGATGCGGACAGGTGCGGCACGCGCCCGGGGCGCGCACACGCTGGCGGCGCGGGCTGCCGGTGCGCTCGCCGCGCTCGTCATGCTCGCGAGCGTCGTCCCGACCGCGCGGGCGCAGGACACGGTCGGTGTGCAACTCGACTGGGGCAGGTTCGTGGGCACCGGCGCGACGGCCCCGCTCGCGAACGACGGGCCGCGGTGCGCCGCGACCGCGATGGTCAACTCGTTCGTGTACCTCATCATCACCAACGGCGGCAGCGGGGGCAAGCTGCTCAAGGGCGGCTCCACCGACCACAACGGCGACGGCAAGGTCGACCTCACGGACACCCGCGACCAGCTCGCCAACGACGTGCATTGCGGCGGCACGGCGCAGTCGATCTGGGAGGGCAAGAAGAGCTGGCTCGACACCTACGCCTGCGACCTGTTCAGCTACTCGGGGATGGTCGCCGAGGACCCGGCGCTCTGGCTGGGCGGCTCGTCCCTGACGAAGGGCGACCCGACGTTCGAGTTCCTCATGCAGAAGCTCCACGACGGCGAGGATGTGGAGATCGGGTTCTCCTTGGCCGGCGGCGGGCACGCGGTCACGCTCACGAGCCTGCACTTCATCGAGACGGACGGCAACCGGCGGTGGAACCCCGACAAGGGCGAGAAGGCGCTCATCGACTACATCGACCCGAACTGACCGCTCGGAGCCAAGGGCGACACGCTGAAGTCGGTCACGCGCGAGCTCACCAAGGGCGCCGACGGCAAGCTGCACTTCGGCTGGGTGAACGGAGACGGGAAGACCTGCGACCTCGGCGCCGGCGCGTCGCACGACGCCAAGGTGGACTGGGCCTACGCCGAGGACGCCACCGCGCCCGAGCCGGCGAGCCTCGTGCTCACGGCGACCGGCCTCGCCGGCCTCGCCCTGCTGCGACGCCGGCTGCGCCGCTTCCGGCCGCCCATCGCGGGGCCCTGAAGCGAAAAGCCCCGCCAGTTGGCGGGGCTTTTTCGTTGTCGACCTGGCGCTTCGCGCGCCGCGACCGTGCTATCGCTCGAACACGAGCACGCTCAGGACCTGGAAGGCCACGAGCCCGATCGCCGCGACGACCCAGCGCCAGGTGGCGCGCGATCGTACCGTCGGGTGGAGCGACTGCTGGTCCACGATGCATCCTCCGGGGTTCCCGGTCCGGCCTGCGTAACGCTGTGGGGACGAGCCATCGATGCGCGGGCAACGCCCACCGCCGCTCGAGCATCGGACGCGCCCGGCCTTCGCCTGCGTGCTATACTTCGCCATCGCGTGCGTGTTCCGCACGATGCGTGCCCTGCGAGCCGCCTGCCGCAGGCGCACGGCCCTCCCGCCCCGACGTTCCGCCATGCTCAAGCTCGGCATCGTCGGCCTCCCCAACGTGGGGAAGTCGACGCTCTTCAATGCGCTCACCGCGGCCAAGGCCGAGGCGGCGAACTATCCCTTCTGCACGGTCGAGCCGAACGTCGGCATGGTCGAGGTGCCCGATCCCCGGCTCGAGCGCCTCGCCGCGATCGTGCAGCCGAAGAAGGTCGTGCCCGCCGTGGTCCAGTTCGTCGACATCGCCGGGCTGGTCAAGGGCGCCTCGCAGGGCGAGGGGCTGGGCAACAAGTTCCTCGCCAACATCCGCGAGACCGACGCGATCGTGCAGGTCGTGCGCTGCTTCGAGGACCCCGACGTCACGCATGTGATGGGTGCCGTGGACCCGGTGCGGGACCGCGAGGTGATCGAGTTCGAGCTCGCGCTCTCCGACCTCGCCACGGTGGAGAAGCGGCTCGACAGGACGCGGCGCGCCGCCCGCGTCGGCGAGAAGGAGGCCGCGGCCGAGCTCCCCGTGCTCGAGAAGGCGATGCAGTTCCTGTCCGAGGGCAAGGGACTGTGGGAAGCGAATCTCCCGGCGGCGGAGCTCGCCGCGCTGGCGCCCCTCACGCTCCTCACCACCAAGCCGGTGCTGTACGCCGCCAACGTGACCGATGCCGAGCTGCACGGCGACGAGGGGCCGCAGCTGAAGGCGCTGCGGGCGGCGATCGCGGCCAGCGGCGAGCACGCCGAGGTGGTGCCGTTCTCGGCCAAGATCGAGGCCGAACTGGCCGAGCTCCCCGCCGCCGACCGCGCCGAGTTCCTGCAGTCGCTGGGCCTCGAGAGCGCCGGGCTCGACCGGCTGATCCGCGCCGGCTACCACCTGATGGGGCTGCAGACCTACTTCACCGCCGGCGAGGTCGAGGTGCGCGCCTGGACGATCCACCGGGGCGACACGGCCCCCGCCGCCGCCGGCGTGATCCACACCGACTTCGAGCGCGGCTTCATTCGCGCCGAAACGGTTGGATATGACGATTTCGTCGGCAACAACGGCTGGAAGGGGGCCCGCGAGAAGGGCGTGGTGCGGAGCGAGGGCAAGGAGTACGTCGTCGCCGACGGCGACGTACTCCTCTTTCGCTTCAACGTGTAGCGGGCGCTGCGGCCGGCGACGGCGCGCGACCCTCGCCAGCCCCGCCCGGCCCGTGGCCATGAGCGCGAGGGACGCCGGTTCCGGCAGGGTGCCCGTGTGCGGCTCGTTGAACACCATGCCGTCGAACAGGAAGTTGCCGCCGCCGGCCGTGCGGGTCATGACGACCTTGTCGACGCCGAGGACGTGGAACGTGACCCTGCGCGCCCGCGTTCACCAGCCAGATCCCCCTTCGGTCGCCGACCGCGGCGGTGCGCGCGACCTCGTTGGTGGCCTGCACGAACGCCCCGTGGTGCGAAGCGTCGCCCGGCGCGTCGTTGACGATCGTCATTCAGCACCCGCCGGGCACGAGATCCAGGGTCAAGCCATAGAAGGTGCGCCCATGCGTGGCGCATGGCCCGGGGTGGCAGACCAGGCGCTGCTCCCCGGGAAGGGCACGCTCCCCGCCGCCCCCCACCACGAAGTTGTCGAAGCTGAACTGCCGCTTGATCCCCGACGGCCCCGGGTTCGTGAACGAGGCGTAGCCCGCCCCGTTCGGCGTGCCGTTGTCGAACAGTGCCTCGGCGCGGGCGCCCGGGAGGGCAAGGGCGTCGGCGAGGCCGCGGCAGCGAGGGTGCGACGCAGGGACATGGGAAGTCCGGCCTGGGGGCGAAGGGCGCTACCCGTCTCCCGCAGCTCCTGTTCCCCCTCCGTCCGGCGCGCCCAAGACGTTGCCTGCCGGGGGCGCACCGGCTAGGATTCAGGGCTCGATACAACTGGCTCCGGCACCTTCCGCCGGGGGCCTCCACCCTCCTCCCGCGCCCCGGCAAGCGCGCGGGGGGCCCCACAGACCAAAGGGAGCTTGGCCAGCATGCCTCGCACGTACGAGGCGGTGTACATCTTCGATTCCACCCTCGAAGACGCCGCCATCACCGACAAGATCGGCCGCTTTCACGACCTCCTTGCCCCCGTGGGCGAGGTGACGCTCGAGCACTGGGGCCGGCGCCAGCTCGCCTACCCCATCAAGCGGCGCGAGAACGGCTACTACGTCATCGCGCGCTTCGACACCGACCCGAAGCAGCTCCCCGAGTACGAGCGCGCCCTGCGCCTCGACGACGGCGTGATCCGCTACCTGGTCTCCCTCCACGAGCACGAACTCGGCGCCCCGCCGCAGACCGAAGAACAGCTCGCCGCGCGTGCCCGCGACGGCGACGACGACGACGACGAGGAGTAACCCATGCGACGCAACAAGAAGCCCTGCCCGATCACCGAGGCCGGCATCCGCTACGTGGACTACAAGGACGACCGGCTGCTCGCCCGCTTCATCACCGACAACGGGAAGATCCTGCCCAGCCGGCTGAGCGGCGTTGACGCCCGGCACCAGCGCCAGCTGGCCAAGGCGATCAAGCGGGCCCGGTACCTGGCGCTGATCCCGTACACCCGCGGCCACACACCGTAAGCCGGTGGCTGACGCGGCACCGGCGGCCGAGCCGCGCGCGCGAGGGGGATGGGGGCTGCTCACGGCGGCCCTCGTCGCGTTCCTGCTGCTGCCCTACCTCCTCGCCGTGTTCGTCCCGGTCACCGAGCCCCACCGTCTCCTCCTCCCGGCGATGGCGGCCCTCATGATCGTGGGGTGGCTGGCGGGCGGGAGCCTCGCCCTCGCCGGGGCCTGGGCGTTGGTGGGCGCGGCGGCGGTGCTCTGGCCGGCACCGTCGGGCACCTTTGACACGCTGCAGCGGGCGTGGGCCGTCCTCCTCGCCGGCGGTTTCGGGCTGGTGATCGCGCTCAGCAAGCCGTCGCGGCCGTTCGTGGGGCGCGGCATCGCCGCGGCGGGACTCACCATGCTGGTCGTCCTCGTGCTGGCCGGTGTGAGCGCCGGCGGGCCGGAGCTGATCGACGGAACGGTGCGCAAGGAATACGCCGACCGCATCGCCGTCCCGGCCACGGTCTGGGAGACGTACCTCGCGTCGCCCGAGTGGGCGAAGCAGGTGCAGCAGTCGCCCGCGCTCGGCGAGGCCGGGTCGAGCTTCCTCGAGCAGCTCCGGGCCCTCCCGGCGATTGCGGCGTCGTACGCCACGATCGCCCCGGCGATGCTGGTGCTGCAGTCGGTGCTGGCCCTCGCCCTCGCCTGGGCGCTCTACCACCGCACCGGCCGTGTGCCCCTCGGTCCCCCGCTCGCCCGGCTGCGCGACTTCCGCTTCAGCGACGAGCTGGTGTGGGGCCTCGTGGCCGGGTTCGCGCTGGTGGTGCTCCCGGAGGCGCCGCGGGCGCGCCTGCTGGGGACGAACGTGCTCGTCTGCTTCGGCGCCCTCTACGCCCTGCGCGGCCTGGGGGTGCTGTGGTGGTTCCTCAACCCGGGCCGCGCGATGACCGCGCTGCTCGCGGTGGTGATGATCGTCGCCTTTCCGGTGGCGGTGCCGGCCGTGCTCTCGCTCGCGCTGGGCCTCGGGGTGATCGACACCTGGCTCGACTGGCGCACCCGGACCCGCGTGACCCCCCAATCTTCGGAGTGACCATGGACGTGATCCTGCGCGCCGCCATCGACAACCTCGGTGAGACCGGCGCCATCGTGAAGGTGTCGGCGGGCTACGCCCGCAACTTCCTGCTCCCCCGCGGCCTCGCCTACGAGGCGACGCCGGGGAACCGCAAGCGCATCGAGCAGGAGCGGGCCCGCCTCGAGGCGGCCGAAGCCGAGCGCACGAGTGCCGCGCGCGACGTGGCCGGCAAGCTCGAGCAGGTGCAGCTGACCTTCTCGGCGCGCGTCGGCGACGAGGGGAAGCTGTTCGGCTCGGTGACGGCGGCCGACATCGCCCACCAGCTCGAGCAGCAGGGGCTCAAGGTGGAGAAGCGGATGATCGACCTGCACGAGCCGATCAAGGCGCTGGGCGTGTACAAGGTGCCGGTCCGCCTGCACGCCGGCGTGCACCCCGAGATCAAGGTCTGGGTCATCAAGCAGTAGCGGGCCGGACGCGGCGCGCGACAGCCGGCCGGGAAGGGTCGCGGGGCGTCCGGACTTAACGTCGGGCGCCCCGCGGGTGTCTGGTGGGGCGAGCGGCGGCGCCGTGGTCGCGCCGTGCGCCGCGGCATTGTGCCGTGCACCGCACCCTGCCAGCATTCCGTGGTCGTGCCGCGCCGGAACAAATGACCCGCTGCGGAGTTCGACCCCGTCACGCGCCACACCCGAGTCCCGTCCCGCCGCATGGCCGCCTCCGCAAGCCAGCACCATCCCCAGTCGCCCGCCGGCGTCGCCGAGCTCGCCGCCGCCCTCTGTGCCGAGAACAAGGCCTACGATGTCGTCCTGCTGGACCTCTCCCCGGTCACCGACATGACCGACTGGTTCGTGATCGCCAGCGGCACGTCCGACACGCATGTGCGGAGCACCGCCGAGCACGTGATGGAGGCGATGAAGAAGGCGGGCCACACGGCGCACCACGTGGAGGGGCTGCCGCAGGGCCGCTGGGTCCTCCTCGACTACGTCGACGTCGTGGTGCACCTGTTCCATCCGACGCTGCGCACCTTCTACCAGCTCGAACGCCTGTGGAGCGACGCGACCGTGGTGCCGGTGCCGGCATCCGCCGCCTTGCCGGGAGCCAACCGATGAAGCGCCTCCGCCGTCCCCTTGCCGCCGCCCTGCTGGGCGTGGCATCCCTCGCCTGCGGCACGCGCGCGGCGGCGCAGCGGGGGTACTTCGGCCAGAACCAGGTCCAGTACGAGACCTTCCAGTGGAAGGTGCTCGAGACCGACCACTTCCTGGTGCACTACTACCCGGAGATCGCCGAGGCGGCGCGGCAGGGCGCCCGCATGGCGGAGCGCTCGTACGCGCGGCTGTCGCGGCTCATGAACCACCAGTTCCGGGAGAAGAAGCCGCTCGTCTTCTTCGCCTCGCGCGGCGGCTTCGGGCAGAACAACATCACCGGCGACCAGGGCGAGGGGACGGGCGGCGTGACCGACGCCCTCCGGCAGCGGGCGCAGATTCCGTTCACCGGCGACTACCGCAGCTTCGAGCACGTGCTCGCGCACGAGATGGTGCACGTGTTCCAGTACGACATCTTCGCCCGCGGCCAGGCCGGCGCCGGGCTGCAGACGCTGGCGCAGGTCTCGCCCCCGCTCTGGTTCATCGAGGGGATGGCCGAGTACCTGACCCTGGGCCCCGACCACAGCTACACGCGGCTCATCATGCGCGACGCGGCGCTCAATGGGCACCTGCCGAGCGTGAAGCAGATGACCGAGCGCCCCGACGAGTTCTTCCCCTATCGCTACGGGATGTCGCTGTGGGCGTACGTGGGCTCGCGGTGGGGTGACGAGGCGATCGGCGAGATCATGAACGCGATCCCGAACTCCGGGGTGGAGCGGGCCTTCCGCCGCGAGCTTGGCCTCTCCCTCGACGACCTCGGCGAGGAGTGGAAGGAGTCGCTGCAGGCCACCCTCCTGCCGCAGGTCGCGGTGCAGGAGCGCCCGCGCAAGTTCGCGCAGGCGATGCTCAACGAGCGCAAGACCGGGGGCGCCCTGTTCGTGGCCCCCGCCCTGTCCGAGGACGGCAACCTCGTGGCCTTCATCTCCACGGGGTCGTTCCTGCGGGGCGAGGTGTTTCCCGACCTCTGGCTGGCCGACGCGCGCACGGGCAAGCGGCTGAAGCGCCTCGTCAAGACGACCACCAACGCCGACTTCGAGGAGCTGCGGCTCCTGTACTCGCAGAGCAGCTTCTCCCCCGACGGGCGCACCCTCGCCTTCACGGCCCAGAAGGACGGGCGTGACGTGCTCTACCTGCTGGAGGTCCGGACGCGCCGCGTGACGCACGTCTTCGACCACCTGCCGCTGGCCGCGGCCAACAATCCCACCTGGTCGCCTGACGGGCGCCGGATCGTCTTCAGCGGCAACCGCGGCGGGCTCACCGACCTGTACATGATCGACCGCGACGGCCGCGGCCTCCGCGAGCTGACGCACGACGAGTACGGCGACCTGATGCCGCAGTGGTCCCCCGACGGGCGCACGATCGCGTTCGTCTCCGACCGCGGCCCCGGCGCCGACCTCGGGCAGCTCAAGATGACCCGCCTCGCGGTCACCCTGCTCGACCTCGAGACCGGCGCCATCACGACCGTGCCGGGCCAGGCCGGGCTCTCCATCAACCCGATGTGGGCCCCCGATGGCAAGTCGATCGCGTACATCAGCGACCGCAACGGCACGTCGAACGTGTTCCTGTACGACCTCGCCACCAGGGAGCACTACCAGCTCACGAACCTCGTGGGCGGCGCGGCGAGCTTCACCGAGTTCAGCCCGGCGCTCACGTGGGCGAAGCAGGCCGACAAGATGGCCTTCGTGTACTTCGAGAACGGCGACTTCACCGTCTGGTCGGTGAACAACCCGCGCCAGCTCAAGAAGCAGCCGTACCGCGTGCCGGCCGATGGGAACGTCGTGGCCTCGATCGGCGGCGGGGTGGTGAACACGCCGAGCGGCGCCGGGGGAGCGATGGGTGCCGCCGCGGCAAGCCAGGTTGCCGGCGGGGTGCCGGTGCCGGGCGCGCCGGCGCAGGGCACGCCGGGCGGGGCCAACCCGACGCCCACCGGTCCCACGCGTCCGCAGGTCACCACGCCCCCGCTCGACGCGGAGACGCGGCGCGGATCATTCTACCGCATGCCCGGGGGCATTCGCGCCTCGAGCGAACTCCCCACCGAGAACAAGGGGCGCGGCGGCGAGCAGATGTCGGTGATGGCCCTGCTCGACAGCAGCTCCCTCGCCCTCCCCGACGGTCGCAACTTCCGCAGCTACGACTACCGCACCTCGTTCCAGCCCGAGTACGTGGCCCAGCCGACGATCGGCTACGCGCAGGACAACTTCGGCCGCGGCGTCTTCGGCGGCACGACGATCGTGTTCTCGGACCTGCTCGGGAACAGCCGCCTCGCGATCGCCGCGGCGGTGAACGGCCGCATCTCCGAGGCGCAGGTCTTCGCGGTGTACCAGAACCTCGGGCGCCGCTGGCAGTGGAACCTCGGCGTCTACCAGCAGCCGCAGTACTTCTACCTCGGGTCGAGCGTCGTCGACAACCGCAACGGCACCTACAACGAGACGCAGACGATCTACCGCCGCATCGACCGCACCGTGTTCGGCAGCACGTACTATCCGCTCAACCGCTTCTCGCGCTGGGAAGTCGGGCTCCAGATGACGAACACCGACCAGGCGGCGATCTCGTACACACGACAGGTCGACCTGCAGAACGGCCTGGCGAGCGGCTTCCAGGAGGGGAGCGTCGTCGCCGGGCAGGTCTACACCTACTTCGCGCCATTCGTCGCCTTCGTCTCGGACAACACGCTGTTCGGGTACACCGGCCCGCTGTCCGGGCACCGGATGCGCTTCCAGGTCACGCCGTACTTCAGCGGGCTCCAGTTCGTCGAGGGGCTCGCGGACTACCGGCGCTACGATCCGATCCTGTTCGGCTTCCTGACCTTCGCCTCGCGCTTCCAGGCCACCGTGCGCAAGGGCCCGGACGAGGCGCTCTTTCCGATGTACATCGGGCGCCCCTGGGCGGTGCGGGGCTACGACCGCGAGAATGCCTTCTCCACGAGGTGCCTCCCCGAGCTCGGCGGCAGCACCGCCGCCTGCTCGGCGAGCGCCCTCGTCGGCAGCCGCACCGCGTTCGCCAACCTCGAACTGCGCTTTCCGCTCGTGCGGCGCTTCGACCTCGGTATCCTGCCGATCTCGCTGCCCCCTCTCGACGGCCTCTTCTTCTACGACGTCGGGCTGGCCTGGAACCCCGGCCAGAAGATCGCCCTGTCGTCCACGCAGCCCGACAACCTCGTGCGCACGCCGCTCAGCAGCTACGGGTTCGGGCTGCGCCTCAACCTGTTCAACATCGCGCTGCTGCGCTGGGACTACGCGATTCCGATGGCCGATCCGCTGCGCCGCGGATACTGGGTCTGGACCCTCGGCCAGTCGTTCTAGCGGCCAGCCCGGCGGACGGCCCGCCGTGAGTGGTGCGGCGCGGCGGCGCTCGAACGGGCGCGGCCGCGCTCGCGTTCGCGGCGCCGTTGTAGCGTCTCGCGGCCACGGCTAGCTTCTCCCCGTGCGCACCACGCCTCCGCTGCTGGCGTCTGCCTTGGTCGCGCTCGCCGCCTGCGGTCCCGCCGATCGCCAGCCCTCCCCGGCGGCCGGCTCCACGCCCGCGGCGCGCCCGGCCGGCCCCGACGCCCTCGTCCTTCGCGTGCCGCGTGCCGGCGGGCCGGCGCGTGTGTCGCCCTACCCGCGCCTCGACACCGCCTACTGGTCCAGCGACGCCGCCGTCCCGCCGCTCGCCCGCATCCTCGCGTTCGACGAGGAGGCCGGCTCGGTCGCCGCCGCCGACACTCTCGGCATGCCGGTGCGGATCGACCTCCGCCTCGCGCGCGTGGTGCGCGACGCCTCGGCCAGGCTCGGCTCGCTCTCGTCGTCCGACGGATGGGCCGTGTACGGCGTGCAGGAGAGAGCGGTGCGCCGCCTCACCCCATCGGGCGAGTCGTGGCTGCAACCCGTGGGCGATGCCCCCAGCGGCGTCGTCCCGGCCGCCGACGGCTCGGTGGTGATCGTCTCGGCGACGCCGGACCGCACGCGGCTGTGGCGCATCCGCCCGCCGGCGCACAAGCTGGTCGACTCGGTGACCCTCCCCCCGGCGTCGCTCGTCGTGGCCACGCCGCTCGGCGACCGCATCTACCTCGCCACGGGCGATGGCCTCGTGGGCGTGCGCGCGCGCGACTTCGCCGCCGCGCCGCGCCTCGCCGTCGCCACCCCCGTGCGCTCCGTGGTGCCGAGCCCCAGCGGCGACCGGCTGTTCGCGCTGGGCGGCGACGCGCGCCGCATCGAGGTCGTCGATCGGTACCGCGACGCGGTCGAGGCCACGATCCTCCTCCCCGCCGCGGCGGCCACGCTGCGCATCGATCCGCTCGGGCGCTTCCTCCTCGCCCGCGCCGAGCATGGCGACTCGGCGTGGGTGATCGCCGTCGCCACCGAGCGGCTGCTGGGCGCCGTGCGCACGGCCTGGCGCGCCGACCTGCCGGCGGTCGCCCCCGACGGCGCGCTGGCGCTGCTGCGCGGGAGCGACGTGGTGCTCGAGGATGCCGGACACGCGCGCCCCGCCCGCACGATCGCCGGTGGCGCGGTCGATCTCTGGCACTTCCTCCTCTGGAACGGCTTCCGTCCGCGGGCGCGAACCGGCGAGGAACCGATCGAGTTTGCGGCATCAAGCACCGACAGCGCGCTCGCCGCGACAGGCGAGGCGGCCCCGGAACCCGCAGCCGATGCGCGCGGCGGGGACAAGGCCGCGATCCCCCTGCCCGCCGCGAGCCCGGCCGGTGCACCGGCCCCCGCCGCGCCGGCGCGCCGCAGCGGCGGGACCCGCGGCTTCACAGTGTCGTTCGCGGCGCTCCTCGGCAGCGAGCGGGCGTCGCAGGTCGCGCGCGACATCACCGTGGGCAGCGAGCAGGCCCGGGTGCTCGTCTCGCGGCGCGACACGACCACGATCTATCGCGTGGTGCTGGGACCGTACGCCACGCGCGCCGAGGCGGAACGCGTGGGCCGCGAATCGCGCCGCGACTACTGGATCTTCGAGGGAAGCCCGTGACAGCGCCTCCCGGCGGCGGCGCGGCGGCGTGGGAGCAGGCCGGCGCGCGCTGCGCCGCCGGAGTCGAGGCGACCGCGGGCGCAGTGGTCGTGCTCGGGCACGACCGCGACGCGACCGCCGCCGCGGCCCTCGGCCTCGCCCGCGCCCTCGGAGCGCACCAGCGCGTGGCCCTCGCCGACCTGCTCGGTGACGCACCGCAGCTCCAGTCCCTCACCAACGACCCGGAGGCTCCGGGGATCAGCGACAGCTTCGTGCACGGCGTCTCGCTCAACGAGGTCGCGCAGCCCGTCGTGGGGGAGGCGCAGCTGTTCGTCCTCCCGGCCGGCCTCGGCGAGGTGGCCACGCCGCACATCCTCGGCAGCAAGCGCTGGGAGCGGCTGGCCCGCGGCTTTCGGGAGGTCGGCGCCCGCCTCGTGCTCGTGGTGCGCACCGACGCCGTGGGCGCCGAGTCCCTCGCCCAGCGCCTCGGCGGGGCGGTGGTGGTGGGTCCCGACGTGGTGCTCGGTCCCGACGTGCCCACGCTCGCCGTGGCCATGCTCGAGCCGGGCGCCTCGCCGGCGCCGATCCCCGGGGGCACGCCGACGCCGGAGGCCAGCGCGCCGATCTGGAGCCCGCGGGCGCGGCTCCTTCCCGATCCGCGACGCCTGGCCCTCCTGACGGGAACGGGTGCCATCGCGATCGCCCTCGCCGCCGTCTTCTGGCGCGAGCCCGGCAACGACTCGGACGCCCTGACCATCGCCCCCGCCGACACCGAAGATGTCGCCACGTCGGCCCCGGTCGGGGCGGCCCTCGCGCCGCCCGCCAACCCCGAGGACTCGACGCGCGCCAGCCGGTTTGCCGTGGAGCTGGTGGCAGCGAATACTCTCGAGGGCGCACGACTGGTGCTCCGCCAGTCCCTGCCCTCCGGCACCGTGGCCCCGGCCATGTTCGGCACGTCGCGCGCGCCCTGGTTCCGGGTGGTCGCGGGCGCGTACGGCACGAGGCGGGAAGCCGATTCCCTCCTCGCGGTGCTGGTGCGCTTGCGGCGGGTGGCCGACGGCGCCGGGCGCGTGCTCGAGCTCCCGCTGGCCTTCGTGGTGCAGGAGGGGGTCCCGCGCGATTCCGCAAGCGCCATCACAAACCAATGGGTTCAACAGGGACTCCCCGCATATTCGCTCGTGCAGGACGACGGCCGAGTCACCATTTTTGCAGGGGCGTTCGAGCGGCTCGAGCAGGGGGCGCCGCTGGTGGCGGCACTGGTGGCCGCGGGTGTCGCGCCGGTGACGGCGTATCGACTGGGGAGGATGTTCTAACGTGGAGCGCAACTCGTGAGACTGACGCGGCTGGAGATGCACGGCTTCAAGTCGTTCGCCGACCTGACCGACATGGTGTTCGACGAGGGCGTGACGGCGATCGTCGGCCCCAACGGCTGTGGCAAGTCCAACGTCTCCGATGCGGTGCGCTGGGTGCTGGGCGAGCAGCGGGCGCGGCTGCTGCGCGGCGCCAAGATGGAGGAGGTGATCTTCCAGGGGTCGTCGGCCCGGCGCGCGGTGAACGTGGCCGAGGTGTCGCTCTTCTTCGCCAACGACGACGGCGCCCTCCCCGTGCCGTTCCAGGAAGTGGTCATCACGCGGCGCCTCTCCCGGTCGGGCGAGAGCGAGTACTTCCTGAACCGCGCCGCCTGCCGGCTGCGCGACATCCACGACCTCGTGCGCGGCACGGGGCTCGGCGCCGACTCCGGCGTGGTGATCGAGTCGCGCATGATCGACTCGCTCCTCTCCGACCGCCCAGACGAGCGCCGCGAGCTGTTCGAGGAGGCGGCCGGGATCGGGCTCTACCGCGACCGGCGCCGCAGCACCGAGCGCCGGCTCGAGGAGACGGTGAACGACCTCGCGCGCCTCGACGACCTGATTGGCGAGGTGCAGAGCCAGACCCGCTCGCTGGCGCGCCAGCGCCGCCGCGCCGAGCGGCACGCCGAGCTCACCGAGCGGCGCTTCGGCGTGGAGCTCACCCTCGCCGCCCGCGAGATGGAGGCCTGGAAGGACGAACTCGCCGCGCTCGACGCGCGCGTGCGCGAACTCCGCAACCAGGTGCCCGTGGGCGAGAAGCGCGTGCACGAGGTCGAGCGGCAGCGCGAGCAGGCCCACGGCGCGCGCGCCGCCGCCGAGGCGGGCCGCGCGGAGCTGGCCCGGCTCGTCGCCGACCAGCGCACCGCCGTCGCCACGCTGCAGGGCGAGATCGCCGTGGCGCAGGAGCGGCACCGCAACGCCGAGTCGCGCCGGATGCGCGCCGAGGAGGAGCGGCAGGAGGGCGCCGCCGCCGGCGCGCGCGTCTCGCGCGAGCGCGACGAGGCCGTGCGCGATCGCGCCGCCTGCGAGGCCGCGCTGGCGAGCGGGCGATCGGCGCTCGCCGAGGCCACCGCCGCCGAGGAGCAGGCGCGCGCCGCACTGGCCGCCGCCCGTGCCGCCGTGGAGCACGCCGACGCGTCGGTGCGGTCGCTGCAGGACGAGCAGCGCCGTGTGCTCTACGACCGCGACGCCGCCCACCGCGAGTCCGGCGAGCTGGCGCAGCGCCTGGCGGCGCTCGACGACGAGCGCGCGCGACTGGCCGACGCCGAGGCGGCGGTGCACCGGGAGCGGGCCCTCGTCACCGACGCGATCGCGATGGCGCGGGAGCGGGTGGCCGCGGCCGCCCTCGCGCGCGAGACCGCCCGCGCGGCCGCCCGCGAGGCGCGTGAGCGCGACGCCGCCGCCCGGGGCGCCTTTGCCCGCGCCACCGAGTCGCACACCGCCCTCGAGGGAAAGGCCAGCGCGCTCGAGGCGCTCGAACGCGAGCGTGTGGGCCTCGCCCCCGCCGCCGCCCACCTCCTGCGCGAGCGCGACACCTTCGGCGCCGGCGCCGTGCTCGGCCCCCTCTCCGACTTCCTCTCGGCGAGCAGCGACGCCGCGGCGATGGTCGAGCGCTACCTCGGCGCCAGCGTGCACGCCGTCGTCGTGCGCGACCACGCCGCCGCCGACGCCGTGCGCGCCTGGCATGCGCGCACGAACCCCGGTCCGCTCCTGCTCCTGCCGCTCGACGCCGCGCCGGGGGGCACGGACGCCGCCGGTTCGCTCGTCAACGCGGTGAGCGCGGCCGATCCCGCCCGGGCCTGGGTGCGGGCCCTGCTCGGCCAGGTGCGCTCCGTCGACAACGGCGCATCGTTCGTGGACGCACGCGGGGCGGTCTGGCTCCCCGGCGGCAATGCCGGGGCGGGACCGCTGCGCCGCCGCGCCGAGCTGTTTGCGCTGCGCGCGGAGCTCGAGGCCAGCGCGCGCGCGCGCGACGAGGCCCTGCGCACCGCCGAGCTCGAGCGCACGGCCGCCGAGTCAGCCGAGGTCGGCGCCACCGCCGCCGACGACGCGCACATGCTCGCACAGCACGAACTCCGGCGCGAGGAGGAGCGGCTGGCCGAGGTCGGCCGCCGGCTCGAGCGCGCCGAGCGCGAGCTGGCCGATGCGGCGGAACTCGCCGCGCGACTCACCGCCCGCCGCGCCGAGCTCGAGGAGCGGGCCGCCACCGCCACCCGGCGCGCCGGCGCCCTCGACGCCGACCAGGGCACGGCGCTTCTGGCGGTCGCCGCGGCGCGCGAGCACCTCGGCGCCGCCGAGCGGACGCAGGACAGCCTGCGCGACGCCCGCACCGAGCGGCAGGTCGCCGAGGCGCACGCCCAGGCCCGGCTGCAGGTCGCGGCAGACCGCGAGGCGCGGCTCACGCAGGAGCAGGCCACCACCGCGCAGCGCCTCGAGCAGCTCGCCCTCGAGCTGGCGTCGATCGCCGAGACCGATGGCGCCCTCGCCCGGCAGATGGCCGACTGGACCGTGAACCTCGAGTCGCGCCAGGGGCAGCTGGGCGACGCCGAGCGGCGCCTGAGCGACGCCGAGCTGGCGGTGAGCACCGCCGACGCCTCGCTCGCCGACGCCGAGCACCTGCTCGAGGAGACCCGCCGCGCCAACATGGCCCTCGCCGACGAGCTACACCACGACGAGCTGCGCCTGACCACGCTGGGAGGCCGGCGGGCCGCGATCCGCGAGCGGCTCGAGACCGAGTGGCGCAAGCCGCTCGAGGACCTGATGGCGGCGCTCGTGCCGCTCGACCTCGACAGCGAGGCGCTCCGCACCGAGGCCGACGCCCTGCGCCAGCAGCTCGAGCAGCTCGGCGTGGTGAACCCGCTGGCGATCGAGGAGCACGAGGAGGAGCTGCGCCGCCTCGACTTCCTCACCACCCAGCGCAACGACCTCTCCGACGCGCGGGCCGCCCTCGGCCAGGCGATCCGGGAGATCGACGCCACCGCGCGCGAGCTCTTCCTCGCGACGTTCGCGCAGGTGCGCGAGAACTTCCGCCACATCTTCATGACCCTGTTCGGCGGCGGCGAGTGCGACCTGCGGCTCGAGAACCCGGAGACGCCGCTGGACGGCGACATCGAGATCCACGCCAGCCCCCGCGGCAAGCGCACCCAGCGCATCCACCTGCTGTCGAGCGGCGAGCGCGCCCTCGTGGCGCTGTCGCTGCTGTTCGGCATCTTCCTCACCAAGCCGAGCCCCTTCTGCCTGCTCGACGAGGTCGACGCCCCGCTCGACGACAACAACA
The DNA here is from genome assembly GCA_016191225.1 of Gemmatimonadota bacterium. GTDB lineage: Bacteria > Gemmatimonadota > Gemmatimonadetes > Gemmatimonadales > Gemmatimonadaceae > JACPPC01. The sequence continues at coordinate 152,437 of JACPPC010000015.1, read as the reverse complement.
TCGGGCGCTTCGTGCGGATGCTGAACGAGTTCAAGTCGCGCACGCAGTTCATCGTCATCACGCACAACCCGCGGACGACGACCGAGGCCGCCGACGCGGTGTACGGCGTCACGATGCAGGAGCCCGGGGTCAGCTCGCTCGTGAGCGTGCGGATGAAGGGCGCCGCGGTGGAGGAAGAGGCGGTGGCCGTCGGGGCGGCGTAGGGCGCGGCCGCGCTCTCGATCGCCGACACTAGCGCTGCTTGCGCGTTCAGCAGGGCAGCGATAGCGTAGCGGTGCAGCATCTGGCGACCGTACCACGAACCGCGTGTGACGCACGCATCTGGCAGCGGTCGACTGACCTAGCGACAGTAGCTTCTGATCCGGCTCGAGGAGACGCGCGGCGGTCGCGTTGGACGGTCTGCCATGCTCGCGATGAGTCGCGCGCCGAGTCCCGGCAGCCTGTCAGTTGCGGAGCTAGTGCGCTTGTTGCGGAGATGACGTACGCGCGCCTCTTGCCGACCATCACGGAGGATCCTTCGATGTCACCAGCCCGGCTGAAACAGTTGTTTGGGGGGCCTCTCCCTAGTTGCTGCATGCGCCCTCGGGTGTGGAACGGATAACCAGCGTACCATTTCGGATCCGAGCGGTGCGCCCCGCGGGATCGCGAGTCAGGGATTCTCGCTCGAGCAACTCCCGGAACCGGACGGTGACTTGCCCGCGCTCGACCTGCGCACGGTCGCTGGGGAGCTGCCGAGAGCTCTGTCCGACGGCGAACTGGTTCGCCAAGTCGCGCTCGCCGACGGCAACGTGCTGATTGGCCTGAAGCCTCTTGGAGCACCGAGGAGCCGCATCTCGGGTGTAGTGGCAGCCATGGATCGCGCCATGATCCTCGACGCGCGCTCGAGTCTTCGACGCCAAGGCGTGCAAATCACGAGAGCGTTTCGAAGGTTGAGGCTTGTTGCCGCGAGGATCACGCCAAGTGCTGCTCCCACGCTGCGGGCCCTGACGAACGTCGACTTCCTCGAAGCGGATATCCCGGGTCGCGCGCAATCCGCGCCTCAAGACCCCTCGTGGTGTATCCGGAAGGCCCACGCGCCGATCGTGTGGGATGGGCAGCGCGGACCGCCGAGCCGAGGAGAATGCGTATTCGTCTCGATTCTGGATACGGGTCTCGACCCGCTCAATCGTTTGTCGGGACAAGCGCCGATTGGACTGGCGCTTAATTGTCTCTCAGCGCCGCCTTCGAACGGCACTCCGGCCGATTCCTCATGCTACGATCACCTGACGGGGCGACTTGAAGCGTGGTCAGGGGTCCCATGTACTGGAACTGTCTCCGCGCCCCGCGACGCCGACGGATTGGTGGGAGTCGCACCGGCCCTCGGAGGGTTTGAGAGTATCACGGTGTGCCTCGGAGTGGGCACGTGCCTGCCAGGTTCCATCGCGGGATCGCTCGATTGGATTCTCTCCAGGCATCGGCCGCGGCAGGTCGTGAACATGAGCATTGGCCTGAGCACGAACTATGCATCGCTTCAGCAGTCCGTGGCCGCCTTGGTCTCTGCCGGCGTTCACGTAGTCGCGGCGGTGGGTAATCGGTGGCAATTCGCGACCCTGCAGGATGCGTGTGGCCCGCACGGGAACGACGTGCCGGACGGGGCAACCTCCGTCATTTATCCAGCGCGATACCCTGGCGTGATCGCCGTCACGGGCATCACACAGAACGACCAGTTCGCCTACGCCACGAACACCGCGCCGCCGACGGGTGGCGGCGAGCCTCCTCCCCTTCCCGACTGCAGCTGGACGGGGTGCGACCCTGCCGCCAGCGGGTGCGAAGTCGGCTCTCGCTACGGCAACGAGGCAACGATTTCGGCACCATTCGCCGCGCTCGGCGAATGGCGGGACGGCGCAACGGCGTATCTGTGCGGAACGTCGATGGCGGCTCCACGCGTCGCCGGTGTGGCAGCTCTCATTTGGTCGTCGGCTCCCGGCTGGCCTGCGGCGCAGGTGGCCGCTCGGCTCGCTGGCTACACTGATCCCCTCTCTCCTCAGAGTCTATTCGGGACCGGTCGCCTCAACGCGCTGCAAGCGGCGTTCGGCATTGCGGCTCCACCCCGGTATTCCGGATCGATCGAGGGTCCGAGCTCGGTGCAGCCCGGCGCAACCTGCGGCTTCTCGGCTACGGGGAACTCCCCGAACTCCCCATTCACCTTTGCCTGGTCCATCGCCGGCGACGCGGCCGGCTGCTTCGAGAGTTTCCACTCTCACACATTGTCCGTGCCTCCTGGGACGACCGTGACGCTGCGCGCGTCCATGCGCGACGGGCTCAACTGGCCGATGGAGGCAGTAATGCCGGTGCTCGTCTCCACGAGCGCGGCAGCGTGTTGCGACTGCTGAGGACGCACCTGGGGCCCGTGCGCACATCGGCTCGCACGCTCTGGGGGCTGGTGCCACTGTGTGCGTGCGCGGCCGCGTGTGAACCATCGACGGCTCCCGCGGGCGTCCTTCGCCCGATGCTCGCGCAAATCGGCCCGGACGTATTTGCGCCGCGTCTGGGCAGTGGCGGGTTCATCGTCATCGGTGCCCAGCCGGCGGACACCTCGTTTCGACTTTCGGTCGACCGGCGCGTTCCTGTCGAGTTGTCCTCGTCGTCGGGCGATCAGGAGTCGCCCGCGCTCTATCGTGCGACGTGTCCGGCGCGCGAGCGCGGGCCGAAGTATACCTGCTTCGAGTTCATCGTCTACATGAGAAGCGGCGTCTCGGTTCGCACGATTCGCGACCGGGTCGAGGGAATGGGTGGAAGGCTCGCGAGCGTTTCGCCGCTCGAGTCTTGGGCAAGCGTCATCGTATTCGACCCCGTGAACATGATCGCGCGGAGCCGCGCAGCGCTCGACTGGCCGGGCGTGGAGGCAGTCGCCACGGAGGTGGCCTTCTGCGTGGGCGCGACAACAGCGTGCTCCCTTTCGAATCTGGCAATCGCCGTCGCCGTCGATACCGGCTCGGCGCGACCGTTCGACGGCGTACTGCAGGTCGGCTCGCTCGACACCGTGAGCATTCGGTATCGGCAACCAGGCGGGGCACTGCTCGAGACTCGGCTCTTCGTGCCTTGATCCGTTCAACGATCGCGACGGCCGGCTTCGCGCTCGCGGGGCTGGGGCTCGCGCCGGGTCCCGCCCGCGCACAGGGTTGTGCCGGATACCCCGGTACCGATCTGGCGCTTGTGCGAGTCGCGGCCTCGGCGGCCTCGTACACGTATGCGAGCGCCGTAGGAGTGTCGGTCACGGCGGGGAGGGTAGTCTATGGCACGCTCTCGTACCGGCGAATCCGCGACCCTGAACTCGACGCGACGTCACGCGAACGCGTGGTGGAGCTCGGCGTCGATCTGAAGCTGCTCGGACGAGCGTACGTCTGTCCATTGTTCGCGTTTTCGGATGCCGACGGGCCGGGCAATCTTGCGCTCACGGGAACGAACTTCCGATTTGCAACGCAAGAGTACGGATTGGGAGCCGGAATGCCGATTCGCCTGTCCGCGCGATGGAGCGTTTCCGCTTCGGCCGAGTACCGCAGCATCCTGCTGACGTCCACGCGGTCGAATCCGTCGACGCTCATCACCCGTCGTTCGCAGGACGTCTACCAGCTGTGGTCCGGGGGGGTTGCCGTGACTTTCGACGGGCAGCTCACGCTTCGCGTCGGGGCCTCCACACCCGTCGGCTTCACATTGGTTGCCGACGGGCCGCAAGAGCTCTCATCGGCCTTCGGCAGGGAAGAGCGCGAGTTGAGTTGGAACTTCGCGCTCGGCTGGAGCTTCTTTCGGTAGGACAAACGCCGTGCTGGTGGCTAGTCTTGATGCCAATGCGACTCACCGCCGTCGGCACCGGCACCGCCGCCCCCACCGCCCACGAGGTCAACGCCGGCTGGTACCTCGAAGCCGGCCCTGTCCGGCTGCTGGTCGACTGCGGCAGCGGCGTCGTCCACGGCATGGCGAAGCTCGGCCTCGACTGGGCCGGCATCACCCACCTCGCCCTCACGCACTTTCACGCCGACCACATCAGCGATATCGCGACGCTGGTCACCGCCTGGAAGTACGGCCAGATGGTCCCCCGCACAGCCCCCCTCGAGGTCATCGGCCCGCCCGGCACCCTCGGCATGCTCGAGCGCACCGCCGCCCTGTTCGGCTCGTGGATGCTCGAGCCGGGGTTCCCCCTCATGGTCCACGAGCTGGATCGCGCGGCCCCCGATCTCGCCGCGGGTGCCGTCGCCGGTCATGCGCCGGCTTCGCCGGCAGGAGCGGGCACCGGGGAGAACGCCGTTCGTCGCTCCGCCTCCACCCGGGCCCTTCCCGGGGGCCTCGAATTGTCGGCCCTGCCGGTACCACACACCCCTGAGAGCGTGGCATATTCCATGGCGCGGGGCGCGCGGCGAATCGTCTACACCGGAGATACCGGGCCGGACGACGCGCTGGGTGCCTGGGCGGCGGGGTGCGACGTGCTGGTCGCCGAGTGCTCCCTCCCCCGTGTGATGGCCGTGCCGGGGCACCTGACCCCGGAGGACTGTGCCGCCATGGCGGCCGCGGCCCGTCCCCACACGCTCGTGCTGACCCACCGCTTTCCGCCCGTCGGCCAGGTGGACGCGGCGGGAATCGTTCGCGAACGGTTCGCCGGCACCGTCGTGCTCGCGCACGACGGCTGGTCCATCGACTTGCAGGATTGAGGAGTACGGAATGCTCGTCGTCATGCAGCACGGCGCCACCCAGGCGCAGATCGACGCGGTGTGCAGCGCCATCACCGAGATGGGCTACACGCCCGTGCCGATGCCGGGTGAGCAGCGCACCGCGATCGGGCTCGTCGGAAACGACCGCGAGGTCGACGGCACCGGCATCGGCGGCATGGCGGGCGTGGCCCAGGTCATCTACGTCACCAAGCCGTTCAAGCAGGTCAGCCGCGAGTGGAAGGCCGAGTCGACCACCGTCACCATCGGCCCCGGCGTCACCTTCGGCCGCGACCTCGTGGTGATCGCCGGTCCCTGCTCCGTCGAGAGCGAGCAGCAGATCCTCACCGCGGCGCGCGCCGTGCGCGCGGCCGGGGCGAGCGCCCTGCGCGGCGGGGCCTACAAGCCCCGCAGCTCGCCGTACTCCTTCCAGGGCCTCGGCGCCGATGGCCTCAAGCTCCTCGCCCTCGCCCGCCGCGAAACCGGGCTCCCGATCGTCACCGAGGCCATGGACGACGAGGGGGCGCAGCGCGTGGCCGAGGTGGCCGACATGATCCAGGTCGGCGCCCGCAACATGCAGAACTACTCCCTGCTGCGGACCCTCGGCCGGCTGGGCAAGCCCGTCCTCCTCAAGCGCGGCATGGCGGCGACGATCACCGACCTGCTCCTCAGCGCCGAGTACATCCTCGCCGAGGGGAACCCGCACGTGGTGCTCTGCGAGCGCGGCGTGCGCGGCTTCGACGCCGCCACTCGGAACCTGTTCGACCTCACCGCCGTGCCGCTCATCAAGGGCATGTCGCACCTCCCCGTGGTCGCCGACCCGAGCCACGGCACCGGAGTGCGGAGCCTCGTTGCCCCGATGGCGCGGGCCGCGGTGGCCGCCGGCGCCGACGGGCTGATCATCGAGGTGCATCCGACGCCGGAGCGGGCCCTCAGCGACGGCGCCCAGAGCCTCTTCCCCGAGCAGTTCAGCGCGCTGATGGCGGAACTCCGCAAGGTCGCCGAGGCACTCGGCCGCGCCGTGACCCCGAGTCCCGGAACGGCCCCGGTGGACCTCGGGTAGCAGCAGCGTGACGTTTCCGGGACCTGTCGCCGCGAACCGCGGACGGGGGCGTGCCGCGCCTCTCGCCAGGGTGGCGTGCACCCCCTGGGTCGCCGCCGCCATGGCCCTCGCGCTCGTCGGCGTCGGCGGGCGGGCCCAGTCCCTCGACGCCGACGCGATGATGGAGAAGGCGGCCGGCGCGCACACGGCGCTCAAGTCGCTCAAGGCCAGCTTCGAGCAGGTCATCCAGAATCCGCTCACCGGCTCGAGTGCCAGCGCCCGCGGCGAGATGCTGCAGAAGGGGCCGCGCTTCCTCGCCATCAAGTTCTCGCAGCCCAAGGGCGACCAGATCATCGCCGACGGCGTCGCGATCTGGGTGTACCTGCCGAGCAGCTCCCCAGGCCAGGTCTTTCGGCTGCCGCTCGGCGCATCGGCGGGCGCGATCGCCGGGGGCGTCGACGTCCTCGGCCAGTTCTTCACCAGGCCGCGCGAGAAGTACGACGTGAAGGATGCCGGCACGAGCCCGATCGACGGCCGCGACGCGCGCGCCTTGATCCTCGCCCCCAGGAAGGGCATCGACGCCGCGTTCGTGAAGGCCGTGGTGTGGGTCGATCCGAGGTCAGGCTACGTGCGGCAGTTCGAGACCACCGACGCCAGCGGGCTCGTGCGCACGGTGAAGGTCGTCAAGTTCGCCGCCAACGCGAGGGTGAACGACACCGAGTTCCGCTTTCTCGTGCCCGCGGGCGTGCGCGTGGTGGAACAGCCCGGCGGCTGAGCGCCACCCGGCGTGGACGCCTACTCCCCGCCCCCCTTCGCCGCCTCGCCGCTCGCGATCGCGAACAGGTCCCCCGGCGACTTCGCCTTGCGCAGCAGTTCCACCGCCTTCCCCATGATCGGGTCGGCCGCGATCCGCCGGCGGAACTCCGCGTCCACGCCGAACGAGTAACGCGTCGCCTCGTTGCCCAGCAGCTGGTCCACCACCGGCCGCGCCGCCTCGAACGTGGGCCGCGGCACCGACAGCCCGCGGGCAGTCATCCGCGTGTAAAGCTCCTCGCGCATCTCCGCCGAGACCACGAAATCGGGCCGCGCCAGCCGGCGGCCCGCCTTGAGCGCCGCCGAGTAGTCGGCGATCGCGTCACGGAACCGGGCCAGCTTGCCGCCCAGCGCCCGCTGCAGCTCGACCTCCTCCGGCGTGGCGGTGGTGTCGCCGGCCGCCACATCCGGCGCGATCCCGCCGCCCCCCCTCACCATGCGGCCCCGGTCGGTGCGGTAGCGCCGAGCCTCCTCGGCCAGGCGGACCCGGCGCTCGTCGTCACCCTCGGCCGCGGTGGCCGCGTGCACCGGCTTGCTGATGCTGCGTCCGCTTGGCGTGAACCAGCGGGCCGTGGTCAGCTTGAGCGCGCCGCCGCCATCGACCTGGAAGACGCTCTGCGCGCTTCCCTTGCCGTACGTGCCGCTCCCCACGAGCACGGCCCGGTCGTGGTCCTGGAGCGCTCCCGCCACGATCTCCGCCGCGCTGGCGCTGCCGCCGTTCACCAGCACCACCACGGGGAGGTCCTTCCAGGCCTGCGGCGCCTCGTCGGTGAAGGTCACCGCCGACTCCGCCGTGCGCCCCTTCACGGTCACGATCGCCTGCCCCGGGTCGAGGAACAGGTCGCTCACCTTGACGCCCATGTCGAGCAGGCCGCCGGGATTGCCCCGCAGGTCGAGGATCAGCCCCGTCATGCCGAGAGCCCGCAGCGAATCCACCGCCTGCTTCACCTCGTCGGCCACCGTCTCGCTGAACTCGTTCACGTCCACGTAGCCGATCTTCCCGTCGACGAACGCCGCACGCGGTACCGCCCGCACGCGCACGTCGCGGCGCACGAGGGTGAACGGCATCCGCGCGCTTACCCCCGGGCGCTCGAGCACCACGTCGACGGAAGTCCCCGGGAGGCCGCGCAGCAGGCGGCTCGTCTCGTCCACGGTGAAGCCGCGGGCCGGCTGCCCCGCCACCTCGATGATCCGGTCGCCGATCTCGATGCCGGCCTTGTCCGCGGGCGAGTCCGGGAGCGCCGCCGTGACGGTGATCCACCCGTCGCGCACGTCGACGCGCAGGCCCACTCCAGAGTAGTTGCCCTGCGTCCGCTCGCGCAGCCGCTTGAACCGGTCGGGGCTCAGGAAGACGGTGTTGGGGTCGTGCAACTCGCGCAGCATCCCGTCCACGGTCTTGCGGTTGAGCGTGGCCTCGTCGAGCGAGTCGACGTAGCTCGAGCGGATCTTCTCGCGCACGGCCTCGTACAGCCGCGTGCGCGACGACACGCTCACACGCCCCGCGAGGCCGCGCTCGAACCACCAGCCGCCGGTCAGCATCGTGGCGGCGAACACTCCCGCGACGACGAGCGCCCGCGTCCCCAGCGGCCGGCCGGTCAAGAGCGGCGTCCCCGCACGAGCGGCGTTCCCCGGCTCACGCGGCCACCGGGGCCAGCGCCGGCGCCAGGTCGGGCCAGCGCCGGCCGATCGCCAGCGCCACTCGCGACGCCACGTCGGCCTCCGACCCCGACGCGTCCACGCCCTCGATCGGGCCCGCCTCGGGGTGCTCGCGCTGCCAGTCCGCCAGCGCGAACTGCTCGAATGCCTGCGCCGCCCGCCGCAGGAAGCCGTCGCCGGCGAGCTCCATGCGATCGTGCCCCCCCCGCGACGCGGCGCGCGCCAGCCCGGTGGCCATCGGCAGCGCGAGCAGCAGCGTCAGGTCCGGCACCAGCGCATTCGTCGCCAGCCGGTTGGCCGAGCGGACCTCCGCATCCGGCAATCCACGTCCCTCCACCTGGTAGGCGTACGTCGAGAGGAAGAACCGGTCGGCGAGCACGAGCGTGCCGGCCTCGAGCGCCGGTCGCACCGTGCGCTCCACCAGCTCCGCCCTCGACGCCATGAACAGCAGCGCCTCGGTGCGCGCCGCGATCTCCGCCGACGGGTCGAGCAGCAGGCGGCGGATCGCCTCGCCCACCGGCGTCTCGCCCGGTTCCCGCACCGCCAGCACCGGCACGCCCGAGCGCTCGAGGGCACCGGCCAGTCGCCGGAGCTGCGTGGTCTTGCCCACGCCCTCCATCCCCTCGAACACCAGCAGCCGGCCGCGAGCCATCCTCCGCGCCGCTCCCGTCTATGACAGCGTGATGATGGAAGAGGTTGCCCCCTTCCGCATGCCGTCGAGGATCCAGGCGTTCACCTGGTACATAACCTTGTCGAAGTTCTCCTGGGCGGACACGGCCCGCTGGTAGAGCGGATTGACCTGCACCTTGCCCAGCAGTTCGTCGAGCTCGCGCTCCATCGCCTCCGAGGGCTGCTCCCCCTTCTCGATCATGCGTGCCGCCTCGCCGCGCAACTCCTCCATGCGCTTGAGCAGGGCCACCGCGGCGGCATCGCCGTTGAGCGCGTCGGTCGAGCGCTTCACCGTCTGGTATTCGCTGCTCTGGCCCAGCATTCGGCCCAGTTCCTTCGCCTTGTCCTCGAGCACCGTGCGTCTCCGCCAGGGTGATCCTGCCCACCGCGGGCGCATCCGGCCCTTCGCCGGCATCGCCCGCGACCGCGCTTCACATCCGCCGCGCCAGCACGAACCGCTCGCGCCCGGCGAGGTCGAGCTCCACATCGGCCGCCGCGTACGAGCCGGTGGCCACGACCGACAACCGGGCGCGCCGGGCCCGCCGCTCGTCCACCTCGAGGGCGAGCAGCCCTCCCGGCACCAGCACGCCCGCGGCGTCGCGGGCAATGCGGTCGATCACCGCCATCCCCTCGTCGCCGGCGAAGAGCGCCTCGCACGGCTCCCAGTCGCGCACACTCGTCGGCAGCGCGTCCCGCTCCGCCATCGAAATATACGGCGGGTTCGAAGCCACCACCTCCGCCCGCTCCCCCTGCACCGGCGCGAGCAGGTCCCCGAGCCGGAACTCCACCGGCGACCGCAACCCGCCGGCGCATCGCTCCTGGTTCGCGCGCGCCACCTCCAGCGCCCCGGGCGACAGGTCGGTCCCGATGACGCGCGCAAAGGCGCCTTCGCACGCGAACGCGAGCGCGATCGCCCCCGATCCCGTCCCGACATCGACGGCGAGCCCCCGCCCCCCGGCCGTGCGCTCGAGCACGAGGTCCACCAGGCGCTCGGTCTCGGGGCGCGGAATCAGCACGCGCGCATCCACGGCCAGGGTCAGGTGGCGGAACGCGGCCTCGCCAAGGCAGTAGGCAAGCGGCTCCCCGCATGCGCGCCGCCGCGCCGCCGCACGGGCTCGATCGGACGCGCCGGGCTCGATCGGCGCGTCCGGCTCCAGCACCGGCCACACCAGCGAGCGGCCGGCCACGGTGGCCACGATCTCCCGGGCCTCCCGCGCGGCAGCGGCGGAGCCGGTGGCCGCCGCCGCAAGCAGGCCGCTGCACTCCGCCACGAGCGACCCGGCAGTCCCTGCCTGCGGCCCGGCGGCGCTCCCCGCACCCACGCCGCGGCCTCGCAGCGCCTCAGACACCGGGACGCTGCCGGAAGCCGGCCCCCCGCCGCGATTCAGCCACCGAGCTTCTCCTCGAGGTCGGCCATGCGCAGCGCCTCCGCCAGATCCTGGAGCTTGCCGTCCATCACCCCCGCCAGGTCATGCGTGGTGAAGCCGATGCGGTGGTCGGTGACGCGGCTCTGCGGGTAGTTGTAGGTGCGGATCTTGGCCGACCGGTCGCCGGTGCTCACCGCGCTCCGGCGCATCCGCGACCGTTCCGCCTCCTGCTCGGCGATCTTGAGGTCGAGGAGCCGCGCCCGCAGCACCTCCATCGCCTTCAGCTTGTTCTGCAACTGGCTCTTCTGGTCCTGCTGCGAGACCACGAGCCCGCTCGGCAAGTGCGTGATCCTCACCGCGCTGTCGGTCGTGTTCACGCTCTGCCCACCGGGGCCGCTGGAGCGGAAGACGTCGATGCGGAGGTCCTTCTCCTCGATCTTGAGGTCGATCTCCTCGGCCTCCGGGAGCACCGCCACGGTGGCGGCGCTCGTGTGGATGCGCCCCTGGGCCTCGGTCGCCGGCACGCGCTGCACGCGGTGCACGCCGCTCTCCCAGCGCATCGTGCCGAAGGCACTGGCGCCGATCACCTTGAAGATCGCCTCCTTGACGCCGCCCATGGTCCCGGGACTGAGCGAGATCACCTCGATCTTCCAGCCCCCGTGGCGCTCGATGAAGCGGGTGTACATCCGGTGGAGGTCGGCGGCGAACAACGCCGCCTCGTCGCCGCCGGTGCCGGCGCGGATCTCGACGATCGCGCTGCGGTCGTCGAGCGGGTCGCGCGGAATGAGCAGCGACGGCAGCGCGGCGAGGATCGTTCCGACCTCCTGCTCGAGCCGGGCCACTTCCTGGCGTGCCTCGGCGGCCATCTCGGGGTCATCAATGCCGACGAGCTCGCGGGCTTCCGCGAGCTCGTCCTCGACCTTGCCCAGGCGAGCCGCCCGTTCGACGACCTCGGCCAGGCGTTGGTGCTCGCGCCCCAGCTCGGCGAGCCGGCGGGCGTCCTTCATCACCGCCGGGTCGAGCAGCGCCTGCTCGACCTCCGCCGCGCGCTGGAGTGCGTCGGCGAGCCGGTCGCGTACGCTCAGGTGGCGGCCGGGGTCTTGGAGGCGTACTTCTGCCGGAAGCGCTCGACTCGCCCGGCGGTGTCGATCAGCTTCTGCCGGCCCGTGTAGAACGGGTGGCAGTTGGCACAGATGTCGAGGTGGATCTCATCGCGCGTGGAGCGCGTCTGGAAGGTGTTGCCGCACGCGCACTTGACGGTCGCGGTGGCATACACCGGATGAATATCGGCCTTCACGGAAACCTCTGCAGTTCTGGCGGGTCGTGCCGGTCGGTCCTGACCCGGATCAGGAAGTCGGAAGCCTGATAATATATCGGGCCGCTGCGTGGGCGGGCAACTGAAACATGACGTTTTCGTTTGACACTACCATCGGGCGCCCCTAACTTCGTTCGTAGCTTGACCCTACGCCAACCGACTCCGACCGCCGGCCCATGACCGATCCCACGTCGCGCATGCCGCGCCCGACGCCCGTGCCGGGCGGAGCGACTGCCGACTTTCTGGCCACCGTTCCGCTCTTTTCCGGACTCGAGCGGGGCGAGCTCGGGCGCTTCGCCGAGCTGACCCGGGAGAAGAGCTACCCCAAGGGCAGCGTGATCGTCTTCGAGGACGATCCGGGCGACTCGCTGTTCGTGGTGCGTCAGGGACGCGTCAAGGTGGTGCTCGTCGCCGAGGATGGGCGCGAGGTGATTCTCGGCGTGCTGGGCATCGGCGAACACTTCGGCGAGCTGGCCCTGATCGACGACCAACCGCGCTCCGCCCATGTGATCGCCATGGAGGACGCGACGCTGCTCGTCCTGCGGCGCGAGGACTTCCGGCGCCGGGTCGAGGGAAGTCCCAGCGTGGCCTGGGCGTTGCTCACGGAGCTGTCGCGTCGTCTCCGGGCGGCGGACGGAAAGATCGGCGGGCTCGTGCTGCTCGATGTTCCCGGACGCATCGCCCGGCTGCTGCTCGACTTCGGCGGCACGGCCCCCGGCGGAATCATCGACAAGCCCCTCACGCACCAGACCATCGCGAACATGATCGGCGCCAGCCGCGAGACCGTGTCGCGCACCATGCGCGAGTTCCAGGACCTGGGGTGGGTGAAGGTCGAGCGCCGACGCATCGCCCTCGCCGACCTGGAGGCCCTGCGCAAGCGCTCCCAGGTCCGCGTTTGAGCCAGAGTGTGAGAGGCGTCACCCGGCGCGGGGCGCGCGGGATCGTATCTTGCCGCCACGTCACCGTCGCCATGAGCCACGCCACCCGTCCCGAGCGCTGACGCGATGGGCCTCCGCCTTCGCTTCTGGGGAACCCGCGGCTCGATTCCGAGCCCAGGGCCGAGCACCGTGCGCTACGGCGGCAACACGCCGTGCCTCGAACTGCGCGCCGGCGACGGCTGGCTGATCATCCTCGACGCCGGCACCGGCATCCGGGAGCTCGGCCGTTCGCTCATGGAGCGGGCCAACGGCCAGCCGATCAAGGGCGACATCTTCCTCACCCACGCGCACTGGGACCACATCCAGGGCATCCCCTTCTTCGCCCCCGTGTTCCAGTCGGGCAACCACTTCACGATCTGGGGCTCCAAGTCGCTCGAGACGAGCATCGACCGCGTGGTTCGCGACCAGATGTCGCCTGTCGTCTTCCCGGTGAGCTTCGACGAGCTCGATGCCCGCATCGACTTCCAGGAGCTGGCCGAGGAGCGCCGCGACGGCCGCGGCTACACGGTGCGCGCCTTTCACGTGCAGCACCCGGGCGGCGCCCTGGCCTACCGCTTCACCGACGGCCCGGCCAGCGACCGCGCGCTGGTGTACGTGAGCGACAACGAGCTTGGCCCGCACGCCAGTTACCAGTCGCCGCCCACCTGGCGCGACGACTTCACGAACTTCGTGCGCGGCGCCGCCGTGCTCGTGCACGACACCACGTACACCTCGGACGAGTACGAGCACCACCGGGGCTGGGGACACTCCACCTACCGGGACACGGTGGAGCTCGCGATCGAGGGCGGAGTCGAGATGCTCGTGCTCTTTCACCACAAGCCGGAGCGGTCGGACGACGAGATCGACGCCCGCGTGGCGGAGTGCCGGGCCCTCGCCTCGGCGCGCAAGTCGGCGCTCAAGGTGGTGGCCGCGGCCGAGGGGATGTCGCTCGAGATCTGAACCGCGCCGCTTGTGGCGCGTGCCTGTGACGCGGCGCACGGTGCGCCGCGGGCTACCCTGGTGTGATGCCGCTTACGCCACCCCGATGCGCCGTGCCACGGCGCCCCCGGGGCTCGCTCGATAGATTCCCGGCTGTACGTGCCCATCAGCCCCCCGGAGGACCCAGATGACCCGCCTGAAGATCGTCACGACGCTGGCCGCCGCAGCGCTCGCCCTGGCGCCGGCGTTGTCCATGGCGCAGGCCGCCGCGCAGGACCAGCGCCCGACGGTTGCGATCATGTACTTCAACAACGGCTCGTTCGGAAGGGACGCGAGGGACTACGACGCCCTCGGGCGCGGCGTGGCCGACTTCCTGATCACCGAGATGGCGGGCAACCCCGCGATTCGCGTGGTCGAGCGTGACGCCCTGGACAAGATCATGAAGGAGCAGGACCTCGGCGCGTCGCAGCGCATGGACCAGGAGACGGCGTCGCGGGTGGGCAAGCTGCTCGGCGCCCGCTACATGGTCTTTGGCGGCTTCATCGCCGACCCCAAGGGCAACGTGCAGCTCAACGCCCGGGCCGTGAACACCGAGACCGGCATGATCGTCCACACTGACGCGGTCAGCGGCAAGGCCGACGGGATGATGGACGTGATCCGCCAACTCAGCGAGAAGCTCAACAAGGGGATGAAACTTCACGACCTTCCGCGCCGCAGCGCGATGGCCCCGGCGGGGGGAACCACACAGGTTGCAGCGGCGCCACTGCCGGCCAAGGTGCCGTTCGCGGCGGTGATGCTGTACAGCAAGGGCATCAAGGCCCTCGGCGAGGGGAACAAGGCCGAGGCCACCACGCTGTTCAAGAAGTGCGTCAGCGACTTCCCCGAGTTCGAGAAGCCGAAGGACGAGCTCAAGAAGCTCGGCGCGTAAGGGTTCGCCGGAGGGTGGCGCTCCGCCGTCCCGCGGCGTAGAACTATCGGCACGCCGGTGCCCGGAACTCCCGGGTGCCGGCGTGTCTGGCACTGGGCCCCCGATCCTCCCCTCGACGTGAAGCCCCTCCTGCTCCTCCCCCTCGGCCGCGTGCTCGGCGATGCCCCCATCGGCGCGTCGCCGGGCGAGGTCGAGGTGACGCGCGGCAATGCCCTTCCACACCCCGAGGAGATCGAGGCGGAGCGCCCAGCGGTGCTCGTGCTGGACGCCGCGCTCGCGGCGCAAGCCCTGAGCACCCCCGACCTTTTCGCGCGACTCCGCGAGCTGGTGACGTTCGTGGGCCTGGGCGGCGCCGGGGAGGTCACGCCGCCCGAGGGCGCCCCTTGGGACGCGGTGAGCGGCTGGCTCGCCGCCGATGCCCCGGCCCGGCTGGTGGCGACGGTGCTGCGGGGCGCCTTTCGCGAGGCGGCGGGGCGCGCCGGAGAGCGCGCCGCCCGCGTGGTGGCGGCCGACCGCCAGCACGAACTCACCGAGCTCACCCGCGTCGGTGCGGCGCTCACGACCGAGCGCGACCTCGCGACGCTGCTGGGGATGATCCTCGGCCAGGCGCGCCGGCTCGCCAACGCCGACGCCGGGTCGCTCTACCTGGTGGAGCGCCGCCCCGACGGCTCGCGCACCAACACGCTGATCTTCAAGAGCACGCAGAACTTCACGCTGCCCGACCTCTCCTTCAGCGAGTTCACCGTGCCGATCGACCGCAAGAGCATCGCGGGCTCGGTGGCCGAGTCGGGCGAGCCGGTGTCGATCGCCGACGTGTACGACCTGCCGCCGAACGTGGGGTACGGGTTCAACCGCAGCATGGACGCCCGGATCGGCTACCGCACGCAGAGCATGCTCGTGATCCCGATGCGGACGCACCGGGCCGAGGTGGTGGGAGTGCTGCAGCTCATCAACCACAAGCGCGATCCCGACGTGCGGCTCACGAGCGAGTCGATCGTCGACCGGGAGGTGCGGCCGTTCGACGAGCGCTCCACCGCGCTGGTGACGGCGCTGGCCTCACAGGCCGCGGTGGCGATCGAGAACTCGCTGCTGTACGAGGACATCGAGCGGCTGTTCGAGGGGTTCGTGAAGGCCGCGGTGACGGCGATCGAGCAGCGCGACCCGACCACGAGCGGCCACTCGGGGCGCGTGGCGACGCTGACGGTGGGGCTGGCCCAGGCGGTGGACTCCGGCGGCGCGGCCGGCCCGTACCAGTCGCTGCGGTTCTCGCGCGAGGAACTGCGCGAGCTGCGCTATGCCTCGCTGTTGCACGACTTCGGCAAGGTTGGCGTGCGCGAGCAGGTGCTGGTGAAGCAGAAGAAGCTGTACCAGTGGGACCTGGGGGCGATCCGGCACCGCTTCGCGTACCTGCGGCAGCAGGCCGAGATGGACTACGAGCGCGAGCGCGCCAACTACCTGCTGGAGCATGGGCGCGAGCGCTACGAGCAGGCGGTGGTGCAGCTCGAGGAGAACAAGCGGCACCGGGCGGCCGAGCTGCAGCGCTACCTCGACGCGGTCACGGCGGCGAACGAGCCGACGGTGATGGCCGAGCGGAACTTCCAGGCGCTCAAGGAGGTCGGCGAGCGGACCTATGTCGACTTCGAGGGGGTGGAGCGCCCGCTGCTCGAGGAGCACGAGCTGCGGTTCCTGATGATCGAGAAGGGGAACCTGGACGAGAAGGAGCGACGCGAGATCGAGTCACACGTGACGCACACCTTCCGGTTCCTCGAGCGCATTCCGTGGACGCGCGAGCTGCGCGGGATCCCGAACATCGCCTACGGGCACCACGAGAAGCTCACCGGCAGGGGCTACCCGCGCGGAATCAAGGACGGGGAGATCCCGGTGCAGACGCGAATGATGACGATTTCCGACATCTACGACGCGCTCACGGCGACCGACCGGCCCTACAAGCGCGCAGTGAGCCCGGTGCGCGCGCTCGACATCCTGGGCGCCGAGGCGAAGGACGGAAACATCGACCCGGTGCTGCTCGAGGCGTTCACCGCCGCCAGGGTGTTCGAGCTGGTGGACTCGGGCGAGGTGAGGCGGCGGACGCCGAACGCGGTGCCGGCCGTCTGACCGTGGTGAGCGCCCCGCGCGGGCCGGTCGCAACGCGGCGGGCGATCCGGCTGGGCCTACGGCTTCTTCCCGGCCATCGCTGGAATCTGCAGGCCCCCGACCGGCTCCTTGCCAGGGCGTTCGAGCCGCACGAGCTCCGCGCGCCGCGCCTGCCCGCGGCGCGTGCCGCTCAGCACCGTCTGCTTGAACTTGACCACGCTCGCGATCGAGGGGGCGTAGTAGAACACGCTCACGTAGGAGTAGGCGACCTTGGAGGTGGTCACCGTCGGCTGCTCGAGGGTCTCCACAACCCAGCAGTCGAACGTCCCCGCGGGCACCTTGACGCGCTCGGTGCCAAGGACCTTGATCTTCCAGAGCCACTTGCGCGGGTAACGCTGGGTCTCGA
Organism: Gemmatimonadota bacterium; assembly: GCA_016191225.1. Lineage (GTDB taxonomy): Bacteria > Gemmatimonadota > Gemmatimonadetes > Gemmatimonadales > Gemmatimonadaceae > JACPPC01. The sequence continues at coordinate 135,609 of JACPPC010000015.1, read as the reverse complement.
TCACGACCTCGCCGTTGCGGCGGAGCGGCCAGAGGCGGGTGAAGAGCGCCGTGTCCATGGCAACGGGCATCTTGGGGTTGTCGGCCATGAAGAGCCCCATGCGCGCGCCGGGCCTGCCCGCGTTGTCGGTGTACTCGGTGCGCCAGCCGGCGTTTCGCGCGATGCGGTTCACGAAGCCGGTATAGACCTCCCTGGTACCGACGGCCGGCGCCACGTACGGCGCGTTGGGGAGGCTGGGGCCGGCGGGCGGCGACTCGACCTGCTGGCCACGCGCCATGCGGGCGCCGCTGGCGGCGTGGAGGGCCGCGCAGGCAACGAGGACAAGGAAGGTGCGCATGGTGGGAAAAGTGGTTCGGCGGGGCCGCCGGGGGCAAGCGAAGGCGGCCCCCCGCGAAGAGCGAGGGGCCGCCTGCAAGCTACCTGTTACCGGCCGAGACCGGCAGCGCGTTTAGGCGCGACGGCGGCGAATCGCGAGCAGGCCAACCAGCCCCGTGCCCATCAGGGCGAAGCTGGCCGGCTCCGGGCTGACGATGGGGTCGCCACCGATGCCCTTGAAGCCGAAGCCGAACGTGGTGTCATCGGAGCCATTGCAGACCGAGCCGCCCGGGTACACGTAACCCGAGCTCGGGTTGCACCAGGCCATCGAGTAGGCCTCCACGCCCACGGCGCCGAGCGAGGCCAGCATGGAGGCACGGTTGTCAGCGGCACCGTAATAGATGCGGAAGAACTTCTTGTCGAGGTTGCCCAGCGTGCCGAAGTTGAAGTCGAACAGGCCGCCGTGGTCGCAGGGACCGAAGATGCCGTTCGTGTTGGTCGGCGCGCACATCGAGCCGGCGGGACCGAGCGGGCTCGGACCGGCGAAGCCGTTGTCCGTCATCTGGTAGAGCGCGGTGGCCGTGCCCTTGTTCAGCTCGACGAACTCGTCGAAGGCGGTCTGCTCGATGTCCCAGTCCATCAGGCGGCGGTACGACACGTCGCTCATCGACGAGCCGCTGACGTTGCGCAGTGTCACCAGCACTTCGTACAGGTTCGGGGTTGCGCCGGACGGCGAGAACTCGTGCGTGACCTCGAGTCCGCCGATCGTCACCACCGTCTTCGCGCTCGTAGCGTCGGCCGAGAACGAGACGGCCGTCGTGTTGTTGTATTGCGCGTTGTCCGCGCCGCCACCGGTCGTGCCGTTGTACGAGGCGCCCCAGCCCTCGCACAGGCAGCCGTCAGCGGTCGACTCCTTGTTGCTCGAGTTCTGCCGCAAGCCGACGTACCTCGTTGACGGGCCGGCGCCGCCGTTCGAGGCACTGCCGCAGCAGATGTTCAGCTGCCCCGCGGCGTCAACGCCGAGGGTGATGGTGCCGTTCGTGATGATCGCCTGCGCCTGCAGCTGTGACACTGCACCGACGGCGGCCACCGCGACGGCAGCGAGCAGATTGCGGAACTTCATTTTCTGCCTCCTACGCGCGGAGTTTGGACTTGCTTGGCTCTACCGGCTCCTCGGCCGGTGGCAGCTTGCGGAACCGTCCATTGCAAGTTCCGGGCACAAACCGAATATGTTGCCCCGCAACGACTTACACATGGAACCCGGCGTTGCAGAGCGCCCGATGTTGTCGCGGCGCCGCAACATTTTGTGACGATTCACGGCATTCGCGTAACGGTGGCCTTAACACGCCCCATCAAGAGAGCGAGAGACGGGACCTTCGAGCCGTGGTTCTCTGCGTCCGGCGCGGTCGCCGCCGGGCCTGGCCCGGCTCGCCGCAGAGTGGTCGCTAGCGCCTGCCCCAGCCTCCGCCACCAGGCGTCTCGATCGTCAGCACGTCGCCGGCGGCCAGGCTCCGTCGCACCTTGGCGGGCAGAACGGCCCCGTTGAGCGCGTTCACGCCCGCCACCCCCGCCCCGCCCCCCGACGCACCTTGCGGCGATCGGCTTCGTCGCTCGGTGAGCAGCGTGGCCACACACGGGGCCAGGGCCCGGTAGCTGCGGATCACCCCTGCTCCGCCGGCGTGCACGCCGCCACCGCCGGAGTCGGCGCGAAGCGCGTACCTCTCGATGCGGATCGGATAGGCGACCTCGAGAGTCTCCACCGGGGTGTTGCGGGTGTTGCTCATCCCCACGTGCACCGCGCTCGGCCCCGGTCCGCGCCCGCTGGCCCCCTGCCCGCCACCGAGGGTCTCGTAGAACGTCCAGCCGGCGCCGCCCAACGTGATGTTGTTCATCGTTCCCTGCCCCTGCGCCGCCACGGGAATGCCGGCCGAGGCCATGGCGAGGAAGATCGTGTCCGTGATCCGCTGGCTCATCTCGACGTTCCCGGCGGCGACCGCCGCCGGCGCGCTCGCATTGATCGCGCTCCCCTCGGGGAGCACGAGCTCGATCGCCCGGGCAATGCCGTCGTTGGTCGGCACGTCGTCGCTCAGCAGCGTGCGGAGGGCGAACACCGCGGCGGCGCGCGTGACCGCGGCGGGGCAGTTGACGTTGCCCGCCACGACCGGCGACGAGCCGGTGAAGTCGAGGTGGAGCTTCGAGTACCTGACCGTGGCCCTCACGCGCACGGGCACCGGCCGGTCGCTCACGCCGTCGCCCTCGAGCGCGTCCTCGCCCACTCCCGTCGCCCCCTCGAGGGGCACGAGCCGGGCCCGCGCCCGGCGCTCGGTGTAGTCGAGCAAGGCGTCGCAGCCGGCATCGAGCCGCACCACTCCCTCGCGGTGCCGCAGCGCACGCCACCCCTCGGCCCCCGCCTCGCAAGCGGCCCGCTGCGCGGCGAGGTCGCCGTGGCGCTCCACTGGCGTGCGCACATTCGCCAGCACGAGCGACATCACCTCGGTGTCGATCTCGCCGTTCCGCGCCAGCCGCACCGGCGGCACCACGAGTCCCTCCTGCCAGAGCTCGGTCGCCCCCTGCGGCATGCTGCCGGGGCTCATGCCCCCCACGTCGGCGTGGTGCGCGCGCACCGCGGCGTAGCCGACGATCGCGCCCTCGTCGACGATCGGCAGCACCATGGTGAGATCGGGGAGGTGCGACCCGCCGTGGTACGGGTCGTTGAGCAGGAAGAGGTCGCCCGGCCTCGGATCGCGGGCCATGACCGCGCGCACCGACTCCGGCATCGCCCCGAGGTGCACGGGAATGTGCGCCGCCTGCGCCACCATCCGCCCGCGCAGGTCGAACAGCGCGCTCGAGGCATCGCGCCGCTCGCGGATGTTCGGCGAGAGGGAGCCGCGCACGAGCACGCTCCCCATTTCCTCGGCGACCATCGACACGGCGTGGCCCAGCACGCCGAGCTCGAGGGGATCGAACACCGGCGCGCTCATGCGTCGTGCTCCACGAGCCAGCCACCGGTGGCGAGGGCGCGCGCGGTCCAGCCGGGCGCGACGAACAGGGTCGCGTCGGGAAGGGCGATGCTCGCCGGTCCGGCGACGGCGGCCTCGAAGGCCGATCCGTCGTCGTGGCACCGCGCGGCGTCCCAGGTGCCGGGCCCGCGTCGGCCGAGTGCGGCCGCCCTCGGCCGGCCGGTGGCGGCGTGCCGGAGGCTCACGACCTCGACCCCGGTGTCGAGGGTGAAGCCGGTGCGGGCGCGGTGCATCCCGGCAAAGCGACCGGCGAGCGAATGCCCGTCGTCGCCGTCGGCGAGCGGCACCTCGAGTTCATGTCCCTGTCCCACGTAGCGCGTGCGGGCCCAGAACTGCCGGCGGCACCCCGGCTCGGGTTCGGCCACGCGGCCGGCGAGGTCGCGCAGGCGGGCGCCGAGTGCCGCCGCGTCGAGCGCGTCGGTGCGCTGCATGACGCTGGCGAGCGCCTCGTGGCGCTCGGCGGCCACGGCGAGGCCGAGGGCCGAGAGCACCCCGGCGAAGGGGGGAACGAGCACGCGCGACATCCCCAGACGCCCGGCGAGGCTGCAGGCGTGCAGCGGTCCGCCCCCGCCAAAGGCGACGAGGACGCAATGGCGCGGGTCGATGCCGCGCTCGACGCTTACGCGCCGGAGGGCGCGCGCCATCTCGGCGTCAGCCGTGGCGATGATCGCCTCGGCCGTGCGCTCCGGCGTCGCATCGAGCCGCGCGGCGAGTGCCGTGACCGCGGCGCGCGCGGCGGCGATGTCGAGCGAAACGCCGGCGTCGAATCGTGCGGCGTGAATGGTGCCAAGGGTGAGGTGGGCGTCGGTGACGGTGGGCTGCGTGCCCCCACGGCCGAAGGCGACCGGTCCCGGTCGCGCGCCACCCGAGCGGGGGCCAACGCGCAGCGCTGCGCCGTCGTCGACCCAGGCGATGCTGCCGCCGCCCGCCGAGACCGTCTCCACCAGCACGCGCGGCAGCGCGATCGGCACACCAGCCACGCTTCCCCCTGTCTCGACGAGTGGCTCGCCGTCGAGCACGAGCCCGCAGTCGGCACTGGTGCCGCCAATGTCGATGGTGAGGGCGCGATCGAAGCCGGCTGCGCGGGCGGCGAGGGCCGCGCCGGTGACGCCACCGGCGGGCCCGGACAGGGCAAGGGCGGCGCCGTGCCGCGCCGCCGCGGCAGCCGGCAGCACGCCCCCTCCCGAGGTCACGACGCCCGGGGCCGGATACCCCGCCGCCGTGAGCGCGCTGCCAAGGCGGCCGAGGTAGCGCGCGACGAGGGGGCGCACGTAGGCCTCGGCCACGGTGGTGCTGGTCCGCTCGTATTCCCGGATCTCGGGAAGTACGTCGTGCGAGGCGACGATCTCGGCATCGGGAAGGGCCGCCCGCATGGCGGCGGCGAGCGCCTGCTCGTGTTGCGGGTGGGCGTAGCTGTGGAGGAGGCTGACGGCGACGGACGAGGCCCCGCTGGCACGCACGGCGTCGACGGCGGCGGCGATGCCCTCGGCGTCGAGCGGTCGCAGCACCCCGTGGTGGGTCATGCGCTCGGCGACCGGAACGGTGTCGCGGCGCTGCACAAGCGGGGCCGGATGGTGCGCGGCCAGGTCGTAGAGCGACGCGCGCTCCTGGCGGCGGAGCTCGAGGAGGTCGGTGAATCCATCGGTGGCACAGAGCACCACGCGCGCACCGCGCCGCTCGAGCAGGGCGTTGGTCACGATGGTGGTGCCATGCACCAGCCGGTCGATGCTGGCCGGTTCCGCCCCGAGGGCGGCGAGGGCATTCTCGACGCCGCGGCTCTGGTCGTCGGGGGTGGAGCTGACCTTGCGCGCCGCGACCGAGCCGTCGTCGCGCACGGCCACGAGGTCGGTAAAGGTGCCGCCGACGTCGACGCCGGCGGCGGCGCGGGGGGTCATGCGGCGGCGGGGGCACCCGCCCGGGATCCCGCGTGCCGTGCGTTCCGCAGCGCGAGGAGCGCGAACAGGACGGCCACGTGCAGGGGCATGACGAGGGCGATCACGGCAACGCGCGGCGCCGCGCCACCGCCAACGAGTTTCCACATCCCGTAGAAGGCGACCAGTGACGCGAGGGCGGCGAGCAGTTGCCAGGGCGTGCCGGCCCGCGGGCGCATGACGACGTGCGGAAAGGCGGCGGCCGAGACGAGCCCCAGCGCGGAGAGGAGCCAGGCACTCGGGTTGTCCTGCCAGTAGACGTGGCGTGTCATGGTCGCGGCGAGGATCAGGATCACTCCCACCACGCCGGCAAGCGCAAGCCAGGCGGCGCCGAGGGCGGCGAGGGCGACCTGGGCGCGCCGCGACCCACGCACGGTGGCGCGGGCGAGGGCGACGATGCCCCAGCCGAGCAGCGCGCCGACGGCGAGCCACCAGGGCCAGGAGCGAGGCGGGTGCGCGAGCTCCGCCGCCCGGTTGGCGGTGAACAGGACCCGCTCCGAGGCCACGAGGAGCCTCACGCCGCCGCGGCCGTCCTCGACCTGCAGCTCGCGCACGCGCTGCTGGAGCTTCATGGGGACGAACATCTCGTCCCAGAGCATGAGGGTGCTGTCGGCGCGGCGGCCGAGGGCAATGGTGACGCCGAGTTCGGTGAACGGGTTGTCGGCGACGAGGCGCTGCGTGTGCGAGAGGTAGCTGTCGGAGCCATAGTGATGGCGCGTCCAGCCCGCGAGTCCGCCGCCGGTGGCTTCGTTGAGGAGGTTGCGGACGCGGGTGCTGCAGTTGTCGAGGAAGTAGTCGTACTGGTACTCGCGGTTCGCGGGCCGCGCGTTCTCGAGGATCAGGTCACGCAGCTTGCGCTTGTAGTGTGCACTGAGCGCCAGGCGCTGGATCCAGACGGTGCGGTTGATGGACTTGTAGAAGTCGATCGAGGCATCGGTCGGATAGCCGTCCATGCGATAGAGGGTGTTGCCGGCCAGGAACCGCGCGACAAACCGCGGCTGGTTGAAGTCGAAGACGCCCCAGTTCCACGCGATGCTGGTGCCGGCGCGGCGGTCGGTGACGACGATGGCGTTGTGGCCGAACTTCTCCCAGACGTGGTCACCCTGCCCGATGGTGAGCAGGTCGATGTCGAGGACGTCGGCGGTGTCGGGGGCCGGTACCGAGGCGGGGAGCCTCGGATCGGGCGCGGCGGCGGGGCGCTGGGCGCCGGCCGACGCCGCGAGGGACAGCGACGCCATGGCCGCCAGGGCGGCGGCGCGCGTGCGGGTCACAGTCGGATCTCTTTCTCCTCGTTCGCCGCCCGGTAGATCGCCTCGAGGGCGCGGTGCAGCACGAGCTGGTCGGTGGGTGGCTTGTACGGTGACTCGCCGGCGAGCACCGACAGGAAGTGGGTGTCCTGCGCGCGGTACGACTGCAGCGTCGCACTCTCGCGCGCGGCGCCGCCGGTGGGCGAGACGTCGACGGCCTTGCCGTTGAGCTCCTTGATCACGCGCAGCGGGGCGAGGCGGGCGCTGCCGCGGGCGGCGAGCGCCTCGAACCACCAGCGCTCCTCCTCGCCGTGGTACGACCAGGAGACATCGAAGGTGCAGGCGAGCCCGCCGGCGGCCTCGAGCACGACCAGCATGCTCTCCTCGACGGCCTTGGCGCCCCTGGGGCGGTCCATGAAGGCCGAGACGCGCACCGGGTCGGGAAAGTCGGCGAGCCAGAGGGCGAGGTCGAGCAGCTGGAAGCCGTGCTCGAGGAAGGCGCCGCCCCCGGCCTCGGGGCGGTTGCGGCGCCAGCCGCCGATGGCGCCGGCGGGATGGTAGGCGCCGGCGCGGACGCCGGTGAGCTTGCCGAGCTCGCCGCCGTGCAGGAACCGCGAGAGTGCCTGGACGTCGGTGCGGAAGCGGTGGTTGTTGCCCACCACCACCTTGCGGTCGTGCCTCACCGCCGCGGCGAGGATGCGCTCCACACCCTTGCTGCTCAGCGCGAGGGGGCGCTCGCAGAGGACATGCGCGCCGCGCGAGAGCGCCGCCAGCACGTGAGGCTCGTGCAGGTGGTTGGGGGTGGCGATGATGACGGCGTCGAGGGCGTCGAACTCGAGCAGGTCCTCGATGTCGGTGAAGGCGTCGAGGGCGCCGAACCGGTCGGCGAGGGCGCGCGCCTTGACGCGGTCGTTGTCGCAGATCGCGACGAGCTGCACGCCGCGAAGCCGCGAGAGCACGGGGAGGTGCACGAGCTGGGCGACGGCGCCGGCACCGAGCAGTCCGAGGCGGATGGGGTCGCTCATGTCGCCGAAGTGCGGGTCGTGGCGATGGGGGAGGGGCGCGAATGGCGGGCCGACGCACCAAGCTAGCGCGACGCCGGCGCCGCGTGGAGGCTACTCCACGCGGCGCAGCTGGGTTCCGGGATAGTAGGTGGCGAGGATCTCGCGAAAATCCCGGCCGGCCCGGGCGCGGCCGATCGCGCCCCACTGGCACATCCCCACGCCGTGCCCGTAGCCGCGCCCCCTGATGGTCAGGGCGCGAAGCCCGCCGCCGGCGGGCTCGGCCTCGAGCTCGATCCAGGTGCTGTTGAGGATCTCGCCCCCCTTGCGCAGCACGAACCGGAGGTCGTTGGCCCGCACGTCGAACCGTCCCCGTCCCGTCTCGAACGAGAGCCCCGCCGCGCGACCGGAGGCGGTGGTCCCCGTGAGGCGCACGCCACGGACCCCACCCACTCCGCCGGCAGGAGCGCCGCCGAACTGCGCCAGGTAGCGGTCGGCGAGCCGGTCGAGTTCGTCACCGGTGAAGGTCGCGGTCCAGCGGTAGCGCGGCGCGATGTCGCACCAGGCGCGGGTGGTGCCGGGGATCGCGTCGCTGACGCGGCGCAGGTATGGCTCCCCGCCGGTCCGCCAGACCTCGGGCGCCTCGGCGGTGCTGCCGCCGCACGCCGAGTGATACGGCGCGTTGACGACACGCCCGCCGTACGACAGCACGATCCCGGTGGTGGCGCGGACGGCGGCGTCGGCCACCGCGGTTTCCGCCTCGACGCCACCGTACACCTGGTCGAGCACCGTCGCCACGACGTCGAAGCCGCGCACCGTGCCGCCACCGAGCTTGACCCAGGTGTAGCTGCGCGCCGCCACCGCCTGCGCCTCGGCGGCGGCGTGTTCGGCCGGCGTGCGGTTGCCGATCTCGCCCGCCACCACGGCGCGGAGGTACTCCTCGAGGCCAACGCGATTGACGACCAGGATGCCGCTGTCGGTGGGGACGAGGAGCAGCTCGCCGCGGTAGCGGCGGCCGCCCCAGCGCAGCTGCGAGGCGTCGCCGTCGGGGCGCGCCACGAGCGACCCGCCGCGCCACGCGGTGGCCAGGGCCGACTCCCGCGCCCCCGCGCGCGCCAGCTCCTGCACGGCGCGCAGCCGGTCGCCGCGCTGCTCGACCCGCCAGAGGTCGCCGCCCGCCATGCGCGCGAGCATGGATTCGCCTCCCTGCTCCAGCAACCGCCATCCGCCGGTGGACGAGAGGCCCGTCTCGCCGCGGGCAACGCCGAGCGCCACGCGCACGGGCCGGCCGCGAACGGCGGAGGCCGCGGGAGGCGCCTCGTCGAGGGGGACGCTGGCATCGCGATCTCGCTCGGCGGCGCGCTCCACGAGCACGCTGATCGAGTCGCGCGGCGCCGGTTCCGGCACGAGGGTGCTGTCGGCGCGACCAGCGAGAGGCGTGGACCCCGGGACGGCGGGAGGCACACCGCCCGAACAGCCGGCGGCGAGGGCGAGTCCGAGCGCCGCGCGGCGCGCCACGCGCCGTGTGCGCGGCACGCTGGCGCAGGACGGCCGCGAGCGCGGCACGCTAGCGCAGGACGGCCGCGAGCGCGGCACGCTAGCGCAGGACGGCCGCGAGCGCGCCGTCCAGCCGCCCGAGGGCGGCATCGAGTTCGGGGTCGCCGTGCGCGGCCGACAGGTAGGCGGCCTCGAGCGGCGAGGGGGGCAGGAAGACGCCGGCCTCGAGGGCGGCCTGCACGAAGCGGCGGTGAAGGGCCGCGTCGGCGTCACGTGCCTGCGCGAGACTCCGCACCGGCGTGCGCCGAAAGGCGAAGCCCCACATCGAGCCCAACGCCGCGGCCGTGAGGGGAACGTCGCGATGCCGCGCCATGGCCGCGAAATCGCGAACCAGGCGCCCGGTGCGCTCGGCCATGCGCGCGTGCACGGCCGGCGTGAGGGCATCGAGGGTGGCGATGCCGGCCGCAATCGCGAGCGGGCTGCCAGGGCGGGCCGCCGCGTGCGGCGCCGCGCCCCCGGGCAGGAGGCAGTCCACGACCTCGCGCCGGCCGCCAACGAGGGCGAGGGGGAGCCCGCCGCCGAGGGCGCTGCCGAGGATCGTCAGGTCGGGCGTCGTGCGGAACCGCGCCTGCGCCCCGCCGGGCGCGACGTGCAGGCCGGTGGCGCACTCGTCGAAGACCAGCACCGCGCCGGCATCGTCGGCGAGCTGCCGCAGTCCGTCGAGAAAGCCCTCGGCCGGCGCGATGAAGCCGCCGTGCGCGCAGACGGGCTCGACGATGATCGCGGCGAGCTGTGCGGCGTGCGCGTGCACAAGCGACCGGGCCGCGTCGAGATCGTTGAAGGGCGCGGTGAGGGTGAGGGCGGCGGCCATGGCCGGCACGCCGAGGGCGCTGGGAAGGCCGAGGGTCGCCACGCCGCTGCCCGAGCGGGCCTGAAAGACGTCGGCGTCGCCGTGGTAGCAGGCATCGAACTTGAGGAGGTAGTCGCGGGCCGTGAAGGCACGCGCGGCCCGAACGGCGGCGGCGGCGGCCTCACCCTCGCTCGCCACGAAGCGCAGGAGCTCGAGGTGCGGCATGCGCTCGACGATGCGCTCGGCAAGGATCACCTCGGGCTCGCCCGGCAGGCCGAAGCTCGTCCCGCGCTCGACGGCAGCCTCGATGGCGTCGAGGACGGGGCGCGGCGCGTGCCCCAGCGGGAGCCGTCCCGAGGCGAGCGCGAAGTCGAGGCACTCGAAACCGTCGACGTCCCAGAGGCGGGCGCCACTCCCGCGCTCGGCGACGAACGGCCCCCCCGGGGCGAGCGCGGAGGGCTGGCGCCCGGTCACCCCCGCCGCCGCCGGGAAGACGCCGCTGGCCCGCGCGACGATCTCGTTGGCGCGGGGCGTGACGCGGTGACTCAAGCGCCGAACGAGCCGATGCTGGACGCCGCGGCGACCGGCAGCTGACGGCGGGAGCGCGCCGCGGGCGCCGTGGAGGCCACCTCGCCAAGCACCGTGGCGGAAAAGTCGTAGTCGTCCTCGACCGCGTCGATGCGAACGTCGGCGAAGGACCCCGGGGCCACGTCGCGGTCGAGCCGCACCACGCCGTCGATGTCGTCGGCCTGCCAGGGGGCGCGGCCGAAGGCCGGTGCGTCGGCGGTGGCGATCGCGTCGACGAGGACGCGCGCGGTGGCGCCCACGTGCCGCTCGTAGCGCTCGGCGGTGATCGCGCGCTGCAGCTCGAGGACGCGCTCCTGCCGTTCGCGCTTGACCGACTCGGGCACGTCGTCGGCGAGCGTGGCGGCGCGGGTGCCGTCCTGCGGCGAGTAGGTGAAGACCCCGACGCGGTCGAACCGGATCTCCTCGAGCAGGGCGCAGAGAGCGTCGACGTCGGCGTCGGTCTCGCCGGGAAAGCCGACGATGGTGGTGGTGCGGATGGTCACCCCGGGAATCGCGTCGCGGAACCGGGCGACCTTCTCGACGATCGTGCGGCGCCGCTCGGGGCGGCGCATGCGCTCGAGCACGGCGTCCGACCCGTGCTGAATGGGCATGTCGAGGTAGGGCAGGATGCGCGGCGTGGACGAGACGACCTCGAGCAGCCGCGGGGTGATGCCGGCGCTGTAGAGGTAGAGCATCCGGATCCAGGGGATGTCGGTCTCGCCCACAAGCGCCTCGAGCAGCGCGGGGAGGCGCACGCCGTCGCGCCGGTCGCGCCCGTAGTGGGCGAGGTCCTGCGCCACGAGGTTCACCTCGCGCGCACCCTGGAGCTCGAGCAGCTGCGCCTCGCGCACGAGGTCGTCGATCGCGAACGAGCGATGGCGGCCGCGCATGAGGGGAATGGCACAAAAGGCGCAGCCGTGGTCGCAGCCCTCGCTGACCTTGAGGTACCGCACGTGCGGCGCGTCGCCGGCATAGAGGCGGTCGCCGGGATGGAGGGTGGGCGCCTCGCCGACGAGCCCGCGCTCGCGCAGCCTGGGCACGAGCTGGTCCATCTCGCTCGCGCCGAGGAAGAGGTCGACCTCGGGGAGGGCCTCGGCGAGCTCGGCCTTGTGGCGCTCCACCATGCAACCGACGGCGACGACAGCCTGGCAGGCCCCCCCTTCCTTGAGCCTCCCGGCCTCGACGATGGCGTCGATCGACTCGCGCTTGGCGGCGTCGATGAAGCCGCAGGTGTTGACGATCACGAGCTCGGCGTCGGCGAGGTCGGCGACGGCGATCGCGCCGCAGTCGGCGAGCTGGGCGAGGTATCGCTCGCTGTCGACGGTGTTCTTGTCGCAGCCGAGGGTGACGACGCCGACCTTCACGCGGCGCTCGGGACGGGGATCGACATTGGGGCGGAAAGTTACACCTGCCGGAGGCGGCACCGGCATCACTTGTGTGAGCAGCGCGCAACCAGTTGTCCCCAAAAGATTTACACAATTTGTCCACAGCAGATTTCTCGTTGACGGCGTGCGCTGTGGATCGTCATCTTGGGCCGTAACCGCTGCGCCTGCGCCGGGCTGCGCGCACTCGCTCACCTGACGTCTGAGCCCATGGCCTTTCTCTTCTGCACCGCGATCGACACGCGCGCGCCGCTGCTCACGGGTGGCACGCGGTCCGACCAGATGGATCGCGGCGGTCACTATGCGCGGTGGGAGGATGACTTTGCGCTCGCGCACCAGCTCGGGGTGAGCGCGGTCTTCTATGGCCCGGCGTACTATCGCGCGCATGTCGGGCCGGAGCGCTACGACTGGGAAACGTGCGCCGAGCCGATGGAGCGCCTGCGCCTCCTCGGGATCGCGCCGATCGCCGAGCTCTGCCATGACGGCGTGCCGGGATGGATGGGCGACGTCACGAGCGACGACTTTCCCGCCTTGCTGGCCGAGTACGCGCGGGCGTTCGCGCTCCGCTTTCCGTGGGTCACGCACTTCGCGCCGGTGCACGACATCGCGGGCACCGCCGAGCGCCATGCCTCGATCGCGGCGGCGGGGGGGGGCGACTACGACACGGCATTTGTGCGTGCGACGCGCGCCCTCGCGCTGGCGCACGAGCGCGCGGTGGAGGCGGTGGTGGCGGTGCGCCCGGAGGCGACGATCGTGATGAGCGCGCCGGCCCGGCACGCGCACGCGGCGGGCGAGGGGGCGCGCGCGGAGGCCGAGCGTCGCAACGCGCGTCGCGCGCTGGCCCTCGACCTCTGCCTGGGGCTCGACCTCGCACCCGGGGTGGCGCGGCACCTGCACGACCACGGCGTGCCGGCGCAGGACCTGCGATGGTTCCGCGACCGCCGGGCCCGCCGGCAGCGCGTGCTGTCGCTGTCGTGGACGCCCGACAGCGAGCGTCGCGTGACGTCGGCTGGCAAGGAGACGGCGGCCGTGCAGAAGCTGGGGCTGCGGCACCTCGCCACGGCGCTGCACCGCCGGACGGAGCTGCCCCTGCTGCTGGCGGAGACGCACGCCCCGGCGCGACTGTCGCGCGCCTGGCTCAAGCAGCAGTGGGACGACGCGCTCTCGCTGCGCTCGGCGGGCGTGCCGGTGGTGGGATTCGGATGGTCGCCGCTGACCGACATGCCGGACCTTGGCGCGGCGGGGCGCGAGCTGCTCGACATCGGGCTCGCCGATGGCCAGCGGGTGCTGCGCCCGGTGGGGGAGCTGTTTCGCGACCTCGTGCTGCGCTGGGGGGCGCTGCTCGACGCTCCGATGGCGTCGCGGGCGGGGCCACGGATGCGGCGGGGCGCGTTGCGCTAGCCGGAGTCCGCCTCGTGCGCCGGCGGTGCGCGCGCAGCGCGAGCGTTGGGCGTTGCGAATCCAGCGTGCCCGGCCGGTTCGCGCGCACGCGGTGCGCGGCCGGGAACGGTGGTCGGAGTGCCCGGAGGCACCGGGGGCGGCGGCGCCTCAGCCGCCACCGGCGGCTGGACGGGAGCGGCCTTGCCCGTCGGCGAGTCCCGCGCCGGGTCGAAGCGGAGGAGGGCTTCCTCGGCGCGAATCACCGAGCCCGTTGTCCCCTTGAGCAGAATTCCGGGCGGGCCATCGACGACCGGGAGGGCCCCCTCGCCGCGATCGCGCCGGCTGGAGCGCAGGAGTGCGGTGGCACTGCACGGGCGAGAGGCAGGGCAACCCGAGGGTGCGCCGCACGATTGGCGCGCGCCGGCCGAAGATGCCACCGGCCCGTGACGTCATCGCGTCGAAGGCGACTCCGAGGGAGAGCACATTGCCGGCGGCGGCGGCGACCCCTGGGCTGAGGGCGAAGCCGCTCGAGGCCCGGCGGGACTTCCCCCGCGGCGTTCGCGGCCACGACGGCCGGGGGCGGCCGCCGGCGGGAACCGCCGGCTCGGCTGGGCGAGTCGCCGCCGCGCTCGAGACGACGTCAACAACAGGTCCTTCGCCGTGCCGAGGAGGATCGGGCGGTCAAAGCTCCTTCAGGTAGTGGATCGTCTCGGCGCGGTAGCCGTTCCGGTCGTAGAAGCGGCGGGCGCGCTGGTTGGCCTCCCAGACCGTGAGGCCCATTCGCTCGACGCCGCGGGCGCGGGCCCACTCCTCGGCGGCGGCCATCAGCATGCCGGCGATCCCCTGCCGCTCGTGCGCGGAATCGACGACCAGCACCTCGACGTGTGCGATCTGGTCCTGGCGGAAATAGTCGATGCGGGTGGTGACGAGGATCATGCCCACCGGCGCCTGCGGGTCGTACTCGGCGATCAGCAGCAGGCCGTCGGTGCGGGGGGCCCAGAGTTGCTCGCGCAGGACCTGGTCGTCGCCGCGGGAGATCTCCTCGGCAGTTCGCCACGACGGGACGGGGAAGTCGGAGAGGCGCGTGGCGAGGCGCAGGACGGCGGCTTCGTCGTCGGGACCGCCGGGGCGGAGGCGGAGCCGGCGCTCGGCGGGCGCGGACCCGGTCGGGCGCCGGTCCATGCTAGCGGTAGTTCCCGAACTTCAGCTCGACACCGAAGTCCTTGCCGCGCAGCATCGCCATGGCGGCCTGCAGGTCGTCGCGGCTGGGGCCCGAGATGCGCACCTGGTCGCCCTGGATGGCGGCCTGGACCTTCTTGAGCTTCGCCTCCTTCACCGCGGCGGCGACCTTCTTCGCGGTGTCGGCGTCGAGGGCCATCTTGAGCTTGACCTCGCGGCGCACGGTGTCGCCCCCGGCGGGGACGATCTCGCCGACGTCGAGGTTCTTCACCGGGACCTTGCGCTTGATGAGCTTGGTCTCGACCACGTCCCAGAGCTGGTTCATGCGGAACTCGCTGTCGGCGACGAGGAGGAGCTGCCCCTCCGCCCGCGTGAGCTCGATGCTCACGTTGGCGCCCTTGAAGTCGTAGCGCTGGGCGACCTCCTTCTGTGCCTGGTTGACGGCGTTGTCGACCTCCTGGAGGTCGACGCCGGTGGTGACGTCGAAGCTGTTGGTGTCGGCCATGGGGGAAACCTACGCCGGCAACCCCTCGATGCGCGACTTCACGGCGGGCCACTCGGGGGCGCTGTCGCGGTACCAGGCAGGGTGGCGACGCGTCCCGTCGAGAGGGTGCGAGGCGCGGCGTCCGACCAACTCGACGGTGCAGCGGAGGCGATCGATGGCGGCGCGCGAGCGGTCGCCGGGGGCGCTGGCCATGCGCTCACCCGGCCGGGGGGAGATGGCGTCGACGGCGTGGCGGAGCGGGAGGGACCAGGCCTCGGTGCCGACGAGGGTGCGCTGGCGGGCCGGATTCGCGCAGGTCGAGCCGATCTCGAGGGGGTGCGCGGCGGCGACGATGATGATGAAGCGCGTCCTGCCGGCGAGCGGGTCGTCAGGGCGATGGCGGGCGTGGAAAGGACGAGAGGCTCGCCGCCACTAGCCGAGAAAGCTCTCGAGCGCCCGGGCGCGGCTCACGTGGCGGAGCCGGGAGAGGGCCTTTTCCTTGATCTGGCGCACGCGCTCGCGGGTGATGCCCAGCCGGGAGCCGATCTCCTCGAGGGTCATGGGCTCGGCGGCGTCGAGGCCGAAGTAGAGTCGGAGAATCTTGGCCTCGCGTTCCTTGAGCGACGACAGCGCCTCCTCGATCGACTCGGTGAGCGCCTTCTCGAAGGTCAGCTCATCGGGGGTCGGGTTGAGGTTGTCGGGGAGGTAGTCGAGGAGCTTGTTGTCCTCGCCGGGGGTGAGGGGGGCATCGAGGGAGAGGTGGGTCTGCGAGATCGACATCGTCTTCGCGACTTCCTCCTCCGTGATGTCCATCCCCTCGGCAATCTCGGCGTGCGTCGCCTCGCGCCCGAGCTCCTGGAGCAGCGCGTTGGCGCGCTTGCCGATGCGGTGCAGGGTGCCGGCGCGGTTGAGCGGCACGCGCACGATGCGCGACTGCTCGGCGAGGGCCTGGAGGATCGCCTGCCGGATCCACCAGACGGCGTAGGAGATGAACTTGATCCCCTTGGTCTCGTCGAACTTGTGGGCGGCGCGAATGAGGCCGAGGTTGCCCTCGTTGATCAGGTCGCTGAGCGAGACGCCCTGGTTCTGGTACTTCTTGGCGACGGAGACGACGAAGCGGAGGTTGGAGCGGACGAGCTTGTCGAGCGCCTCCTGGTCGGCGAGGCGGATGCGCTGGGCGAGTCGGACCTCCTCGTCGCGGGAGATCAGGGGATAGATGCTGATGTCGCGGAGGTACTGGTCGAGCGATCCCTCCTCGAACCCCGTCTTGCGGATGCCGCCGACGCGGCGCACGCGGGCGACCGGGGGGCCGCCGGGAATCACGGCCGGGTCGATGGGTGTCGGCACGGGCACGCCGGGGATGGCGGAGGCCGGGGTGTGCGACTGCTTCATCACTCGATGCGCTCCCCGAGGCGTCCCCAGCGGATGCGGGTGAGCCAGTCGAAGTGCGACGACGAGTCGGGAGCATAACTGAAGTACACCACCCACGGCTGGCCGCGCAGCAGCGAATCGGAGACGAAGCCCCAGTACCGGCTGTCGGACGAGTTGTCGCGATTGTCGCCGAGCACGAACAGGTGGCGGGGCGGGACGAGGAGGGGGCCCCAGTTGTCGCGTGTCGGGTGATAGCGGAGGGCGGCGATGGGGTCGAGGGCGAGAAAGCGGCGCTGCCACGCGAAGTCCTCGGTGGCGCGGTCCTCCCACGGCATGGTGTGCTCGACGTACTGCTCCGACTGGGCGACGCCGTTCACGAAGACGGTGCCCTTGCGCATGCGCACGGTGTCGCCGGGGAGGGCGATGAGGCGCTTGACGTAGTTCTTGCTGGGGTCGGCGGGATACTGGAAGACCACGACGTCGCCGCGCGCGGGCTCCTTGAGGGCCGGGAGCCGCCTGCCCGTGAAGGGGACCTCGGCGCCGTAGGCGAGCTTGTTGACGAGGAGGAAGTCGCCGACGAGCAGGGTCCGCTCCATGCTGCCGCTGGGGATCTTGAAGGCCTCGATGAAGAAGGCACGGACGACGAGGGCGAGGAGGATCGCGACCTGGAAGCTCTTGGCCCACTCGATCCAGGCGCGCGTCCAGCGGGCGCGCGGCCGGTTGACGCGGTCGAGGACCGCGGCGCGCTGCTCGTCGGTGATGGCGGGCCGTGGGGCGGGGAGTTCCTCGATCATGCGCCCGGCGCCTCACCCACGGCGAGCGACGCGCCGAGCGCGGCCGCGATGGCCGGGAGCTGTTCGCGGTCGGCGGCGGCGACGAGCGCGGCGACGACGGTGTGCCGTCCCGCCGAGCCGTGTCCGGCGCGCACGACGCGCACCCCGCGCGCGGCGCCGGCGGCGCGCAGGGCACTGGCGAGGTCGGGGCGCGTGGCGGCGAAGGTGGCGAGCACCGTGACCTCGCGGGCGTCCGGCCCGGCCCGCGCCGGGAGGGCGGCGACGACCTGGCGGACGGCGGCCCGCACGCGCGCGGCGGGGACGCCGCGCGTCGCGACCAGCCGGGTGACGCGCTCGCGCAGGGCCTCCTCGAGTGCGAGGCCGGGCGATTCCGTGGTGCGGGGCGTCACGGGTTCAGTCACCATCGCAATCAATCACCGCGCGCCGTGCCCGCGCAAGCGGTGCGGGAGACGGCGCGGGCGCCAGCGCGCGCCGGCCTCACGACGCCGCCTGCGCCGGATAGTTGTCGATCTGCGCGCGCTGCAGCCGCCCGCTGAAGTCCACGTAGCCCACCTTGGTCTCGGAGTAGAACTCGTAGACCTCCCACCCCCCTTCGCGGTGGCCGTTCCCCGTCTGCTTCACGCCACCGAACGGCAGGTGCGCCTCGGCGCCGATGGTGGGGGCGTTGATGTACGTGATGCCGTTGTCGAGCTCGTTGAGGGCGCGGAAGGCGAGGTTGACGTCGCGCGTGTAGACGGACGAGGAGAGGCCGTAGGGGACGCCGTTGTTGATGCGGAAGGCCTCGTCGGCGGTGTCGACGCGAATCACGGAGAGCACGGGGCCGAAGATCTCCTCGACGGCGACGCGGTGGCCGGCCTGCACGCCGGTGACGATCGTCGGCTGGAAGAAGAAGCCCCTGTCGAGGGCGCCGCCGGTGGCGCGCCGGCCGCCGGTGACGACCTCCCCGCCCTGCTCGCGGGCGATGCCGACGTAGCGCTCGACCTTGTCGCGCGAGGCGGCGTGGATGAGGGGGCCGACGTCGGTGCCGGGCTGGCGGCCGTCGCCGAGGCGGAGGGCGCCGGCCTTGGCCTCGAGCATGGCGACGAACCGGTCGTGCACGCCACGCTGCACGATGAGCCGGCTGGTGGCGGTGCAGCGCTGGCCGGTGGTGCCGAAGGCGCCCCACAGCACTCCCTCGAGGGCGAGGTCGAGGTCGGCGTCGTCGAGGACGACCTGCGCATTCTTGCCGCCCATCTCGAGCGAGAGTCGCTTGTGCATGCGGCCGCAGGTGGCGCCGACGATGCTGCCGGTCTCGGTGGAGCCGGTGAACGAGATCACGGGGACGCCGGGGTGATCGACGATCGCCTTGCCGACGACCTCGCCGTGGCCGTGCACGAGCTGGATGACCTCGGCGGGGAGCCCGGCCTCGAGGAGGATCTCGACGAGGACGGTGGCGGTGTGCGGCACGTCCTCGGCGGGCTTGAGGATGGCGGCGTTCCCGCAGACCAGCGCCGGGAAGAGCTTCCAGGTCGGGATCGCCATCGGGAAGTTGAACGGGGTGATGAGCCCGACGACGCCGATGGGGCGGCGGAAGCTCATCGCCCACTTGTCGCGCAGTTCGCTCGGCACCGTGTGGCCGAAGAGGCGGCGCCCCTCGGTGGCCGCGTAGTACGCGGTGTCGATGCCCTCCTGCACGTCGCCACGGGTCTCGGCGAGGGGCTTGCCCATCTCGCGGGTCATGAGGTTGGCGATCTCCTCCTTGCGAGCGAGCATCAGGTCGCCAACGCGGCGGAGCACGTCGCCGCGGGCGGGGGCCGGGGTGCGCTTCCAGAGCTCGAAGCCGCGCTGGGCGCTGGCGACGGCGGCCTCGACGTCGTCGCCGTCGGAGGCGGGAAAGCGGCCGATGATGTCGGTGGTGTCGGCGGGATTGACGTTGTCGAAGTACTTGCCTGCCCGCGGCGCGACCCAGGTGCCGGCGATGTGGTTGCGGAAGTTCATGTCGGGTCCATCGGTGGTAGGGGACGCGGCGCGGGGCGGCGCGCGGGGGCGATCAGCGGCGGTCGTGCGGGGAGCGGCGGTTCAGGAAGGGCAGATCCACGCGGCGGGATGCGCCGCAGTCGGCAGGGCATACCCCGTGCGCGGCAGGAGCTCGATGGCGCCGAGGACGAGGGACCAGGCGACGACGAGGAGGGAGAGGGCGTGGGCGCGCGGCGTCCGGTGCTTCCATGTCCAGATCGCGCTCCAGACGCCGCCGGTGAGGACGCCGGCGACCGCTAAGAGGTAGACGCCGAGCCCGAGGCCGCAGCGCGCGGGATAGGGCCAGAAGACGATGCCGACGCCGACGGCGACGGAGAGGGCGAGCCGCAGGAAGGCGCCCCAGGTGCGGGTGCCGGCGCGCCTGGTGTCGATGGCCTGCCTCTCGGCCGGGGACGCCTTGGCGGCGCTGGGAAAGAGCGCGGCATCGGAGACCGACTCGAGCTGCCGGTCGATCCTGGCGAGTTCCTGGTCCCAGTTGCGGTCGGCCATGGCGGTGTGCGGAGTGTAGCGGGGCCGGGGGTGGAGCGGGAGTGCGCGCGCTCAGTCGCCGGCGCGCACGAGCCGGTATCGCTCGATCTTCTTGTAGAGGTTCGAGCGCGGCATGTCGAGGGCGCGCGCCGTCTCGGAGACGTTCCAGTCGTACTGCCGCAACTTGTGCAGCAGGAAGGCGCGCTCGGCGGCGTGCTTGAACGCCTCGAAGGTCTCGGCGTCGGCGATGGAGCCGAGGCCGCCGGGCTCTGCGGCGCGCCGCCCGGTGAGCCGTTCGACGTCGGCGAGGGTGATCTGCGGCCCGGCGGCGAGGATCAGGAGCCGCTCGACGGCGTTGCGGAGCTCGCGCACGTTGCCGGGCCACTCGAGGCGGGCGAGGGCGGCGAGGGCGTCGGGGCCGATGCCGCGCGGCGTCATGCCGTCGCGCTCGGAGAGGGTGCTGAGGAAGTGCCGGACGAGGAGGGGGACGTCCTCGCGCCGCTCGCGCAGCGGGGCGACGTGGAGGGGCACGACGTTGAGCCGGTAGTAGAGGTCCTCGCGGAACCGGCCGGCGGCGATCTCGGCGGCGAGGTCCTTGTTGGTGGCGGCGAGGACGCGGACGTCGATCTTGAGGCGCTTGCTCCCGCCGATGCGGGTGACCTCGCCATCCTGCAGGACGCGCAGCACCTTGGCCTGCGCGGCGAGGGCCATGTCGCCCACCTCGTCGAGGAAGAGGGTGCCGCCGTCGGCCTGCTCGAACTTGCCGGCGCGGTCGGCGACGGCACCGGTGAACGAGCCGCGCATGTGGCCGAACAGCTCGCTCTCGATCAGCTCGGCGGGGATCGCCGCGCAGTTGACCTCGATGAACGGCCGGGCGGCCCGCGTCGAGCGCTGGTGCAGCGCGCGGGCGACGAGTTCCTTGCCGGTGCCGTTCTCGCCGGTGATGAGGACTCGGGCCAGGGTGGGCCCGACGCGCTCGATCTGCTCGATGAGGCCGCGGACGACGTACGACTCGCCGACGATCTCGTAGCGCGAGGCGATCTTCTCGCGGAGGGTGGAGACCTCCTCGCGGAGGGCACGCTGCTCGAGCGCGTTGCGCAGCAGGACGAGGATGCGGTCGGTGTCGAGGGGCTTCTCGAGGATGTCGTAGGCACCCAGTTGCGTGGCCTCGACCGCGGTCTGGATCGTGGCGTGGCCGGAGATCATCACGACGAGCGCGGCCGGGTCGCGGGCGCGGATCTCGCGCAGGGCCTCGAGGCCGTCCATGCCGGCCATCTTCACGTCGAGGAAGATCAGGTCGGGGCGCCACTCGCCGACGACGCCGAGGGCGGCGATGCCGCTGGCGCTGGTGCGCACCTCGTAGCCCTCGAACTCGAGGAGCTGGCCGAGGGCGCCGCGCACGCCGGATTCGTCGTCGACGACGAGGATGCGGCGCGGGCTCACGGGGTGTTGCGGTAGAGGGTGATCCTGCCGCCGCGAACGCGCACGTCGGCGACGGCGGCGGGGAGCGGCACCGGCAGCGCGTCGTCGGCGAGGCCGGCCGGCATGGGGCCGCGGCGCAGCCGGCGCAGGACCGCGGGGATCAGCGCCGGCGGCAACTGCAGGTTCCCGACGCGGATCGCCCGCACGTGCAACTGCCCGCCGCCATTGGCGCGCAGGATGTCGAGCGCGCCGCCGATCTCGACGGTGTCGCGCGCGGGGAGGACGGCGGCCAGCGGGCCAAGGACCTGCGAGCCGCCGAGGTCGGCGAGGGCGACGACGCCCTTGACGTACACGAGGTCGCCGGCCACCCGGGCCCGCAGGGCGGATGCCCCCGCGGGGAGCATGGCGCGCAGGGAGCCGAGGGCGTAGGCGAGCAGCTCGGGAGCGGTGACGTTGACGAAGACGGCCCCCCCCTTGGCGCCGAGGGCGGCGAGCTGGCGGCGCACGGTCGCGCCGCCGTCGTCCGGGACGGGCGCCCACTCGCTGGTTTCGCTGGCGGCGGCGGGGGGCGGCGCGCTGCCGAGCCAGAGGTCGCGGGAGAACCAGGCGGCCGCGCCGAGCGCGATCAGCACGAGGGCGACGACGACGAGCACGGTTCGCCCGAGGCAGCCGAGCACTCAGCGGCTCCGCGCCAGCGGGATGGCGGCGAGGCGCTCGTAGCGCGGGGCGCCGCCGGCCGGGATGCTCTGCATGAGGTCGATCGAGTCGAGGGTCATGGCGTAGTGGAAGCGGATGCCGCGGGAGGCCCGAAAGATGGCACGCGCGGCGTCGCCACCGGGCTCGCGAAGCCTCGCCAGGGTCAGGTGCGGCCGGAAGGGGCGTCCCTCGACGTCGAGGCCGAGGCCGGTGCAGGCCAGCTCGATGTCGTGATGCAGGAGCTCGAGCCTGGGCTCGTACCCCACACCAGCCCAGATGACGCGCGCCCGCTTCCACGTGGGGAAGGCGCCGAGCCCGGCGATCTCGAGCGGAATGGGGCGAGTCTGGCGACCGGTCGCACCGAGCGCGGAGCGCAGCCGGTCGATGAACGACCGGTCCACCTCGCCCAGGAAGCGCACGGTCGCATGGAGCCGCGCCGGCTCGATCCAGGGCACGCCCGGCGCGGCGCCGCGCAGCGGCGCCGTCGCCGCCGCGAGCGCGTCGCGGACGGAGACCGGCGGGTTGATGGCGATGAAGCAGCGCACGCGGGAAAGTGGCCGCACCCACCCGGCGCCGACAAGGCGGCGGGGTGCGCCGGATTGCGGGTGCGGCGCCCAGCCTGCGAACTTAGCGCATGTTCCGGACCGTGACTGTCCCCGCCGGCCTCGTGCTGCTCGTCGCCGCCGCCTGCGGGCCGGCCCCCGCGCCACCAGTGCCGCCGCCCTACACGGGCAACGTGACGATCATCGCCCACCGCGGGGCGAGCGGCCACGAGCCGGAGCACACGGTGGCGGCGTACGACCGGGCCATCGCCCTCGGCGCGCACTACATCGAGCAGGACCTGCAACGAACGTCGGACCGGGTGCTGGTGGTGCTGCACGACGAGACGCTCGACCGCACGATCCGGGGGCCCGAGTGCCGCGGACCGGTGAGCGGGGTCACCTGGAAGGCGCTGCGACGCTGCGATGCGGGCTCGTGGTTCGGGGAGCGGTACCCGGACCGGGCGCGGCTCAACCTGCGCGACCTGCACCCGCTGGCCCTCACGGAGCTCTTCACGCGCTACCGCGACACGGTGCGGTACTACATCGAGACCAAGCAGCCGGCGTCGGCGCCGGGCATGGAGCGGCAGCTGCTGGAGGCGCTGGCGGCGGCGAACCTCGGTGACGCCGCGGCGCGCGAGTGGCGGGTGGTGATCCAGAGCTTCAGCGAGGGGTCGCTGCGGCTGGTACGGTCGATGGAGCCGCGGTGGCCGCTGGTGCAGCTGCTCGAGAGGCAGCCGGCGGGCCGCGACGTCGGGGCGCTGCTGGACTCGATCGCGCAGTATGCCGACGGGGTGGGCCCGAACCGGCTCGACGTCGACGCGTCGTTCGTGGCCGCGGCCCACGAGCGCTGCCTCGTGGTGCACCCGTACACGGTGGACCTCGAGGAAGAGATGCGCACGCTGGCCCGCGCCGGCGTGGACGGGATGTTCACCGACTTCCCGGACCGGATGCGGATGGTGCTCGGGACGCTCGGCCCGACGCGCGCGGCGTTCCCGGCGCGGTGCCCGAGGCGGCCGGTGTGACCGGACCGGTCGACACCCTGCGCGTCGCCCTCGAGGACCGGTACGAGATCGAGGGGGAGATCGGCCGCGGCGGGATGGCGACCGTCTACCGGGCGCGCGACCTCAAGCATGCCCGCGCCGTCGCGCTGAAGGTGCTCGACCCCGACCTCGGCGCGGTGCTCGGCGCCGAGCGGTTCCTGGCCGAGATCCGCGTCACGGCCAACCTGCAGCACCCCAACCTGCTGCCGCTGTTCGACAGTGGCGCCGCCGGGGGGCTGTTGTTCTACGTGATGCCGTTCGTGGAGGGGGAGACGCTGCGGGCGCGGCTCGACCGCGAGAAGCAGCTGCCGGTGGACGATGCGGTGCAGGTCGCGGCGGCGGTGGCGAGCGCGCTCGCATATGCGCACGCGCACGGGGTGATCCACCGCGACCTCAAGCCCGAGAACATCCTGCTCCAAAGCGGGCACCCGGTGATCGCCGACTTCGGGATCGCGCTGGCGGTGAGCAGGGCCGGGGGCCAGCGGATCACGCAGACGGGGCTCTCGCTCGGCACGCCGCAGTACATGAGCCCGGAGCAGGCGACGGGCGATCGCACGATGGACGCCCGGACCGACATCTACTCGCTGGGTGCGGTGACATACGAGATGCTGACCGGCGAGGCGCCGCACACCGGGGCGACGTCGCAGGCGGTGATCGCCAAGCTGATGACGGAGGCGGTGCGTCCGATCACCGTGCTGCGCCGCTCGGTGCCGGCACATGTCGATGCGGCGGTGCGCCGGGCGCTGGAGAAATTGCCGGCGGACCGCTTCGCGACGGCGAAGGAGTTCGGCGACGCGATCACGGGCAGGTACGCCATGCGCGCCGACGAGACGCCGAGCGCCCCGGCACCGGGGACCGCGGCACGGGCGCCGCGCGTCCGGCTGCTGCTGAGTGGCGCGTTCGCCGCGGGCGTCGTGCTCACGGCGACGGCGACGTGGGTCGGGCGCGGGCTGTTCCCCGAGACGTCCGCCACCCCGACGCGGTTCATGCTGGCTCCCGACTCCGCCGACGGGACGCTCGCGGACGGCACGGGGCAGGCGTTCGCGGTGTCGCCCGACGGCCGCCGGATCGCCATGGCGGTGACGAAGGGACAGGGTGCGTCGCGGCTCTTCGTGCGCCACCTGGGGGAACTGCGGTCGCGCGAACTGCCGGGGACGGAATCGGCGTTCCAGCCGGAGTTTTCGCCGGATGGCCGGTGGATCGCGTTCTCGTCATCGACGGGACTCAAGCGCGTACCGGTCGACGGCGGGCCGGTCGAGTCGATTGCCCCGATGGGGGCGTCGAACGTGCGCGGCATCGCCTGGAGCGAGGCGCACGGCTATGTCGTGGGCGACGTGGACGGTTCGATCAAGGTCTTTCCGCACGGCGGAGGCGCACCGCGCAAGCTGTTCACTCCCTCCGGCATCGGTGGGACGAATGGCTCCCGCTGGCCGATCGTGCTCGCCGATGGCGAGACGGTCGTATACGCCGAGGTGGTGGCGGGGACGGTGGCCAGCGCGACGCTGTGGATGGGGTCGCTCAAGGACGGGTCGGCGACGCCACTCGGGATCTCGGCCGTGAAGCCGCTTGGCGTCATTGGCGGGGCGCTGGTATTCGCCGTCCCGAGCGGCGCCCTGATGGCGGTCGAGCTGGACGTTGGCGGGCGCCGCGTGCGCGGGACGCCGGTGACGGTCGTCGACCAGGTCTCGCTCGATGCCGGCACCGCCAGCGCCAGAGCCGCGCTCTCGGCCGGCGGCACGCTGGTCTACCAGGCCGGCGCGTCGAGCCTGGAACTGGTCCTCGCCGGTCCCGGCGGGGCGCGCCGCCTGCTGCCGGAAGTCCGCGCGTACGCCTTTCCGCGGTTGTCGCCCGACGGGAGCCGGCTCGCCGTGCAGGTGAGCACGGGGGGCAAGAGCGACATCTGGATCCTCGATCGCACATCCGGGACCCTGGGCCGCCTGACGACGGGTGACGCGATCTCGAACGACCGCCCCGAATGGTCGGGGGATGGACGCCGGGTGCTCTTTCGCTCCACGCGCAGCCGGAGTTCCCTGTGGATCGTGCCCGCCGACCACAGTGGCCCCGAGACCGAGCTGCAGGGCCGGTCGGGCGTGACGATCAACGAGGGGATCCTCTCGCCGGACGGGAAGTGGCTCGTGTACCGTGTCTCCGGTGGCGGGCAGGTGCAGGACTTCTGGTTCCGGTCGATGTCCGGCGACACCACCGCCAGGCCGCTGATCGTCTCGCCCTTCTACGAAACCGCGCCGCGGTTCTCGCCGGACAGCCGCTGGCTGGCGTTCTCGTCCGACGAGTCGGGGACGCGCGAGGTGTACGTCACACCCTTCCCCGGCCCCGGCCCGCGGCACCAGGTCTCCGCGAACGGTGGCGACTCACCGATCTGGTCGCACGACGGCAGGCGGCTGTTCTACGCCCATGACCGCCAGTTGACGGTCGCCACGCTGACGCTCGCGCCGACATTCGCGGTGACCGATCGCAAGGTCGCGGTCGAAGGAGGCTGGGTGTTCAACTACGTGCATGCGAACTACGACGTGCTGCCGGGCGACCGGGAGTTTGTGACGATCCGGTCGCTGGCGGACATGCGAACGGTCGTGGTGCTCGACTGGGCGACCGAAGTGCGCGCGAAGCTGGCGGCGGCGCGGGCCACGCCGTAGCGCGACGGGAGAAGCGGGTCCTCCACGACGCCCAGGACGGCGGGAGCGGCGGGACCGTTGCCGCGCCCAGGACCACGTCATGGCTGCCAACTCGCGCCGCGCAGGGCCCGCCCGGGCCTGGCCCCCGTGTGCACGCCGTCGCGCAGCACCGCCACGCCGTTCACGAGCACGTGGCGCACTCCCACGGACAATCGATGCGGCCTCTCGAAGGTCGCCCGCTCGGCGACGGTGTTCGCGTCGAACACCGTGACGTCGGCGAACATGCCCGGGCGCAGCAGGCCGCGGTCGCCGATGTTCAGGCGCGTGGCGACGGCGCTCGTGAACTTGCGCACCGCCTCCTCGAGCGGAATCAGCCGCTCCTCGCGCACGTAGCGGCCGAGGATCCGGGTGAAGGTGCCGTAGCTGCGCGGGTGGGCGAGGCCGGTGGCGCTGTCCGGGTCGAGGCCGCTCGCGTCGGTGCCGATCTTGATCCATGGCTGCCGCAGGTTGAGCCGCACGTTGTCCTCGCTCATGAGGAAGAAGAGCGTCTCGACGCGGGTGTGCTCGGTGACGATCAGGTCCATCGCCGTCTCGATCCAGTCCTTCTTCATCGACGCGGCGATGGCGCCGAGTCGCTGGCCACCGTACTGCGCGAGCGACGGGTGCCTGAGCTCGGTGATCAGCACGTTGTCGGCGGTGGCGAGGTCGCAGAGCGACTCCCAGGCGAAGGTCGGCTGCTCGATCTCGGCGCGGATCCGGGCGCGAACGGCCTTGTCGGCGAGGTTGGTGAAGAGCCTGCCGTCGGCGCTGGCCCACGGCGGCAGGCAGGCGGTGAGGCCGGTGCCGCCGGCGGTGTACGGGTACATGTCGGCCTGGACGTCCACGCCGGTGGCCCGGGCCGAGTCGATCCTGGCGATCACGGCGGCGCCCTTGGGCCAGTTGCGGACTCCGCCGGCCTTGAGGTGGTAGATCTCGACGGGAACGCCGCCCTCCCGGCCGATGCGGATCGCCTCGTCCACCGCCTCGAGGAGCTGGTCGCCCTCGGAGCGCATGTGGGTGATGTAGAGCCCGCCGTACGGCGCGATGGCCTTCATGAGCTCGATGAGCTCGGCGGTGCCCGCGTAATTGCCCGGTGGGTAGATCAGCGCGCTGGCGATGCCGAAGGCACCGTCCCTCATCGCCTGGCGCGCCGCGGCGCGCATCGAGTCGAGCGAGGCCGCGTCGGCGGGCCCCTGCGCCATCCCCATGCCGTACATGCGGAGCGTGCCGGCGCCGACGAACGAGCCGGCGTTGGCTGACATGCCATGGGCCTCCATGTCGCGCAGCCAGCGGTCGAACGACCGCGGCGCGCGATAGCGACGGGCGATGCGGTTCCAGAGCGTGTCCTGCGGATCCTGGTTCCCGAGCGACTTGGCGCTGATCGGCGCCGGCGTGTCGCCCTCGCCGAGGATCTCGGTGGTCACCCCCTGCGTGATCTTGCCGAGCACGCGGCCGTCGCCGACGAGGAACTCGAACACCGACTGGCCCTGGATGTCGATGAATCCGGGGGCGACGACGAGCCCGGTGGCGTCGATGCGCTGGCGGACCCGGGCCTGTGCCAAGCCGCCGGCGCGCGTGATGGCCGTGATCCGGTCGCCGGTGATGCCGACGTCGCCGAGGAACCAGGCGGCGCCGGTGCCGTCGACCACGCGGCCGTTGGCGATGACGATGTCGTAGCCGGACGTCGCGACGGGAACGGGGGCGCCGGCGACGCGCGTGGTGGTGCAGGAGGCCGTGGCGATCGACGCGATGACGGTCGCGAGGCCGGCGAGCGGGAACGGTCGGCGCGGGTGCATGGGGAGGTCGGCTCGGGTGGGCCGAGGAGGTCGGCTCGGGTGGGCCGAGAATGTACGATCAGGTGGCGCCGCCCGCCTCGGGCACCACCGGCGACCGCACGTGCGACGGCTCGATCGGCCGATAGCGCAGTGCCTCGGCCATCGCCGAGTCCCCGACGGAAGGGTCGCCGTCGAGGTCGGCGATCGTGCGGGCCACGCGGAGCACGCGGTGGTAGCCGCGCGCCGACAGCCGCAGCCGCTCCGCGGCGCCCAGCAGCAGCGCCCGCGCGGCAGGGTCGACCTGCCCGTGCCGCTCGAGCCAGCGCGCGGGCACGGCACCGTTGGTGACGAGGCCGGGGAGCGAGGCGTAGCGCTCGCGCTGCCGTTCGCGGGCGGCGACGACCCGCGCGCGGACGTCGGCCGAGTGCTCCCCGCGCGCCTGCGACCCGCGGGAGGGCCGGCGCGCCGTGCCGGGACCGCCGGCCGCGTCGGTCGCGTCGGTCGCGTCGCGGCCGAGGTCCTCGACGCGCACGCGGCCAACGGTGACGTGCAGGTCGATGCGATCGATGAGCGGCCCGGAGAGTCGGCCGCGGTAGCGCTCGATGTCGGCGGCGGAACAGCGGCAACCGTCGCCCGGCTCTCCGGCCCGGCCGCAGGGGCAGGGGTTGGTCGCGCCGACGAGGGTGAAGCGCGCCGGGAAGCTCACGGCCTGCGCCGCGCGCGCGATCGTGACGCAGCGATCCTCCATCGGCTGGCGGAGGGCGTCGAGCACGTAGCGCGGCGTCTCCAGCAGCTCGTCGAAGAAGAGGACGCCGCCGTGCGCGAGCGAGACCTCGCCCGGGCGCGGATGCCCCCCTCCGCCGATCAGGCCGGCGACGCTCGTGGTATGGTGCGGGGCGCGAAAGGGTCGGCGCGGCGACGCCAGGCGCTCCGGCGTGAGGAGTCCCGCCACCGAGTGGATGGCGATCACCTCGAGCGCCTCCGCCTCGGTGAGGGGGGGGAGGATGCCAGGGAGGCGCCGCGCGAGCATCGTCTTCCCCGCCCCGGGCGGTCCCTGCAGGAGCAGGGCGTGGTCGCCGGCGGCGGCGATCTCGAGGGCGCGCTTGGCCGCCCGCTGGCCGACGACGTCGGCGAGGTCGTCGCCGCCGTCGGCGTCGGACGCGGTGGCGGCGAGCGCCGCGCCGTCGAGGGGCGCGAGGCCGCCCGCGCGCAGGGCGTCGACGAGCCCGGCGAGCGTGGGCCAGGCGACCACGCGCGCGTCGCCGACGAGCTGCGCTTCGGCGACGTTCGCCACCGGCACGACGAGCAGCCCGCCGGGCTGGCCGCGACTCGTGGCCCGCGCGACCGAGAGGACGCCGCGCACGGGGCGGATCGAGCCGTCGAGGCCGAGTTCGCCGATGGCCGTGAGCGTCGCGACGGCGTGCGCGCGCAGCTGCCCCGTGGCGACGAGGACACCGAGGGCGATGGGCAGGTCGTAGGCGGTCCCGGACTTGGGGAGGTCGGCCGGGGCGAGGTTGACGGTCACGCGGCGCGGCGGCATCTCGAAGCCCGAGTTCTTGAGCGCCGACATGACGCGCTCGCGGGCCTCCTTCACCGAGCCGGCGGGGAGGCCGACCATCATCCAGGCGGGGAGCCCGGCGGCGACGTCGACCTCGACGGTGATCTGGCAGGCATCGATGCCGAGCACGGCGGCGGAGCGAATGGCGGCAAGCATGCGCGCACGGTATCGATCGGCGCGCGGCGCGCCGCCATCACGGTGTTGCCGGGCCGGTCACGGGAGTGCGTCGGCCTCGCGAGGCCCGGCTAGATTCCCCGCGTGCCCGAGACCGCTGAGCAGCGCCACGAGATCGCCTTCATCCTCCGGCTGGCGAGCCTCCTCCACACGCACGGCTACCCGGCGCACAGCCTCGAGGCGGTGCTCGCCGCGGCGGCGCGGCGCCTCGGCATCGAGGCGCAGTTCTTCTCCACCCCGACGTCGCTGTTCATCGCCTTCGGGCCGCAGGACGAGCAGCGCACGCACCTGATCCGCGTCGAGCCCGGCTCGACGAACCTCGGCATGATCTCGGGGCTCGACGCGATCGCGAGCGAGGTCGCGCTCGGCACGCTCGGAGCCCGCGACGGCCTGTCGCGCATGGAGGCGCTCGTGGTGCAGCCGTCGCACGCCGGGCCGGCGCTGCGCACCCTGGCGTTCGTGGCGGTGGCGGTGGGGCTCGCCGCGCTGCTCGACGGGGGCGCCCTCGACCTCGCCGTCGCGGGGATGTGCGGGCTGGTGACCGGGCTGCTCACGCTCGCCGCCGAGCGGTGGCGGGCCCTCGGGCCCGTGCTGGAGCCGATGGCGGCGTTCTTCGCGTCGCTGGTGGCGCTGAGCGCGGCGACGATGACGGGCTCGACGCACGACTACCTCACGACCCTGTCGGGGCTGATCATCCTCCTCCCCGGGCTGATGCTCACGCTGGGCCTGACGGAGCTGTCGTCACAGCACCTGCAGAGCGGCACGTCGCGGCTGTCGGGGGCGATGGTGGTCTTCTTCGGCATGGCGTTCGGGATCGCGCTGGGGTACCGCGCGGCGGCGTGGCTGGCGCTGCCGGGGATCTTGCCGATCCACAACCCGCCGCTGCCGGACTGGGTCGCGTGGATCGCGCCGGTGGTCGCGCCGGCCTGCTTCGTTGTGCTGCTGCGCGGTGCGCGGCGCGATGCGCCCGCGATCGTGCTGGCGGGTGTGGGCGCCTGGTTCGCGTCGCGGGCCGGCGCGCTCATGCTGGGCGAGCAACTGGGCGGCTTCGTGGGCGCGCTGACGGTGGCGGCGGGGAGCAACTGGTACGCGCGCCGCGCCCGGCGGTCGTCGCTGGTGACGACCATTCCCGGGCTGCTGATGCTCGTGCCGGGAAGCATCGGCTTTCGCAGCATCACGTCGCTGCTCGGCGACGACGCGCTGGCGGGCGTGGAGACCGCGTTCCGCGTGGCGCTGGTGGGCATCTCGCTCGCGGCGGGGCTCCTGCTCGGCAACGCGGTCGTACCGCCGGCCCACATGCCGGACCCCGATCCGGCCCGCTGAGCGCGACGCCTCCGCGGCTGCCAACGCCGCGCCCGCGCCGTACGTTTGCTGCGCAGCATCGTTCCGCCCCGCTCCCAACCTCCGAGGCCTCGCGCATGACCGTTCGCCCGTTCGTCGCCGCCCTGCTGCTGGGCGGCGCCACCCTTCGCGCCCAGGCCCCCCAGGCCACCCGCCCCGACCCGCCGGCGTCGCTCACGGCGCAGCAGCAACTGGCGCGGGAGATCTACCGCGAGCTGGTCAACATCAACACCACGGCCGAGCATGGCAGCACGACGCTGGCGGCCGACGCGATCGCGCGGCGACTCAAGGGGGCGGGCTTCCCCGAGGCGGACATCTTCCAGGGCGGCCCCAAGCCGAACAAGGGGAACCTCGTCTTCCGGTACCGCGGCAGCGGGGCCCGCAAGCCGTTGATCCTGCTGGCGCACCTCGACGTGGTCGAGGCGAAGCGCGAGGACTGGAACCGCGACCCGTTCACGTTCGAGGAGAGCGACGGCTTCTACTACGGCCGCGGCTCGGCCGACGACAAGCCGATGGCGGCGATCTTCACCGCGAACCTGATCCGGTTCAAGCAGGAGGGGTACGTCCCCGACCGCGACCTGATCCTGGTGCTCACGGCCGACGAGGAAGGGGGGCCCGACAATGGCGTGCGGTGGCTGCTCGCGAACCATCGCGACCGGATCGACGGCGCCTACGCGCTCAACGAGGGGGGCGGCGGCAGCCTCCGCAACTGGAAGCCCTTGCTGCACAGCGTGCAGGCGACGGAGAAGGTGCCGGTGAATTTCCAGGTGAAGGTCACCAACAAGGGGGGCCACAGTTCGGTGCCGGTGCCCGACAATGCGATCTACCACCTCGCCGGGGCGCTGGAGAAGCTCCGTACCTTCACCTTCCCGGTGCAGCTCAACGAGGTGTCGACGGCGTTCTTCGAGCGCACGGCGCAGATCGAGGTGCCCGAGTACGCCGCCGCGATGAAGGCGATCGCCGCCAACCCACACGACGCCGCGGCGGCCGCGACGCTCAGCCGGCAGCCGCGCTACAGCTCGATGATGCGCACCACCTGCGTGGCGACCCGGCTCTTCGGCGGGCACGCCGACAACGCCCTGCCGCAGCTCGCCACGGCCAACGTCAACTGCCGCATCGTGCCGAATGTCGCACCGGCCGAGGTGCGCGAGCAGTTGCTCAAGCTGTTCGACGACCCGCAGGTCGAGGTCAGCGCGGCGCCCGGCCTTGCGCCGAGCGCGCCGTCACCGCTGATGGCGGAGCTGATGGGCCCGGTCGAGTCGCTGACGAAGCAGATGTGGCCCGGCACGCCGGTGATCCCGACGATGAGCACCGGCGCCACCGACGGGCGCTACCTGCGCGAGCAGGGGATTCCGACGTACGGCGTGAGCGGGATCTTCGGCGACATGGACGACAACCGGGCCCACGGCCGCGACGAGCGGATGCTCATCAAGTCGTTCTTCGACGGCCACGAGTTCCTGTACAAGCTCGTGAAGCAGCTGTCGACCGCGAAGAAGCCCGCGGCGTAGCGCGGGGCGCGGGGCGTAGCGCGGGGCGTAGCGCGGGGCGCGGGGCGCGGGGCGGGGCGCGGGGCGCGGGGCGCCGCCGCCGGCCCGGTGCCCTAGCCGGCGGCCGGTGTGGGCGCGGACGGCCGCCGCAGCCAGACTTCCTGCACCGCGTGGTCCGGTGCCTTGCGCAGAACCACGGTCGCCCGGTCGCGGGTGCTCTCGATGTTCTGCTTGAGATTGACCCGGTTGATCTCGTCCCAGATCCTCCCCGCCGTCTCCGTCGCGTCGGGCTCCGACAGCTGCGAGAAGCGGTGGAAGTACGACTCGGGATTCCGGAAGGCGGTGTCGCGCAGGGCGAGGAAGCGCTGGATGTACCACTGGCGCAGCGACGGCTCGTCGGCGTCGATGAAGATCGAGAAGTCGAAGAAGTCCGACACCACGGTTCGCGCCCCGCGCTCGGCGCTGTTGGGCGCCGGCTGCAGCACGTTGATCCCCTCGACGATCAGGACGTCGGGGTTGGCGAAGGCCTTCACCTCGCCGGGGACGATGTCGTAGGTGAGGTGCGAGTACACCGGCGCCTGCGCCGTGCGCCCCGCCTTGACGTCGGCGAGAAACCGCACGAGGCGCGGCAGGTCGTAGCTCTCGGGGAACCCCTTGCGCTGCATCAGGCCGCGCTCGGCGAGCACGGCGTTCGGGTGCAGGAACCCGTCGGTCGTGAGCAGGTCCACGCGGCGGTGCTCGAACCAGCGCGACAGCACCTCGCGCAGCACGCGGGCGATCGTGCTCTTCCCCGCCGCGACGCTGCCGGCCACGCCGATGACGAACGGGGCCGGCCGCGACGGAAGGCCGAGGAAGATGTCCGTCACCCGCACCAGCTGCTGCACCGCGGTGATGTGCAGGTTGAGCAGCCGGGTGAGCGGGAGGACGATCTCGGCGACTTCGTCGAGTGTGATCGGCTCGTTGAGGCCGCGCAGCGCCGCGAGGTCGTCCTCGGTGAGGGTGAGCGGCGTGGTGGCGCGCAGCGCCGCCCAGTCGGCCCGCGAGAAGATGACGTATGACAGGCCGGTTTCCGGCGGCGGCATCATGGGCGGGGAAGCTAGCGGCGTGCGCCCTTCCGCGCCCGCCGCGTGATACCGGTCACCCGCCGGTGACGAAGTCCGCCCCGCCCGCGTCCGAGACTGCAACGACAGGCCGCGGCGGCACGGTGCCGCCCGTGGTCCCGACCCCCGCGCCGACGCGCCGCATGCGCCCCTCCCTGCGACTCCTCATCCCCGCCCTGCTCGCCGGCTGCGGTTCCGGTGCCACGGTACGCACCGCCACCCCCTCCGGCCGCGCCGGGGCCGACTCGGCGGCGCGGTCGGCGCTGCAGGCCGAGCGGGCGCTGGGGGGTCGCCCGCGCGGCGCGCTCACCGTCGGCGTCCTCCCGTTCGAGTCGGCCGACAGCAGCGTCGACGACCTGAGCTACGGCTTCGCCGAACTCGTGCAGGCCGACCTCGGCACGCTCGGCGGCATCCGGTTGGTGGAGCGGCTGCAGATGGACGAGCTGATGAAGGAGCAATCGCTCGACACGGCGCGCACCGACCTTGCCACGCGCGCCCGCACCGGCCGGCTGGTGGCGGCCGGCCAGCTCGTGCATGGGCGCATGGCCGCCTCGGGCGACACCGCGGTGCAGTTCGACGTGGCCCTGCTCAATGTCGAGACGTCCGCGGTGGGGACGTCGCTCGCGGGCACGGCGCGTGCCGACGCCCTGTTCGAGGCCGAGCGCCGGGTGGTGGCGAAGCTGGCCGTCGCGCTGGGCATCGAGGTGCCGCGCGAGCTCGAGCTCGCGCAGCGGGCCCGCAACGCCTATCCCGCGGAGGCCTTCCGGGCATTCAGCGCCGGGGCGCGCGCCGAGGCGAGCGGCGACTTGGAGACCGCGTCGACGCAGTACTCGCTCGCCGTCGCCGCCGCGCCGGGCTTCGCGGTGGCCGAGGGCAAGGCCAGGAGCGTGCGCCAGCAGGCGGCGGGCCAGGCCAGGAAGGCGGTGCAGAAGGTGGTCCCGCGGCGGCCGGCCGTGCGCCGGCCCTCGCCGCCGGCGCGGATTCCACAGGCGGCGTCGGCGGCGCGCACGCCGTAGGCCGCCGCTTCCCCGCCCCGTGGCGCGCCGGCAACTTTGGCCATGCGCATCGGGGCGCTCGGCATCGTCAACCTCGCCGTGCAGGTGGCACTCGCACCGGCCGCGCCGGGTCAGCCGGTGGTGCGGCTCGAGCCCGGGATGGTGATCTCCCGGTCGGTGCGCATCGCCCCGGGCACCTACCGGCTCGACGCGCCGAGGGACTCGACCGCGGCCCTGGTCACGATTCGCGGCTCGAACATCACGGTCGACTTTGCCGGCGCGACGCTGCTGGGCGCCGACGCCGAGTCGGACCCCGACCGCGCGGCGGGCGTCGCGATCCGGATCGACAGCGGCCGGCGGGTGACGCTGCGCAACGCGCGCATCCACGGTTTCAAGGTGGCGGTGCTCGCCCGTGGCGTGCGCGACCTCAGGATCCTCGACAACGACCTCAGCCGCAACTGGAAGCCGCGCCTGTACTCGCTGGTGGAGCACGAGAGCCTCGTGGACTGGCTGAGCTACCACCACAACGAGAAGGACGAGTGGCTGCGCCATGGCGCCGCGCTGTACCTGAGCGGCGTGCGCGGCGGAGAAGTGCGCGGGAACACGATCGAGCAGGGGATGAACGGCGTGATGATGACCCGCACCGATTCCCTGCTGGTGTGGAACAACGCGATCCGGTTCAACAGCGGGATCGGGATCGGGCTGTACCGCTCGAGCGACAACCGGGTGATGCACAACCGCGTTGACTACGCCGTGCGCGGCTACAGCCACGGCTTCTACCGGCGCGGGCAGGACTCGGCGGGGATCCTCGTGTACGAGCAGAGCTGCCGCAACGTGTTCGCGTACAACTCGGTGACGCACGGGGGCGACGGCTTCTTCCTCTGGGCCGGCCAGCACACGATGGACACCGGCGAGGGCGGCGCGAACGACAACGTGCTCTACATGAACGACTTCTCGCACGCGCCGACGAACGGGATCGAGGTGACGT
The DNA here is from genome assembly GCA_016191225.1 of Gemmatimonadota bacterium. Taxonomy (GTDB): domain Bacteria; phylum Gemmatimonadota; class Gemmatimonadetes; order Gemmatimonadales; family Gemmatimonadaceae; genus JACPPC01. The sequence goes on along the minus strand of JACPPC010000015.1, from coordinate 100,320 downwards.
TCAGCCGCAACGTGATCGTGGGGAACCGGGTGGAGGAGAACGACCACGGGATCTGGGGCGGGTACAGCTACGAGACGGTGATCGCGGGCAACACGTTCGCCAGGAACCGCATCGGCATCGCGATCGAGCACGGGCAGGACAACGCGATCATCTCGAACCGGTTCGACCGCGATTCCACCGGCATACGGCTGTGGCGGAGCACGATCGAGCCGGGGGACTGGGGGTATCCGAAGCGCCGGGACACGCGGAGCCGGGACTACCGGGTTCAGGGGAATACTGCGACCGGGTTGCGCACCTGGCTGCGCGTGTCGGACACGCAGCGACTCCTGGAGGTGGGCAACATGGCGGGCGCCGACACGCTGGTGGTCGCCGCGGGCGACACGAGCGGATTTCGCAGCCTCGCGCGGCAATCCCCGCCCTTGAAGGCGATGCGGCGTGCGCTCGAGTGGCGGGCGCTGGCGAAGCTCGCGCCCCGCAACCTGGCCGCGAATCGCCCCGCCGCGACGTCACCGCGCGAATGGGCGGCGCTCGCCCGTGCCGCATCGCACCGCCTGCCCGCGGAACTCCCCGGCGGCCTCGACGCCTTCCTCCCCGACTCCACCCCCCGCGGCCGCTCGACCATCATCGTCGACGAGTGGGGCCCCTACGACTGGCGCTCGCCGAAGCTCTGGCCCGAGGCCCGCTCCGACGCCCGTCCCCTCCCCCTCCGCGTCCTCGGCCCCGTGGGCGAATGGCGTGTCGTCTCGCAGCGCGGCATCGCCTCGCTCTCGGTAACCGCGGGCGCGGTGCCCGGCCGCGTGGTCGTGACGCCGGACACCGGCGCCTTCGAGGACTGGGAGCTCGTGCTCGAGTACCGCGGCGCCGCCACCCGGTCGCCGCGGGGCACGCGCGCCGCCGCCGGCACGCCGGTGACGTTCCGCCACGGCGTCACGGCGCCGCGCACCTCCTGGCAACAGCGCATCGTCGCCTGGGCCGACGGCGCGAGCGACCCGCGCACCACGCCCGACGCCTTCGACCGCGCCCTGCGCTCGGGGCCGGCGCTGCTCGAGCGCACCGCACCCGCGCTCGACTTCATGTGGTACCGGCCGCAGGTCAGCGGCATTCCCCTCACCCGCTGGGCGATGCGGGCCGAGTCGCGCGTGGAGGTCCCCGCCGGCACCTGGCGGTTGCGCACCATCAGCGACGACGGCATTCGCGCCTGGATCGACGGGCGGCTGGCGATCGACGCCTGGAAGCCGCACGAGTCGCAGGTGGACTCGGCCCCGATCTCCGCCGGGCACCACACCCTGCGCGTCGAGTACTATCAGGTAGATGGCTGGACCGAACTCCGCCTCGACATCGTCCGCGCACCGTCGCCTTAGGGCGCGCGTGCTCGTCGCCGCGCTGCTCGCCGCCGCGGCGCCCCCGCTCGCCGCGGGCTGCGGGCCGGCGGGCGCCGACACCGCCGGCACCGCCGACGCCGCCCGCACCCTGGTGGTGATCAACGACGAGAGCGAGGAGAGCCGCCTCGTGGGCGCCTACTACGCGCAACGGCGCGGCATCCCGTACGCGAACGTCGTGCGTGTGCGCGTCGCGCCGGGCGACGAGGTCGATGCCACCGACTTTTACGACGACCTGCTCGTCCCCGTCCGCAACGCGATCCGCACCAGCCTCACGCCGATCGACTTCATCGTCCTCACCAAGGGGGTGCCGCTCCGCATCGGCGGCCGCCGCGGCTACTCGGTGGACGGCCAGCTGGTGCAGCTCGACTCGATCCACGCGCCGCCGGTCGAGCCGCCCACGATGACGGACGCGCTGCCGACGCCGAACCCGTACTTCGCCGCGAGCACGCCGTTCACCAGCGCCCGCTATGGGATGTACCTCGTCACCCGGCTCGATTGCTACGAGGTGACGCACTGCCGGGCCCTCGTCGACCGATCGCTCGCCGCCCTTCCCGAGCGCGGCCTCTTCTTCATCAATCCGTCGCTCGACGCCCGCCCGGGCTACATCGAGCTGCAGCGCAACCTCCTCGACGCGCACGTGCTGCTCGAGACGCGCGGCTTCACGTCGCGCCTCGCCTCCCCGGGCATGTTCGAGGCGCCGGTGGAGCAGCTCGAGGGCTACGCCAGCTGGGGCTCGAACGACGCGCGCTTCGACCGCGACGCCTGGCTGCGGCTGCGCTTCCGCGCGGGGGCGATCGCCGAGACCTACGTCTCCACCAGCGCCCGGACCTTCTCGCGCTCCCTGGCCGGGCAGAGCCTCGTCGCCGACCTGGTGGAGTCGGGGGTGACCGGGGTGAAGGGCTACGTGAGCGAGCCGTACGGCTACGCGCTGGCACGCGTGCCGATCCTGTTCGACCGGTACACTCGCGGATTCACCCTCGCCGAGAGCTTCTACGCGGCGTCGCCGGTGATCCGCTGGAAGGACGTGGTGATCGGTGACCCGCTCTGCCGTCCCTTCGCGCCAGCCCCGCGCGCCGATGCCGTGCGCGACACGTCGCCGGCGGCCGACAGCGCCGCGACCCCCGGCCGCCCCTAGTCGAGGAAGCCGACCCCCTCGTTCCCCTCGGGCACCGCGAGCGCCTCGGCCACCCGCTCCCCCATCGTCGCCACCGTGAACGGCTTCTCGAGGAAGAGGGGTGTCGGGTCGATCCCCTCGACGTTGAGCAGGCTCTCGTGCGCGTACCCGGACATGAACACCACCGGGAGCCGCGGGCGCTGCTGGCGGAGTGCCACCACCAGGTCGCGGCCGGTCATCCCTGGCATCATCACGTCGGTGATCAGCATGGCGATCTCGTGCTTGTGCCGCTGCCAGACGCCGAGCGCCTCGTTGCCGTCGGCGGCGACCTGCACCCGGTAGCCCCGCCGCTGCAGGATCCGGCAGGCGAGCTCCCGCACGGCGTCGTCGTCCTCCACGAGCAGGATCGCGTCTCGCCGGATCAGCTGCGGCACGAGGCTCGTGCGCCGCGGTGCGGCGGCCACGCTCCCGTCCTCGAGGGGGAGGAAGAGGTGCACGCGCGTCCCCTGTCGCGCCCCGCTGTCGATCCACACCGACCCGCCCAGTTGCTGCACGATGCCGAAGACGCTCGACAGCCCCAGCCCCGGGTGCTCGTCGCGGTCGCGGGTGGTGAAGAACGGCTCGAAGGCGTGTGCCTTGGCCTCCTCGTCCATGCCGGGGCCGTTGTCGCCGATCGTGAGCCGCACGTAGGTCCCGGCGCGCAGCGTCGGCAGCGGGCCGATCTCGCCCCCGGTGGCCGCCATGGCGGTCGTGGTCAGCGTCACCACGCCCCCGGTCGGCATCGCGTCGCGTGCATTCGCCACGAGGGCCTTGAGCGCGTGCCCGAGCTGCTCGCGGTCGGCCCGCACCGCCCCCTTCACCCCGCCCAGCTGCAGCGTGATCGCGATCTGCGCGCCGGCGAGAGCCCGCAGTTCCTCGGCCGCCTCCTCCAGGTCCGCCTCGAGGTCGATGGGCTCGGCGCGCAGCAGCTGCCGGCGCCCGAAGGCCAGCAGCTGGCGGGCGAGCACCGTCGCCCGGTCGGCGGCGCGGCTGATCGTCTCCACGTCGGCGCGGCCGGGGCTCCTGGGCGCCAGCTCGGCGAGCACCAGCTCCGCCGCAACCTTCACCTGCGTGAGCAGGTTGTTGAACTCGTGCGCCACGCCGGCCGCGAGGCGTTGCACGGCACCGAGCCGCTGGTCGTCGGCCAGCTGCTGGGCGGCCGGGTCGCGCGAGGCGACGTCGGCCGAGCTCCCCACGAAACCCAGGAACTCGCCGGCATTGCCGAACCGGGGCGACCCGGTGGCGAGGACGGGGGGGAACTCGCCGTCGACCCGCCGCAGCCGGTACTCCACGGTGAACTGCTCCCGCGCGCTGTTGGCGAGGTTGAGCGTCCCCTCAACGATCGCCGCGTCGTCCTCGTGCGCGTCGGCGGCGAGCCCCGCGCCGCGCACCTCGGCGATCGTCCGCCCCGTGAGCTCGAGGTATCGGTTGTTGACCCACGCCAGCCGGCCCTTGGCGTCGAGCATCCAGACCGGGAACGGCGCGGCGTCGGCGAGGTGCTGGAACGCCGAGTCGCCGCCGCTGGTGCCGGAGTCCGGGGGCCACGTCATGCGTATCTCTACAGCCCCCGGACGTGATCCGTCAATCTTTTCCGCTGGTCGTGGCCCGGGCGGGGGGTCCTGCCGGCTGCTTGCCCTGCAGCCAGTAGCCGAACCACTGGCGGATGCGCCCCAGCCGGTCCACGAGGAGCCACGGCTCGCCGGTGCGCGACAGGTCGTGGGTCGAGCGCGGGTAGCGCACCATCTCCACCGGCGTGCCGTGCTTCTTGAGCGCCATGTACCACTGCTCGGCGTCGGTCATCGGCGTGCGGTGGTCCTCCTCGCTCTGCACGATCAGGGTGGGCGTCCTGACCCGCGGGGCGTAGCGGATCGGCGAGGTCGAGTCGTACATCGCCATGTTGTCCCACGGGCGGCCGAAGTACTCGAACTCGGTGAGGCCGGCGGCGTCGCTCGTGCCGTACCACGACCAGAAGTTGCTGATCATGCGGTCGTTCTCGGCCGCCTTGAAGCGGTTCGTGTGCGAGGTGATCCAGGCGGTCATGACGCCGCCGTACGAGCCGCCGGTCACACCCATCCGGGTCGAGTCCACGTCGGCGCGCACCGACACCAGGTCGACGGCCTTCATCAGGTCCTGGTAGTCCTCGGCCATCCACTTGCCGCGAATGCTGAAGGTGAAGTCGGCGCCGTACCCGGCGCTGCCGCGAGGGTTGGTGAACAGCACCATGAAGCCGGCGCCGGCCAGGTTCTGGAACTCGTCGAACCAGTTCTCGCCGTACGCCGAGTGCGGGCCGCCGTGGATGTAGAGCACGAGCGGGTACTTCTTGCCGGCCTCGTAGCCGGCCGGCTTCATGAGCCACCCCTCGATCTCGCGCCCGCCGACGCTCCTGAAGGTGAAGACGTCGGCGTCGGCCCACGCCACCTCGGCGTTGAGCTTGTCGTTGAAGGCGGTGAGCCGGCGCTCGTTGCGGCCGTCGGCGTCGGCGATGAAGAGCTCGGTGGGCTTCGCCTGGCTCGTCGCGACGAAGGCCACCTTGCTGCGGGCCTCGTCCATGGCGAATCCGGTCATGCGGCGCCGCCCGCCGATCAACTCGCGGGGCGTGCCGCCGGTGGCCGGCACGCGGAACCACCCGCTGCGCCCGCCGACCTCGGCGTTGAACGCGATCTCGGTTGCCGACTGCCATTTGCAGCCCGTCGGCTCGTACCGCCAGGTGCCGAGCAGGTCGCGCGGTGCACCGCCCCCGGCGTCCACCACCCACAGCCGCTGCGGCGAGGTGCGGGTCGTCGAGGCGATGAAGGCGATCAGCCTGCCGTCGGGGGACCACTCGAGGCTGGCCTCGTTGCCCCTCGCCGAGGTGACGCGCCGAGGCTCGCCGCCGGTGGCGGCGATCACGAAGATGTCGAGGTCGTTGCGCGGCGCCTCGTCCCGCCTGGCGCTGTAGGGCAGCTTGCCGAGCGAGTCCTGCTCGGCCTGCACCACCGAGTCGGGGCGCAGCCGGCTGTCGGCGGTGAACGCGATCCAGTTGCCGTCGGGGGAGACGGCGATGTCGCGGTGCGAGTAGGCGGTGCCGGTGAGCTGCACCTTGTCGCTGCCGTCGAACTTCTGCGTCCAGACCTGGGCGGCGTTCCAGCGGCGCGCGGTGCGCAGGCCGGGAATGAACCCCGTGCCGTTGAACTTGTACCGCATCTCGGTCATGTGCCGGCCGTCGAACCGCGCGGCGTCGAGCGGCTGGGTGATGGCGTTGTACGGGGGGCGGGCCATCGGGGGCATCCGCTCCCAGCGCGGGTCCGGCCTCGGGGCGGTGGCGCTGTCGTTCACCGGCTCGGCCCAGGCGGCGAAGCGTCCGTCGCGCGGCGTGGAGCCCTGCACCGGGTACTTCTCGAGCTGGGCCGCCTCGCCGCCGGGCTGGTCGAGGCGAATCGCCCAGGTGTTCCCCGTGCCACCGGGGCGGGGGCTCGTGAACAGCAGGTACTTGCCGTCGGGAGTGAAACGGGGGTTGCTCGACTCGGTGCCCGGCGAGGTCCAGCGCACCGGCTCGCCCCCCGACGCCGGGACCGTCCAGACCTCGGCGTGGCGCCTGTTCTCCCTCTCGTTCACGGTGGTCACCGTCACGGCCACGACCTTCCCGTCGGGCGACACGGCCGGGTTCGACAGCGTCGTGACGCGGTACCAGTCACCGGGGACGAACGGGCGCGGCGACGCCTGCGCTCCCAGGGTGGCGGGGGCGGCGGCGAGCAGGCCGGCGGCGAACAGGGCGTGGAGGCGCATGACGCGGGTGGGCGCGTGTGGGCAAGCGGGAAGCCGGAGGCGGAAGCGGCCGGCCGATGGACTTACGCGCGGCGGTGCGGCGACGCTGCGCGCGGGAATCGTGCGAGCGCCGGGCGCCGGTCCCGTGGCGCACGGTCACTCCTGCAGTGCGGTCACGACGCCGCGGTCGACCGTCGCCTTGCGCTCCTGCGTGCCCCAGCCGACGATCCGTCCCCGGATCGCCGCGTGGAAGGAGCGGACGACGACCGCGTACATCACCTGGCGGTAGGCGAAGCGCTGGAGGGGGATCAGCCAGGTGAGCGACAGGTCCTCGCCGGGCTCCATCACGAACGCCAGCACCGCCGCGATCCAGTCGACGAGCAGGAAGATCGCGTAGTAGAACAGGACGTTCTCGAGCGCCGGCAGCGCGTACTCCGCGCCGTGCTGGTAGCGCATCAGCAGCACGGAGAAGAGGGACCAGGCGAACATCAGGTCGGCCAGCGGCGACAGCACGGTGAACAGGAGCTGGAAGACCCAGACGTTCGGCATGGCGATGAAGCCGAGGGTGCCGTAGCGCGGGCGGAACAGGACGTCGCGGTGCTTCCACGAGCACTGGAGCGTGCCGAACGACCAGCGGAAGCGCTGTCGCGAGAGGGCCCGCAGCGTGTCGGGGGCCTCGGTCCACGCCACCGCGTCCTCGGCGTAGGCGATCGAGTGCCCCCGACGCCGGAGGGCGAGGGTGAGGTCCTGGTCCTCGGCCAGCGTGTCGTCGCTGAAGCCGCCCACGGCCCGCACCAGCGCGGTGCGCCAGGCCCCCACCGCCCCCGGCACCACCGTGATGCAGTCGAGGAGCGAGAAGGCGCGGCGGTCCATGTTCTGGCTCGTCACGTACTCGAGCGCCTGCCACCGGGTGACGAGGTTGATCCGGTTTCCCACCTTGGCGTTTCCGGCGACCGCGCCAACCCCCGGGTCGGCGAGCGGGGCGACGAGGTGCATCACCGCGTCGGCCTCGAACACGGTGTCGGCGTCCATGCACACCACGACCTCGCCCGTGGCCGTCGCCAGCCCGGCGTTGAGGGCGCTCGCCTTGCCCCCGTTCGGCTTGCGGAGCACGTGCACCCGCGGGTGCTGCCCGTAGGCGGCGGTGGCCACGTCCCAGGTGCCATCGGGGGAGCCGTCGTCGATCACGATCACGTCGAGCGCGCCGGGGTACCGCTGCGCGAGCAGGCTGTCGATGGTGGCCACGATCACCCGCTCCTCGTTGTACGCCGGCACGAGCACGGTCACGCTCGGGTGGTAGGGCGCGAGCCTGCCCCGCGGGCCGAAGCGCTGGGCCGCGGCGAGGGCGAGGATCACCAGCAGCCGCCCCACGCCGAGGACCACCGCCACGAGGAACAACCAGTACACCGACACCTCGATCACGCCGAGCATGCCGAAGGTCGCCAGCTCGATGGCGCGCTGGGCGGCGCTGCGCGGCGGAAGGGGCAGGATCGCCTCGTCGTGCGGGACACCGGCCAGCGCGCTGAGGAGCACGAGGGTGTCGCCGCGGGCCCGCAGCGAATCCACCAGGGGGCCGATCGCGGCGAGCGTGCTGGCCCGGTTGCCGCCCCCGTCGTGGAGCAGGACCACGTTGCCGCGCTCGCGTGCGGCCAGCACCAGCTTCACGATCGAGTCGGGCGGCGGGTTGCGCCAGTCGTCGGAGTCGACGTGCACGCCGGCGGTGATGTACCCCATGTTGCTCGCCACCTCCACCGGGTCGAGCTCGTCGGCGGTGGTCGGCTCGGCGTCGCCGAAGTACGGCGGGCGGAAGAAGACCGAGCGGCGGTCGAGCACCGCCTCGAGGAGCCGCGAGTTGGCCGCGATCTCGAGCCGCACGATGAAGCGCGGCACCAGCGCGAGGTTGGGGTGCGACCAGGTGTGGTTGCCGAACTCGTGGCCCTCGCGCACCACCCGCCGCATGAGGCGGATGTGCCGCTCGACGTTCTGCCCGATCACGAAGAAGGTCGCGGGGGCGCCCCGCGTGCGGAGCGTGTCGAGGATCGGCGCCGTCCACGTGCCATCGGGGCCGTCGTCGAAGGTGAGGGCGATCTTCTTTCCCCCCTCGCCCTTCGGCCCCGACCCGGTGCGCTTGACGACGTACGGCAGCGGCGAGCTCTCGAGCGCCTGCCCGGTGATCAGGCCGGTCGCCGCATCGGTCGTCACGCGACGCCGGCCGTCGGTGGGACGGGCGGCAAGGCGCAGGATCTCGCCGTCGCCCTCGAACTCCACGTCGTACCCGCCGGGAATCGCCTCCATCCCGCGCGGCGTGGCGTCGAGCCCGTGCTTGGAGAGCACCCCCCACAGCGACGGGTCCTCGGAGCCGAGGCGCCAGATGGCGTGCCCGGCGGCGCCGAGGCGGGCCCCGGCGCGGATCTGGTTCCACGCGGTGGTCGCGTCGAGGTACCAGGTCAGGTGGTCGCTCGAGTCGGCGTCGGTCCACGCCAGGAAGGGCGTCAGCGACTGCGGGTCGACCCGCACCGAGCCGGTGCGCGGGCCGGCCTTCTTCATCACGTCCTGGAAGGTCTGGTTGGTGGCGACCGTGCGCCCCGTGGCGTCGCTCCAGTCGTAGCCGTACGCCCCGATGCCGAGGATGGCGGTGCGGGGCGGGAGCGCCGCGATCGCCTCGCGCGCGTGCCGCACGTACCACGCCTGGCTCGCCACCGGCCCCGGCGCGCCGGGCTGCGAGTGCTCGTCGTACAGCATCATGATCACATGGTCGTTCAGCGCGCCGAGCCGGCGGATGAAGTCGATGCTCTCGTACGGGGCCACCGCCTGCGTGGTGAGGCGGCCGATCGGCTGCATCGCCGCGCGCACCTCGCGCGAGAAGGCGAGGAAGTCGTCCTCGAGGCCGGCCGGGATGTTCTCGAAGTCGATCGTCACCCCGCCGAGCCCGTACTGCGTGACCGCCGAGGCGATCTGGGCGACGACCTTCTTCCGCACCGCGGGGCGCGACACGAGGCGGCGCAACCGGCTCACGTCGAAGGTGCTGGCGTTCTGCGCGTTGCTCACCATCAGCAGGATCTGCGGACGCTCGGCCTCGTCGGGCACGAGTTGCCTGAGCGTGTACGGCACTCGCCGGTCGACCTTGAGCTGGAGCGAGTCCCCGCTGGGGTCCACGAAGGCCCACTCGCAGATCACCCAGTCCATGCGCGTGGCGTGGTTCTTGAGCGACACGAACGAGTTGTCGTCCCAGTTCACGTAGAAGCCGGCGATGATCGGCTCGTCGAGCCCCTTGGGCCGCGCGGGCCCCGCCCACTCGACCAGCGGCAGCCGGGCCGGACGCCGCACCGGCGGCGCGTTCACCTTGCGCAGCTCCTCCTGCAGCCGGCGCCGCGCGGCGAGGGTCTCGCGGTCGGCGCGGGTGAACATCGCCCGCGCCGGCACCGAGGGGGCGAGGCTCCAGGTCGACCCCGGCAGCAGCGGCGGCAGCAGCACCCCGGCCACCACCACCGCGGCGAGGAGGGTGGTGAGCATCCCCGCCGCCGTCGCCAGGCGGCGCACCTGCCGCCACCGCCAGCCGGACGGGTCGAGGAAGACGGAGCGGGGGGTCTCGCGCATGCGTGGCGAAAGCAAACGGGGCGGCGCCCCCGCGCGCTACCGCGTCGCGGCGAAGCTGGTGCGCGGTCGCGTCGGGATTCCACCGACGCCGTCGCCCGGATGCGGGGGGCGCGCCGTCAGCCGCCGCGAAAGAGCCGGGTCCACCAGCTCGCCTGGCGCCGTTCCTCGTCCATCGTCTCGTCCACCGCCTGCAGCCAGGCCGTCTTCATGGTGAACGCATCGCCGAACCGCTTCTCCGGCGCCGCCGCCAGCGCCCGCCGCAGGAACTCGGCGATCGGCTCGGGATAGGGCGTCGCGTCGAACTCCCCGCCGAGCTGCCGCCTGAGGATCAGCTGCCCGCTGTCCTCGCCGAATGGCGGGCGCCCCGTGAGCGCGTAGGCGATGATCGCGCCGGCGGCGAAGCAGTCCGCCAGCGGCCCCTGCGGCTCGCCGAGAAGCTGTTCCGGCGCGGCGAAGGCCGGCGTCCCCGTGATCGTGGCGGCGTCCTCGCCCATCACGTTGGCGATCCCGAAGTCGGCCACCCGCCACCGCCAGTAGCGGTCGATGAGGATGTTCTCGGGCTTCAGGTCGCGGTGGATGATGCTGATCGCGTGCGCCGCCTCGAGGCCGTCGAGCACCATGTAGACCTGCGGCGCCAGTTCCTCCAGCGGCCGCGGCCCCTGCCGCGCGACGAGCTGCGCCACCGAGCCACCCTCGGCGAGTTCCATGGTGTACCAGCTCACCTCGCCCCGGCTGTCCCAGTCGTAGATCGGCACGATCGCGGGGTGCGCGAGCTGCGCCGCCAGCCGCGCCTCCCGCTGGAAGCGGGCGACCACGCTCGGCATCTTCGCGATGTCGGGGTGCAGCATCTTGAGTGCCACCTCGCGGCCGAGCGCGAGGTCGCGCACCCGCCACACCGAGCCGAACGACCCCCGCCCGAGCGGTGCGATCACTTCATAGTCGTCCGACGTCGCCCAGCGCAGCCGCGACTCGTCCGACTCGTCCCTGGGCCGCTGCGCCGTCTCGTCGATGTTGGTGAGCAGCGTGCGCGGGGCGATCGTGCGGTCGACCGCGCGCAGCAACGCGGCGACGCTCGGGTAGCGCGCCCCGGGATCGACCGACAGCGCGCGGTCGATCAGGGCCGCGACCGACTCCGGCACCTCCGGCGCCACCCACCGCACGGGCGGGATGTCGGCCACCGGCGGCGGCTCCCCGGTGAGCGCCGAGAAGCACATCGCGGCCAGCTGCCACTGGTCGCTGGCGAGGGTCGGCGACCAGGGGGCGCCCACCTGCTCCGGCGCCGCGGGCACGATCGACAGGTCCGGGCGCAGCCCCTCCGGGATCATTCCCTTGGGCACCGCCCATTCCCACCCGATCAGCCAGACCCGACCGGTGGGCGTGACCCAGGTGTGCTCCGCCGAGAGCGCGCCGTGCACGATGCCGCTGTCGTGCAGGTAGGCCAGCGCCGACCCCGCCGCCCGCAGGATCGTGAGCATGTACGCCACGCCCTCGGTCCCGACGCGCCGCGACCGCGCCCCGACCGTCTCGCCCGCGATCCAGCGCCGCAGGTAGCCCGGGCCGCGGCGGCTGTCGGTGTGCTTGGACCAGTAGTGGTAGGTTGTCGGCACCGTGGGGTGGCTCGAGTGCGCCAGCAGCCGCGCCTCCTCGTGCAGCCAGTCGGCATGGGCGGGGTCGGGGGCGCTGATCAACGCCAGCGAGCGGCCGAGCGCGTCGATCACTTCCTGCGAGTGGCGGTGGTCGGAGAAGACCCCCATCGGCCCCCAGCGCCACTCCGGCGGGAGCTGCCACCCGGCCAGGTGCGGCGGCACAGGCTGCATCGCACGGTGCTGCCCGCTCGCGCCGGTCGGCGTCCCCGGGATCGCGCGGTGCGAGCCGCTGGTGGTCGGTGTGCCGCTCACGGCGTCCCCGGTCGGCAGCGATGGCGCGCGGTCACGTCGCACTCATGATGCCGGAAGTTGGGCACCGTCCGCGGCGGAAGCCAGCGCGAGCGTCACGGTCGTGCCACGGCCGCGCTCGCTCGTCAGGACGATCGTGCCCCCCCACCCCTCCACCAGCCGGCGGCAGATCGCGAGCCCGAGGCCGCTGCCGCTCGTGCGCGTGCTGAAGTGCGGCTCGAACACCCGCGGCAGCGCCTCGGCGGCGATGCCCTCGCCGTCGTCCCGCACCGCCACCGTCACCCGGCCATTGGCGCGGCCGAGGGTTACCGCCACCCGCCGCGCCCCGGCCAGCCGGGCATTCTCGAGCACGTTGAGCAGCACCTCGCGCAGCTCGTCCTCGCGGGCCACGGCGCGCACCGCCTGGTCCGCGCCGTCGAGGCTCCACGCCACCGATCCCTCGCCGCCCAGCCGCTCGAGCGCGAGCACGTCGCGCAGCACCGCTGCCACGTCCACCGGAGCGACGCCCGGGCGCCCGGCCAGCGTGGTGCCGTACCTCGCGAAGGTTCGCGCGATCTCGTCCAGCCGGTCGATCTCGGCGAGGATCCGCTCCGCGTTCTGCTCGAGCACGCGGTCGAAGTCCACCCGGCCGTCATGGCGGGCGCGCTGCAGGTGCTGCACCCCGAGGCGGATCGGCGTGAGGGGATTCTTGATCTCGTGCGCCACCTGCTGCGCCATCTCCCCCCACGCCAGCACGCGCTGCGCCCGCGCCAGCTCGGTCACGTCGTCGACCGTGATCACCACGCCGCCGCTCGCCGGCAGCCGCGTGAGGCGGGCGTGCAGCTGTCGCGCGCCCGCTTCGACGTCGAACTCCCGCTCCTCGGTGCGCTCGTCGCCCCCCGCCTCGGCGAACCGGCGCGCGGCGTCGGCGAGCCGCGCGCCAATGCCGCCAAGGGGCACCTGCCCCGGTGGGAGCGGGCCGCCGGCGAGCGCCTCGGCGCGCGGGTTGGCGAGCACCACCGCCCCGCGCTCGTCGACCGCGATCACGCCCGACGCGACGTTGCGCAGCACCGCCGTCGTGCGGCGCTGCGCCTCCTCGAGCGCGCGCCGGCTGGCGCCAAGGTCGGCGTCCATGCGCCGGAAGGCGCTGAACACCGGGCCAAACTCCGTCGGGCCGGTCACCGGGAGGGGCGCCGACCCGCCGCCGGCCAGGGCGAGGGCGCCGCGCCGCAGCGCGTCGATCGGCTTGGCGAGCTGGCGGGCCGCCGCCCCCGAGAGCCAGAGCGCGGCAAGGGCCGCCATTGCCGCCGCGAACAGCAGGAAGATCAGCAGGTCGTCGCGGCGCCGGTCGAGCCCCGACTCGTCGGCTCGGGCGGGCGCCGCGAGGACGAAGCGCTGGGGGGCGTCGGCCACGTCCACCGAGCGAAAACCCATCAGGGCGGTCTCCGGGCCGACCGCTTCCGAGCGCGTGGTTGCCAGCAACTCCTCCCGCGCCGTGCCCTCGCGCAGCGCGGGGTCGAGGAACCGGCCCGTGGGCGCGAGCAGGTCATGCAGCGGCTCGCTCGCCTGCCGCAAGGCGCCGTCGGCGTAGAGCAGGAGCGGGGTGGCGAAGCGGCGCGAGATCTCCTCGAGCTGGCCCAGCTCCCGCGTCGAGATCGCGCCGCGCAGCGTCTCGAGCACCACCAGCTCGCGCGACCGTCGGTCGTCGTTCTGCAGGCGCCGCACCGCCACGGCGGCGAACACCAGCACCGGCAGCAGCGCGAACGCGAACAGCGCGATCGTGATCCGGGCGCGAAATCCCCCCAGCCACGCGTCGCGCCGCTGCCGGAGCCAGCGCGGCAGGGCACCGCCCGCGGCCGCGTTGGCCGCCCACAGCAACCCCACGAGCACCACGTCGAGCAGCACCAGCAGCGCGCCGCGCGGCACCAGCACTTCCATCGGGCGGAGCTCGATCACGGCGTGCACGCGCAACGGCCAGCTCGCGGCGTTCAGCTCCCAGTCCCCGTGCACCTCGTAGCCGTGCCGCACCCACCGCTCCCGCTCGCGCACCGTGGTGCCGTGGGTGCCGATCGACAGCAGGATCAGCGCGTAGGGCGGCTCTCGCGTGGCCGGCGCCCCAAGGCCGAGGAACCGGGCGAACGGGGCGTCGGGAATGAGCCGCGTGCGGGGCGCCACGACCACCGTGCTCACGGCGCCGCTCGCGTGCGGGATCGCGACGACCACCTGGAGCCACGGCACCGCCGCCGAACGCGCCAGCCGCACCGACCCCGATCGCCGGGCCTCGTCGGCGAGGCGCTGCACGTCGCCAAGCCGCTCCGGGAAGGGCGACAGCTCCAGCAGCGCGGCCAGCCGGCCGTCCGGGCGCCAGCTTGCAAGGTGCACGGGGTTGCCCGCGGCCGCGAGGTCCGACTTCGCGTACCGCGAGAGCAGCTCGGCGCGGCTCGACGACGGGCCAAGCACGATCTCGCTCTGCGCAAAGCGCTCGACCAGCATCATCGTCTCGTGGTCGATGCTCCGCAGCCCGCGCACGTCGGCTTGCGCGAGCTCGGCCCGGGCCTTCGACGTCGCCCCCCAGACCAGTGTCACCGCGCCGCACCCCGCCACCACCGCGCACGTCACGAGGAACCACTTGGTTCGCCGGGCCAGCGCGAGGGCCAGAATGGCGACCGCCCACAGCACCGTGTACCAGTCCGGCCAGCCCTCCTGGGCCCGCCACAGGAGTGGCGCGGCGAGGGCGGCGCCGGCGGCGATGACGGGACCCACCCAGGCGCCGAGCCCCCGCCGCGCCGCCCGCGCATCGCGGCCGGCCGCGATCCCCGCCACAACAATCGCCATGCCCGCCAGGAAGAGCGCGACCTGCCACCCCACGAACAGCGAGAAGGAGATCCCGTCCGGGGGCACCACGATGCCCTGCGCCAGGTCGCGCAGCAGCAGCGGGCCGAGGCCGGCGAGCACGACCACCGTCACCGCCGCCTGCCAGCGGCGGAGGAACTGTCCGGGCGCCCGTTGCAGCGCCATCAGCCCCAGCAGGGTCAGTGCGCTGGTGAGCATCAGCGCCGCCAGGTTGGCGGTGAAGGGCCCGCCAAACCCCGCGTAGTACACGCCGGCGTCGAACAGCCGCGAGAGGTTCGAGTACGCGTTGAGCGGCACCACCGAGACCACCGCCGCCGCAATCCAGAGCGCCACCAGGCGCCCCCGCAGGCTCGACCCGCGCCCCCACGCCGCCGCGATCGCGGCAATGATCGCCAGCGCCAGCAGCGGTCCCCCGCGGCGGCGCGCCGCGTCGAGGGCCTGCACCTGCGCCGCCTCGCGCAGCGCCGGGGCGGGGCGCGACTGGAACAGCACCACACTGTCCACCGCAAACGGGGTGAGTCCCGTGCGGGGCGCCGCCCCGGGGGCATAGCCGAACCCCCGCACGCCCGTCTCGAGCGCCACCGGCTCGTCCAGCGCCGCCGCCAGCTTGTCCGCCGGAGGCTCGGCGTGCACCACCACCGTGGCGATCGCGCGGTCGGCGCCGCGCACCGCGTTCACGTAGAGCACGAGGTAGAAGGGCGTGAAGGCCGCCCCCACCGGGGCCGTCATCGACTCGGGGGGAACGCGCATCGTTCCCGCCCACCCGGCGAGGCGCCCGTTCCGCCAGCGCGCCACGCCAACGTCGCCCCGCCCCTGGTCCGGCCGCGAAAGGGGCACCGTCGAGTCCGGGCCGGTGGGAGGAGCGGCCACCGCCGCCTCGGCCGCCGCCCGGGCACGGGCCAGCGCGTCGTCGAGCGCGGTGTGCAGCGCACGCGCGCCGTCGCGCTCGACCCCCTGCGCGTACCCGGTCCAGTCGCGGGCGATGTGCGCCAGCTGGCGCTGCGCGCCGGTGCCCACCGCCGCGAACGCCCCGGTGAGGACGGCGGCGATCATCGCCCGGCGGCGCCCGTCGGCGAAGCGCAGCCCGAGCAGGAACATGACCACCGAGCCGGCGCCGATCGTCCACAACAGCCACGGGGTGGGCACGCGCAGCCACCCGCCGGCGCCGATCAGCGCGGCGCCCGCCGCCACGAGCCATCCCCACCGCATCCGCTGCTCGTTCGCTGCTGCCATCCGCGTGGTGGTCCCCCCTCAGGTGGCGCGCCCGGGCCCGGGTGGCGACCGGGCCACCCGCGGCGCCGCTATCATTCTACCGACATGCCGCGCCGCGTTCCCGTCCGCGCCCCCACCCTGCGCGCCTGCCTCGCGGCGGCCGCCCTCCTGGCGGCCGGTGCGGTGCGCGCCGCGGCCCAGGTCACGCTGGTGGACGAAGGGAGCTTCACCGTCACCCGGAATGGCGTGCGGATCGGGCGCGAGGAGTTCAGCATCCGGAGCGCGCCGGGGCCCAATGCGACCACGATATTCGTGGCGCAGGCCAGCGCCGTCTACGACGACCGGCGCCTCTTTCCGGCACTCTCCGCTCGTCCCTCGGGATCGCCCGTGAGCTACCAGGTCGAGGTGCGCCGGGGGGCCGAGGTGGAGGAGCGCTGGGGCGGGAGCTTCGGCGCCGGCCGTGTCAGCGCGCGCATCACCACGCCCCGGCACGACGCGGTGCGCGAGTTCCTGGTCGCCGACGGGGCGGTGCTGCTCGACGACGACATCTTCCACCAGTACTTCTTCGTGGCGCGGCGGCGGGGGCCGCGGGTCCTGCCGGTGATCGCCGCCCGCCGCAACCGGCAGGAACTCCTCCGCATCGTGGACCGGGGCTCGCAGACGGTGGACATCGGCGGCCAGCCCCTCGCCGCCACGACCTTCCTCGCCACCGGCGCCGACGGCGTGGAGCGGCAGGTGTGGGTTGACGCCGACGGGCTCGTGCTCAAGGTCGTGGTCGCGGCGCAGGGGCTCGTCGCCCTCCGCGACGACCCCCCGAAACGAGCCGAAAACCCCCGCTGAAACCCCCGTCGCCGGGGGTGCGTACGGGTCGCGTCTCCAATCATCGCCCTGAGATGCGACCGACATCCTCCCTCCTGCTCCTCCTGGCCGTCGCCCCCCTCGCCGCCGCGCAGAACCCGGCGCCGTCGCGCCCGGCGGCCGCGGCTCCCGCCGGCCCGAGCCTCTCGCTCGACGACGCCCTTGCCCTTGCCCGTCGCAACAACCCGCTCTACCTCCAGTCGCTGACGGGGAGGGACCGCGCCGGCGCCGCGGTCCGCACCGCCTACGGCGCCTTCATCCCCACGTTCAACACGAACCTGTCGAGCGGCTATCGCGAGGGACTCCCGCAGTTCTTCGGCGGTGTCAGCTTCGGCGCCGTTTCCTCCACGCTGAACACCAACCTGTCGTTCGACGCCAGCGTGGACCTCAGCCCGGGCACCTGGATGAATCCCGGCCAGCAGAAGGCCGGCCTCGGGGCCGCGGAGGCGGATGCCGAGAACGCCGGGATGATCCTGCGCCAGGGCGTCGTGAGCCAGTACATCCTGGCCCTGCAGCAGTCCGCGCTCGCCCGCCTGCAGGACACCCTGCTGGCGAACACGCAAGTGCAGCTCGACTTCGCGCGGGCCCGCCTCGCCGCCGGTGCCAGCACCGACCTCGACGTGCGACGGGCCGAGGTGCAGGTCGGGCAGCAGCGGGTGGCCTCGCTGCAGGCGCACAACCAGGCCGAGGTGGAAAAGCTGCGGCTCTTCCAGCAGCTCGGGGTGAACCAGCCGGGCGATGTCCGGCTGACGACCGAGCTCCCGGTGCAGGCCCCCGCCCTGTCGCTCGAGCAGCTGCTCGACGAGGCCCGCCGGTCGAACCCCGCCTACCGCGCCGTGAAGCTCCGCGAGGACGCGGCGGGGATCGGCGTGCGCCGGGCCAAGGCCACCTACCTGCCCACCTTCGGCCTCCAGGCCAGCATCAGCGGGTACACCCAGAAGTACGTGGAGGGGAGTTACATCTCCACCCTCCCCGCGGCCTCGCAGACGGCGGCGCGGGCGGCCGACGCGCGGTTCCCGTTCGACTTCACGCGCAACCCGTACACGGTCAGCATGGGCCTGTCGTACCCCATCTTCAACGGGTTCCGGCGGGAGCAGCAGGTGCGGGAGGCAACGGCAACGCGCTCGGACGCGTCTTACAACGTGCGGGCGCTGGAGCTGAAGCTGACGGCCGACGTCACGGCCGCCTACCTCACCCTGCAGACCGACGTGCAGTCCGTGAACCTGAATGGGCAGAACGCCCAGACCGCCCGTGAGGCCCTCAACCTGTCCGAGCAGCGGTACCGGGTGGGCCTCAACACGCTCGTGGACCTGATCCAGGCGCGCGCCGACTACGCGCGGGCAGAGAACGACCGCATTGCCGCCATCTTCCAGTTCCATCGCGATTTCGCGGCGCTCGAGAGCGCGATCGGCCGCCCCCTTCGCTAGTCCGTCCCGAGGATTCAAATGAGCAAGCGCATGAAGTGGTCCCTGCTGGGAGCCGTCGGGCTCGTCGTCGCCGTCGCCGGCGCGTCCATGGCCGCCAAGGGCGGCCCGAAGCCGGTCGAGGTGCGGGTCGAGGGCGTCCAGAAGCGGGACCTCGTCGCCTCCGTGACCGCGAGCGGGCAGGTGCAGCCCCGCCTCAAGGTCAACCTCAGCGCCGACATCACCGGCCGGATCGTGCGGCTGGCGGTGAAGGAGGGCGAGATGGTCCGGGAGGGGCAGTTCCTCCTCCAGATCGACCCGCGGCAGTTCGAGGGCACGGTGCAGCGCAGCGAGGCCGCGCTGTCGTCGGCCAGGGCGAGCGCCGCGCAGGCCAAGGCCAACCTCGACCAGGCGCAGCGCAGCTACCAGCGCTCGCTGGAGATCAAGAAGTCGAACGCCGGGCTGGTGAGCGACGAGCAGCTGGAGCAGTTGCGCACCGCCACCGAGGTCAACAAGGAGCTGTTTGCGGCCGCCGAGCACCAGGTGGAGCAGAACGCCGCCAGCCTCAAGGACGCGAGGTGGCAGCTCTCGCGCACCACGATCACGGCGCCGATGAGCGGCCGCGTCACGCGGCTCAACGTCGAGAACGGCGAGACGGCGATCCAGGGGACCCTCAACAAGGACGCCGCCACGCTGCTCACCATCGCCGACATGTCGGTGCTGGAGACCAAGGTCAAGGTCGACGAGACCGACGTGGCCCGGATCGCGATCGGCGACTCGGCGATCGTGCAGCTCGACGCCTTCCCCGACACAACCTTCCTCGGGCGGGTGGTGAAGATCTCCAACAGCTCGGTGAAGGGCGCCACCACGACGACCGCCGACCAGGCGATCGACTACGAGGTCACGATCCAGCTGGTGAACGCCCCCAAGGACACCCGTCCGGATTTCTCGGCGACGGCCAAGATCATCACCGACACGCGCCGGCAGGTGCTGTCGATCCCGATCATCGCGCTCACGGTGCGGGAGAACGAGGAGCTGGCGTCGAGGGACACGGGGGTCACGCTCGGCAAGGCGGCGCCCGCCAAGCAGGTCGGCAAGAAGGACGTGGAGGGGGTGTTCGTGGTCGGCACGGACAACAAGGTGTCGTTCCGCCCCGTAAAGGTGGGGATCGCCGGCGAGAAGTACTTCGAGGTCATCACGGGCCTCAAGGGCGGCGAGAAGATCGTGGGTGGCACCTACCAGGCCATTCGCGAGCTCAAGGACGGCGCGCTGATCCGCGAGGCCGCGGCCAAGGACGCCAAGAAACCCGAGGGAGCGAAGTCGTGACGACCACCACGGACCTGACGGCGGGCGACGCCCCGCTTGGCACGACCGCCGAGCGCAGGGCGGTCGTCTCGGAAACCGGCGCGGCCCCCACCGGCGAGTGGGTGATCGTGACCCGGGGCATCAAGCGCAGCTACGACATGGGGGGCGAAATCGTGCGGGCCCTGCGCGGCGTGGACCTCGCCGTGCGCCGCAACGAATACGTCGCGATCATGGGCCCCTCGGGGTCGGGCAAGTCGACGCTGATGAACATGATCGGCTGCCTCGACACGCCCAACGAGGGCGAGTACTGGCTCAACGGCCAGCTCGTGTCGCAGATGAGCGACGACGCCCTGGCGCACGTGCGCAACAAGGAGATCGGGTTCGTCTTCCAGACGTTCAACCTGCTGCCGCGCGCGTCGGCGCTGCACAACGTGGAGCTCCCGCTCGTGTACGCCGGCGTGCCGGCGGCCGAGCGGCGGGCGCGGGCCACCGAGGCGCTCACCCGCGTGCAGCTGGGCGACCGCGTGCACCACAAGCCCAACGAGCTCTCGGGCGGCCAGCGCCAGCGCGTGGCGATCGCCCGCGCCCTCGTGAACCGCCCGTCGATCCTGCTCGCCGACGAACCGACGGGCAACCTCGACTCGACCACCAGCGAGGAGATCATGCGGGTGTTCGCCGAGCTCGCCTCGCAGGGCCAGACGGTGATCATGGTGACGCACGAGCCCGACATCGCGCAGAACGCGCGCCGGGTCGTGGTGCTGCGCGACGGCGTGGTGTCGAGCGACGAGCGACAGGACGCGTTCAGCACGCGGCTGCGCCAGCAGGGCAGCGCGCACTAGCAGGTTCCCGGGGGGGCGCCGTCCCGGCGCCCCCTCCCCCCTCCCACGCCCGACGAGCCATGCCCTTGTTCGACGCCATCCGGCTCGCGCTCGACACGATCCGCGTGCAGAAGCTCAAGAGCGTCTTCACGCTGCTCGGCGTCACGATCGGCGTGATGTTCCTGATCGCGGTGGTGTCGATCGTCGAGGGCATGGGGCGCTACATGGAGGAGGACCTCGTCGGCAAGATCATCGGGATCAACACCTTCGAGCTCCGGCGCCGCCCCAACATCAACATCGGCGACGTGGACGAGGCGGTATGGCTGTCGTACAGCCGCCGGCCGCGGATCATGGAGAGCGACGTGCAGCCGGTGGTGGACGCCCTCCCCGAGGGGGTGCGGTGGGCGATGTACAGCGAGGACAACCTCAGGGTCGAGTCGCGGTACTCGCGCCCCCGCAATGCGCGCGTGCTCGCCGTCGATGGCGACTACTTCGGGCTGAAGAAGATGGCCGTCACGCGCGGCCGGGTCTTCACCACGCAGGAGGTCGTCCTTGGCGGGAACGTGATCGTGGTCGGGCAGGAGCTGCAGCGGCGGCTCTTCCCCGGCGTCGACCCGATCGGGCGCGAGCTCAGGATGGGGGGCCTCCCCTACACGGTGATCGGGATCGCCGAGCCCCAGGGGAGCGCGTTCGGGATATCGTTCGACAACTTCGCCATCGCGCCGTTCAAGGCCCCCGTGCACCGGCTGCTCAACCGGCGCCCGCACGTGATCGATGCGATCGCGGTGCAGGCGCCCGATCCCACGGTGCTCGCCGACGCGCAGGAACACACGCGCGCCCTGATGCGCGCCCGCCACCGCCTGCATCCGGGCCAGGACGACAACTTCTCGCTCGAGACGAGCGAGTCGGCGCTCGAGTTCTGGACCAGGATCAAGCGCTACCTGGTGCTGGCCGGCGTGGCCCTCCCCGCCCTCGGACTGGTGGTGGGCGCGATCGTGATCATGAACATCATGCTGGTCGCGGTCGCCGAGCGGACGCGGGAGATCGGGGTGCGCAAGGCACTCGGCGCCCGCCGCCGCGACGTGATGTCGCAGTTCCTGATCGAGTCGGCGACGCTGTCGACCCTTGGCGCGGCGCTGGGGATCCTGCTCGGGATCGGGCTGGCCGAGGCGATCGCGGCCGTGACGCCGCTGCCGGCAAGCGTGGCGCCGTGGTCGATCGCGGTCGGGGTGCTGCTGGGCGCGGGGGTGGGGATCGTGTCGGGAATCTACCCCGCGTCGCGGGCCTCGCTGCTCGACCCGATCGCCGCCCTGCGGCAGGAGTAGCGCATGGCCCCGATCGCGGCCCGGCTGTACGGCGTCACGGAGGGGGTGAAGATCGCCCTCGACGCGATCCGGGCGAACAAGGTGCGGGCCGGGCTGACGATCCTCGGGGTCGGCATCGGCGTCTTCGCCGTGGTGGTGATCTCGGCGGCGGTGCACGGGATCAACGTGAGCGTGGCGCGGGACTTCGAGTCCACCGGGCCGACGACCTTCTTCGTGTCGCGGTACCCGTTCACGTTCGAGGCCTGCGACGGCTCGGGAGAGACCTGCAGGTGGCTGTCGAACCCGCCGATCCGGATGAACGAGCTGGAGGCGCTGTCGCGGCTGAGCACGGCGGCGAGCGTGGGGGGGCGGATCGACTGGTCGGCGGCGGCGAAGTACCGCGACCGGATGCTGCCGAGCGTCGGGGTCGAGGCGTACACGTCGAACTGGACGACGATCGGCGCCCCCGAGCTCCTGCCGGGGGGCCGCGCCTTCACCGACGCCGAGGCGCGCAGCGGCGCCCGGGTGATGGTGCTGAGCACGACGGCGGCGAACCGGCTGTTCGGCGAGTCCGACCCGCTCGACAAGGTCGTGGCGATGAACGGGATCCCGTTCACCGTGGTCGGGGTGTACCGGGACAACTCGAGCTTCCTGAGCGGCCACGACCGGCCGAAGGCCGTGATGTCGATCAACGCCGTGGTGCGCAGCCTGAACGCGCGCGCCGACGACATGGGGCTGGCGGTCAAGCCGCGGGCGACGGTGAGCCAGGTGGAGATGATCGACGACGTGACGGCGACGCTGCGGGGGCTGCGCGGGCTGCGGCCGAGCGTGGAGTCGAACTTCGCGATCATCACGCAGGACAAGCTGTTCGAGATGTACAACAGGATCTTCGGGACGATGTTCCTGGTGATGATCGCGCTGTCGGCGGTGGGACTGCTGGTGGGGGGCGTGGGGGTGGTGGCGATCATGATGATCTCGGTGACCGAGCGGACGCGCGAGATCGGGGTGCGCAAGGCGCTCGGCGCGACCCGTGGCACGATCCTGTACCAGTTCCTCGTGGAGGCGGTGACCCTCACGGGGGTGGGCGCGCTGGCCGGACTGGCACTGGGGTGGGTCGTGGCGCTGGTGGTGCGGGCGACGACGCCGATCGAGGCGTCGATCCCGCCGCTGGCGATCGTGGCGGCGATCGGGGCGAGCGCGCTGACCGGCGTGGCCTTCGGCATGCTGCCGGCGGCCCGCGCGGCGCGGCTGGACCCGGTGGAAGCCCTTCGATTCGAGTGACGCGATGAACTTCCTGGAGGCGGTGCGCCTGGCGCTGGCGACGATCCGCGTGCAGAAGCTGAAGAGCTTCTTCACGCTGCTCGGGGTGATGATCGGCGTGATGTTCCTCGTCGCGGTGGTGTCGATCGTCGAGGGGATGAGCAGGTACGTGAAGGAGGACTTCGCCGGCAAGCTGATCGGCTTCAACACCTTCACCTTCCGCCGCCGCCCCGACTTCCAGATGGGGCACGTGAGCGAGGCGACGTGGCGCGAGTGGCAGCGCCGGCCACGGGTGTACGAACCGGAGGTGCGGCAGGTGCGCGAGGGGCTCGGCAACGACTTCCGGAGCGCGATCGAGTCGAGCGAGTTCATCTACGCGACCACGCCCTACGCCCGGCCGCGCCAGGTGATGGCGATCGCCGCCGACAAGGACTACTTCGCGATCAAGAAGTACGCGGTGACGAGCGGGCGCGTGTTCACGAGGCAGGAGGAGGAGATCGGGCTGCCGGTGATCGTGATCGGCACCGAGATCGCGGCGCACTTCTACCCCAACCTCGACCCGGTGGGGCGCGAGCTGCGGGTGCGGGGCGTGCCGTTCCGCGTGGTGGGGGTGCTCGAGAAGCAGGGGAACGTGTTCGGATTCTCGCTCGACCGGATGGCGATCGCGCCGTTCCACTCGCCGATGGGGCGGATGACGAACCCGCGCGGCGACATCGACGCGCTGCTGGTGCAGGCGCCGGGCGAGGCGGCGGTGGCGGAGGGCCAGGAGTCGGTGCGCGAGCAGGTGCGGGGCCTGCGAAAGCTGGGCCCGGCGCGCCCCGACAACTTCACGATCGAGACGTCGGAGTCGGCGACGGCGTTCTTCGACGGGATCAAGAGCAAGCTGGTGCTCTTCGGCACGGCGCTGCCGGCGATCGGGCTGGTGGTGGGGGCGATGGTGATCATGAACATCATGCTGGTGGCGGTGGCCGAGCGGACGCGGGAGATCGGCATCCGCAAGGCGCTGGGGGCGCGGCGGCGCGACATCATGGGGCAGTTCCTCGTCGAGGCGGCGACGCTGTCGATCGTGGGCGCGGCGATCGGGATCGTGCTCGGGCTGGGCGGGGCGAAGCTGATCGCGGCGCTGACGCCGCTGCCGGCGAGCGTGGCCCCGTGGTCGATCGCGGTGGCGCTGGTGCTGGGGGCCGGGGTGGGGATCGTGGCCGGCGCCTACCCGGCCAGCCGCGCCGCGCGGCTCGACCCGATCGCCGCCCTGCGGCAGGAGTAGCCGGTGACCCTCGTGGAGCGCGTGTCGCGGCAGCTGTCGCTGCTGGTGAGCCGGGTCAGCCTGGCCCTCGAGGGGGTCGGGATCGCGATCGAGGCGATCCGCTCCAACAAGGTGCGGGCGGCGCTGACGATCATGGGGGTCGCCGTGGGGGTGTTCGTGGTGGTGGCGATGGCGGCGGCCACGCACGGGATCAAGATGAGCTTCAAGGAGGACGTGGACGCCTTCGGGGCGACGAGCTTCCAGGTGCGGCGCCGCGGGATCCAGCTCGGCGGCTGCGACGGCTCGGACGAGAGCTGCCCGGAGCGCCGCAACCCGCCGCTCACCGCCGAGGAGGCGAAGATGCTGCGGCGGCTGCCGAGCGTGCGGGCGGTGACCGAGATCTGGATTTCGCAGGTGGGCGTGCGGTACAAGGACAAGAGCCTGGCGAGCGTGGGCTACGACGCGTTCAGCGCCGAGTGGATCGAGACCGACGCGGGCGACATCGACCCGGGGCGCAACTTCTCGCAGAAGGAGAACGAGAACGCCGAGCAGGTGATGATCATCAACGACTCGCTCAAGTCGCAGCTGTTCGGCGACTCGGACCCGATCGGCAAGCAGGCGCTGGTGGACGGGAAGGCGTTCACGGTGATCGGCGTGTACCACACCAAGGGCGGCTTCCTGAAGACGATGGACGGGCGCGGGCCGGACAAGCCGCGGGCGATCATCCCGATGATGACGGCCAAGCGGCACCTGAGCCTGTGGACGCGGGGGATCATCTTCATGGTGAAGCCGCGCGACGGCGCGGTGCAGACGGACGTGATGGACGACGTGACGGCGGCGCTGCGGTCGAGGCGCGCGCTCAAGCCGGGGGCGCCGAACAACTTCGCCCTCGTGACGCAGGAGCGGATGATGGCGGTGTTCGACCAGCTGTTCGGGGCGATCTTCATGGTGGGCTTGGCGCTGTCGGCGGTGGGGCTGCTGGTGGGTGGCGTGGGGGTGGTGGCGATCATGATGATCTCGGTGACCGAGCGGACGCGCGAGATCGGGGTGCGCAAGGCGCTGGGGGCGACGCGGGCGACGATCCTGTGGCAGTTCCTGGTGGAGGCGGCGACGCTGACGAGCATCGGGGCGGCGATCGGGCTGGTGATCGGCACGCTGATCGCGTGGGGCGTGCGGGCCAACACCCCGGTGCCGGCGGCGGTGCCGGGCGAGGCGGTGGTGCTGTCGCTGGTGGGGGCGGCCCTGACGGGGGTGATCTTCGGGATGCTCCCGGCGGTGAAGGCGTCGCGGCTCGACCCGGTGGAGGCGCTGCGGTACGAGTGACGCCGCCCCGGGCCGAGCACGGGGCGACGGCACCGGCGGAACCTTCGCCTCGCTCCGGAGGACGCCGGCGGCACCGGGGATGACTTCCGGCGGGACGCCACCTCGGGTGAACTTTGGGCGGTGCGCACCGCCGACGTCGTCGTCACCGCGCTCGGGCAGATCCGGGCCAACAAGCTGCGGTCGTTCTTCACGCTGCTCGGGATCATCGTGTCGGTGGCCTTCCTCGTGGCGGTGGTGGCGATCATCCAGGGGATGAACGCGTACGTGAAGGAGAACATCGCCGGGGCGGTGATCGGCACGAACGCCTTCCAGGTGCGGCGCACGCCGCTGCAGGTCGGCTTCTTCGACGACGAGATGTGGAAGCGCGTGGCGCGGCGACCGCGGATCACCCTCGCCGACGCGGCGGCGGTGCGCCGGGCGATCCCCGAGGCGGTGGCGATCGGGCTCACGTCGGGATGGCCGACGCCGCAGAGCGACATCGTCTGGCGCGACCGGTCGATGGCCGACGTGGTCGTGTTCGGGATCACGCCGGCCTACCAGGAGGTGCAGGACTACCGGATCGCGCGGGGGCGGCCCCTCACCGAGGTCGACCTCGACCAGCGGCGGGCGGTGGTGGTGATCGGCAACGACGTGGCCGGAAAGCTGTTCGAGCACGTCGACCCGGTGGGGCAGTTCGTCCGGATCGCGGGCGACCAGTTCGAGGTGGTGGGGGTGATCGCGCCCAAGGGGCGGGTGCTCGGGCAGTCGTTCGACACCTTCAACCTGGTGCCCCTGACGCGCTACGAGATGCTGTTCGGCCGCCGGCTCACCACGACCGTCTCGGTGAAGATGCGCGACGCGGCGGACGTGGCCGACGCGATGGGGCGGGCCGAGGAGGCGATGCGGGTGGCCCACCGGCTCCGCCCGGGGCAGGAGAACAACTTCTCGATCGAGACCGCCGACGCACTGGTGGACTTCTGGAAGTCGCTCACCGCGGTGCTGTTCTCGGTGATCCCGGCGATGGTGGCGATCGGGATCGTGGTGGGCGGGATCGTGATCATGAACATCATGCTGATGGCGGTGAGCGAGCGCACGCGCGAGATCGGGATCCGCAAGGCGGTGGGGGCGCGGGCCCGCGACATCGAGCGCCAGTTCCTCGCCGAGGCGGTGGCGCTCGCGCTCTGCGGCGGGCTCCTCGGCGTGGTGTCGGGGTGGATGTTCGCGTCGTTCGTGGCGCTGGTGTCGCCGCTGCCGGCGCGCATCACGTGGTGGTCGGTGGTGCTGGCGATGGTGCTGGGGGCGGGCGTGGGGGTGGTGTTCGGCGTCTACCCCGCGCGGCGCGCCGCCAGGCTGGACCCGATCACCGCCCTGCGGGCCGAATAGCGGTGCGGCTGCCGGTCGACCAGTTTCGCGAGAACCTCGCGATGGCCGTGGACACGCTCCGCGAGAGCCGCCTGCGGTCGGGACTCACGATCCTCGGCGTGGTGATCGGCGTGGCGACGGTGATGACGATGGCCACGATCGTGCAGGGGATCCAGGACCAGATCGTGCACACGATCGAGGTGGCCGGGCCGACCACCTTCTACGTGCTGAAGGTGTGGAGCAAGACGCCGGTGAATCCCGACCGGCTCCCCAAGTACATCCGGGTGCGCCCCGACCTGACCGAGGCCGACGCGCGGCGGATCGCGCTGCTCCCCGAGGTCGGCTACGCGGCGCTGTGGGCGCAGGGGTTCGGCCGGCTCGAGTACAAGGGAAACCGGACACGGGCGATGGCCTTCTTCGGCGCCGACGACCGCTACCAGGAGATCCAGGGGGGCGAGCTGGTCGCCGGCCGGTGGTTCACGCGGGCCGAGATGCGAAGCGGCGCGGCGGTGCTGGTGCTCAACGACAAGCAGGTGCCGCGGCTGTTCGGCCGCGAACAGCCGCTGGGCAAGCAGATGAGCATCGGCGGGCGGCCGGCGACGGTGATCGGGCTCTACCAGGAGCCGTCGAACATCTTCGCCCCGCCGGGCCAGGAGGTCGGCGCGATCATCCCGTACGCGATGCACGAGCACCAGTACCGGATCGACAAGACGAACGCCCTCTGGATCCCGGTCAAGCCGCGCCCCGGCGTGACCGTGGCCGCGGCGCAGGAGGCCGTCACCACGGTCATGCGCGAGATGCGGCACCTGCGCCCCGCCGACAGGGACAACTTCGACCTGATCACGCAGGACCAGATCCTCGACACCTTCAACGCGATCACGGGAGTCTTCTTCCTGGTGATGATCGTGCTGGCGAGCGTGGCGCTGATGGTCGGCGGAATCGGCGTGATGGCGATCATGATGGTGTCGGTCACCGCGCGCACCCGCGAGATCGGGGTGCGCAAGGCCCTCGGCGCCACGCGGGCCGACATCCTGCTGCAGTTCCTGATCGAGGCGGCCACGCTCACCGGGATCGGGGGGCTGATCGGGGTGCTGGTGGGCCTCACGGCCGGCAAGGGGGTGACGATGCTGATGAGCGTCGAGGCCGAGACGCCGATCGGGCTGACCCTGATCGCGCTGGGGGTGAGCGTGGGAATCGGGCTGGTGTTCGGCGTGATCCCGGCGCGGCGGGCGGCGCAGCTCGACCCGATCGAGGCGCTGCGCTACGAATGACGCTTGCCCGCGCCGGTTCCGGCGGTAGCTTCGCGGCCATGGTCCCGCCGCTCGCGCGATTCGCGCCGCGCCTCCTGGCGCTCTCCGCGCTGGTGGCGGGGGGGGCGGGCTGCGTCACCCGGACGAGCACCACGAGTTCCGTCACCGAGCTGCCGGCGGGCACCGAGGCGGTGTCGCTGTTCCGCGAGCCACTCCGCGCGCCATCGCTCGCGCCGGAGGTGAAGCAGCGCCTCGAGGCCGACCTCGCCGCGGCCCGCAGCGCGCTCAACGCGCACCCCGACAGCGCGCTGGCGCTGATCTGGGTCGGGCGGCGGCTCGGCTACCTGGGGCGATTCCAGGAGGCGATCGAGGTCTTCTCGCAGGGGGTCGCGAAGTACCCGGCGGATGCGCGCTTCCTCCGGTTCCGCGGCCACCGTTACATCAGCGTGCGGTCGTTCGCGAACGCCGAGGACGACCTGGCGAGGGCGCGGCAGCTCCAGCTCGGCGTCGCCGACGAGGTCGAGCCCGACGGGGCGCCAAACGCGCGCGGGATCCCCACCAGCACGCTGCAGACGAACATCCGCTACCACCTGGGGCTGGCGCAGCACCTGCAGGGGCGCTTCGCGCAGGCCGCGGAGACGTTCCGCGAGGACCTCGCGGTGGCCCCCAACGTCGACACGAGGGTCGCCACGAGCTACTGGCTGCACGAGACGCTGCGGCGGCTCGGCCGCGCCGCCGAGGCGCGGCGCGTGCTCGACCCGATCACCCGCGACCTGCCGGTGATCGAGAACGGCTCGTATCATCGCCTGCTGCTCCTGTACAAGGGGGAGCTGCCCCCCGACTCGCTGCTCGGGCCCACGCCGGGCGCGGTCAACGCGCTCGACGAGGCCACGATGGGGAACGGGATCGGCACCTGGCACCTGCTGAACGGCCGCCGCGCCGAGGCGGTGGCGTGGTACCGGCGGTCGCTGGCGTCGGGGTCGTGGGCGAGCTTCGGCTGCATCGCCGCCGAGGCCGAGCTGCACCGGCTGGGCGAGCAGCCGCGCTGACGATGCCGGCCAACCTCCTCGATTCGCCGCGCCACTTCACGGGCGCGATCATCCTCGCGCTGGGCGTCGCGATCCTGATCGCGGTGTCGCCGTTCGCGATCGGCCTGCTGGGCGTGGTGGTGCTGCACGTGCTCGTGGCGCCGCTGCACGCGCGGCTGGCGGGGCCCCTCGGCACGCGCGCCGCGGCGATGCTGGTGCTGCTGCTGGTGGGGCTGCTGGTGATCGTGCCGGGGGGCTTCCTGCTGGGACTCGTGATCGACCAGGCGCCGGCCACGATCCGCTCGATCCAGAGCAACGCGGTGCTGACCTGGCTGAGCACGCAGCGCGTGTACGAGATGGACGTGGGGGCGCAGCTGGCGAAGGCGAGCGGGACGATCCTGCAGTGGCTGTCGGCGCAGGCGTTCGACATCGTGGGGGGCGCGGCCCGGGGCACGCTGAACTTCCTGATCGCGCTGTTCGGCCTGTACTACACGCTCCAGTCGGGGGCGGACGTGTGGGCGGGGGTGAAGCGGTTCATTCCCTTCTCCGAGGCGAACGCCGAGGCGCTGCGGGTGCGGTTCGTGAGCGTGACGCAGGCGACCTTCCTCGGCCTGGCGGCGGTGGCCGTGGTGCAGGGGGCGCTGGTGGGGACCGGTTTCGCGATCGTCGGGCTCCCCGGGGCGGCGTTCTGGGGAGTGGTGACGGCGCTGGCGAGCGTGATTCCGCTGGTGGGCGGGACGCTGGTGTGGGTGCCCGGGGTGCTGGTGCTGCTCGTCGAGCGCGACTACACGCGGGCGGCCATCCTGGCCGGGATCGGCGTGGTGCTGGTGGCGAACATCGACAACCTGGTGCGGCCGTACATCTACCGTCGCGTCTCGAACGTGCACCCGCTCGTGACGCTGGTGGGGGCGTTTGCGGGGCTGCGGTACTTCGGGCTGCTGGGCGTGCTGCTGGGACCGCTGGCGATCACCTACTTCTTCGAGTTGCTGCGGATCTACGACGAGGAGTACGGGGTGGCGCAGTCGGTGCGCGAGATCGCGCAAAAGCGATCGGGGCTGACGCCGGTGGCTGGCGTGGCGGCGGTGAAGGTGCCGCCAGCGGCGCCGGTCGCGCCGCGCCCGGCCGGGCCGGGCGAGCCGCCCTGCTGACGCCGCCCCGGGCGAGGTCGCCTGCCGCGCGCGGTTCGGCTGCTCCCGCGGCGCCCGCTACGTCTCCTCCCGCGCCGCGATCCGCACGTCGAGCGAAATCCCCCCCCGCTGCTCCCACCAGCGCGCCAGCGTCGTCCCGGCCGAGAGCGCCACGACGTCGATCACGCAGTAGGCGCCGGGAATCCCGCTCGGCGGGTTGCCGACCGTGAACGGACCGGCGCCGGAGGCCCAGGCCCAGTTGCCGAGCGAGGTGCCGATCAGCTCGAGCCAGGTGCAGAGGAGCGCGCAAGCGACGTAGACGCGCGGCGACCCGCCGCGCCAGACGAAGCCGGCAAAGGCGGCGAAGAGCACGAGGCCGAGCAGGTCCTGGCGCGGCGCAACCGTCACGCCCCACACCGACCAGGCGGCGAGCCCGGCCATGGTCGCGACCAGCACGCCCTTCCCCGCCCTCCCGGTGAGCACCGATCGCCCGAGGTTGAGCGCGGCGAGGTAGACGAGCCCGTGGCCCGGCGGGACGAAGCTCGGCACGTCGTGCAGACGATAGACGTAGAGGCCGAGCCCGGGCGAGAGGGCGTACTCGCCGAGGGTCGCGAGGGCGAGGGCGACGAGCACCTGCACGCGCTGCATGGGCCGCTCGCGCACGAGGGCGGCGACGAGGAGCGCCCAGGTGGCGGCGCCGACGACCCGCTGCACCGCGACCGAGGCGCCGGCATCGAGCCGGAGGCCAGCGGCGATCCAGCCGGCGACGGCGAGGCCCAGCCATGGGTCGCCGGGGCGCGGCAGGCCGCGGGCCTCAGCGGCCGGCGTCATGCGAATGCGAAGGACCGGCGGTCAGGGCTTGGCGGGCGCGGCGAGTCGTGCCGGCACCCGGCGGGCACGGGCGGCAAGGCCCGCGACCATGTCGACGATCGCCGCGGCGCGCTGGGCTTCGCTGCTGGGAAGCGAACGGGGATTCGAGTACGAGTAGGTGCGATACACCGCGCCGTCGAGGGCCTCGACGGTCATCATCAGGTTCTCGCTCGGCCGGCGCTCGGTGGCGGCGCGGAGGGCGTTGTCTGGTGGAGGGAGCGAGTCCTGGTCGGGGAGGGTGAAGGCGCGCAGCGAGTCGAGCTGCGCCAGCACCACCCCCCACTCGGGCTCGGCCTTGAGCTGCAACCGGCAGGCCTCGTGCCCGCCGGCACTCTCGACGCTCGTGCAGCGCCAGACCGCGCGCACCGAGTCGCGCGTGCGATCGTTGGCGTCCTCGCGCTCGGCGGCCAGGCGGCGGTCGCCGTCTCCCGAGGGGAGGACCCACCACGCCCAGATCTCGCCGGTGGCCTTTCGCTTCTCGCCGGCGCTGGCGACGCGGAGCAGCAGGTCGGGGGCGCCGGTGGCCATCACGAACCAGACGCGGATTTCGCGCTGGCCGGAGGCGAAGCGCGCGGTGCGGAGCGAGCCCATGCGGGCGAGCGCGGCGACGTCGCCGTGGGCGGCGAGCTCGGCCATCGACAGCTCGCGCGTGCCGCCGCGACGGCCCACCCAGGCGCAACCGCCCGCGGCCAGCGCGAATGCCAGCACGCCGACCGTTCCCGGCCACCGTATCCGTCCCGGCCCGATCATGCGTTGAAGGTGGGCACCCCCGGGGCGCGCCGCAACCGGCGCGCCCGTGCCGGCGGCCCAGTGGCGCCAGGGCGGGTCGGCGGGGGCCGCCTGCGCTGAAACGCGGCAGGCGCGCCGAGACCGTCCCACGATGCAAATTGAGGGGCGCCGCGCGGAGCCCGCCGCGGCGGCCAGGTCCCGGCGCGCCACGGAGCGGCCCGCAAACCCCACGCCCGACGTCCAGGTTCGAGTGCCCGAGTTCAACGCGACCGATCGCTCCACTCCCGAGATCGCCAGCATGTCGTGGCCGCGGATCGTGCGGCTGGGGCTGGTGCAGGCGTCGATCGGGGGAGTGGTGGTGATGCTGACGTCGATCGTGAACCGGGTGATGATCGTGGAGCTGGCGCTGCCGGCGGTGGTGCCGGGGCTGCTGGTGGCGCTGCACTTCGCGATCCAGTTCGCGCTGCGGCCGAGTTTTGGCCACGGCTCCGACCGCGCCGGTCGGCGCGAGCAGTGGATCGTGGGGGGCATGGTGCTGCTCGCGGTGTGCGGCACGGGCGCGGCGGCGGGGGCGGCGTGGATCGCGACCGACCGCACGCTGGGGCTCGTGGTGGCGACGCTGAGCTTCCTTGGCGTGGGGGCGGGGGTGAGCGCGGCGGGGACCCCGTTGTTCGCGATCCTCGCCGAGCGGGTCTCGCCGGAGCGGCGGCCGCGGGCGGCGGCGCTGGTGCTGGTGGTGATGATCGCGGGGTTCATCGTGACGACGGCGGTCGCGAGCCGGCTGATCGCACCGTTCACGTGGGCGCGACTGGTGGAGGCGACGGCGGCGGTGGGGGCGATCGCCTGCGCGGTGACGGTGCTGGCGGTGCGCGGGATCGAGCGCGGCCCGCGGGCCGGTGCGCGACGGGTGCGCGAGCGGAGCGGGACCGACTTTCGCAGCGCGCTGCGGGCGGTGCTGGCCGATTCCGAGGCGCGGGCCTTCTGCTGGTTCATGTTCCTCTCGATGTTGGCGTACAGCGCGCAGGACCTGATTCTCGAGCCGTTCACCGGGATCGCCTTCGGGGCGACGCCGGCGGAGTCGACGCGCATCTCGAGCATGCACCGCGGCGGGATGTTGCTGGGCATGATCGTCACGGCGGCGTTCGCGGCACGGTCGCGCACGGCCAGCCGGTGGGCGAGCGCGGGATGCGCGCTGAGCGCGGCCTTCTTCGTCCTGATCGCGCTGTCGCCCACGGCGGGGGGACTCCCGCTGGCGAAACTGGCCGTCGTCGGGCTCGGCATCGGCAACGGGATCTTCTGCATCGGGGCGCTGACGACGATGATGGAGCTCGGCGCCGCGCACGTGGACGGCCGGTCGGGGCTGCGGATGGGGGTGTATGGCGCGGTGGAGGCGATGGCGATGGGGATGGCCGGCCTGCTCGGCGCCGGCGCCTTCGACATCGCGCGCTCGCTGCTGGGCTCGCCGACGGCGGCGTACGTGACCGTGCTGGCCGGCGAGGCGCTGGTGTTCACGGTGGCGGCGGTGTTCGCGGTGCGGTCCGGCGCCCCCGAGGGCGCCCCGGTGGTGGAGCTGGCGCATGGCTGAGGCGAAGGGTGTCGACGTGCTGGCGATCGCGGCCCACCGCGACGACGTGGAGCTCAACTGCGGCGGGGCGCTGCTCGCGGCGCGCGACCATGGGCGGACGACGGCGATCATCGACCTGACGGCGGGCGAGACCGGAACGCGCGGCAGCGCCGACATTCGCGCGGCGGAGGCGGCGGCGGGAGCGACGGTGCTCGGCGTGGTCTCGCGCGAGACGCTCGGATTCCCCGATGCGGGGATCGTGAACACGCCGGAGACACGGGCCCAGCTGGCGGTGGCGATCCGGCGACTGCGACCGCGGATCGTGATCGCGCCGGCGATCGGGGGCCGGCATCCGGACCATCGGGTGGCGGCGGAGCTGGTGCGCGACGCCTGCTTCGTGGCGGGACTGGCGAGGGTGGCGCCCGACGCGCCGGCCCACCGGCCGCTCAAGGTGATCCATGCGCTCACCCACCGCGAGTTCGACGGCAAGCCGACCTTCGTGGTGGATATCTCGGAGCAGTTCGAGCGCAAGCTCGAGGCGATCAAGTGCTACGCGTCGCAGTTCGACGGGCTGACGCAGGCGGGGGAGGTGTATCCCACCGGCGAATCGCTGTACGACGTGATCCGGCACCAGGCGGCTCATTACGGTTCGCTGATCCGGGCGCGATACGGCGAGCCGTACTGGACGAGCGAGACGGTGCGCGTCGAGGACGTGGCGTCGCTCGACGTCAGCACGTTCTGATGTTCCCACGGCCACACGAGGACCATTCGTGAGCGACTCCGAAGGCGGCGTCACCTACCCGTCGTACCTGCGGCTCAAGGAGCTGCTGGCGCTGCAGCAGACGCGCTCCACTCCCACACACCCTGACGAGCTGCTGTTCATCATCGTGCACCAGGCGAGCGAGCTCTGGTTCAAGGTGATCCTGCACGAGCTCGACCAGCTGGTCGCGCACATGACGGCGGCCGATGCCCTCGCCTCGCTGGGATCGCTCAAGCGGCTCAATGGGCTGATGGGGATCGTGTCGCAGTCGCTGACGGCGCTCGACACGCTGCCGCCGCAGCGGTTCGCCGAGTTCCGCGGCTACCTCGGCACGTCGAGCGGTTCGCAGAGCGAGCAGTTCCGCGCGATCGAGGCGACGAGCGGGATGCGCGAAGCCCACTTCGTGCAGGCGCTGTCGGAGCACGGGCCGATTCCGGCGCTGGTGCAGCGCGCCCTCGACCGGCCGACACTGCAGGCGCTGTACGAGGCGATGCTGGCCAAGGCCGGCGTGACGCTGGAGGGGGTGTACGCGACCAAGGAAACGACGCCGCTGTTCATGCTGGCCGAAGAGCTGCTCGAATACGAGCAGGGGTTCGCGAAGTGGCGCTTCCTGCACGTGCAGCTGGTGGAGCGGATCATCGGGCCGATGACGGGGGGCACCGGGGGGACGCTCGGCGCGAAGTACCTGCAGCGGACGGTGAACCAGCGGTTCTTCCCGGCGCTGTGGGCGGTGCGCGCGAAGGTGTACGGGGCGGGATGAATCGTACTGAAGGGAGTTGACACTCCCCCCCGTGGTGTATGCTAACTCAGGCGAGCGGGTGGTGAACCGGACCCGCGTGCGAGGCAACGGAGCTTCGCGACCGAGGGTCTTGACGACCCGCGCAATTGTGAGCGTCGCGTGTACCTCAATCGCATTCGGGTGCCTTGGTCCCCTGCCGCAGGCGGGCCAAGCCGTCGCCTCCTCCTTCTGGCGGCGCTGATCGCCGCCGCCGCCGTATCCGCCACCTGCGCCGATCCAGCGCGCGCGGTCCGCGCAACAACGAACGCGCGGCAGCGATTGGCGGATGGCGGGCTGACGCAGGCGGAGTCGGCAAGCCTCAGGCGGATCATCGCGGCGGGGTCGCCGACGCTCAAGTTCGTGGTGCCGGAGATCGGTCTGTGCACCACGAGCTATGCCGACGCGGGCTGGAGCGGCTGCACGGAGGGTCCGAGTTACTCGCTTGTGCCCGACACGTCGCCGCGACTCTACATCGGGTCATGGTTCTCCGAGGCGGAGGGTCAATGGGCGCCGCTGTCGCTGACGTTCCCGAATGGTGTCGGGCGGTTCGACGCGACCTCGAGCGGCTACCTGCATTGCTCCGGCGTCTACGGCGAGCTGGTCGGCTATGGGCGCACGGGAACCGTGATCAAGCGAACGCCGATGCAGCTGATCGATCCGGAGGATTGCGGCGCGGACAGCCTGACGTTTGGCGTGACGGGTTCGCTGGAGGTGGCGACGGCGGACTCGGCCCTGTTCCGGGTGGACATCACGCCGCCCGGCCCGATGCACTTTCGGGGTTACGTCGGGTCGACGGTGCCGGATCTGTACGTACATGCCAGCTATTCGGTGACGGTGGCGCCGCAGCAGGCGCTGTTGAGACTGACGTGCGACTCAACGGTGTCCGGAGTCATTCAGGTCACGCGCACCTCGATCGCCGGTTGCGCGGTGGCGGCGACGAGTGGAAGCGTGCCGCCGACGGGCATTGTGTGGCGCTTCTCGAGCCCGGACCTTGTCGACTCGAGCATTGTCGATGCGTCTTCCGGGGACCATTGGCAGGGGCCCTTGGTGCTCTCCGGGAGGATCACGGTGCGCGCCCAACTGGGCGGCGTGCGCGATTCGGTTTCGGTGGACGCCAGGGTCCTGCCGCGACCGTGGTTGCTCTTTCCATCGTATCACTTCCCGACGGCGGCACCCGATCCAGTGACGGTCGGGCCACCGAATCCGGAGTTGCCGGACACGGTCGTGAAGCGGGACGACATTGGAGCTGCCAGGCGACAATTGGCAACCAATCCGTGCGTCGCGGTCGCGCCGACCTGTCTCTACACTGTGGCCTCGGGACCGAACAGAGGCCTGGCCATCGGCCTCGCCCCGTTCCAGATCATTCGCGATACGGTGTGGATCAACGACGTTGCGCTTGCACCGGGAAGCATTTACATGTTACTGCACGACCAGCCGCCCGGGCCCCTGAACTACTGCACGCGTGCAATCCTCGAAGCGTATCCGCTCCTCCTGAAGGTCGAAGAGCACGAGGGGACGCATCCCGCCTCGCAGGTTGACTCGCACACACGGATCTTCCGCGACGCGATGGACTCGCTCGCCCTGCCGATCTTCGAGCGGTACGTGCAGGGTGCCAAGGCGAACGAGGATTTGGTGGCCATGACCAACGCGGTGAAAGCGCGAGCCGCCCTTGAGGCGGCTAGTACGGACCTGCCCCAGAGTCCGCGCAACCCTCTTCAAATCCCGTGCGGTGCTACCAGCGCAGGGCTGAGGTTCTTCCCATGAGAATGGCATCGTACACTTCACGTTGTGGGTTCGTGACTCTCGGTGCTGCAGTTCTCGCCGGGACCAGCGTCACCGCCTTGCCCGCGCAGGAAGACTCCCGCTGCGCAGCATGGGCGAGCGCACTGACCACGGGCACCCCGACCGGCCTCGCGCTGGAGGCAGAGCACGCCATTCGCCTCTGCCCGGTTTCCGGCCCGGTGGCGCTCGGAGCGGCGTGGGGCCGAATCCCGGCGAACAAGCTTCGTCTCGATTATCTGTGGACGAGCTCTCGCGCAATCCGCGACCAGCGCCTGCTGGACTCGCTCACGGCCGTGGCGCAGCGCGCGAGCCGTCCAGAGCTTGTACGCAGCTGGGCTATCCTCTCTTTGCTGGCGTTCGCTGCACCGAACGCCGACGCCATGGACCCTCGTTCGTTTCAGGTGTTCGCGCGCGGCGAAGGTTTCAACTCCGGTGGTCACCTGCCGGACCTGGGCTACGGTTCGGTTCCCCCGTCAACGAACGCCGCCCAGAGTATCGCCAACCTCTTGAACAACTTCAACTATCAGAGCGCCAGCGATTCCCTCAAGGTGACCGCCATCGGCGCGCTCCTGTACATCACGGCTGAGCGACCGGAATTGGTCGTGCCGACGCCGAACAGCTTCTACGTCACGTATGTCTGCGGGACGCGATTTCGCATCGTCCACCGCGCCAGGACGCTGCTGCGGGTGAGGCTCGAGATCGTCGGCACCGCCGACGTTCGTGAAATCCCATACGGCCCGCTGCTCCCGCCGGTGGAGTCCGAGACCCGTCACATCGACATGACGCTGTTTGGCCCGCTGCGCGCCAGCGTCGCTGGGCATGAGATCATGACTGCGACGCCCAATCCGTCCACCGCGCCAACGCCGTGCCCGTGACTCGTTCGACGCCTGCGTACCGCGCTCGCAGTCGTCGAGAGGATTGGCCCGCGGCTAGCGCGCGGCGAAGCTGACCAGCCGCGTCCCCAGCGCCAGCATCGCCTCACGCACGCGGGCGCCAGTGAGCGCCCGCACCTCGACCTCGCGCTCGAGCTGGTACCCATCCCGCGCCTTGAGCGCGTCGTCCACGTACCCCGGATGCACCATGAACTCGGTGACGCCAGGCTTGAGACCGGCGAGCATCGCGATGACGTCGTCCTCGAAACTCGCCGAGCCCTGTGGCGAGATGCCGACGAAGTGATCGGCGCAGCGGAAGCCCGCCTTGGCCGCGGAGCGGGGTGACGCCCCGCCGGTCATGGCGACGCCCAAGAGCACCTTGCTGAGGGTCGCGCGGGCGCGGCCGGCGTTGGTGGCGAGGGGCTCGCGCGGCACCCGCACCACACGGACTCCCGCGTAACGCGCGGCGGCGAGCAGCGCGGGCCATGCCACCGGATGCACGTGCGTGTGGCGGTGGCTGTCGATGTGCGTCGGCGCGAGGCCGGTCGCGGCACGGAGTCGCGCGAGCTGGGCCGCGGCCTCTGCCTCGATGTCGCCGGCGCGCACGCGCCCCGTGCTGGCCCGCGCGAGGAACTCCCTGAATCGCCAGAATCCGCCCGTTGTTGGGTCGCGGAGCGACGACGCGCCGGTGAGCGGATCGCCGTCGATCAGGTTCAGGTGCAGGCCGAGGCCGAGCTTCACGCCGCGCACGCCGACCATCGCGTCGTCGAAGCCCGGCGTGTTCACCATCACGCTGGCGCTGGTGACGGTCCCCGCGGCGGCGCACTCGAGGATCCCGCGATTCACCCCGGGGGTGAAGCCGAGGTCGTCGGCGTTGACGACGAGCGTCGCCGCGCGATCGCTCACGGTGCCGCGGCGCGGCGGGGCGCCCGGCTAGTCGTACCGCCCACTCCACCCGCCCGCGCGCACGTGCCAGAGGTCGCGCAGCATCCGCGCCGCGTCGCGCCCGAAGTTCATCGTCGTCGGCTCGCTGTCGTAGCGGAAGGTGATCGGCACCTGGTCCACCCGCAGCCGATGGTGCTGGGCGATGAAGATCGCCTCGACGTCGAAGCCGAACCGCGGGATCGTGAGCCGGGTGAAGACCTTCTCCGCCGCCGCCGCGGTGAGCCCCTTGAGGCCCGCTTGCGTGTCGAGCACGTCGCGCAGGAGCACGAGGCGCACCATCCGGTTGAAGATCCGGCTCATGATGTGCCGCGTGTAGAGGTAGTGAAAGAAGCCCACGTTCATGATGTACGTCGACCGCGGATCCACGCGGCAGGCCACCGCCATGTCGGCTCCCGCCTCGAGCGCCCCGAGGATCGCGAGGATCTCCGACGGCGGGTAGGCGAGGTCGACGTCGGTGAACACGCGGAACTTGCCCCGCGCCGTGAGCATTCCCCGCGCGACCGCCGCCCCCTTGCCCCGGTTCCTCTCCTGCCGGATGAGCGTCACCCCGGGCTCGGTGGCCGCGAACTCCCTGAGCAGCCGCTCGGACTCCGGGTCGGGGCTGCAGTCGTCGACGACGATCAGCTCCCAGGTGAACGGGAGCGCGTGGCAGAACGCCTTGAGGTCCCGCAGCGAGGCCGGAAGCCGGTCGGCGTTGTTGTACGAGGGGACGACGACGGAGAGGTGCGGCTGGGCGTCGGTCATGCGTGGGTGAAATCTAGGGGTCCCGTGGCTATTTTGCGCCATGGCCGGTCCCTTCTACTTCGACCACGCCGCGACGACGCCAATCCGCCCCGAGGTGGGCGAGGCGATGGCCCCGTTCCTCGGCGCCGCCTTCGGCAACCCGAGCAGCACCCACCGCTGGGGACGCGAGGCGCGCGCCGCCCTCGACGCGGCCCGCGAGCGCCTGGCGACCTGCCTCGGCGCCAGGGCCGACGAGGTCTGCTTCACCTCCGGCGGCACCGAGGCCGACAACCTCGCCGTCATCGGCACCTGGCGCGCGCTGCGCAAGGGCGGCCGCAACGCGGTGGTGGCCACCACGATCGAGCACAAGGCGGTGCTGGCGGCGGTGCACCAGCTGGCGAAGGAAGGGGGCGAGGAGCGCCTGCTCGAGGTCACGCCGAGCGGACAGGTGCGGGCCGAGCACTTCGATACCGTGGTGCGCGACGACGTGGCGATCGTGTCGGTGATGTGGGTGAACAACGAGATCGGTGCGGTGCAGGACGTGCCGCGGCTCGCGGGGAAGGCCAAGGCGCGGGGCGTCTTCTTCCACACCGACGCGGTGCAGGCGTTCGGTAAGGTGGCGATCGACACCGCCAGGCAGCCGGTGGACCTGCTGAGCCTGTCGGGGCACAAGATCGGCGCTCCCAAGGGGGCCGGGGCGATGTTCATTCGCCGCGGCACGCCGATCGAGTCGCTCTTCCACGGCGGGTCGCAGGACCGCGGCCGCCGCCCCGGCACCGAGAACGTCGCCTTTGCCGTGGGGCTGGCCACGGCCGCCGAGTGCGCGCTGCGCGAGCACGACGCCGAGTGCGCGCGGCTCACCGCGCTGCGCGACCGGCTCGAGTCGGCCATTCGCGCCCGGGTGCCCGACATCGTGGTGCACGGCGTGGGCGGCATGCGGGCGCCGCACATCCTCAACGTCTCCGCCCCCGGCACCGACGCCGAGTCGATGTTGATGGCGCTCGACCTCGCCGGGATCGCCGCCAGTGGCGGCTCGGCCTGCCAGAGCGGGAGCGTGGAGCCCTCGCACGTGCTCGTCGCCCTCGGCGTGCCCGCCGAGATTGCCGGCGCCGCGGTGCGGCTCTCGCTCGGTGCCCTCACCACCGACGCCGCGGTCGCGCGGGTGGCCGAGGTGTTCCCCACCCTCGTCGCCAAGGCGCGGGGATTCGCGGCGGTTTGACCCGCCGCACCGTCATGCCCCTCCCGCCACGGCTCCCTCCCGCGCCGGGAACGCGCGTGCTCGTGGCGATGTCCGGCGGCGTCGACTCGAGCGTGGCGGCGGCGCTGCTCGCGCGCGCCGGGTACGACGTGGTGGGCGTGACCATGAAGCTCTACCACGACGGCGACACGACCCCCGACCGTCCCTGCTGCTCGCTCGACAGCGTGAACGACGCCCGGCGGGTGTGCGAGGCGATCGGCGCGCCGCACTACGTGCTCAACATGCAGCAGCCGTTCCACCGCGACGTGGTGCGCGACTTCGTGGCCGAGTACGGGCGAGGCCGGACGCCGATTCCGTGCGTGCGGTGCAACACGTTCACGAAGTTCCGCGACCTCTTGCGCACCGCCGACCGGATCGACGCACGGCTCGTGGCGACCGGGCACTATGCGCGCGTCACCGACGGCGTGCTGCACACCGGCCTCGACCCGGCCAAGGACCAGAGCTACTTCCTCTGGGGGCTCCGGCGCGAGGTGCTGTCGCGGCTGCTGCTCCCCGTTGGCGCGCAGACCAAGGCCGAGACGCGGGCCGTGGCGCGTGAGCTCGGGCTGCGGATGGTGGCGAGCAAGCCCGAGAGCCAGGACATCTGCTTCGTCCCCGACGGCGACCACGCGCGGGTGATCGCGGAGCAGGCCGGGGCCGATGCGCCGGCACTCGCGCGTGGCAACGTGGTCACGATGGACGGCCGCGTGATCGGCGAGCACGACGGCTTTGCGCGGTTCACGGTGGGACAGCGCAAGGGAGTGCCCGGTGGCTCGCGCGAGGCGCTGTTCGTGGTGGCGATCCGCCCCGACACGCGCGAGGTCGTGGTGGGGCCGCGCGAGGCGCTCGCCGGGCTGGAGGTGGCGGCGCGCGAGCTCAACTGGCTGGTGGCGCCGGCGCCGGCGGTGGGCGACCGGGTGCAGGTGCGGGTGCGCCACCGGGCGCCGCTGGTGCCGGGGCGGATCGCGCAGGTCACGGGCGACGCGGTGCGCGTGGAGCTCGAGGCGCCGCAGTTCGCGATCGCGCCGGGGCAGTCGGTGGTGCTGTACGATGGCGAGCGGGTGCTGGGGGGAGGAGTCATCGACTCCCGCGAGACGGAGCCGGCGAGAGAGCCGGCGACGACGCGGCGGCTCCCCGTGATCGCGGCGTGATGGAGGTGGACCGAGAGGAGGATGAGACGGGCCCCTCACGGAGACACCGAGGCTTGCGGACGTGCACAGGGGCTGCATCCACGATTCCCCGGCGGCGCCGGGGCGAATTCTCGTGCCGCGGTACGCCGCCGGCCCCCGGGGCCGTGTTCCCGGGATCGGTTGCCGCTGCTTCGCCCGCAAACCTGCGCGCCTCTCGGCGACCCCGTGGTTGCGCCTTCCTCGTGTTCCCCTCAGCCCACCTCCGCTCCGACGCGATCACCGACCGCCGTGGTGACGATACGCCGAGTCACGGGTTGGGAACCCTTGCCAGCCTCGAGCGCACCCACTCGTCCCGGCGGCGTCCCGCTGGTCCCCCGCGGCGCGACCTGGCGCCGGCGTGCGCGTAAGCTCCCGGAGCGCCACCACTCCCGGGGAGTCCGCATGATCCGCACTGCCTTCGCCCGCCAAGTCGCCGCGCTCGTCACTGCCCTGCTCGGCCTCAGTACGAACCTCGCCGCGCAGGGCGCCCCACGTTCACGGGTGGCGAGCGCCGCCCCGGCCGACGTCGCCTGGCCGTTCTACGGCGGCACCGCCGGCGGCACGCGCTGGTCGCCGCTGGCCGACATCACCCGCGCGAACGTCACCACGCTCGTGCCGGCGTGGACCATCAGCACCCGCGACCTCGAGCACAAGATGGGCGACCAGGGGCCGCGCGAGGGGTGCGCCAAGTGCCACCGCGGCTCGACCAAGTTCGAGGCGACGCCGCTCGCGGTGGAGGGGACGCTCTACCTCAGCACCCCGCTCAACCGCGTCGTCGCCCTCGAGGCGACCACCGGCCGGGAACTCTGGCGCTTCGACCCGAAGCTCAAGCTCGACATCGATCGCAACGAGGGCTACGTCTCGCGGGGCGTCGCGCTCTGGAAGGACAGGCGCGCCGCGGCGACCGCCGCCTGCAGCCGGCGCATCTTCTACGCCACGGTCGATGCGCGGCTGTACGCCCTTGACGCCGCCGACGGCCATCCCTGCGCCGGATTCGGCGACACGGGAACGGTGCGGCTCGACCTCGGTGTGGGCAAGGTGCAGGTGGGGCAGTACGGCGTGACGTCGCCTCCCGTGATCGTGGGCGACGTGGTGATCGTCGGCTCGGCGATCGGCGACAACCGGCTGGTGGAGATGGAGCACGGCACCGTTCGCGCCTACGACGCCCGCACCGGCGTGCTCCGGTGGGCGTGGGACCCGATCCCGCGCACTCCCGGGACGCCCGGCTATGAGACGTGGACGCCCGAGGGGGCGCGCAAGACCGGCGCCGCCAACGCGTGGGCGCCCCTCTCCGTCGACTCGGCGCGCGGCCTCGTGTTCGTCCCCACCGGCTCGGCGAGCCCCGACTTCTTTGGGGGCGAGCGCCCCGGCGCCAACCTCTATTCCGACTGCGTGGTCGCGCTGGACGCGAAGACCGGCGCGGTGCGGTGGCACTTCCAGGTGGTGCACCACGACCTGTGGGACTACGACGTGGCGAGCCAGCCGACGCTGTTCGACCTCAAGCGCGGGGGGCGCACGATCGCCGCCGTGGCCGTGGCGACCAAGATGGGGTTCCTGTACATCCTCGACCGCGAAACGGGCAAGCCGCTCTTCCCGGTGGAGGAGCGCGCCGTGCCGGCGAGCACCGTGCCCGGCGAGCAGGCGTGGGCCACGCAGCCCTTCCCCGCCCTGCCGGCCTTCCAGCTGCACCCCACGCGCAGGCTCACCGAGGCCGACGTGTGGGGGCCGACACCCGACGACAGGGAGTACTGCCTGAAGCAGTTCGCGGGCTTCCGCAACGAGGGGATATTCACCC
This sequence comes from Gemmatimonadota bacterium, assembly GCA_016191225.1. Classification (GTDB taxonomy): domain Bacteria; phylum Gemmatimonadota; class Gemmatimonadetes; order Gemmatimonadales; family Gemmatimonadaceae; genus JACPPC01. The sequence continues at coordinate 57,018 of JACPPC010000015.1, read as the reverse complement.
CACCGTCACTTGGCGCGGGAACGCTCATGTACCCGTTCTACGGCGGCGGGGTGAACTGGGGCGGCGTCACGATCGACCCGGTGCGCCAGCTTCTCGTCGTCAATCACAACCGGCTGCCGGCGTGGGTGAAGCTGCGCGCGCGCGCCGCCGGCGAGGCGGGCGGCAACATGCGCGGCACGCCGTACGTGATGGACCGCGCCGTGTGGGTGAGCCCGAGCGGCAGGCCGTGCGTGAAGGGGCCGTGGGGGATGCTCACCGCGATCGACCTGGCCACGGGGAAGGTCAAGTGGGAGCGCCCGCTGGGCCGGAAGCCGGGTCTCCCCGCGGGGCACGAGGCGGCCGCGTGGGGGACGCCCGCCGCCGGCGGAGCGCTCGCCACGGCCGGCGGGCTGGTGTTCATCGCCGCGGCGCAGGACGAGGTGCTGCGCGCCCTCGACATCGAGACGGGCACCGAGCTCTGGCAGGCGAAGCTCCCCGCCGGCGGCCAGGCCACGCCGATGACCTTCCGGGTCGGAGGACGGCAGTACCTCGTGATCGCGGCCGGAGGACACGGTGACTACGGAGTCACCTTGTCCGACAGGGTCGTCGCGTACGCGCTCCCGTAGGCGTGGAGATCGGCGCGAGGCTCCCGTCGGACCTGGAGGTGGATCGAGAGGAATGATGAGAGGGGCGTGTTCACGGAGGCACGGAGGCCCGCGGAGGTGCACACGGGCGGCAACCGCAATCGCCTCGGGGCACCGGCGGCGGGGACTCGTGCCACGGTACGGCGACGGCCCCGGGGGTTCTGTTCACGGGATCAGTCGCCCTTGACCTTGATTCCTCCGTGCCCCTCCGTGCCCCCCGGGGTCACCCTGGGTGCGCTCCGCTCACCCTCCTCGCCGTCCACGTCGCACGCGGACGGAGCTGCGGCCATCGCTAGGCTCCCTTCGCCTCGCCGGTGCGCTCGCGCACGAGCGAGAACTGCCCCACGTCGCGCGCGCGGTAGCGACGGCTCCACAGCAGCGCCATCCCGTCGGGGAGCACGATCCGGTAGTCGCCGTGCGACCAGGGGGCGAGCTGCGCGATCGCGTCGAGGCGCACGATGTCCGAGCGGTTGACGCGCAGGAAGCGCTGCGGGTCGAGCCGGTCGGCGAGGTCGCCGATCGTGCCCCGGGCGCGGAACTCGCGCTGCGGCGTGCGCAGCTGCACGTAGTTGCGCTGGGCGCGGGCGAGCACCACGGCGTCGAGGTCGACGAGCGACGCCGCCCCCGCCGCGTCGTACGCCAGCAGCCTGCGCATCGGCCCCACGCGCTCGGCGGCGATCGTCGCCACCGCCTCGCGGCGCATCGAGCGGGCGCCCCGCGCCTCGCCCCGCCGGGCGACGGCGCGCCCCACGGCGTCGCGCAGCCGCACGGGCTCCACCGGCTTGAGCAGGTAGTCGAGCGCCTTCACCTCGAAGGCCCGCACCGCATGCTCGTCGAACGCGGTCACGAACACCACGTCGGGCATGGCGGCGCGCCCCACCGCCTCGATCACCTCGAAGCCGTCGAGCCCCGGCATGCGGATGTCGAGCAGCACGAGGTCCGGGGCCAGCTCGGTGATCGCCTCCACCGCGGCCACGCCGTTGGCGGCTTCGCCCACCAGCACGACTCCCGGAATGCGGGCCAGGAGCATCGCCAGCCGGCGCCGCGCCGGCGCCTCGTCGTCGACGACCAGCACCTTGAGCGGTACCGCCGCCACTCGTGGCGCCGCCCGGTCGGAGACTGCGCCAGGGGCCGCGGTCGAGCCGGCGCCTGCCTTGGGCCCCGTCACGCCGGCACCCCGGCCGGCGCCGCCGCGGGCGCCGCGGGCGCCGCCGTTGGCACGGGCGGGGCGACCTCCGCCGCGCGAATCGCCGGCAGGGCGATCACGACCTCGAAGCCGCCGCTCACGTTGCCGATCGTCACGCGCTGGGCCTCGCCGTGCAGCAAGCGCAGCCGCTGCACCGTGGCCGAGAGCCCCGTTCCCGAGTCGAGGGGATCGCGCCCCGGCGCCAACCCCGGCCCGTCATCGTGCACCCCGAGCCGCAGCTCGCCTCCCGCGACCACGGCGCTCACGGTCACCACCCCGTGCCCGGTCAGCTCCACCGCGCCGTGGCGGATCGCGTTCTCCACCAGCGGCTGTAGCAGCAGCGACGGCACCAGGCAGGCCTTCGCCTCGTCGGTCGCCGTCACCGTGATCACGAGGCGCTCCTCGAACCGCGCCCGCACGATCGCCACGTAGTGCTCCAGCAGGTCGAGCTCCTCCCGCAAGGCGACCTGCTGCGTCTCGCTCGTGCGGAGCGCGGCCCGCAGCAGGGCCGAGAGGTGCGTGAGCTGGGCGTCGGCCGCCGGCACGTCGGCGTACATGGTGCCCGAGATCGTGTTCAGCGCGTTGAACAGGAAGTGCGGCTCGAGGCGCAGCCGCAGCGTGCGCAGCTCGGCGTCGAGCAGCGCCCGCTCCACCTCGGCATTGCGCCGCTCGCGCGCCTGCCGCTCGCGCAGCACGCCGATTGCCGTGAAGCAGCCGATGATCGCCACCGCATGCACGAGGTCGGTCATTCCCTCGTAGGCCAGCCGCGTGGGCAGCACCGCCCACCCGTACGTGTGAAAGCCGAACCAGGGGCCCGAGAGCGCGCGCAGCTTCACCAGCATCGTGGTGTGCACGAGTGACACCGGCACGAAGAACACCAGCTGCGCCAGCAGCGCGCGCTGCCAGCTCGGGCCGGCGAGGGGAAAGCGCCGCAGCAGCCACACGGAGGCAAAGACCGCCGGGGCGCCGATCAGCGCGCCGCTGGTCTCCTCGAATACCCGCTCGGCGACGCGACGCCCGGCGTCGTCGAGCTCGCGCGTCACGGCGAAGGTGAGTCGCACGAGCCCCAGCACCACGACCACCACCGCGGCCGCCGTCCACATCCAGCGGTCGTCGCGCGGCAGCGCGTGGGCAGCCACCGCCCGCGGTCGCAGCTCACGATCGACGGTCATGGTGAAAGCTACGCCCCGCGGCTCGGGGATGCCCGCCGGGCGGGGACGAGCGGGACGGGGGCGGGACCAGCGGCCGCCCCCCCCTCGCGCCGGGCCCCGGCGACGCTACTTCGCGCGCACCTTCACCGCGTAGCCGGAATCGTCCCACATGAAGCGCAGCTCGTCGCCCTCGTACGACACCGTGAACCGCTCGGTCAATGTCGCGGACTTGTGCCGCTCCACCGGAATCCGGGCGAAGTCCTGCGCCATGTCGTACATCGTCCCCCACTGCCCGGCCTGCCTGTTCACGATCAGCACCGTCCTGTCGGCCGTCGGGAGGAGCCACAGTGTGTACTTGCCGGCCGGCACCGTGGTGCCGCCGATGTCGAGGTCCTTGTCGGTGATCAGCTGCGTGGCCTGGTTCGCGCCGAGGCGCCAGACGTCGCCCCATGCCACCACGCCCCCCCAGACCTGGCGGCCGCGTTTGGCCGGGCGCCCGTAGTCCACCATCACCGACGCCCCGCCGACCATCGCCCTGAGGGTGTCGCGCGGCGACGCCATGCCGAACACCTGGCCGGCGGCGTCCCTCGCCCCCCAGGCGGAGCCGATCGCCCTCGTGTCGACGTTCGGCATCGAGACGATGATGAACTTCTGCGTCGTCTTCGAGCCGTCGCCGTGCGCGATGCGTCCGTTGCGGTCCACCCTGAAGCCGAACGGAAAGCCGCCGAGGTCCATCTCGGCCGAGTCCGCGCCGATGAACTTCACGGCGAACCTCGTCGCCGAGTTCTGCTGTGCCGCGAAGCCCATCGTGTGGAGGGCGCCGCTGCCGTCGCGCCTGGCCTGCTGCAACCCGAGCTCGTAGGTGAACCAGGAGCCCGCGATCGCCGGCACCGTTCCCCTGGGAACCGCGGTGCGGCGCGTCGTCGGCTGGCCGTCGAGCGTCACGTCGCGCACCACCGTGTCGCCGCGAAACGTCATCTTCATGACCGTGGGGTTGTCGGGAATCGCGGCGCCGTCGGCGCGCACGATCGACTGCTCCATGTTCGCCACGCTGCCGTCGGCGGCGAGCCCCACGGTCCAGCTCACGACCCGGGCAAAGGGGGAGTGCGTGACCGTGGTGCCCTCGATCCTGCCGCCCGACCGGTTCCACCTCTCCACGAGCAGCGTGTCGGCGCCAAGGGTGACGATGAACCCGCCGTGCTGGGCCCTGGCGGCGCCCGGCGCGCCGGACAGCGCGATGCAGGCGGCGAGGAGGATCCGGCGAACAACGGCATGGGGCATTCGCGCTCCCGGTTGCGGGGGAAGGGGAAGAAGTTTACGCCGCCGGTTGCCGGACGGCGCGCCACCGGGCAGCATACGGGGTCCCCGGAGCGGCACGTCGTACCCCGGCCCGAGCCGATAGATGCCAGTGCAGGCGACAGCCACCGGAGCCGAGTCCCCTCCCCCTGCCGGTGTGCTGCGCACGCCCGCCGGGCGATTCGCCGGGGTGCCGGACTTTCCCTGGGCGCCACGCTACACGACGGTGAGCGGGCTGCGAGTGGCCCACGTGGAGGAGGGGCCCGCCGCGGCGCCGCCGGTGCTGATGCTCCACGGCGAGCCGACGTGGTCGTTCCTCTACCGCAAGATGATCCCGCCGCTGGTGGCGGCCGGACACCGGGCCATCGCGCCGGACCTGGTCGGCTTCGGCCGTTCCGACAAGCCGCAGGACCGCGAAGCGTACACCTACGCCGCCCACGTCGCGTGGATGTCGGACTGGCTCGTGGCCAACGACCTGCGCGAGGTCACCCTCGTCTGCCAGGACTGGGGCTCGCTGATCGGCCTCCGCCTGGTGGCGGCGATGCCCGGCCGGTTCGCCCGCGTGGTCGTGGCCAATGGCGGCCTCCCCGACGGGCTCATGCGCCCGTCGCTCGCCCTCAAGGCGTGGATCGCGTTCGCCCGGCACAGTCCCGTCTTCCCGATCGGGAAGATCGTGCGCGGCGGGTGCAAGGACGGGCTGACCCCTGCCGAGGTGGCCGCCTACGACGCGCCCTTCCCCGCCGACGAATACAAGGCGGGCGCACGGGCCTTCCCGGCGCTGATTCCCCTCGCTCCCGACGCGCCGGAGGCCGCCGAGAACCGCGCCGCGTGGGAGGTGCTGCGCACCTTCACGAGGCCATTCCTCTGCGCCTACAGCGACGGCGACCCCCTCACCCGTGGCGCGGATCGCAAGTTCCGGAGGGAAATTCCGGGCGCCGCCGACCAGCCGCAGGTCACGATCGAGGGGGGCGGCCACTTCCTGCAGGAGGACCGCGGCGCCGAACTGGCCCGCGTCGTGACCGAGTTCATCGAACGAACCAGGCGCCCATGACCACCGTCCCTTCACCGCGGGACCTCGACTTCCTGTTGTACGAGGTGCTCGACACCGCCGCCCTCGCGGCACGGCCACGCCACGGCGAGTACTCCCGCGAGGCGTTCGACGCCGTGATCGACACCGCGCGCCAGCTCGCCGCCGATCACCTTGCCCCGCACCAGAAGGCCAACGACGAGCACGAGCCGCACGTGGTGGACGGCAAGGTGGTCACGATCCCCGAGGTGGCGCGGGCCTTTCGCGCCGTCGCCGACGCCGGGTTCATCGCCGCCACGCACGACGCCGAGCTCGGCGGGATGCAGCTCCCCCACACCATCGCCACCGCGGCCCTGCTCCACCTCGACGCCGCCAACGTCGCCACCGCCAGCTACGCCCTGCTCACCACCGGCGCCGCCAACCTGATCGCCGCCCACGGCAGCGACGACCAGAAGGCCCGCTTCCTCGCGCCAATGCTGGCGGGGCGCTTCACCGGCACGATGGCCCTCTCGGAACCCGACGCCGGCTCGTCGCTCGCCGACCTCCGCACCCGTGCCACGCCCATGGACGACGGCACCTTCCGCATCACCGGCACCAAGATGTGGATTTCCGGCGGCGAGAACGAGATCGCCGAAAACATCGTCCACCTCGTGCTGGCGCGCATCGACGGCGCCCCGCCGGGGGTCAGGGGAATCTCCCTGTTCGTCGTCCCCAAGCGGCTCGTTGACGACCGCGGCGCCGTGGGCGCGACGAACGGGGTGGTGCTCGGCGGGCTGATCCACAAGATGGGATGGCGCGGCACCACCAGCACCGTGCTCAATTTCGGCGAGCAGGGGCCGTGCACCGGCTACCTCGTCGGCCGGGCGCATCACGGCCTCGCCTGCATGTTCCACATGATGAACGAGGCCCGCATTGGCGTGGGTCGCGCCGGCGCGGCGATGGGGTACGCGGCGTACCGGTACTCGCTCGAGTACGCCCGCACCAGGCGCCAGGGGCGACTCCCCGGAGAGAAGGATCCCACCCGGCCGCAGGTGCCGATCATCGAGCACCCCGACGTGCGGCGAATGCTCCTCCAGCAGAAGTCGGTCGTCGAGGCCGCCGTGCACCTGACCATGCTCTGCGCCCGCCTGGTGGACGACCTCGAGACCGCCGCCGACGAAAGCGTCCGTCGCGAGGCGGGACTCCTGCTCGAGGTCCTGACGCCCGTCGCCAAGTCGTGGCCCGGCGAGGCCTGCCAGGAGGCGATCTCCAACGCCATGCAGATCCTCGGCGGCTACGGATTTGCCCGCGAGTACCCGATCGAGCAGCTCTACCGCGACAACCGGCTCAACCCGATCCACGAGGGGACCAACGGCATCCAGGCCCTCGACCTCCTCGGACGCAAGGTGCGGCAGGATGACGGCGCGGCGCTCACGCTGCTCCTCGCGCGCATGGGGGCGACCGTGGCCGCGGCGCGCGAGGCGGTCGGCGGCGGCACCGCAGGTACGTCCACGAACGGCGGTGGAACGAGCCTCGGTGCCGCCCACACCCTTGGCACCCTCGCCGACGCCCTGGAGGCCGCGGTCGCTCGCCTCGCCGCCACCACCGGGGCCCTCGGCGAGGCCTCGGCAACACTGCCGCCGGCCCGCGCGTTGGCCAATGCGAGCGTCTACCTCGAGCTGGCCAGCCGCACGATCGTGGCCTGGCTCTGGCTCCAGCAGGCCACGGTTGCGGCTCGGGCGCTCGTCGCGGGAACGACGGGCGACGACGCCGAGTTCTACCGCGGCAAGCTGCAGGCCGCGCGCTACTGGTTTGGCTGGGAACTCCCCAGGACCGAGGCACAGGCGGCGCTGCTGACCCGTTTGGATTCCACGGTGTACGAAATGCAGGTTGCGTGGTTCTGACGAAGTGACCTCCCCCGGACTCGACGACATGCGCCGCTCGCTCCCGCCCGCCGCCCTGCTGCTCGCCCTCGCGACCCTCGGCGTCGCGGGCCACGCCCAGGCGCCGAAGATCACCGCGCTCGGCGACCCGTCGGTCAAGGCCGACACGATCTACAAGCTGGCGGTCAAGCCCGAGGACCACGCCGAGGAGGCGTCGGTCTTCCTGCTCGACGACGGGGTGATTTCGGTGGAGGCCGACGGCCGCTCGAGCGAGACTTTTCGCCAGGTGGTGCAGATCCTCAAGCCCGAGGCCAAGGAGAACTGGCAGGAGCACCGCCTCGGCTACCAGCCCGGCCACCAGAAGCTGCGGATCAACTGGATTCGCGTGCTGGACGCGAAGACGGGCAAGGTGATCAGCGCCAAGCCGGCGCAAGTGCAGGAGTCGGACGTGCCCGCCTCGATGGGCAACCCGGTGTACGGCAACCGGCGCGTGATCCGCGCGTCGCTCTCCGGCGTCGAGGTCGGCACGCTGGTGGACTACAGCTACACCCGCGTGGAACTCAAGCCGTACCGCAAGGGCGACTTCATGACCACGTGGGGGGTGAGCACCGGCCTCGCCGTCAAGCGCTCGCGGCTGCTGGTCGACGCGCCGGCCACCCTGCCGCTCATCATCCGCGAGCGGAACCTCAACTTCGCCCGCACCGAGAAGGTCAGCGGCCCGCGCAAGGTGTACCAGTGGGCCACGGCCAACATCGAGCGGGTGCGCGGCGAGCCCTATGCCACCGACTCGAACGAGGTGTACATGAGCGTCGCGATCGCGGCGCGCGGCACGTGGCGCGACATCGGCGCCTGGTACGCCGACCTCGCGAAGGATCGCTACACCATGCAGCCGGCGGTCGCCGCCAAGGTCACCGAGCTGGTTGCCGCGGCGAGGACGCGCGACGACACGATTCGCGCCGTGCACCGCTGGGTGGCGCAGGACATCCGCTACATCTCGCTCGACTTCGGCATTGGCGGCTACCAGCCCCGGTCGGTGAACGAGGTGCTCAGGACCGGCTTCGGCGACTGCAAGGACAAGGCGACGCTGTTCGTGTCGGCGATGACGATGCTGGGGATCACCGCCTACCCGGTGCTGCTGAGCTCCGACGGGGGCGTGCTGCGCGGCTTGCCGAGCAAGGACCAGTTCGACCATGCGATCGCGGCGGTGAAGACGCCCACCGGCTACCAGTTCACCGACCTGACCGCGGAGCTGGTGCCCTACGGGCAGATCCCGGGCTCGTACCAGGGGGAGTTCGGGCTGGTGGTCAAGCCCAACGGCGACGTCGAGGAAATCACCTTTCCCGAAAACGAGATCGCCCAGAACTTCTCGCACGACGACGCCGAGGGCTCGATCGACACCAGCGGCACCCTCACGCTGCGCATGCGGGTGACCACGGGGGGAACGCAGCAATACGGGCTGCGCAACGCCTTCCAGAACAAGTTCGACTCCACGGCCAAGGCACGCTTCGCGCGCGGCTTCGCGGGGCGCATCGTTCCCGGCGCGGCGGGGGACAGCCTGGTGCTGTTCGACGGCAAGGACTTTTCGGCGAAACCCGAAATCCGGATTCGCATCACCAAGCCCAGGGCGCTCACCCGGAGCGGCGACACCGAGCTGCTGACCCTGCCGTTTTCGCCCCCCGAGTCGTTCGCCAACACGGCATCGCAGGTGGAGGGAATGCCCCCGCGCCGGTTTCCCATCGACGCGGCGAAAGTGGTGGGGCGGTCGACCGGGATCACCGACCTGCGCATCACCCTCCCGGCGGGGTGGAAGGTGCGGCTCCCGGCGTCGGTGACCGTGGACGGGCCGTGGGGGCTCTACAAGGTGGCGTACAAGCAGGAGGGGCGGGTCTTTTCGCTCCACCGCGAGATGGCGGGCAAGACCGGCGAGCACGACAAGGCGCAGATCGGCGAGGTGATCAAGTGGTTCCGCGCCGTGGCGGCGGACGACGCCAAGTTCGTGGTGATCGAGCGCAACCCCGCCGGGGGCGGCAAGTAGTGGCCGGGGCCACGCGGGAGGAACTCGCCGCGCGGTTCTGGAACGACCGCGCGTACATGATCGCGATGGGAAGCTCGCTGGTGTTCGGCGTCTGCACCGTGGCGGCGATGCTGGCCTATCCCGGCGGCACGATGAACGACCCCACCACCACCGGCTACCTCTTCGGCCGGAACTTCTTCAGCGACCTCGGCGTCTGGACGGCCCACAACGGCGAACCCAACACGGTGAGCTTCGGGCTCTTCTTCGCCGCGATGTCGCTGGTGGGGATCGGGCTGGTGGTCTTCTTCGCCGCCTTCCAGCGGCTGTTCACGCACGACGCGACCACTCGGCGCCTCGCGGTGGTTGGCTCCACTGCGGGCGCGATCGCCGGCCTCTGCTTCATCGGCGTCGCGCTCACCCCGGCCGACCTCTACCTGCAGCCGCACATCGCGCTGGTGAAGTGGGCCTTTCGGCTCTTTCCGCTGGCGGCGCTCCTGTACGCGATCGCGATCCTGCGCACCCCCGGGTACCCGCGGCGCTACGGCTGGGTCTTCGTGGCGTTCTCGGTGTTGCTGGTGGGGTACATCCTGCTGCTGGAGTTCGGCCCGAGCCCCAAGGCGGCGGCGGGGCTGGTCATCCAGGTGGCGGGACAAAAGGTGATCGCGTACGCGTCGATCCTGGGGATGCTGGTGCAGGCGTACGGGGCGCGGGGAGTGGCGATGCGTGGCATGCGGCGCGAAGTCGGGCCGACGCCCTCCGTCGCTGTCGCGGCCTGACCCCCAGCGATCGCCGAGCTCGACAGTGGTCGCCTCCCAGCAGTTTGTCACAGAACTGCTATTGACCGCATACTAGTCCGATATATCTTACGATACAACTTCGATATATCAGGAGGCAGTACGATGCACCGGCATGGATGCTGGGACCACCACGCGGCGGGACGTCGCGGGCGCGGCGACTGGGGCTTCGACCCGGAGTCGTTCGGCGCCTTTTTCGGCGGCGCTGGACGCCACCGGGGCGGCCCATTCGGCCGGCGCCGGATGTTCGACCAGGGGGACCTCAAGTACGTCATCCTGCAGATGCTGGCCGAGAAGCCGCGGCACGGCTACGACATCATCAAGGAGCTCGAGGACCGGTTTGGCGGCTGGTACACGCCGAGCCCGGGGACGGTGTACCCGACCCTCACCATGCTCGAGGACCTCGGCTTCGCCCGCACGACGCCGGAGGAGAGCGGGAAGAAGATCTACGAGATCACCGACCTCGGCCGGGCGCACCTCAAGGAGCACCAGCCGACGGTGGACGAGATCTTCGCCAAGGTCGCCGACTTCGGCGGGGCGTTCCTGAGCGAGGGGATGATGTCGATCCACCGGGCGATGCGGGACGTCGCGCGGGCGACGTACGCCACGGCGGCCAAGAGCCCGGGAGACAAGGAGCGGATGATGAAGATCCGCGACTTGCTGAGGAAGGTCGCGGACGAGATCGAGGGGGTGGGCTCGAGCCGGTAGAGATCGTTCCAAGACCGGCTGTCACCGCCGGGGAGATGGACTGAGAGGAACGTGAGGAAGGCGGAGCCACGGAGCCACGGAGCCCGGAGGTTCGCGGAGTCTCACGGAGGAAGCAAGGTCAAGGACAACCGGGCCTTGGGCACACCCCCCTGGGTCGGCGTCGTACCGCGGCACGAGTATCCGCGCCGGCGCCCCAAAGTTCCCGTCGTTGCATCCTCCGTGAACCTCCGTGGCACCTTCCTGCGTGCCTCCGTGGTTACGCCTTCCTCCTTTTCCTCCTCTCTCAACTTCTGCGTCCGTTCGTGTGTCTGGAAGCCACCTCCAGGCGGCCACGCGGGTCCCGCCCCCTTGCTGCCCTCCGCCGAGCGTCCCAACGTAGGCGGCCCGCTTCGCCGTAAGGGCGCGCGAACCGACCGCTGCAAGGGGACCCATGGCCCACCAGAATCCGCTCACGGCGCTCGAGCGCATCCGCACCGTGGTGGCCGCCGACCACGCCGAGCTGGCCCGCGTGGTCGCCGGCCGCATCGCCGCGCTCATCCGCGCGAACGCGGCCCGCAACCGCAACACGGTGCTGGGCCTCGCCACGGGCGCCACGCCGATCGGCGTCTACCGCGAGCTGATCCGGATGCACCGGGCGGGGGAGCTGAGCTTCGCGTCGGTGGTCACGTTCAACCTCGACGAATACTGGCCGATGCCGGCCGACCGCATCCACTCGTACCACCGGTTCATGCGGGAGAACCTGTTCGACCACGTGGACATCGCGCCGGCCAACATCCACCTGCTCGACGGCACGGTGGCGCGCGACGGCGTGGACGCGGCCTGCGCCGCGTACGAGGCCGCGATCGCCGCGGCGGGGGGCATCGACTTCCAGATCCTCGGCATCGGCAAGACGGGGCACATCGGCTTCAACGAGCCCGGGAGCGGCGCGGCGAGCCGCACGCGGCTCGTGCACCTCGACAACGTGACCCGGCGCGACGCCGCCGCCGACTTCTTTGGCGAGGACAACGTGCCGAGGGAGGCCCTGACCATGGGCGTCGCCACGATCCTCGACGCGCGCGAGATCGCGATCCTCGCGACCGGCGAGCACAAGTCGGCGATCGTGCGGCGCGCCGTCGAGGGCGACGTGAACGTCGAGGTGGCGGCCACCTTCCTCCAGCGGCATCCCGACACGACCTTCTACGTCGACGACGCCGCCGCGGCCGAGCTCACGCGGGTGGCGACGCCCTGGCTGCTGGACGAGGTGCGCTGGACCCCGGCGCTCGTGCTGCGGGCCGTGGTCTGGCTCTCGCAGCGCACGGGGACGGCGATCCTCAAGCTCACGCAGCGCGACTACGCCGAGCACCGGCTGTCGTCGCTGGTGGCCGGGTACGGATCGCCGGGCGCCGTGAACGGCGAGGTGTTCAACCGGCTCGGCAGCCGCATCCGGGGGAGGAGCAAGCTCCCCCGCGGCGCGCGGTGCGTGGTCTTCTCGCCGCACCCCGACGACGACGTGATCTCGATGGGCGGGATCCTCCACAAGCTCGCCCTCAACGGGAACGAGATCACCGTGGCGTACATGACCAGCGGCAACATCGCGGTCTTCGACCACGACGTGCGCCGCTACGTGGACCTGCTCGACCGCCTCGATCGCGACCTGGGCGTGGGCGGCGACGCGGTGGGCACCCTCGCCCGCACGGTGCGCGCCTTCCTCGCGCGCAAGCAGCCGGGCGAGGTCGACATCGCCGAGGTGCAGGACCTCAAGCGCATCATCCGCGAGTCGGAAGCGGTGAGCGGCCTCGAGACCGTCGGGCTCTCCGCCGGCAACGCCCGGTTCCTCAACCTGCCGTTCTACCAGACCGGCAAGGTGCGCAAGGACCCGATCGGCCCGGCCGACGTGGCGATCGTGCGCGACCTGCTGGCGGAGAAGCGGCCGGAACTCGTGTTCGTCGCCGGCGACCTGAGCGACCCGCACGGGACGCACCGGATGTGCAAGGAGGCGATCGACGCGGCGCTCGACGGGCTCTGGCCCGACCGCCGGGCGACGCACACCCCGGAGGTGTGGCTCTACCGCGGCGCCTGGCAGGAGTGGCCGGTGACCGAGGCGACCTGGCTGGTGCCGATGTCGCAGGAGGAACTCCGGCTCAAGATCCAGGCGATCTTCAAGCACCAGTCGCAGAAGGACTCGGCGCCCTTCCCCGGCGCCGACGACCGGGAGTTCTGGCAGCGCGTCGAGTCGCGGAACAGGGAGACGGCCGCCGTCCTCGACCGGCTTGGGCTCGCCGAGTACTTCGCCATGGAAGCGTACGTCGTGGATTGACCGGCGCCCGCGGGGCGAAACGCGCGCGGGCCCCGGCGGTTGCCGGGGCCCTCACCGCCTCCACGGCCGGCCGTGCTACCGGTTCGGCGTGTTGTCCAGGATCGGCCGGTTGGTCGCGGTTGCCGACACGACGGTGATGTCGCCACGGGCCGTGATCGTATAGATCCTGCCGGCGACGAACGACACGCCCGTCCGGGTGATGATGTTGGTCCCCGATCCCGCCAGCCGCGTGCTCAGGTCGTACACCCCGGTGGGGACCGGCGTGAACGCGCCCGCGGCCTTGTAGGCCTGCACGTCGCCCACCTGCCCCTCGAGCAGCGAGGTCGTGTTCTTGGCGTAGAGGATCATCGGGCTCGAGTTCGAGATCGCGTTCACGAACCGCACCTGCGCGAACGCGTAGTCGATCGCCGCGGGGTACGGATCCTCCACGGCGAAGGCCTCGACCGTCTTGGTCCCGACGTTGTAGAAGCCGCTCATGTACACCGAGTAGCTCTTGCCGGAGGCGATCGTCTGCGTGACCGTGGCGATGGCGAGGTCCTTGTCCACGGTCGCCGAGATCCGGGCGGTGAGGGTATAGTCGCCGGGCGCCACGGCGGAGTAGAACCCGCCCGACGCTGCGACGCCGTACGAGGTGCCGAGCGTGGACTCGGTGCCGGTGGTGGAGCTGACGGCCGTGAGCTTGGACGTGCCGGCGTAGAAGTTCACGGCGGGGGCGTTGACGCCGAAGTTGAAGAACCTGACGCGGGATTCGGCCGCCGGGGCCGTGATCTCCTGCACCGCGCTGTCGCCGCAGGAGGAGAGGGCGGCCGCGCCGAGCAGCACCGCGAGGGAAATGGGCTTGATCATGGCGGGGTTACGGTTGGATGATCCAGAGCGGCTTCGTGTGGTAGTCCAGCGCGGTCCCGCCGATGGCCTGGAGGGCCGGGACGTTCCAGACATACTCCGAGTTGAACCTGGGCCGGATGCGCTGCACGACCTTGCCCCCGTTGTCGGGATAGAGCGTGGTGGGGGGCGTGAATCCCGGGTACACCTGCACCGTGCTCGCGGGATCGAGGTCGGTGTAGTGGTAGCGGCGCATGTCCATCCAGATCTCGTTGTGGCCCCAGCCCCAGAGCGCGATGTACTTCTGCGACATGATCTGGGTGAGCGTCAGCGCGGCCGCCGCCGGCACGATGTTGGCGCTCCCGAGGAACGCCGTCTTCTCCGCCGCGGTGATCTGCGTCGGGGTCTGGTTGTTGTCGATGTTGCGGGCGTTCACGAAGTCGATGTGCGCCGAGACGCCGTTGCGGTACGCGATCAGGGCGGTCGGCTTGTCGCCCGAGCGGTAGGCCGCCTCGGCCTTGATGAACTGCAGCTCGGCGTAGGTCATCACCGGCAGCTTCGACTTGTCGTCGAAGATGTACCGGCTCTGCGACCCCGTCGCCGGGAGGGTGGCGTAGCCGTAGAAGTTCATCGGCTGCTGCGCGGCGGGCAGGCCACCGAACCCCACCACGTTCACGTCGAGGCCCCGGTACACGCCGTCGGGGGACGGCGCGAGCATGCGGGTCATCCGCGGATCGACGGTGCCACCGAACTCCGTCCCGTTCATGAGCCCCAGCACGAACTGGGTCTGCCGGTACGACGTGATGTTGTTGCGGGTGTTGCCGAGGAAATTGCGGTCGTCGTTGTTGGTGCCCTGGTACGTCAGCAGGGGGTCGTCGGCGTTGCTCGCGAGCGACTTGTCCACGTTCGCGATCACCGCGGCGGGGTCGTACGTGGTCTTGTTGGAGTAGTGGTTCAGGTTGAGGGCGATCATCCCGTAGGCCAGCTTGAGCCACTTGGCGCGATCGCCGTTGTAGATCCGGTCGCCCTTGCCGAGGTAGGTCGCATCCACCGCGCCGTCGGTCCGTTGCAGGAGCACCGTGGCGCTGTCGAGCAGGCGCTTGATCTCCTGGTAGGCGAAGTCCTGGGTGTCGTAGTCGAAGGAGAACCTCGACTGGTCGATCGCCTGCCGGACGATGATCTCGCCGTGCAGGTCGGTGAGCACCTGCCACCCCCACGCCTTGAGGATGAAGCCCACCCCGAGCAGGTCCCATCGCTGCTCGGCCTCGGCCTTGCCCATCATGTCGACCAGGTTCTGGCCGAGGCTCCAGTACACGTCGCGCCACTGCTGCGCGCCGTTGTCGCTGGAGGGATCGTAGCCCATCCGGTCCCAGGTGCTGAGGCTCGTGCCGGGGAGGGTCCACTGCTGCGTGTACCGGCCGACGAACCGCCCGTCGAGGATGGGCGACGTGACCATCCAGTGCAGCATCGGCGCCAGGTAGAGGTTCGCCGAGACGGTCTGGGGCCCGTTGGGGTTGTCGTTGACCGCGAGGAAGTCGGTGCAGCTCGCCGAGACGAGGAGCAGGCCGGCGAGGATCGTGTGCCGCAGGAGGCGTGTCATGGTCAGAATCCCACCTTGAGGCCGAAGCTGAACCCGCGCGGTATCGGGAAGTTGCCAAAGTCGATCCCGGCACCACCCGACCCGCCCACGGCGGCGGTGTTGCCGTTCACGATCGGGTCAAGGCCCGTGTAGTTCGTCCGGAGGAAGAGGTCCGTCGCCGTGACCCAGACGCTGGCGTTGCGGCTCCCGGGGATCAGCCCGTCGGGGATGTTGTAGCGCAGCGTGACGTCGCGGAGCCGGATCCAGTTGATGTTCTTCTCGATGAACAGTTCCTCGCTCATGTTGGTGTAGTACGCGGTCTGCACGGCGGGGATGACGGCGATCGTGTTCTTCGTCGGATTGGCCGTGTTCTCCTTCCCGTCGCGCAGCACCCCCTCGATGATGCGCGGGCGCTCGCGGTCGAGCGTGCTCGTGGCGAGCCCGCGGGTGGTGAGGTAGTGCTCGGTGGCGTTGAACACGTCGCCGCCCTTGCGGATGTCCACCAGGAAGTCGAGGGTGAACCGCTTGTACCGGATGCTGTTGGTGATGCCGAGGGTCCAGTCGGGCTGCCGGTCGTAGCCGGCGTCGATGAACGACGCCGACCGGAGCGGCAGGCCGGTCGCCGGGTCGATCAGCAGCTTGCGCGACCCGGGGATGGTGTCTCGCAGGTAGAACAGGCCGGTGAGGGACATCGTGGAGCGGCCGGGCATCACGCCGTTGCGCACGTTGCCGTAGAGCCAGGTGTCGGAGACATACGATTCCGGGAGGGCGCGCGGCAGCGCGATCACCTTGCCGCGCAGGCTCGCGAAGTTCGCGACGACCTCCCATGAAAGGTCGCCGCGCGTCACCGGCCGCCCGCGGGCCGTGACCTCCCAGCCCGTGTTCTCGGTGGAGGCGCCGTTGAGGTTGAAGAGGATGTAGCCCGTGCCGTAGCTGCCGCGGATGTCGTTGACGATCTGGTCCTCGGTCTGCTTCCTGAAGTACGTGATGTCGACGCCGAGGCGGTTGTCGAGGAAGGTCAGCTCCGTGCCGTACTCGTACGACGTGATGAACTCCGGCTTGAGCGCGAGGTTGGGGCCCCAGAAGTCGTAGCCGTACCCGCCAAAGGTCGTCGTCTTGTTCTGGAGCGACGGGCGATAGGCGTACGGCCGCGCGTCGCGGCCCACCTGGGCGTAGCCGGCACGGAGCTTGCCGGTCATGTAGCGGCCGAGCGACGCGAAGGCGTCCGAGAAGACGAAGCTGCCCGAGACCGAGGGGTAGAAGAACGAGTTCCGCTGGGTCGGGATGGTCGACGTCCAGTCGTTGCGGCCCGTGACCGTCACGTACAGGTACCGCCGCCAGTCGAGGGAGACGCTGCCGAAGGCGCTCACCAGCCGGCGCTGCGTCAGCGTCGTCCGGTTCGTCTTCTGGCTCGTGTTGTTCATGGAAACGAAGTTCGGGTCGAGGAAGATCTGGCCCTGGAGCGCCTCGACCGTGGACTTCGCGTCGAACAGCGACTGGCCGAGGAAGCCGTAGATCTCGAGGTCCCCCGGGAGCGCGCGCGGCGTGAAGCTGAGCACCGTCTGCATGCTCAGGTTGCGATTGACGTCGTTGGCCTGGTCGAGGACGCCCCCGTACGAGAAGCCGATGGCGCTCTCGGGATGGCGCAGGATCGAGAGCTGGTTGGTGTAGCCGTCGAGCCCGAGGTTGGTCTTGAGCGTCCCCCACGAGAAGGGGGTCAGCGTGAGCCCCAGGTTCATCAGCACGCGGGTGTTCCTGGAGTTGTTGATGTTCTTGGCGACGTTGAAGTACGGATTGTCGACCTCGGTCGACTGGGCGAGCGCGGTGAGCCGGCGCCTGGTGCCCGCCGGCGTGAGGAAGTCCTTGGCGTTGTCGGTCGCCGGCCAGAGGAGCAGGCCGATGAGCGGCCCCGCATCGCCCTTGTACGACTGGTTGTTGTCGGTGTTGGCGAAGCTGAGCGAGAAGTCCGTCATCAGCCACCGGTTGACCTGCGCCTGCGAGGCGGCCGTGAGGTTGTACTTGGTGAGCTCGGCGTTCGGGATCACGCCGGCCTGCTGCTCGCCGGCGAAGGCCACGCGGTAGTTCACGCGGTTGTCGGCGGCGGCGCCGCTGAAGGAGAGGCTGTGCCGCTGGGTGACCGCCGTCCGGAAGAACCCCTCGACGTTGTCGTAGAGCGGCGTGCCGGCCGGGTACGGGGCCCCGAAGTACTGGAACGAGCCGAGCGTGGACCCGGCGATGCTGGTCGGGCCGTAAACGCGCTGGGTGGCGGGACGCGCGTTCGAGCTCTCGAGACGGAAGTTGTTGCTGTACTCGAAGCCGCCGAGCCCGGCCTTGCCGCGCTTGGTCGTGATCACGATCGCGCCGTTGGCGGCGTCGATGCCATAGAGCGCGGACGCCTCGGGGCCCTTGAGGACGACGAGGGTCTCGATGTCATCGGGATTCAGGTCGGCGGCGCGGTTGGTGAAGTCGACGCCGCGATTGCTGAAGGCCGTGAGCGACCCCGGGGCGTCGGAGGCGAGCACGCCGGTGTTGAGCGTCTTGTTGTCGAGCGGCAGGCCGTCCACGATCATGAGGGGCTGGTTGCTGCTGCTGATCGAGCTGACGCCGCGGATCGTGATCGACGACGAGGCCCCCGGCACCCCGGAACTGCTGGTGACCTCGACGCCGGCGACACGGCCCTGGAGGGCGTTCACGAAGTTCTCGCGCTGCGTCGCGGCGATGTCGGCGCCGACCACGGTCTGCTGCGCGGTGCCGATCGAGCGCTGGACGGCCGTTCGCCCGAGGGTGGTGACGACCACCTGGTCGAGGGAGGTGGCGACCTTGCGCAGCGTGATGTTGAGCTGGTCGGCGGCGCCGACCGGGCGCTCCTCGCGGGCATAGCCGATCATGCGGATCAGCAGCACGTCACCGGGGGCGGCCTTGATGGAGTAAGTGCCGTCGGCCTTGGTGGTCGTGCCGGTCGACGTACCCCGCACGCCGATCTGGACGCCCGCGACGGCGGTGCCCTCCTCGTTGGTGACCCTGCCGGTCACGGTCTTCTGCTGGGCGCCCGCCAGCGGAGCCAGCAGGCAGAGTCCCATCAGCAGCGCAAACACTCGCGTTTTCATGATTGCTACCGGGGGTGGGTGAGCCGCCGACTGCGCGGCGAAGTCGCGGGCGCAGGCGGCGGATCGAAGTAGCGATGGGCAGATATGCGAATCCGGCGGGCGTTCGTCAACCCGAGGGGTGGGAGGGCGTGCCCGGGCGTGGGCGTTTGCCGAGGCTCCGCCTGCGGGCGACGGAGGGTGCGGGCCGTGGAGCGGGCAGTGTCGGTTGCGGCGGCACTGCCGGTGCTCGGTGTCGAGGCCCGTGTGTCGGGCAAATGCCGACATGTCCAGCCGTCGGCGCGAATCGCGACAGCGGCCGGCTGCCCGTCGCGACAACGCCGCTCTGTGCTTCATCAGAGGCACTCAGGCCTCACTCAACAGAGCCGCTCTACCCTATCCAGTTCGCCCGTGGAGCGAGGTCCGCCGGATCCTAGGAGCATGTACCTTCGCTGCGCCCAGGTTCTGAACGCGCGGGGAGCCATCGGTGCGCTGGAGGAAGCCGGTCGTGACTCCTTCCGCGGGCGGCTCCGGCGCATCTCCAGACAAGCTGGCGAGCGCCTCACTCGGCAGCCGCTCGCTCTCTGCGAGCCGGACACCACGAGACATCCTCAGCGGCTCCGGCACGGCGCATGCCATCAGATGATCTGCCGGACAGCGGAAAGGCCGCAAGCGTCAGTCTTTGTCAATCCAATCCGGAAGCGGTGTCCCCGCAAGGGCGCAGTTCCGTCGCACTCGCTGATGATGCGCCGATATTCGCTCGCGTGTTGTCGCCACGAACTCCTCTGGACGCATTACTGTAACGCCCAGCTCGGCAAGCCGCTCGCGGGCACCCAGTATTCCGCCCGGCTGCCTGCGGGAAGCCCCGTCCATGGTGACGAGCACATAGCCCCAAGCGCGAGCCTGAAACACGATCTCCACGTCGTTCCGCTGCGACTGGGTCCCGGCGCCCGAAGGGAAGATTGTGCGTTCGATCGCCTTCCACATGGGCTCCTCGTCGCCACCGTAGTGCGCGATGCCCTGGAGTTGACGATCAGCCTTCGCTGCCCGTACCTCGTCTCCTCCCGCACTCGCCTCCCGATAGGCGGGCACCGACATCATGTGCAGCACCGCGCCAGTCGCTCGCCAGGCCTCTATCTGGTTGAGCGCATTGCTCGCCTGGCGTGCGTTGATCGCATTCGTATCGATCATGACTTTTGCCCCGCACCAGCGTTCCGGGTGATACCTCACGAGTGCCGCCACAGCCGTCCGCTTCCTCTGA
This sequence comes from Gemmatimonadota bacterium, assembly GCA_016191225.1. GTDB lineage: Bacteria > Gemmatimonadota > Gemmatimonadetes > Gemmatimonadales > Gemmatimonadaceae > JACPPC01. The sequence goes on along the minus strand of JACPPC010000015.1, from coordinate 37,316 downwards.
GCGCCCTGACGCAAACCGCGCCGACGCCTTCCGCGTCATCCACAGGGTAGCGGCCTCCAGCGAGCGTCGTCGCATTGCATGTCGGCGCCGCCTTCTCGCGCACTAGGAGACGAGCTTGCGTCTGGTGGACCATGCGTCGATGAGCTTTAGGTCAACGCCCTCGAAGGGCAAGCCGAGGTTGCGGAGGCATGCTCGGATTCGCCCGCGCCGCTGCGACGTACCTTTCGGTGGCAGCAGCTTTCCCTTGCCAAGAGACTCAGCCAAGCGGCGCGCCAGCAACTCTTCTGCGGGCTGCGTGCGCGCAAGCTCAGCGTCGAGCGTTGTCACTAGGCGAATGAGAAGCCCTGAGAAGCCAACCACTCCGCGAAGACTGAGCTTCACCGGGAAACCCAGAACCGGAGGATGGTGCGCTGGAATCTCCTTCAAGTCCAGATCCGTAGCCGCGCCAATTGATACATACACGGCATGCGCCTCAAGTAGCTTCTCGCTCGCTCTGCCGCCACCGTGAATCAGCACGTTTCGGAGCTCTTTGAAGTACCGGTAGCACGCAAGGATCGTCTCGAGCTTGTTGCGTGAGTTCTTGGCGTGCCTTCGAAGTGCCGGGTACAGGGCGCTGACAATAAGCGCCGACTCGTTCTTGTGGAGGCGTCCCAGCGCCGCTGACACTCCCACCTTCTTCCCGCTAAGTGTATGGGAAGTCGGAAACTGCAAATCCTTCAGATCGGCTTCGCTCCCTCTCACAGCATCCAGCGCAGCGCCGAGCCACCCCTCGTAGATCGCGCACAGGTCTATCAGCAAGAACTTAGCGAACTGTTCCTGCTGAGTGTCCCACGAGTTATCGACGCACGCGCGGCGCAAGTTCGCGCCGCGAATGCTGCTACCGCCGACAAAGCGCGCTTCGAGATCCTCAACGGTGGCAGCCGGTCGCGCTTGAACATAGCCAGCAACTTGCCAGCGGAGATTCCACATTCCCACCGCTGTCGGCCACACGAAGTCATAGAGTTCGGTGATCTGATTGCACGCTGCGTCGGACTCAGCGAGAAAGAGGCGAGAGGTCACAGGTCTTCACTGGATGCGGGTCCGGGTGCATCAGACCCTTGTGGTGTCGGCGAAGCACGGGGAGTTCATCTGAAGCATAGAGTGACACAATGCATCCGGCAGGTCACACGGGCCGGGGGACCCAGCGGAGACGCTGTTAGCCGCAGCTACTCGTTTGGACGCCACACCTAGTCGGCGGGGTTCGCCGCCTGTGGTTCGTCGGGCTTGATCCCGATGACCGCGGGGCTGAAGTAGAGCACGTGTCCGCAGTTGGTGCAGAGAACGCCAACCTGAGGCAGTCCCTGACTGTAGAAGAACCGCGTTGAGCGCAGATCGAGCGCGATTGGAAGCGTGGCAATTGGTAGGATCTCCCATTTGCCGTAGCCGCAGCACGTGCACCGCATCTGACCACACTTCGCGTTTAGCCAGTCGACAATCACCTGCTTGTCAGTATCAGAGATGTTCATGGACCCGTCAGGCCTCCGAGGATGGAATCGAATGCGGCAGCAAAGCGCGATGTCAAGTACTGCGAAGGGGCCCTTCGACCGACGGACCAGATGTCGAAAGCCGCGCGATCGCCGACAAAGAGCAAATGAGCGTTGCTGTGGAACAACGGCTCCCAGATGTGAGTGTCCGCTGGAAGCGGTCGGACGCCAATGCAGTAAATCCGTGTGGCCGTACGCACGAACTCGGACCACAAGTCGTGAAGTTGCCGAATGGCACTCGGAGACACATTGAGCGGCTTGCCTTCCATATACAGCGACATGACAGGCGCCAATCCCGTTTCGACGAGGCAGTGCTGAACGACAGCGTCAGCGGTAGGCAGCGCTCTAATCCCGCCCTCCCACGTGACGCCTGGTCCGTAGCTGATACCTGCGCCCGCTTGTACCCCGGCCGAGAACATGTTGCAGCTTCCATGGAGCTTCCAGAGAGGGAGCTCGCCGTCGCTCCCATCAGCAAAATACGCGATACCCAACCCAGATTGCGCGATAGCGTAGTCCAGCGCGCATTCGTAGTTCAACGTCGAGAGCAGTACTCGTCGATCAACGCCAGCGCTTCGCAGAAAGCTGATCAAGCGAACGTACAGTGACGCGGGTCCAACCGGACGAAACTGCACGAAATAGATGGCCATCTCGCGCATTAGCTGCGGTATCGCGCCACCGAGCTCGTCGTAAACGAGTCGCATTCCTGCTTCGAAGTCGATAGCAAACATTCTTGCAATCCTCTCCGGCAAGCGGCCCCACGTTGCAGGCCAACTCTTTGCGAGCTCGGAGTACAACTGAAATCCCAACGGTGGCGGCTCCGGGAGGATGCCGCCCGCGCCGTGACTCGCGCCAGCGCCGAACAGAATGATGGTGTCTCGCAGAGGAGCTATCGCTCCCTAACGCGGCTTGGCCAACTTAGCGCCTGATCCCTCTGGCCCCTCGCGCCTGCACTCGTCTGCATACCACTCAACGTGCAAGCGACAGCCCGCAGGTGCAACTGGCCGGCCGTGACACGTTTGAGCGAGGTGGACGCCGTCATGCATCCAGCGCTCGCTGAGTGCCGGTACTGCCTGGTCGCCGTCAGTCTGGAAACCCTGCGGGCGACGTCTTGCATTCACCCTCCCCCCTGCCTAGTCCTGCTCCGTGTCGTGCCGTTTGCCGGCAAGAAGCCGCCTTCGCACCAGTACTTGCACCGCGCGTGATCGAATCTCTGGCCGCCCTTTGGGTCGCTCTCGCCGGCCTGCTCAACGCAGATACTCCGCCGAGCACCCGAACCGAGACTATGGCCCCAGTTGCCCGCTGCGCCCTGCCAGCCGCCGACGCGCTACGCCTACTTCCCTGCGGCCACCCACCCAAACCCCTCGCTCGCCACCTCCGCCGGCACCTGATGCGGCCCCGCAAACTCTCTGTACGTCACCGGGTACCCCCTCCGCTGCAGCGCCGGCACGATCCTTCTGCTCGTCTGCTCGATCGGCAGGATCTCGTCGTTCGTCCCGTGCGAGATCCACACCTTCGGGTTGCCGTACGGCTCGTTGCTGCCGATGAACCCCGGCGAGAACGCCACGATCTTCGAGAAGAAATCCCCGTTGATCAGCCCCAGCGTCAGGGCGTAGCTCGCGCCGTCCGAGAAACCGCAGATCGCCACGCGCTTGGGGTCCACGTTGCACCGCGCGAAGGCGAAGGCCAGCGCCCGGTCGATGAACTCCACGTCGGGGCCGAGCCCCTGGATGAGCACGTCCCATGTCGAGCTGCGCGACTCCGGCACCACGCACACCACGCCAGACTCCTCGGCCGCCGCGGTGCTCCAGCGCAGGGCGCCGCGGCTGCTCCCGCCGGCACCGTGCAGCACCACCGCCAGCGGCGCCGGCGTGTCGGCGCGGTACTTGGCCGGTACGAGCAGCTGGCCGTCGCGCGACCCGCCAATTCCGAGCGGCGTGAGCCCTGGCTCAACCCTGAGCCGCGGCGCGCCGGGACGCGCCTTGAGCCGGCCGTCGCCGTATTGGCCTGAGTAGGCGTACTCGTCGCCCTCGGCAGGGTCTCCGCCCGACCGCCCGCGCGCGAGCAACGGGATCGACGCCCCCACCGTCGCCGACGCCGCCAGGATGAACCCGCGGCGGTTCACGCCGCCGCCCGCGTGATTGGCATGCGAATCGGACAGTCCCGGCGGGCCAACGGTTGCCGCCGGCCTACCGCGTCATCCCCGACGCGTCGGCGAAACTCTGCATCAGCTTCTCCTGCTCCGGCGTCAGCTTCTGCGGCACGTCAATGGCCGCGACGATGATCAGGTCCCCGCGCTTCTCGGCCTTGGCGATCCCCTGCCCCCGCACCCGGAACCGCTTGCCGCTCGGCGTCCCCGGCGGGATGGTCAGCGTCACCTTCTTTCCGTCCATCGTGGTCACGCTCACCTTCGAGCCCAGCGTGGCCTGCGCGATGTTGAGCTTGACCGGCGTCACGAGGTCGAGCCCCTCGCGCGACCAGTTCTCGTCGGCCTTCACCTGGAAGGTGATGAACACGTCGCCCGGCGGGCCGCCGTTCACCCCTCGCCCCCCCTGCCCCTTGAGCCGGATCCTGGTGCCGGTGTCCGCGCCCGCCGGTACGCCAATCAGCACCTTCTTCTTGGTGCGCACGTTCCCCGCGCCACCGCAGGTCGCGCACTTCTGCGACGGCACCACGCCCCGCCCGAGGCACATGGGGCACGGCCGGTTGACCGCGAAGCCCCCCTGCCCGAACGAGATCGTGCCGCGTCCGCCGCATTCCGGGCACTGCGGCATGCGCGCTCCCGGTGCCGCGCCACTCCCGTTGCAGGTGACGCACTCCTCGGTGACTTCGAGGTCCACCTGCACCTTGCCGCCGCTCGCCGCCACGGTGAACGGCACCTCGAGGTTGGTCTCGACGCTCTGGCCCTGCTCGGGCTCGCGCGACCGCGCGCCGGGCCGGCCATTGCCGAAGATCGACCCGAACAGGTCGCCGAGCCCGCCCAGTCCGCCGACGTCAAAGTCCTCGAACCGGAATGAGCCGGCATCCGCCGAGCCAGCAGCGCCGGGACGCTGACCGCTGGTGGGACCCGGGCGCGGCCCGCGCGGCGACCCGCCCCCGAAGCCGAAGGCGCCGAGTCGGCGCATCTCGTCGTATTGCTTCTTCTTCTCCGGGTCACCGAGGACGTTGTTGGCCTCGGAAATCTCCTTGAAGCGCTCGGCCGCCTTGGCGTCGCCCTGGTTCGCGTCGGGGTGGTACTTCTTGGCGAGCTTGCGATACGCCTTCCTGATCTCGTCCGCGGAGGCCGAGGCGCTGACGCCGAGCACCTGGTAGAAGTCTTTCGTGGGAGCCATGGCGAATGCGGGGCGCTAGCCCTGCCACTTGCGCACGACGACGCGCGCCGGCCGCAGCAGCTGGCCGGCAAAGCGATAGCCGACTTGGAAGACCTGCGCCACGGTGTGGTCCAGGTCCTCGCTCAGCGCCGGCGTGGTGGTGATCGCCTCGTGCAGCGCCGGGTCGAAGGGATGGTCCACCGGGTTGACGACCTCGAGCCCGTGGCCGGCGAGGGTCTTGAGGAGCTTCTTCTCCACCATGTCGGCGCCGGCGACGACGGTGGCCGCGTCCACCGACTCGGGATCGACGTGGGCGAAGCGCCCGAGGTCGTCGAGGGCGTCGAGCATCCCCTTCACGAGCACCCCCATGCCACGATGCTCGGCCTCGAGGCGTTCCTTGGCCGAGCGCTTGCGGAAGTTGTCGTACTCGGCGGCCTGGCGCAGGTACTTGTCCTGCATCTCGGCGGCCAGCCGCTGGGCGGCGGCCACGGCCTCGGCGGCGCCGGCGACGGCGTCCTCCGCGTCGGGCGGGGCGGGGGCGGGAGCCTCGGTGGCGGCGACGTTGGACGGGTCGATCGCGGCGTTCTCGAACGAGGAATCGTTCGGGTTGGTCATTGGAAAGGCGGAATCGTGTGGGACGGGAGTGTGGCGGGGGCCGGCTGAGGGCCGCGCCAAGCGTGAAATCTGGGCGCTGACCGGCGCTGTGCAACGTACGTTCCGGCGCCCGCTGCCGTTTCGACAGCGGAAACCGGCGATTCGTGGAGCGAATCGCGACGGCGGCGCCGGTACCTCGCCGAGGGCTTGGCGGACCCCGTCACGGCGCGGTTGTCGGCGATGTCGGGGCTGCGCCCGCTGGGCGCGCGCAGCAGATCGCGGGTTTCCGGCGTGCCGGCGGGGGCGCCCCCTCGCCCAAAAGCGCCGCAGCTCGCCCCTCGCCTGGCAACGGGGCAAGCGCTCGTGGAGGCAGGGGTGGACCGCGGCGGCCGTGCATCGATCGACCTACGGCTTCTCTCGACGACCACCGGGAATCCGGACAGGCCGCGGGCCTGGCACGATGGCGAACAGGCCTTCCGCGCCCGTCGCGCGATCAGCGCGCCAGCTGCCGCCGCACCAAGTTGAGCGCGCCCTGTGCGGCGCGGCGGCGGATCTCGTCGCGGTCGCCCACGGTGCGCACCCTGGTGGCGTGAGCGCCGGCGGGAGTCTCCACGCACACCCAGACGGTGCCGACCGGCTTTTCGGGGGTGCCGCCGCCAGGGCCGGCGACGCCGGTGATCGCGACCCCCACCTGCGCGCTGGTGCGCGCGCGGACGCCGTTCGCCATTGCGCGCACCACCTCCTCGCTCACCGCGCCGTGGGCGTCGAGCATGGGCTGCGGCACGTTCAGGTCGCGCACCTTCACGTCGTTGCGATAGGCGATCACGCCCCCCAGCATCACGTCGCTCGAGCCGGGAACGGCCGTGATGCGCATGCCCAGCATGCCCCCGGTGCAGCTCTCGGCCACCGCCACCATCCAGCCGCGCGCGCGGAGGGCGTCGATCACGACCGACGCGAGGTCGTCGGCCCCCTCGCCGTACACGGGGTCGCCAATGCGCCCGCGCAGCTCGAGCACCGCGCGTTCGAGCAGGGCGTCGGCCTCGGCGGCGGGCATGCCGCGGGCGGTGACGCGCAGGTCCACCCCCTCCCAGCCGGGGAGGAAGGCGAGGGGGAGCCCGTGCACCGACTGGCGCACGTCGGCCAGCAGGTCGTGCAGTGCCGATTCGGAGATCGCGGTGGTGCGCACGGTGCGCGAGCGGATCACCAGCGCCGCACCGCCGCCGCGCTTCGCGCGCTCGAGGATCCGGGGCATCAGGGTGTCGGCGAGCATCCCCTTCATTTCGCGGGGCACGCCGGGGAGCATGGCCACCCAGCGGCCGCGCTCGTCCTCGAGCCAGATGCCGGGGGCCGAGCCGTGGCGGTTGGCAAGCACGGTGGCGCCGTCGGGGATCATGGCCTGCAGCTTGTTGCTCTCCGGCACCTGGCCCGGCCAGCCGCGGCCCTTCCACATCTCCTGCAGCCGCTCCCAGATCCCCTCGTCGAGGCGCATGGCGCGGCCGAAGATGGCGGCGATGCCGGATTTCGTGTTGTCGTCGCTGGTGGGGCCGAGTCCGCCGGTGGTGATCACGGCGCCGGTGCGGTCGATGGATTCGCGGACCGCCATCGCGATCTCGCCGGCGTCGTCGCCGCAGGTGGTGCGCCGCACGACGCGAATGCCGGCCTCGCCGAGGGCGCGGGCGAGGTGCGCGGCGTTGGTGTCGATGGTGAAGCCGAGCAGCAGCTCGTCGCCGATGGTGACGATCTCGACGGCGTCGAGTGGGGGCGCGCCGGCCGGCGCCGCGCCCGCGTCGCCGCTCATCGCGGCGCGGGAGTGCGCCACGCCGAGTACACGGCCGGGCCGTAGCGGCGCGCGTAGAGCCAGAGCGACCAGAGGGTGAGGGCCACGGCCGACGCCATGGTCACGGTGCCGACGAAGGCGTTGAACGCGGCCCATGCGCGCCAGAGGAACTCGTTCTCCCAGCCGTGGGTGCGGACGAGGGTGAAGGTGGCGAACCAGAAGTACGCGGCCCCCGCCCAGACGGACTGGAAGCCGGTCTTCCACTTGGCGGGACCGATGGCGGCGATCAGCACGCCGCGCCGCGCCGCGACCTGCCGGAAGAGGGTCATGAGGACCTCGCGCCCGATCACGATCGCCACCAGCACGAACGGGAGGCCGATCGCGAGGTGCGTGCTGCCGACGTCGAGCATGAACGGCAGCCGGCCGGCGTCGGCGAGGCCGGAGGCGGCGCGGACGAAGGGCTCCGACGCCGGGGCCTGCAGCACGTACATGGCGCCGAGGGTGCAGACGAGGAGGAGCTTGTCGGCGAGGGGGTCGAGCAGCTTGCCGAAGTCGGTGACCTGGTTGCGCCGGCGGGCGAGGGTGCCGTCGATGTAGTCGCTCACGGCGGCGGCGACGAAGAGGCAGAAGCCCGCCATGCGCCACGACCAGTCGGGCGAGAAGGCGAGGAAGCCGACGACGGGGGCGAGGGCCACGCGCCCGAGGGTGACGATCGTCGGGAGGTTCACGGCGCCCTCATCGTGTGGCCTGCATCGTGCCGGTCGGTCCCCGCCCGCAGCGCGCGGGGGTCAGGCGAGCGACTTGAGTACCAGCTTGCTCACTGCCCGCAGCGTCTCGAACACGCCGTCGCCCGTGACCGCGACCGCCTCGAAGTAGGTGGCGCGCTCGATCCACTCGCCGCCGGGGAGCTGCTCGATCAGGTTCTCGCCGGCGTGGAAGGGATCGGGGGTGACGCGCTGCTTGGCGGGATCGGCGACCTCCCAGCCGGGGTTCATCGCCGCCTGGAGTTCCTTGAGCGGCGCGGCGTTGGGGAGGTCGCGCTTGTTGTACTGGATGACGAACGGCATCTTCGTCAGGTCGTACCCGTACTCGGCCATGTTGTCGTACAGGTTCTGCATGGCTTCCTGGTTGGCCTCCATGCGCTCGAGCTGCGAGTCGGCCACGAACACGATGCCGTCGACGCCCTTGAGGATCAGCTTGCGCGAGGCGTTGTAGTAGACCTGCCCCGGCACGGTGTAGAGGTGGAAGCGGGTCTTGAAGCCGCGGATGGTGCCGAGGTCCACCGGCAGGAAGTCGAAGAACAGGGTGCGCTCGGTCTCGGTGGCGAGCGAGATCAGCTTGCCGCGCGTGTCCGGCTTCACCTTGCCATACACGTGCTCGAGGTTGGTGGTCTTGCCGCCCAGTCCCGGCCCGTAGTACACGATCTTGCAGTTGATCTCGCGGGAGGCGTAGTTGATCATCGACATGGCTGGTTCTCCTATTGGAACAGCTTGTCGATTTCGTCGTCGGCGCCGGCCAGCAGGCCCGGCTGCGACGTGGCGCCGGCGGCGCCGCGGCTGAACACGAGATCGAACACCTTGGAGAGATCGTCGACGACGCCCTTCATCTTGAGCCGCACGAGGCCGAGGGTGGTGCGGTTATCGAACAGCACGCAGAGGATCACGCGCCGCGAGATGTCCGCGAGGTACATCGACTCCTTCTCCCCCTGGTGGAAGAGCGAGTTGAAGTCGGACTCGCCGATGAGCCGGGCGAGCTGGTCGTTGGCACTGAAGTCCGCCGCCGTGAGCGTGGCGAAGGCGGTGGGGTCGAAGGTGGGCTGCTCGCCGACCGTCGCCACCAGCTGGCCGGTGCGGTCCACGAGCAGCGAGCAGCGCGCGTTGCTCTCGTAGAGGAACTTCTGCAGCAGGCTGGTGATCGAGTTGAAGTCTTCCTCGGTGAACGACCAACTCGCGGAACCTACCGGCGCCATGTCGCGTCCCCGTCGATTCGAGTCCCGCGCCGCGCCGGTCGCGCGCCGCGTGCATCACCAGTCCCGCCCACCCGTTCCCCGCCCCGCACCGCCGTCACGGCATCTCCCGCCGCGCCGAGAGCGCCTGGGCGATCGTCACGCCGTCGGCATACTCCAGGTCGCCACCCACCGGCAATCCCCGCGCGATCCGCGTGACCGCCACACCATGCGCCTTCAGTTCCCGCTGCACGTACACCGCCGTCGCCTCGCCCTCCAGCGAGGGGTTGGTCGCGAGGATCACCTCGCGCACTCCCCCGCCCCTCACCCGCGCCAGCAACGCGTCGATCGCCAGGTCGTCCGGCCCCACGCCATCGAGGGGCGACAGCCGCCCCCCCAGCACATGGTACCGTCCGCGGTACTCCCCCGCCCGCTCGATCGCGCCGATGTCCGACGCTTCCTCCACCACGCACACCAGCGCCGGATCCCGGCGGGGATCGCGGCAGATCGCGCACTGCGCATCCTCCGTCAGGTTCCCGCAGACCTCGCACGAGCGCACCCGCTCCGCCATCGTGACCAGCGCCCCCGCGAGCCGACGGCTCGCCTCGGGCGGCTGCTTGAGCAGGTGGTACGTCAATCGCGTCGCGGTCTTGCGGCCGATGCCGGGGAGCTTCGCGAGCTCCAGGGCGAGGTCCTCGATCGCCGACACGCTAGTCCGACATCCCGCACGACACCCTAGAACGGCAGCTTGAACGGCAGGCCCATCCCGCCGGTGAGCTTCCCCATTTCCTCGGCGGCCAGCTCGGCCGCCTTCTTCTGCGCATCGGCCACGGCGACGACGACCAGGTCCTCGAGCATCTCGACGTCCTCCGCCTTGACCACCGACGGGTCGAGCGTGATCGCGCGGATCATGCCCTTGCCGTCGGCCTCCACTTTCACGAGGCCGCCCCCCGCCGAGCCGGTCACCGTCTTCGCGCCGAGCTCCTCCTGCATCTGCTGCATGCGCCCCTGCACCGCCTGCGCCTGCTGCATGAGCTTCAGGACGTCCATCGGGGCCGGTTCAAGGGGGGGACCATCGCGTCAAAGGTACCCGCCGCGCGGACGGGGTGGCAAGCACGCGGGCGCCCGCGCCCGCCGTCAGTCGAGGGGCTCCAGGTCGAGGGCGTCAATGGCCGCGCCGAGCACCGGGTCGCGCTTGCGCAGCGCCGACACGCGATCCGCCTTCGCCGACTCCGCGGTGATGCGCTGCGCCGGGGCCGGGCTCCTCCCCGAGGCGCGCCTGACCGTGAGCCGGGTCACGCCGGGCCAGCGCTCGGTGAGCGCCGCCACCACGTCGGCCGCACCCCGGTCGAGCCCCTCGTGCGCCAGCGGGTCGTCCACCTCCAGCGTCACGGCCCCCGTGGTCGCCACGGCCACCGGGATCGCGCCTTCGAGGATCGTGGCAAGCATGCCACGACCGCGGGCCCGAACGCCGGCCACGATCGCGTCCCACTCCTGCGCGAGCAATGCCGGGTCGGGGAGCAGATCGGCGTCGCGGCGCGGAGGGGCGTCGGCCAGCACCGGGGGCGCCGCCGAGACTTCGATGTCGGCCCGCGCGGGCGCCACGGGGCCGGCGCGCATCGCCGCTCGCGGGGCGACGGTTGCGCGCATGGCGGGCGCGGTGCCGTCGGTCGCCACCGCCGGTGCGGAAGTCGGCATGGCGACCGGGGCTGCCGTCGGCATGGCCACCGGCGTCGCGGAGGCCGGTTGCCGCGAGGGCGATCTCTCCGCCGCCGGCGCCGCATGGCGCGTCGCCGAGTCCTCGGCCACGGGCGCCCCGCGGCGGGCCACGGTCGCGCGCCCGGTGCCGGACGGCCCGCCGCTGGCCGGCGCGGCCGGCCCCGACGCACCCCGGCCGGCGCCGGCGTCGCGCGCGCCCACGGGGAGGCCGCGCAGCACGTCCTCGAGCGCGATCGCCCGGTCGAGCAGCGCGCATCGCACGAGGAGGGTCTCGAGCAGGAGCTGCTGCTGCGAGCTGCGGCGAAAGTACGGATCGATCTCGAGCACGAGGTTGAGCATGCGCAGCAGGTCGGCCGGCGCGAGCCGTCCCTTTCGCTCATCCAGCGCGGCCCGAACCCGCTCCGAGATGCCCGGCACGTCGCCGCCCCCCAAGGCCACCGCGAGCTGCCCGCGCAACAGGTCGGCAAAGCCGGCGAGAAAGAGCTGGAAGTCGATCCCGGCATCGGCGAGGTGCGCCACCGTGCCGAACACGTCGCCGGCGCGGCGCTCGATCACGAGGTCGAGCACGGCCAGGTACTCGTCCTCGGGCACGAGACCAAGGGCCTCGCGCACGCGCGCGCTGGTGAGCCCCCCCTCGCTCCCGAGCGAGAGCACCTGGTCGGTGAGGGAGAGGGCGTCGCGCAGGCCGCCGTCGGCGGCGCGGGCGATCAGGCCAAGGGCATCCTCGTCGAAGGCGACTCCCTCCTCGTGGAGTACGTGGGCGAGCCGGTCGCGAATCTCGTGCGGCCCGATGCGCCGCAGGTCGAAGCGCTGCAGCCGGGAGAGGATCGGCGCGGCGGACTGGGCGATCTTCTGCGGCTCGGTGGTGCAAAACACGAAGACGACGCGCGGCGGCGGTTCCTCGAGGACCTTGAGGAGGGCATTCCACGCCTCCTTGGTCAGCATGTGCGCCTCGTCGACGATGTACACCTTCCACCGGTCGTCTCCCGAGGGGGCGTACAGCGCCCGTTCGCGCAGCTCCCGGGCGTCGTCCACGCCGCGGTTGCTGGCGGCGTCGATCTCGACCACGTCGAGCGAGGCCGAGCCGGCCCAGATCCGCGTGCAGCTGGTGCACCGGCCGCAGGGCTCGCCGGCGGCGGGGCCCGTGTCGCCGGCCACGCGACGCTCGCAGTTGAGTGCCATGGCGAGCACGCGGGCGAGGGTCGTCTTGCCGGTGCCGCGCGGCCCGCAGAGCAGGTAGCCGTGGGCCACGCGGCCGCGGGCGATGGCGCCGCGCAGGGTGAGCGAGACGTGGGACTGCACCGCGACCGAGGCGAAGGACTTGGGGCGGTACTTCCGGGCGAGGGCCACGCTCATGCCGGTGAATCTACGGTCGCGCGCGGGGCGCGGAAGCGCGCTCCGGCCCGTGGGAGGTGGACCGGGAGGAAGATGAGAGGGGCGTTCTCACCGAGACACGGAGGTGCACGGAGGTGCACGGAGGCTGCGACTGCAGGTGCTCGGGGGGGGCGGGGGCGGGCACTCGTGCGCGGGGGACGCGGCCGGTCCAGGGGCTGTGTTCGCGAAGATCGGTTGCCCCGGACCTTGTGACCTCCGTGAGCCTTTGTGCATCCCGGTGGCTCCGTGGTTGCGCCCTGGACCTGTCCTTGTCGAATGCCCGGGAGCCTGGCCCGACAGCGGAATCGGCTCCGACGGCGCCCTCAGCCCCGAACTCGGGAGTTCCTCTCGCCGGAAACGACTCGCGCGGCCGGCCGCCCGTGCGCAAGGGCGACGCGTGCCGCGCGAGAATGCTCCGGGGCTGACGAAGCAACGTCAGGCACCTCATGCCGCTGCTACCTTCGGGGTCCTGACGGGGTTAGCGGGCTGACGCCCTCCGGGCCCCGGAGCACCGGAAAGGTATCTTGTCGCCCCATGGCCGAGCAACGTCAGGAAGCGCCGCGGCGCGAGGAGGGGGCGCAGCGGTACGCCGTGCCCGGCACCATTCCGACGCTCGGCGACGGGTGGCTTCCCGTTTCCCCCACGCACACCGCGCTCAGCGCGCACCTGGTGCCGGCGTCGCGCGTGCGGCACCTCGTGCCGGCGGGACTCGCCGTGGTGCAGGTGCTGCCGGGCCTCACGCTGGCGAGTACCCTGCTCTCGTTCTACGGCCCCGGATCCACCCTCGAGTACAGCGAGCTGGTGGTCGCGCCGGCGCTGGTGCGCTGCGGCGCCGCGCGCGGCTTCTGGGTGTCGCACATCTGGGTCGACAACGCCGACTCCGTGACCGGCGGCCGGCGGATGGGACTCCCCAAGCAACTCGCACGCTTCGAGTGGCGGGCCTCCGGCCGCGAGGGTGGCTGCACGCTCTCCGATCCCGGCGGCCGCCCCCTTGCCCGCGTGCGCTGGTGGAGCCGTCCGCTGGCGCTTCGCGGCTCGCTCGCCGCGAGCACGCTGAGCGCGCTCGACGACGGCCGGGTGGTGCGCTTTCGCTCGGCGCTTCGCGCGCGCTGGGCGCTGGCGTGCGTCGAGGTGGACTTCCCGGTCGCATCCGGCGACGACCGTGACGCCGCGCGAGCATTCGCTGCCGGCGCCGCGCCCCCGGCGCTCGGTCGTGCGGCGGCGGCGGTGGTATCGGGGCCGATGACCGGCGAAATGGGCATCGACCTGCGCGAGGTCGGCCGCATCGCCCCGCGCGCCGAGCCGCTGCTCCGGTGAGGCCGGGGCGCCCACCCCGGACGGAGCTAGTTTGGTGAGGTCGCCCCGTCGGGGCGACGCACACCGGAAGGCCACGCCACGACCGGCGACCCACCCCAGCACGAGCGAACGATGGCCGCGACCCGACTCTCATCTCCCTCCGCCGCGATGTTGCGCCGCCTCGCCGAGGCGGTGGACGGCTATCGCGACGGCAAGCGCCACTGGTTCATTGCACGGGAGGGAGCGCGCGTGGACCTCAAGGGGGCCTTCAACAGCCTCGCGGCGGCACGGGCGGCAAAGCGCGCGGCGGGAAGGGGCTACCAGGTATTCGGCCCGTTTCGCACTCCCGCCGACGGTGGCACGAGCGTGGTGAAGGTCGCGTTGACCGTGCGCGACAGGAAGGGGCGCGAGTCGACCAGGACCTGGCGGCCGAAGGACGGCTGCGACGCGATGGTCTTCACGCAGTCGGCCTACGACAAGTTCTTCGCACCCTATTACGCGCGGCTGGTCGGGCTCGACGAGGCGCGCAAGATGCGATGGGCGCTGAGCGACGACCCGTTCAACGCCGTGGTTCACCTCTTCCCGACGATCTACGAGGAGGACAAGCCCTCCCTGCTCCGCGGAGCCACGACCGGCAAGTCGTCGCGCCGCAGGCGGACGTAGCGCGGGGCAAGGCGCGCCGGCGGGCCAGTGCAGTCCCGGCTAGCGCCCCGATCGCGCCGCCGTCCGCGCCGGCGCGCGCGGAGGGGCACCCACCGTCTCCGCCGGTGCTCGCCCGAGGGCGACAAACCGCGGGTCGGTGGCGATCTCGGCGTACAGCGGGTTGGCCGGCCTCATGAACTCGCGATACGTCGGAAAGCGGGCGACGAACCGCTCGAGTGTCGCGATCGCGGCCTCACGATCACCGAGTGCCAGCTGCGCCATGGCTTCGTAGGATCCGAACCGCGGGTCCCCCGCCGCGGCGACGGTGGCGCGCCCCAGCACCCGCCGCGCCGAATCGGCGAGCCCGGCACGGGCCAGCGCGCCGGCCGCCATCGCCTCCCATTGCGGCAGGTATCCCGGCACGAACGACGGGGGCGCCTTGGCGCGCATTTCGCCCACCAGCGCCCAGGTGCGCGCCGCCTCCTGCCGCGGTACCCCCGGCAGCGTCGCGAAGTACAGCTGGTGAAAGGCGAATCCCCAGTGCTTCGGGAACCGGCGCCGCCCCTCCTCGCACCAGTGCGCGAGGTCGGCGGCGCTCCTCAAGTCGACCGAGGTGCCGCAGAGTCCGTCGAGCACCTGCTTGGCGTCCGCCAGGAAGGCGTCGGCGCGAATCGCGTTTTCGGCCGCCTCGTGCGCCCCGGCGAAATCGCCGCGCGCCCGCAGCACGGTGCTCAGGTACGCCAGCACCCGCGGCCGCTCGGGATTCTCTGGACCCGCCGCGCGCCGCAGGTCCGCCTCGGCCTCGGCGAGCATGAGGGTGTCGCGCAGCGGCTGCGTGAGGGCGAGCGCCACGCGCGCCCGTCCGCGCGCGAACAGCGCGTCGGCGCCGTCGGGCGCGCGGTCGAGCGCCTCGTCGGCGAGGCGCAGGGCCGAGCGGATCGATCGCTCCTCGGCCGGCGTCCCCGATTGTCCCGGCAGCGTGGACTGGAGCGCCAGCCCCGCCCGCGCCACGAGCGGCAGGGGCCAGCGGTCGTCGAGGCGCGCCGCGCGGGCGAGGGCCGAGTCGGCGCGCGCCAGGCCGGCGGCGAATCCCGCGGTGTCACCGCGAGCGCGAAGCTGCAGGGCATCGCGCCGCAACCGCTCGCCCAGCTGGTAGGCGAACCAGGCATCCACGTTTGCCGTCGTCGCCCGGCGGGCGCGGGCGCGCACCTCGACCCCGACATGCTCCCGCACCAGCCGCGCCACCTCGGTGGTGATGTCACGCTGGATCGCGAACAGCTCCCGTCGCGGGCGCTGCCAGGTGCTCTGGCCCACCACGCGCCCCGCCTCGGGGTCGGTCATCGTGATCCTGACCACGATCGTGTCGCGCGAGCCCCGCACGGTCCCCGCCACCAGCGTGCCCACGCGCAGCGTGCGCACGATGCTGTCGAGTGACGCGCCGCGCAGCGAGCGAACGGCGAGGGCCGACCGCACCGACAGCGACTCGACGGCCGCCAGTTCGCTGATCAGGTCGGTGGTGAGCCCGTCGGCGACGTCGCGGAGCTCGCCGTTCCGGCTGAGGTCGTCGAAGTACATCACCGCCACCTGCCGCGGGTCGGCCGAGGTGATGTGCGGCTCCCCGCCCGTCGCCGTGGCACGCCAGATCGCCAAGGCCGCCAGCACGGCGACGGCGAGCCCCCCCGCGAGGCTCACCGCCGTCCAGCTGCGGCTCTGGGGGAGCGCCACGGCCGCCATCTCCGCCGTCGGCTGGCGAAGGGCGTGGCTGAAGGCGAGCGCGCTCTCGTACCGGTCGGCGGGGACCTTGTCGAGCGCCCGCTCGACGATCGCCACGAGCCACGGGGGCACGCTCGGCCGCGCGACCGCGAGCGGCGGGGGCGCCTCGTGCACGTGCCGGGCGAGGGTGGTGCGCGGCGTCGCCGACGCGAACGGCGTCGCCCCGGCCAGCATCTCGTAGAGCACGATCGCGAGCGAGTAGATGTCGCTGCGGGCGTCGATCACCTGCTGGGCGGTGGCCTGCTCCGGGCTCATGTACGCCGGCGTGCCGATGGCGAGGCCCCCCGACGACACGTCCGTGTCGTGGTCGACCGAGAGCAGGCGCGCCGTGCCGAAGTCGGCCACCAGCGCGTGCCCTCCCTCGAACAGGATGTTCTCCGGCTTGACGTCGCGGTGCACGATCCCGGCGCCGTGCGCCACATGCAGGGCCTCGGCGACCTCGCGGGCGATCGCGATCGCGTCGTCGACCGTGAGCTGCACCTCGCGCACGAGCCGGTCGCGCAGCGAGCCGCCGGAGGCGAGGGGCATCACGTAGTACAGGTAGCCGGCCTCCGCGCCCGAGTCGAACACCGGCAGGATGTGCGGATGGGCGAGGCCGGCGGCGACGCGGATCTCGCGCAGGAAGCGCTCCGGGCCGAGGGCCTCGGCGAGCTCGGGGCTGAGCACCTTGACCGCGACGCTCCGGCCGTGGCGCCGGTCGAGGGCCGCATAGACCACGGCCGACCCGCCCCGCCCGATCTCGCGATCGATCCGGTAGCGGTCCGCGAGTGCGTCTACGAGGTCACTGGGAGGGGGCTCGGTCACTGAGGGCCCGGCGTCGGGTCGCGAGAGTGTAGCACCTCGCCTGCCCCGGCGCCATTCAGCCGCCGCCGGCGCCCTCGGTGCGGCCGCCCACCTCGAGCCAGCCGCGCCAGCCGCCGGCCATCGAGGCGACGTTCGTGTAGCCCATCTGCTGCAGGGCGTCGCCGGCGAGGAGGCTGCGATAGCCCCCGCCGCAGTAGAGGACGATCTCGGCGTCCTTGTCGGGGATCGCCCCCTCGATGTCGCGCTCGATCACTCCCTTGCCAAGGTGCTCGGCGCCGGCGATGCGGCCGGCCTCCCATTCGCAATCCTCGCGGACATCGACGAGGCGGATCCCGGCGCCGGCGGCGAGCCTGGCCTGCACCTGCGCGATCGTGACCTCGGGGACGCGGGCCTTGCTCCGTTCGACGATGGCGAGGAACCCTGGGGAGTGCTTCATGCGGTGCTCCGTTCGGCGTTGGCGGGGACTCCGCGCGAGTGCGTCATGCGGCGCTCCGCGCGAGGTGGCGGGCGACGACGTGCGCGGCATGCGCCACCTCGTCGTCGCCGGCGTCGAGGTGCATCACCGCGCGCAGCCGGCTCGCGGCCCACGGCGACACCAGCACTCCGTCGCCCGCGATCGCGGTCGCGAGCGCGGCGGCATCGCCCCCCGCGGCGAGGTCGATCATCACGATGTTGGTGTCGGGGGGAATCACGCGCGCGCCGCCCTTCCCGTCCACCGCCGCGGCAAAGCGACGAGCCTTGGCGTGGTCGTCGGGGAGCCGGGCGAGGTTGTGGTCGAGCCCGTACAGCGCCGCCGCGGCGACGACCCCCGACTGGCGCATCCCCCCGCCGAAGCGGCGCCGCGCCTCGCGGGCCAATGCCACCGGAATGCCGCGGCCGGCCACGCACGCCCCCACCGGGGCGCCGAGCCCCTTGGAGAACGAGACCATCGCGGTGTCCACGGGGGCCGCGAGCTCGGCCACCGTGCAGCCGAGGGCGGCGGCGGCGTTCCACAGCCGTGCGCCGTCGAGGTGCACCATCAGGCCGTGGTCGCGGGCGAGCGCGGCCAGCGCCCGCACCCCGGCCACGCTCGTCACCACGCCGCCGGCGCTGTTGTGCGTGTTCTCGATGGCGAGGGCGCTGGCGCGCAGCGCGTGCGGCCCGGGGGGACGCAGCATTCCCCGCACGTCGTCGGCGTCGATGGCGAGGCCGCGCGGCGTCACGGGACGGATCTGCACGCCCCAGAAGAGCGCCGTGCCGGCCATCTCGGTGTGGACGATGTGGGCGAGGGCGTCGAGGTAGAGCTCGGTGCCGGGCTTCGTCACGAGCCCCATCGCCACCTGGTTGCCCATCGTGCCGGTGGGGACGTACAGCGCCCAGTCCATGCCCAGCAGCTGCGCCACGCGGGCCTCGAGGCACCCGGTGGTCGGGTCGCCGTCCAGCACGTCGTCGCCCACCTCCGCTGCGGCCATCGCCTGCCGCATGCCCGGGCCGGGCCGGGTGACCGTGTCGCTGCGCAGGTCGATGCGCCGGGCGCCGGCGGCCGTCGCGCTCATGTCCATGGCTCCGCTCCCAGTCGCTCGGCGCGGCGCAGCTCGAACACCCGCCCGATCTCGCCGCCGAAGGTGAAGATGATCCCCGCGTAGTAGATCCAGAACATGACGACGACGATTGCCCGCAGGGTGCTGGTGTAGAGCGACCCCGGGTTGAGGGCCAGCACGTAGGCCGCGAACAGGTAGCGGGCCAGCTCGAACATGCCGGTCGTCCAGAGCGCCGCGACCAGCGCCGTGCGGGGGCGGAGCTTGCGGCTCGGCAGGTAGCGGTAGAGCGACCAGAAGAGGTACACGAACACCAGCACGGCGAACGCGCGTCCGCTCACGTACGTCGCCGTGCCGACGAAGGTCACCGCGCCCCGCTTCGGCATGCTGAAGGTGCGGTTGATCGACAGGTACGCCGAGAGGGCGGTCCAGGCGACGATCAGCAGCGTGGTGTACACCGTGATGCGGATGTCGAGCCACTTGCCGGCGACGATGCTCCGCCGGGCGTGCATGAACCCGAACACGCGGTCGAGGGCGCTCCGCAGCGACGCGAACAGCCGCGTCGAGAACCAGAGGAAGGTCACCGCGCTCACGATCCCCACCGAGCCGCGGGTGCGGATGATGTCGCGCAGGGCGCTTTCCAGCGGCCCCCCCTTCACCCCCTCGGTGGGGAGGAAGCGCCCGACCACGTCGAGCACCGCCTTGATCGAGGCATCGGGCGACTTGTTGAGGAAGTAGCCGAGGCCCGAGATGATCAGCAGGGCGAAGGGGACGATCGCCAGGAGGAGGTCGAACGAGATCCCGCTGGCGAGGAAGAGGAGGTCGTCCTCGTTGCTGTGCTTCCAGACGCGCAGGGCGTAATCGCGCAGCCCCTGCCCCGCCTCCACCGCGACGATCGCGGCGGTGCGGCGCCGCGGCGGCGCCGGCGGGGTGGGCATCTGGAGCGTGCTCATATGGATGCGGGCGCCGGCGGCGGAACGGTCGCGGGGGCCGCCGGCGCCCCGCGGCCCCCCGTCCGCGGCTCGCGACCGTGCTCAGTCGCTCAGGTCCGCGTCGTCGGGCGCCGCCGGCACGAGCGCGTCGGCCCCCTGCGGGGCGGGGCGGTGCTGCACGGGCGGCTTCACGTACTTCGCCACGTGGGCCGCCGTGCCCCCCACCGCGAGCTGCGTGAAGAGGAACTCGAACTTGGCGTCGTACGCGGCGTCGAGCTTCCGCTGCGCGTCCGTCGGCAGCGCCCAGAGCTTCGCCTTGAACGGCCCGATCGCCTTCTTGCGCGTCTTGTAGAAGAACTGCTCGTCGGTGTCCTTCGGCTTGCGCTCGTCGGCGGCGTTGGTGCGCAGCCAGGCGTAGATCTCGTCGCGCAGCGCGGCCGGGAGCGCGTCGTAGAGCATGTTCTGGAAGTTCGTCGCGAGGTGGATCTCGGCCGTCTCGGTGCGCGGGAAGTGGTTGAACGCCGTGTCGGGGAGGGTCGACGCGCCGTGCTGCACCGCGCCCGACATGCCGTACTCCCGGCGCGCGATCACCGACAGCTTCTCCAGCGTCGGCAGGTCGAGCGCGACGTCGGCGATCGAGCCGTCGGCCAGCACCACGCCGCCGTGCGACGTCCCCGACTGCACCGAGATCTTCGAGAGCCCCGCCATCCCCGGCGCCTCCCCGGCCAGCAGCCGGTTGTAGCCCCGCATGAAGGCGTGCAGCTCCTCGGGCGTGCTGTTGCTCGTCCCCACCTCGCCGATCTCCCCGCCGACCGAGATCGTGACCCCCGCCGGCTGCAGCTCGCGCACGGCGCGCGTGAGCTCCACGGCGCGCGTGTAGTTCACCTCCTGCTGCGTGTCGAGCGTCGGCTTGGAGAGGTCCACCAGCGTCGAGGTGTCGACGTCGATGTTGTAGAAGCCGGCCGCGATCGCCTCGCGGGCGAGGGCCTTCACCGCCCCGACCTCCGTCTCGGGATCGAGGGCGAACTTCTTGTGGTTCACCTGGAAGTGGTCGCCCTGGATGAACACCGGCCCGCGGAACCCCTCGCGCAGCGCCGCCGCCAGCATCACCGCCACGTACTCGGCCGGGCGCTGGTCGGTGTAGGCGATCTCCGAGCGCGCGATCTCGAGCAGGAAGGCGCCGGCATCGAGCTTCTTCGCCACGCGGAAGATCGCCCGCGCCGTGTCGTACGACATGCCGCGCACGTTGATCGCCGGCACCGTGAAGCCGTGGATCTCGCCGCGGCCGCGGGCCATGTACAGGTCGTGGATGCTCGCCGCGCGAACCCCCACCCGCTGCCCCAGCTCCCAGATCAGCCACCGCGCCTGCTCCCGCGCCGCTCCCTCGCCGAACACCGCCACCCGCACGAGCCTGTCCATCGCCGGCGACGCGAGCACGGCATCGTCCTTCACGAGGATCCTGCCGTCGCGGTAGAGGACGTCGTCGCCAAACAGGCCGTGGTCGAGCGAGTGCGGGGCGGTCATGGGAGTGGTACCGGTGAAATGGGGCGGGCTGCCGCGGGAAAGTTCGCCGCAACGGGACGGATGGGCAACTGCGCGCGCCCGATGGCGCCCGCGCCGGTGGCGCCCGCCCACCGTGCGCGACCACGCGCCGCGCCTCAGCCCCCGGTGCCGCGCCCGTCGAGGAACCGCCGGCGCTGCTCCGGCGTCGCCACCGGGCACGACACCGCGTGGCCGAACCAGCCGTACCGCCGCCGCGCAAGGGCGTCGTAGGCCGCGTCGAGCCACGGCCTGGGCACAAGCCGCAACGCGACAAGCAGCACCCACGGCCCACCGAGGTACCGCGCCACGGCGAGCGCCGCCGCCGAGCGGTCGAGCACCACCGTGCCGGCGCCCGACTCCTCGACCCAGAGCACCGAGTCGACATGGGCCACCGCGGGAGTTCCGGCCCGCACCCGCCGGCCGGTCTCGCCGTCGAGCATCGCGAACCGCAGCGTGCCCCGGCGGTCGTGCCGCAGCACGAACTGCACCGCGCGGTTGCACACGGCGCAGCCGCCGTCGTAGAGCAGGATCGGGGCGCTCACGCGGCCGCGGCGACCGGGGCACGCACGCGCAACGGCACCGCCGGGGTCAGTCGGCACCCGTGCGGGCCCGGCGCCGCGCGCGGCACCGCCCCGCCTACAGCTGCCAGCGCGGGTCCGGCGCCGGCATCCGGTCCCACTCCCGCCGCGCCGCGTCGCTCCCCGGCCGCCCGAGCATCGCGAAGGTGAACTGCTTGCCCAGCTCCACCCCGGGCTGGTCGAGCGGGTTCACCCCATACAGGTCGCCCGCGTAGATCGTCGCGATCTCGAACAGCATCATCAGCGCCCCCACGTGCCAGGGGTCGATCGCGTCGAGGGTGATCGTCGCGTTCGGCCGTCCGGCGCGCGCCAACGCCCCCGCCGTCGCGCACCGCTCGGCGTCGAGCAGCTCCCCCAGCGTGTGCCCGCCCAGGTACGCCAGCTCGGCGATGTCCCCGTAGGCGCGCGGGATCGTCACGTCTCCCTCGCCCCGCCCCGCCGCGAGGAACACCACGGTCTTGTCGGGCGGCCCCTCCATGAACAGCTGCACCTGGCTGTGCTGGTCGGTGGCCCCGAGGGCGGGGAGCGGCGTCGGCCCCACATGCGTGCCGTCGGGGCGCCGCTTCCCCAGCGACTCCGCCCACAGCTGCACGAACCACGCCGCCATGTCGCGCAGCGCGTCGCGGTACGGCATCAGCACCTGCACCTTGAGCCCGTGCCGCGTGTCGGCCAGCCACTGCAGCACCGCGAATACCCCCGCCGGGTTGGTGCGCAGCTCGCCACCGGCGCACCGCAGCGCCATGTCGCCCGCCCCCGCGAGCAGCTGTGCCACGTCGATCCCCACCAGCGCCGCCGGCAGCGTTCCCACCGGCGACAGCACGGAGAACCGGCCCCCCACGTTCGACGGCACGTCGAACGCCGGGATCCCCTCGCGCCGCGCGATCGCCCGCAGCGCCCCCTTCTCGGGATCGGTCACGAACGCCAGGTGGTCCGTCATTCGGCTGCCGTGCACCCGCGCCAGCTGCTCGTGCACGACCAGGAACTGCGACATCGTCTCCGCGGTGCCCCCCGACTTGGAGGTCACGATGAACAGCGCCTGCCGCAGGTCGAGCGTGTCGAGCAGCGCCGCGATCGTGCGCGGGTCCACGTTGTCGAGCACGTGCAACCGCGGCCAGCCGTCGCGCGAGCCGTCGGGGAGGGCGTTCCACCCGGGCGCCCGCAGCGCGGTACGCATCGCGATCGGGCCCAGCGCCGACCCGCCGATGCCGAGCACCACCACGTCGCGGTAGCGCGAGCCGCGGGCGTCCGCGAAGTCGGTCACCTGCCGGAGCAGCGCGGCGTTGGCCGGCAGGTCGAGGAAGCCGAGGATCCCCGCCGCGTGCTGCGCCCGGAGGGCCGCGTGCGCCTGCCCGAACCGCGCCGCCGCCCCCTCGAATTCCGCCGCGGCGATCCCGCCACCGGGGCCGGTGCCCGCCGCGCGGGCGATGAAGTTCGACACGTCGAGGCGAATCGCCATCGGTCAGTCCACGCGAATGGTGAGCCCGTCGAAGGCCGGCGCGACGCCGCGCGGCAACTCGGCCTCGAGGTCGGCATGCAAGCTGCCGTGCGTCAGGTGCGTGAGGAAGGTGCGCTCCGCCCCCACCTCCGCCGCGGCCTTGAGTGCCTCGGGGAGCGACAGGTGGGTGGGGTGCTCGACGCGGAACAGGGCGTTGATCACGAGCACCCTCGCCCCCTTGAGCAGGGCCAGCGCGTCGGGCGGGATGCTCTTGGCGTCGGTCACGTACGCCAGCGGCCCGATCCGGTAGCCGAAGCAGGCCACGCTGCCGTGCGGCACCGCCACCGGGATCACCGCGGCGTCACCGATCGTGATCGGCACCCCCGCCTCCAGCACCCGCGCCTGTCCCTGAGGCTTGAGCGTCCCCGCCAGCGGCGGGCCGGGATCGAAGATGTACGGGAACTTCTTGGCCAGCGCGGCCAGCGTGTCGGCGGCCCCGCACAGCGGCAGCGGCGAGTCGCGCAGCACCGTGATCGCCCGCAGGTCGTCCACCCCGTGCGTGTGGTCGGCGTGCTCGTGCGTGTACAGCACCGCGTCCACGGCGTCGATCCCGGCGCTGATCAGCTGCACGCGCAGCTCGGGGGGCGTGTCGATCAGGAGCTTCGCGCCTCCATCCGTCTCCACCACCGCCCCCACCCGCGTCCGTCGGTCGCGCGGGTCGGGCGACCGGCAGACCGCGCAGTGGCATCCCACCTGCGGCACGCCGAAGCTCGTCCCCGTGCCGAGGAAGGTGAGCTTCACGCCGGCCGGCCCGCCGCGCGCCGCCGCCGCCGCCGCGCCGGGCTCATATCATCTCGACCTTCAGGTTGTTCGTCGTTCCCGGCACGTCGAACGGCACACCGGCGGTCACCACGACCCGGTCGCCGCGCCTGGCGAGGTCGCGCCGCAGCACGACGTCGCGCGCCACCTCGGCCATTTCCTCGTACGCGTCGCAGTGCCGGGTCAGCTCGGGAATCACCCCCCACACCAGCGCCAGCTGCCGGTAGGTGCGGGGGCTGTCGGTGAGCGCGAGGATCGGCACGCCCGGGCGGTGGCTCGACACGGTGCGGGCGCTGAACCCGCTCTTGGTGAACACGATCACGCACGGCGCGCCGAGCATCCGCACCGCGGTCACGGTCGAGGCGGCGATCGTCTCCTCGGTGGTGGCGTGGCTCTCGAGGGCGAGGCGGCGCTCGTCGCGGCCGCGGCGCTTCCAGTGCGTCTCGACTTCCACGATGATCCGGTGCATCGCGTCCACCGCCAGCGCGGGGTACTTCCCCGCCGCCGTCTCGGCGCTCAGCATCACCGCATCGGTGCCGTCCACGATCGCGTTGGCCACGTCGCTCGCCTCGGCGCGCGTCGGGCGCGGGTTCTCGATCATGCTCTCCAGCATCTGCGTCGCCGTGATCACCGGGCGGCCGGCGTGGTTGGCGAGCTGGATGATCCGCTTCTGCGCCAGCGGCACCTCCTCGAACGGCAGCTCCACGCCCAGGTCGCCGCGGGCGACCATCACCGCGTCGGTCTCGGCGAGGATCGATTCGATGTTCCGGAGCGCGACGTCCTTCTCGATCTTGGCGACGATCAGCAGCCCGCGCGGGATCAGGCGCCGCAGCGACTTGATGTCCTCGGCCTTGCGCACGAACGAGAGGGCGAGGAAGTCGATCTCCTGCGCCACGGCGAAGGCGACGTCCGCCTTGTCCTTCTCGGTCAGCGACGGCGCCGACACGTCCACCCCGGGGAGGTTGATCCCCTTGTGGCTGCTCAGCACCCCGCCGTACACCACGCGGGCATGCACCCTCGGCTTCTCGACGCGCAGCGTCGTCAGCTCGATCAGCCCGTCGTTGACCAGGATCCGGTCGCCCGCATGCACGTCCTCGGCCAGCGCGTCGTAGGTGACCGGGATCTCGGTTCCCCGCTCGAGCCCCTCGTACACGAGGGTCACGTCCTCGCCCACGGAGAGGGTGCGCTTCTCGCCGAGGTCGCCGATGCGGATGCGCGGCCCCTGCAGGTCGCCGAGGATCGCCACCGGCTGCCGCGCCTCGTGCGCCACTTCGCGCACGATCCGGATCGTCTCGGCGTGCGCCTCGTGCGTGCCGTGCGAGAAGTTGATCCGGGCCACGTTCATCCCGGCCTGCAGCAGCGCGCCCAGCTGGGCCCGGCTGGCGGAGGCCGGGCCCAGGGTGCAGACGACCTTTGTGCGCGGGTGGTGCACCTAGCGCGCGCCCTGCATCGCGCCGGCGGCGTGCGCGCCCAGCGCCGCCGTCTTGCGCTCGAGCCCGCCCAGCAGGGTCACGAACGACTTTTCGAACGAGGCGAGCCCCTCGGCGAGCAACTTGGCCGTCACGTCGGGCATCGCGATGCCGTGCGACGCGAGGGCGGCGATCGTGGCACGGGCCCCGGCCGCCGTCCCGCGCAGCGTGTCGCGCACCTCGCCGTGGTCGCGGAAGGCGTCGAGCGTCGCTGGCGGCATCGTGTTCACCGTGAGCGGTCCCACCAGCTGCTCCACGTAGAGCACGTCGCGGTAGGCCGGGTTCTTGGTGCCCGTGCTGGCCCAGAGCGGCCGTTGCACCCGGGCGCCCCTCGCGGCCAGCGCGGCCCAGCGGGCGCCGGCAAAGCGCCGCTCGAACAGCTCGTACGCCAGCCGGGCGTTGGCGATCGCGGCCCTGCCCTTCAGCGCGGCGAGGACGGTCCTCCCCCACGCATCGGCGGTGGCGATCATCGCGTCGAGCCGCTTGTCGACCTCCGTGTCCACGCGTGACACGAAGAAGCTCGCGACGCTCGCCACCCGGTCGATCGCGTGGCCGGCCCCGGCACGGTCCTCGAGCCCGGCGAGGTACGCCTCGATCACCGCGTCATGGGCCTCGACCGCGAACAGCAGCGTCACGTTGACGTTGATCCCCTCGCCGATCAGCGTCCGGATCGCGCCCGCGCCGGCGTCGGTCCCGGGGACCTTGATCATCACGTTCGGCCGGGCGATGGTCTTCCAGAGGCGGCGCGCCTCCACGACCGTGCCGGCGGCGTCGCCGTGGAGGTCGGGCGAGACCTCGATCGACACGTAGCCGTCCACCCCCGCCGTGTCGCGATAGACGCCGCTGAACTGGTCGCAGGCCTCGCGCACGTCGTTGGTCGCCAGCTGCTCGAACAGCGCGCGGCTGGGCATCCCCGCCCCGGCCTGGACCTGCGCGTCGTACGCGGCCCCCTCGGCCAGCGCCTTCTCGAAGATCGTCGGGTTCGAGGTCATGCCGGCGAGCGCGTCCTCGCGGATGCGCCGCCCGAGCCCGCCCGAGGCGAGCATGCCGCGGTCGATGTAATCCAGCCAGGTCGACGTGCCGGCGGCGGCGAGGGCGTGCAGGCGTGAAGGGGTCATGCCGGTCTCGCGTGGGAGGGAGTTCGGGTCGCGCCTCGCCCCGTGCGATGGCGCCGGACCGCAACCAACCGTGGCAACTTACTCCGGCGGCGCCCCTCCGTCGATTCCAAAGTCGGCGCGCAGCGCCCGCGCGAACTCGACCACGATCCCCCCGCGCGCCGCGCGATCGGGGCCCTCGGTGCCGCGCCACCCCTCCACCAGCGCCTCGAGCGCCGCGCTGCGCGCGCTCGCCGCATCGAACCCGAGGCTTCCCGCCGTGCCATGCACGCGGTGCACCGTGCGGGCCAGCTCGCCGATCGCCCGGGCGTTCCCCGGGTCCGCCGCCAGCTGCGCCCCGAGCTCGGCGAACCGGTCGCAGAGCGCGGCGGCCTCGCCGCGGTAGCGCGCCTTGAGCGCGGCAAGCGCGGCCGCGGCGCGCGCCCGGGCGGTGGCGTCATCGCTCATGGCCGGCCCATCG
Source organism: Gemmatimonadota bacterium (assembly GCA_016191225.1). Taxonomy (GTDB): domain Bacteria; phylum Gemmatimonadota; class Gemmatimonadetes; order Gemmatimonadales; family Gemmatimonadaceae; genus JACPPC01. The sequence continues at coordinate 10,694 of JACPPC010000015.1, read as the reverse complement.
CCACATGGCACCGGAGTGGCCGCGCGACTAACGTGGAGCGCGACGGACGCACGCGCCCCCGACCCACGCCCCCCATGCGCATTCTCTGCGCCGACGACGAAGCCGACATCCGCACCATCCTCGCGCTGGCGCTTTCGCTCGCGCCGGGGCTCGAGGCGACGATCGTCGAGTCGGGGCACGAGGTGATCGCGCGGGCGGGCGAGGGGTGGGACGCGTTCGTGCTCGACGGCATGATGCCGGGGCTCGACGGCTTCGACACCTGCCGCCAGCTCAAGGCCGACGCCGCGACCGCCGCCATTCCCGTCATCTTCCTCACGGCCAAGGCGAGCCGCGACGACGTGCAGCGCTCCCTCGCCCTCGGCGCCGCCGGCTGCCTCCCCAAGCCGTTCGACCCGATGACCCTCGGCGCCGACCTGCTCGGCCTGCTCTCGCGCTGAGCCGGCCCCGCGCACCGGCGGCGCCGCCGGCTCATGCGGCGGCGGTGCCCGGCTCGCGCGACCGGGCGCCGCGCGAGCGGCGCCTCGGCGCCGGCTTCGGGAGCAGGATCGTCCCGCGGCACTTCGTGGCGCCGCAGCGGCAGTGGTAGAGCGACTCGTCCTCGGGCGTCTCGTCGCCGTCGCGCTCGTAGGCGTAGTCGTACGCGAGCTCCTCGCCGGCGCGGATCGCGCGCAGCGACTCGATCCAGATCCGCCCCCCCTCGATCACCGACTCGCAGTTCGGCGCGCACGAGTGGTTGATGAACCGCGCCTCGTTGCCGCCCACCGCGGCGTCGATCACCGTGCGCGAGTTGAGGATGAACAGGAAGGTGTGGTGACGCGCCATCGACGCGTCGTCGTACCGCCGGTCCGACTCGGCCCAGCTGATCTTCTCGCCGGTGTACTCCACGATCCGCGTCCCCCTCGGGATCGCGCGCGCGGCGAATACCCCGCGCCCCTGGATCGGCGACCGGCGCACCTCGAACCACGGCGCCGCGCCGATCGGTTGCGCGCGCCGGCCCGTGCCGGGGCGCTCCTGCCGTGCCTTGCGTGACATGACTCGTCGGTGAGGAAGTGTGCTACGGGATGCGCAGGAGCCCGCCGCCCAGTCCCTTCAGGCGGTCCTCGAGCTCCCGCTTCTGGAAGTCGATCCGCGCCCGTGTGTCGGCCACCCGCTTGTCGGCCTCGGTGCGCACGTCGTCCACCTTCGCCTTCACCGAGGTGAGCGGCCCGGCGGTGAGGCGGTCCACCTCGGCCCGCACCCGGGACTCCGCCTTCGCCAGTTGCGCCCCGACCAGCTGGCGCAGGCTCGCCGCGAACACCGAGTCGATGTTGGACCTCACCGCCAGCACCGGCGCCGCGATCGTGCCGCCCAGCTCGGCCCGCACCGACAGCGTGGGAATGCCCGCGATCACCTGCGTGGCGTAGCGCATCATCTCGCCCTCGCCGGCCGCCCTCGCGCTGTCGGCCACCCACCGTACCTTCGGGGCGTTGAGCGCCCAGGTGCCGCGCACGTTGTCCCCCTGGCGGGCGAAGCTGAACGTCGCGTCGCCGGTGCCCAGCTCGGCGCTGAGCGGCAGCCCCGGCAGCTCGACGCCCGACAGGGCGAAGCCGGTCGCGCGCCCCGCCGCCGAGTCGAGGGGCGTCGCGGTGCGGTGGTCGGCGATCCCCGAGGCGCGCAGCGTGCCGAGGTCGGAGCCCTTCGCCTCCCGCTCGATGCGGAAGGCAATCGGCGCCCCCACCAGCCCCGGCTCGGAGCTCACGTCGCTCACCGTCGCGACGTACCGCGCCGTCACCGAGCCCTCGCTCATCGCAAACCGCGCGAGGGCGCGCCGCAGGTGGAACGACGGATAGTGCGGCGCCTTGGGAAAGGCCACGGTGGTGCCGGCGCGACGCAGCCGCTTCGGCCCCGGCTCCTCCCGCGGCAGCAGCCCCGGCGGCACGTACCGCTTCGCGACCTCGGCGTAGTAGAGCGCCTGCTGGAACCGGTCGATGCTGACCTTGCCGAACAGGGCGTTGCCGAGCTGCGGCCCCTCGATCGACGGCAGCTTGAGCAGCCCGCGCGCGAAGGCGAGGTCCTTCTCCCGCGCCTGGTCGAGCGCGGCGACGCCGTCCCTGAGCTCCTGCTCCCCGCGCTGCACGTCGGCGGCGAACTTCTCGGCCCGCACCCTGAGGTCCTCCACCGACTTCTGCACCGCCCGCAGGTCGCCGGCGGCGCGCTGCGCCCCCGACAGGCCCATCGAGAGCGGGCTCTGCCCCTTCAGCCGGTCGGCCACCTGCCGGGCGGAGTCCAGCCGCTGCTCGACGCGCAGCGCCTGGTGCTGCGCCGTGAGCGCCCGGTACAGCGAGTCGGCCCTGGCGTCGAGCGCCTTGGCCAGCTGCACGGTGGTGAGCTGCCCGGGGTGCAGGGCGAGCTGCTGCACCGTGTCGATCGGCAGCAGCTGCAGCGGCGGGACGGCGATCTTGTCGGTGAACTTCCTCACCTCGCCCAGCACGTCGCGGGAGAGGCTCCGGCCCTCGATCACGCGCGCGGGAGTCGCTCGCCTCCCATGGTAGCGCGACTGTGCGACGACGAACGAGTCGATCACCACCTTCTTCTCGAGCAGCGGTCGCCGCTGGATTCCCGCCGCGACCGGTCCGAGCTCGAGCAGGTTGCGGTTCACGTCGAACGGGTCGGCGATCTCCACCTGCGCGATCGCCAGCGTCCCCCTCAGCAGGCTCAGGTCGAGGCCGCGGATGTCCACCTCCGTCCCCAGCGCCTTGGTCGCCGCCTCGCTCGCCACCGACTCGATGATCCGGTTGCCGAACAGCGTCCACACGGAACAGAGGAGCGCCACGAACAGCACGATCGGCACCAGCCCGCTCCAGCGCACGGGACCCCGGGCGAGCGGTCGCGCCCGGGGCGCCGCGCCGCCACCCCCCTGCGGCACGCCCGTGCCGGCCATCCCTCCCCCGCCGCTCACGGGCTGAACCACGACCAGACGTTGTACAGCTTGCTCGCCTTCACCGCCTTCATCCACCGCGACTGCTCGAACGCCGCCGCGTACCTCGCGCGGTACCGCACCAGCCCCCACCGCGCCGCCAGCGCGATCGGCGCGAACAGCACCAGCCACGCCACCACGCTCCCCAGCACCACCGTGTTGTTGAAGTTCGTCCACGGCATGCCGGCGGCGTTGTACCAGCTCGTCCACAGCGGCGTGAGCGCCGGCGTGCCCAGCAGCAGCGCCTGCCCCACACGGTCGAACAGCGGGTCGAGCATGAACCCCACCGGCGTGAACACCGCCCACGCCAGCATCCCGGCGCCGAACGAGACGTTCAGCACGCACAGCAGCAGCACCACCACGCCATTGTGCACGTTCGGCAAGGGCGTCAGTCCCAGCGACGCACCCAGTGCGAAGCCGAGTGCGACCTGTCGCGGCGACCCCGCCGAGTGGAGGGTCGAGACGATCGACTGCAACAGCTTGAGGATCGCGAGCATGCCCGAAGTCTAGTCGCTCAGGCCACCCCGCGGGATCCGTCGTGCAGCCATCGCGCCACCGCCGCCAGCGCCGCGGTCGCGACCACGCAGGCGATCGTCGCGCTCCAGTGGTCCGAGGGGTGCGCGGCCAGGATCGCCAGGCGCGCCTGCGTCAGCGCCTCGAAGCTCAGCGCCGCCACGATCCAGCTCATCACGCTCGTGCGGCCCCAGCGCGCCAGCAACGGCGTGACCGACACCACGCACAGCAGCACCGACGCCCCCAGCACCGGCGCCGGCACATCGGCGTTGTCCGACCAGGCCACCATCGGCGCCGTCACCAGCGCCGCCACCAGCAGCAGCGGCACCAGCCGCCATCCCGGCCGCGACGTGATCCCCAGCGCCACCATCACCGGCAGCGCCAGCACCGCCGGCAGCCCCCCCACCGTGCCCAGCACCTGCAGCACCCGCCCCGCCAACGGCACCAGCGCATCCATCGTCGTGCTCGTCAGCGCCGCCTCGCCGGTCGGGTTGTCCACGATCGCCGACAGGCGCAGCACCACCAGCGGCAGCGCCGCCAGCGCCGCCCCGGACAGCAGCGTCTCCCGCGTCCCCGCCCGCCCGGGCGCGAGCCGGAACGGCACCCCCACCCGCCGGCGCAGCCGGTCGGCCGCCACCCACAGCGCCACCACGATCACCGTGCCGAACGACGCCGTCCCCACCAGGATGCCGCTCGTCGCCGTGTGCGACGACCACGGCGTGGCCGTGTTCCACTCGTACAGCGCCGCGGGCCAGCCATTGAGGGCGCGCAGCACGAGGTACGCGGCGTACGCGGCCACCATCGCCACCAGCGCCCGCCGCGGCGGCCCGGGGTCGTCCACCAGCAACGGCTTGTGGCGCACCATCCAGATCGCCCCGCCGCACAGCAGCAGCGCGAGCAGCGCCAGCGAGATCATCGCCGCCAGCCCGAGCGCCTCGTCGCGCGCGCGCCGCTCCCGCTCGAACGCCTCCGGCACCACGAGGTCGCGCATCACCGACAGCGCCTCCCCCTCGGCCATCTGCACCCGCACCCGCGCCGTCGCGTCGCCGGGAAGCTTCACCGTGCGATCGATGAACTCCACGAGGGCGTCGCGCCGGTGCGGCCTCGGCTCGGCGGTGAACTGCGACGACTCCAGTCGCGCCGTGTCGGGCACGAGGGTGGCCGCCGCCACCCGCGCCGCCGCGCGCACCGCCGCGTCGCTCGCGGCGGGGCGCGGCTCGTCCTCCGCGATCCGGTGCGTCACGTCGTAGGGCGCGCCGTCGGCCAGGAGGCGCACCCGCCACTGCTCGGCGCGTGCCTTCACGTCGCCGTCCGGGTGCACGTACCGCACCGACCAGAGGGCCCGCGGCAGGTAGGTGCGCGCCAGTCGGCGCTCCAGCGTGTCGGCTTCCTGCGCCGCGAAGTACGCCGTCGCCACGGCGTCGTCGGGCATCCGGTGCACCGTCAGGCGCCGCCACCCCGCCGGGTCGCCGCCGCGCGCGCGCAGCAGCGAGTCGGCAATCGCCTCGGCCTCCGCGCGGTCGATCGTGTAGCGGGGCAGCGACGGCTCGGCGCGCGGCGTGAAGAAGGTCAGCCAGGCGGCGAACAACACCAGCAGCAGCCGCACGTCGGCGAGGGGCATCGGCGCCCGCGCCGCGGGTGGCGCCACGGGGGTCGGCGGCACGCGGAGAACCGCCGGCGGCATCGGCGCAGCGAGGGGCGCCGTCGCGGAGGGCGCCGCATCGCCCGGCGTGCCGCCCGCCGCCGGGGCCGCGGAGCCAGCGGCCACCGGCGGCACGAACACGTCGGCGCCCGCGCCGTCGGCCACGCTCTCCGGCGTCGGCCGCCACGCGCCGAAGCGCAGCTCGTCGCCGGTGTCGCGCCAGCCCCCCTGCCGCAGGCGCGCCGCGAGCACCATCGCCGCCGGCAGCGTCGCCACCGCCACCACCACGGCAAGCGTGACGCGGTACGGCAGCGCGTCCCCCGCCCCGGCAAACAGCCCGAACAGCAGCAGGTCGAAGATCACGTGGCAGGTGATGGTCGGAATCGCACCCCACCGCAGGAACACGAACGCCCACAGCAGCGCCTCGGCGAACAGTTCCACCCCGCGCGAGTATGGCGGCCACGACGCGTAGTTGGCGTGGGCGAAGCCGAACACCAGCGCGGTGAGCACCGCCGTCCCGATCAGGGCCGCGCGCCGGAACGGCTTGTCGCGCGTGAGCACCGCCACCGCCGAGAGGGGGACCACGCGAAACAGGATTTCCTCCATCACGCCGGCCTGCGTGGCGAGGGCGATCGCGCTCACCCACGGCATTGGCGTCGCGATCTGGTTCGGGTCGTCGAGCAGCTCGCTCGGAACCCACCAGCCGAGCCAGTGGCGCGCCGCGAGGTAGAACAGCGCCACGTAGCCGAGGCCGAGGCCGCAGAGCGCGTATCCCGACAGCACCTGCCGCGCGACTTCGCGCGTGCCCAGGCCCCGCCAGGCCCTGAACCAGTCGACCTGGCGCGGGAACGCATGCCGCGCGAGCACGTCGCCGGCCGCGACTACCACCAGCAGGAACGCCGCCAGCAGCACCGGGGCCAGGATCGCCGCCACCACCTGCTGCGCGAGGAAGACCCGTTCGGTGGTCGCCGTATCGAAGTCGTACCAGGCCAGCGGCAGGTCGTTGAGCATCGACGCGCCATACAGCGCCGCGATCGACGCCGCCGTCACGAGCGCGGCGCGCCAGCGCACCATGCCGCGGCGCTGGTACACGGCGAGGGCCACCAGCGCCACCAGCCCGTACAACAGGAACCCGAGGCTCGCCACGAACGCCGTCAGGTCGTTTGACGCCCGCATCTCGGCGTAGCGTCGCGCGAAGCTCTCGGGGATCTTCGCGAACTCGCGCGCCCCCGTCGCCGTGTCGCCGCCAATCTCGACCTCGAGCCGGATCGGGGCGTCGCCCAGCCTCCGGTCGCGGCGCTCGTAAGTGAAGGTGTGGTCCCTGCGCGCGCTCACCGGCACCGTCAGGGTCGAGTGCGCCGTGACCGTCCACTGCCGCGGGTCGCGCCGCATCCACTGCGCCAGCACCGTGTCGGCCAGCGCCTGCGCCCGCGCGCTGTCGAGCGCCGGGCGCCTGTCGGCGTCGGCCAGCTTTCGCTGGAAGCCCGTCACCCGCCCGTCCGTGGCGAACCGCACCCGCACCTCGTGCACGTCGCCCGGCGTGAACGACCGCACCCGCCACTGGTACACGGCCACGTCGCCACCCCGCACCACGCGGTTGAGCGTGTCCTTGCCCCCGGCGCCAAGTTCGAGGAAGACCTGCAGCGAGTCGTTCCCCCCGAACCGCACCGCCTGGCGGCGGTGGCCGCGTGGCAGCGCGTTGGCGCGCGCGAACGAGTCGGCCGCCGCCAGCGCGCGCGGGCGGCTCATCCGCTGGTCGAGCGACACCTGCGGCACCGCATCGGCGAAGAACCGCACCGCCGCCACGGCCCCCCCGATCCCCGCCACCGCCACCAGCCACCCTCGCGAGGTCAGCAACGACATGTCGATACTGGAGTCGGAGGAGGGGCCGTCACGGGCGCAGGAAAATGAACCGGCGCGCGGCCCTCAGGTACCTGCCGCACGCGTGCCACATTGCGTGGCGCACGCCCCCGGTGCCATGACGCCGTGGAGCTAACTCGTTGCCGTACAACGCACTAAGAATGTCCAAATTGCGTGCTCCCCGGCCCGCGACTTGCACCGCATATTCCCGCCTATGACAGCCTCCTCGCTCCCCCTCACCGGCGCTCGACGCGCCACCGCCCTGGCCGCGGTCGTTGCCGCGTTCGTCGCCCTTCCGGGCACGGCGCGAACGCAGGGGCCGTCGGTGCTCACGCCCACGCCCATGGTGCTCGACTTCGAGCCCCTCTCCACCGCCGCGGGGTGCGACGACAACGACATCGTCGGCTACGGAGGCCTCGCCTGGTCCGGCTTCGGGGCGATGGACAAGGTCGAGTGCGGCGCGGCCGAGGTGGGCGGGCCGAAAAACGGATACTGGTTCGGCGCGACGTCGGGGACCAACACGGGCTACATCCAGCTCCCGCGCTTCAGCGACCCCTTCGGCGCCCTCGGCGCCACGATCTCCTACAGCGACACGTTCGACCTGCTCGACGCCTGGCTGAGCTCCGCCTGGACCACGAACCTCCGCGTCACCGTCACCGGCTTCAACGGCACCACCCTCGTCGGCACGCGCTCGTTCATGCTCGACTACACCGCGCCGCAACACGCCGAGTTCAACCTGTTCGGCATCACGTCGGCGCGCTTCCTCGCGTACGACGGCGTCGTGCGCTACGAGCTCGGCGGGATCGGCAACATCATGGTCCTGGACGACCTGTCGGTGGTGAAGTACGTCCCCACCGTCGTTCCCGAGCCGGCGGGCGTGCTGCTCGTGGCGAGCGGGTTGGCCCTCGTGGGCCTCGCGGCCCGCCGCCGGCGCCACCCCGCGCAGTCATCCTGAGCGCGGCCGTCCATCATCCGGGGCGCGGCGAATGATCCGCCTGTCGCCGTCATCCCGGGCGGAGGGCCGCGCACGCGGCCCGCAGTCGATCGATCGCATGCGGGCCCCAATCGCCGCCGCCCGCCTCACCGCGACGCGTACACCCTCGTCGTCCCGTCCCGCCGCCACTCGATGACCTGGTAGCGCTCCGGGCGCGGGCTCTCCATCCCCGGCGTTCCCGCCGGCATCCCCGGCACCGCGAGCCCCATCGCCTGGCCTCCTGCCTCGCGCAGCAGCTGCCGCACCAGGTCGCCCGGCACGTGCCCCGACACCACGTACCGGCCCGCCAGCGCCACGTGGCATGACCGCAGCTGGTCCGGCACGCCGACCTGCGCCGCCACGCCGTCCACGTCCTCCGTGTTGCGCACCACCACGGCGAAGCCCTCGCGCTCCATGTGCTTCACCCAGTCGGTGCAGCAGCCGCAGCTCTCGCTCTTGTACACGGTCACCGCCGGCCGCGGCGTTGCGCCGCGCGCTGTCCCCGCCGTCCCGCGCGACGGCGGCGCTGCGCGCGTCCCCCCCTGCGTGAGCGCCACGCCGGGAGCGGCCAGCAATGCCGCCGCTCCCGCCGCGAGTCGCGCCACCGCCTCCCGGCGCCTCACCAGCCCCTCCGCTGCCGCAGCCCCGTGAGGTGCGCCACGTGGTGAAGGGAGTGCCAGGCGTACGACGCCAGCACCTGGTCCAGCCGCATGTCCCCGTTCTCGGGATGGTGCAGGGTTCGCGCGTATTCCGCCGGCGTCATCACGTTGAGCACCGCGGTCCAGCGCTGGTGCAGGCCGTCGAGCAGTTGCAGCGACGCTTCCACCGGCGCCGTCGCCTGGTCACCGTAGCCCGACCACATCTGCTCGTTGTATGGCTTGATCGTGGGATGGTCCTCCAGCAGCGCGAACTTGAAGCGGCAGTACGCGTGCATGTGGCTCTCGGGCACGTGGTGCACCACCTGGCGCACCGACCACCCGCCGTCGCGGTACGGCGTGTCGAGCTGCGCCGGCGAGAGCCCCTTCACCGCGTCGCGAATCGCCCGCGGCAGGTCGGCGATCACGGCAATGGCCGCCGCGCGCGCGGCATCGTTCATGTGCGCGGGACGCTCGAAGCGTCCCACCGGGTAGCGAAGGTCGTCGAGGGACATGACGGGTGTGCTGGAGTCGGGAGGAATGGGCCGGTCGTGCCAGGCCACCGCGGCGCCCGGCCACAGGCAATCTACCGCGGTCGCCCCCGATAGTTTCCGCCATGCCCCCCGGCCCCCTTCCCACGCTCGCCGAGCTCGAGTCGGCCGCCGCCATTGTTGGCGCCGTCCTTGCCCCAACGCCGCAGCAGCGCTGGCCCCTGCTCGACGCGCGCACCGGTGCCGCCTGCTGGGTCAAGCACGAAAACCACACGCCCGTGGGCGCCTTCAAGATTCGCGGCGGCCTCGTCTTCTTCCACGAACTCGCCGGGCGCGGCGCGACTCCGGCGGGGGTCGTCACCGCCACGCGCGGCAACCACGGGCAGTCGGTCGGCTTCGCCGCCGCCCGCCACGGCATTCCCGCCTGCGTCGTCGTGCCGCACGGCAACAGCCGCGAGAAGAACGCCGCCATGCGCGCTCTCGGCGTGGAGCTCGTCGAGGCCGGCGATGACTTCCAGGCCTCGGTCGAGCACGCCGACCGGATTGCCCGGGAGCGCGACTGGTACCGGCTCCCCTCATTTCACCCGTGGCTCGTGCGCGGCGTCGGCACCTGGGCGCTCGAGCTGCTCCGCGCCGTCCCCGCCCTCGACACCCTCTACGTGCCGATCGGGCTCGGCTCGGGCATCTGCGGGGCCCTCGCCGCGCGCGACGCCCTCGGCCTCTCGACCGAAGTCGTCGGCGTCACCTCCACCCTCGCCCCGGCCTACGCGCGATCGCTCGCCTCGGGGCGCGCCGAGTCGCACCCCGCGACCACCGCCATCGCCGACGGCGTCGCCTGCCGCACCCCAGTGCCCGAGGCCCTCGACGCCATGCGCGGACGCGTGGCCCGCATCGTCGAGGTCACCGACGCCCAGGTCGAGGACGCCATGCGTGCCCTCTTTCGCGACACCCACAACGTGGCCGAGGGCGCGGGAGCCGCCGGGCTCGCCGCGATCCTCGCCGAGCGCGAGCGCAATCGCGGCCGGACCGTGGGCTTCGTGCTCTGCGGCGGCAATGTGGACAGCGAGGTCCTTGCCCGGGTCCTCGCCGGGTGAGCGCCCGCTACTTCTTGGTGACCGTCTCCTCCCGCAGGATGTTCTTGGAGATCCAGAAGACCACGAAGGCCACGATCACGAAGTCGATCGTCGCACCGAGCACCATCCCCAGCTGCAGCTTGACCGGCCCCGCCGCGAAGGTGTAGGCCCGCCAGTCCCCGCCGGGGATCGCCGCACCCACGATCGGCATCAGGATGCCGTCCACGATCGCCTTCACGAAGTCGCCCAGCTTGCCGCCGATGATCACGGCGATCGCGAGGCCGATCACGCCGTACTGCTTCAGGAAGGCGACGAATTCCTTGACCACGGTTCCTCCTTGCGGGGATTGGCACCGGCGCACACCGGCTCGCGCCAATGGTCGCGGTGGACGGTACGGGCCGCAAGCCCCCGTCATCCTGAGCGCAGCGAAGGATCGGTGGGTTCAACCGGTGGGTGCAACAGCGGTTGATTGGTTGCTCTCATCGGAGGTGGTTCCCATGGCACAGCGGCGACGTCCCCGGCTGACGGAACGACAGCGGGACGAGATCTGG
>JACPPC010000009.1 GCA_016191225.1 Gemmatimonadota bacterium | reverse complement strand
GGCTCGAAGGCCCCCACGAAGTGGTCCACGACCCGCAGCTTTTCGTCGGGGCCGTAGGCGTACCGGGTGAAGTCGTAGAGCGTGGCGGGGAGGGCGGAGCCGTTGTCGAACTCGTACTCCCGGCTCACGTTCCCGGCGGCGTCGTAGGTGTAGTCGCGGGTCGACTTGTGGTAGGCGGTCTGGGAGTCGGCCGCCTGGGTGAGGCGCCCGTAGCTGTCGTAGCTGTAGTTCTTGACGACGACATTGGGCGACGAGAGCCCCTCCTGCCACTGCTTGAGCTTGTTGCCGATGGCGTCGTAGATCATGAACGTGTTCCCGCCGTCGGCGGCGGTGGTGTTGCTGGCCGTCATCACCGCGCCGGTGCCGTTGTACCAGACGTCGCTGTGGTACGGGCTGGAGCTCGTGTGCACGATGCGCCCGAGGGCGTCGCGGGAGTAGGTGGCGGAATCCTCGCCGCCGCGGAAGAGCAGGCGGCCGTCCTTGTCGTAGCTGTACGGATCCGTGACACTGCCGGGGAAGTAGACGTAGGTCAGCCGGTCCATCGCGTTGAACTCGAACTTGAGCTTGTTCCCGCTCAGGTCGTTGGTGCTGTCCAAGCCGCCGGAGGTGGGGTTGTACCAGAACTTCTGGGCGCAGTTGCTGGCGGTGGAGCAGCTTCCGGCCGGGGTCGACCCGATCGCGCCGGGATAGAAGAGCGAGTCGCGCCGGCCGCCCACATCGTAGGCGAAGCGCAGGCCGTAGGGATGCAGCGAGAAGAGGCGCTCCCCCGTGGCATTGGGGTCCGCGGCCGAGCCGTTGTCGCCGCAGCTGCCGAGCTCGTTGTTGTAGTACGTGCCGACGTACAACGAGTCGGTCTTGAGGGCGCCGCCAGGGAAGTAGGCGCGGCGAATGCGGCTGTAGGTGTTGTCGGCGCGGATCATGTTGCCGCCGGCGTCGTAGCCAAAGGTCGTCGTGTCGGCCGCGAGGCAGAGGTCGGTGCTCCCCTTGGTGGGCATGTGGAGCGAGCAGCTGCCCACGTCAAGCGCGTCCGCTCCTTCGCCTTTGGCGTCGAGGCGTCGGTCGCGCAGACGTCGGTGAACGGCTCCAAGACCCTGAGCGCCGGCGGCTCAAACGCCGGCATCGGGCTCGGCGACTTTGCCCTGCGCGTGATGAACGTCGGCGGCGGGACCGATATCGACGCGACCCTGCGCGCCTCGGCGTCGCGTGGCGATGCCCGCATCCTCTCGCGGCCCGTGGTGATCGCCCTCAACAACGAGAGCGCCGAGATCCTCGTCGGCAGCCAGCGCCCCTTCGTGCAGGTCCAGCGCTCCCTCCCGGCCTCCACCCCGACGCGCGACCAGGTCGTGCAGTACAAGGACGTCGGCACCAAGCTCGTGGTGCGCCCGACGATCAGCGCCGATGGCTATGTCTCCCTCACCGTCACGCAGGAGGTCAACTCCGCGACCGCCGAGCAGCAGTTCGACGCGCCGGTGATCTCGACCCGCTCGGTGCAGGCCACGCTGCTGGTGCGCGACAGCCAGACGATCGTGCTCGGCGGGCTCGCCGATCGCCAGCGCGAGGCGCGCCAAGGCGGCATCCCGATCCTGTCGAGCATTCCAATTCTCGGTGGCCTGTTTGGCCGCGCGTCGCGCCAGAATACCGAAACGGAGTTCTTCCTGTTCCTGACGCCGCGCATCATTCGCGGCGACGCCGAGGCCGATGCCGTGACCGCGCCGATCAAGGACAAGGCGGACAAGGAAAAGCCGTGAGACCGCCCGGCCAGCCTTGGAGCGCGCGGCGCGTCGACTCGGCCGGCGCGAGCGCGGCAGTCGCTCGCGCGAGGGCCACCGCGCGTGGCTCGAGGCCATCATTGCAGGCATTCGCAAGAACGAGGCGCGGCACCCATCGGGGCGCCGCGCCTCTCGTCCAATAGCTGGGGACGGACTCGAACCGTCGACCCCGGCATTATGAGTGCCGTGCTCTAACCAGCTGAGCTACCCAGCCAGAGCCTCAAAACTAACCGCCCCGGCGCCGCCTCCCAAGGCCCCGCCGGTCTGGCGAATCAGCCGCCTGCGCGCCGCCGTACGATCCCGCATGACCACCACCCTTGCCGCCAAGCCCGTCCGCCTCCTCGTCACCGGCCCCACCGGCGCCACCGGAGCGGCCGTCGTCCGCCGCGCCCTCGGCGACCCGCGCATCGAGCGCGTGCTCGCCGTCAGCCGCCGCGCGCTCCCGCTCCAGCACTCGCGGCTGCGCCTCGCCCTCCTGCAGGACTTCACCCGGTGGTCCCCCATCGCCCCCGACCTCGCCACCACCGACGTCTGCATCTGGGCTCTCGGCGTCTCACAGGTGCAGGAGCCGGATGAAGCACGGTACCGCACCATCACCCGCGACTTCGCCCTCGCGGCCGCCGCCGCCCTCTCCGCCGCGAATCCGCTGGCGCGGTTCCTGTTCGTGAGCGGGCAGGGGGCCGACCCCACGATGCGAAGCCGCACTCTCTTTGCCCGCGTCAAGGGCGAGACCGAGAACGACCTGCGGCTCCTCCTCGGCGACCGCCTCGTGATCTACCGGCCGGGATACATCCACGTGATCGGCGGGCGCGAGAAGCCGGTCTGGAACGACACGATCGCGCGGCCCTTCTACCTGCTCAAGCCGCTCTTTCCGGGGTTCATCACCAGCACCGTGGAAGTGGCCGAGGCGCTGCTGCACGGGGCGCTCGGGGGAGCGGTGCCGCCGGTGCTGGAGAACCGGGATGTGGTGAGGGCGGCGGTGGAGTATCGCGCCGGGGCCGGGCTCGACGTGTCGCCCTGAGCGAAGCGAAGGGCCTGCTTGTGCAGTCGAAAAGCAGATCCTTCGCTTCGCTCAGGATGACAACGAAAAGGAGGTCCTTCGCTTCGCTCAGGACGACAAGGAAACAAAAACCCCGCCGTGGGATCCACGGCGGGGCTTTCGCATAGCGGGGGCGGGATTTGAACCCGCGACCTTCGGGTTATGAGCCCGACGAGCTACCAGGCTGCTCCACCCCGCGTCAGAGCCTGAAACATAGGCGACGCGGGGCCTCAGTCAAGCGCGGCGCAGCGTCCGACTCCCGCCAGGCGCCGCGCCGGAACCACTTGTTTTCTAGGGCGCCACCACGATCGATCCGTTCATTCCGGCGTGAATCCCGCACTGGTAGGGGAAGGTCCCGGCGGTGTTGAACAGCCGACCGACCGATGTGTTGGCACTCGACCCGATGTTTGCCGGCGCCCCCGGCACGGCGTCGAAGAGCACGCTGTGGGCCTGCGCCTGGAAGACGAATGTCACCGTGTGGCCGACGCTGGTGTTGAGCGTGGCCGGGTTGAACGCGGTCCCGGTCGTCGCGATCACCTGGTCGGCGACGCCGCCGCCACCACCACCACCACCGCCACCGCCACCGGTCGTCGCGGTCGGGCTTGAGCCTCCAGCGCAGGCGACGATCACCGCCAGCGCCGCGGGCACCGCCAACTTCGCCAACACACGAAGGACCATGGGCGACCTCCAGGGGGGTGGGAGCGCCGTTCCGGCGTGCAACCAACCGCCTCGCTACCCGCCAGCGCCCGAATGGTTTCCCGACCCCTCAGCGCTGAACCGTCGGCTCGGCCGCCGGCGACCCCTCAGGGGAGCGCCGCTCCCTGCCCCGGCCGGTACTCCCGCTCGAGGTGCGCCCGCTGCGCCGCCTCGGTGAACAGCACTGGCTTGAACCGCTTGTCCACGAACCGCTGGGCCTGGTCGGCGTAGTGCGGTGACGACGGCCGCGTCACCGCCGCGCCAAACGGCTGCAGGCTCTCCGACATCACCATGCCGCCCTTGTCCCACTCCACCACCATGATGAACGAGTCGCCGGCGTACCCGGTGACGATCCCGTCGTCGCCCAGCGTTCCATGAATCGCCCGCAGCACGTCGGGGCCGGCGTCGAGCGGGAGGTCGACCGTGCCGCGCTTGAGCCGCACGAGCGTGCCCAGCGGCACCTCGAGCCTGTGGTGGTGCTTCATCAGGTAGTCCACCGACTCCGTGAGCGCGGGGACCACCGCCGGCATGGCCAGCGAGCGGTACCGCGGTCCCACCAGCTTCTGCACCAGCAGGAAGGCCAGCGCGCTCGCCGGCCGGTCGTCGCCCAGCACGAGGTCCCAGGCGCCGAGCAGTCTTACCGCGCCCGCGAGGTTGGGGGCCTTGGAGGTGTCGACCTTCGCGACCTCGTCGAGCACACGCCCCACCCAGCTGGCCCGGCTGTACCGCGCGTCGAACTTGGCCGCCAGCAGGCCCTCGCGGCTGATCACCTTCATGGTGTCGAGCAGCTCGAAGGCGCGCACGGCACGGTTCGTCATCCGGTGCTCAATCCCCAGCAGCGGGTCCACCTGCGCGCCGCGCAGGTCCTCGGCGCGCGCCGTGGCGCGGAGCGGCGTGTTGTTGGAGTTGTACACGTAGCCGGCGCGGGGCTTCACCACCTGCGGGATCGAGTCGAACGGGACGTAGGCGCCCCACAGCGTGGCCGAGGTGTCGCCGCGAACGACGCCCTGCCAGTCGTACCCCGCCGCCCGCCGCGGAAAGAGCCCGTTGTACACCAAGGCGATCGTCCCCTGCGCGTCGGCGTAGATGAAGTTCGTGGCCGGGATCTGCTGCATCGCGAGGGCCGCGCGGAACTCGGCCCAGTTGGTCGCCCGGTTGAGCTGGTAGTACGCGCTCACCTGCCGCACCAGCCCGATCCCGGCATATCGCACCGCGATCACGCCATCCCTGGTGCGGATCACGGGGCCGTAGATCGACCGCTCCGCCATTCGCGACACGGGCACCACCGCCGGTCCCATCTTCACCTTGAGCCAGACCTTCTCCTGCTGCAGCGTGCGCCACTGGCCGTCGTACCAGTACTGCGCGTCGTTGGCCGGGTTCATGCGCAGCCGGTAGAGATCCACCAGGTCGGGTTTGTTGACGGTGTTGGTCCATCCGATCGTCTTGTTGTGCCCGAGCAGCGGCACCGGCGACCCCGGAAAGAGCGCTCCGGCGTAGTCCCAGCCGTCGTCGCTGTGCACGGTGAGTTCGTACCAGGCCACGGAGCCGTTCCACGGCTGGTGCGAGTTGGCGATGAGCCGCGTCTTGCCGTCGGCGGAGCGCGACGGCGCGACGGC
Organism: Gemmatimonadota bacterium; assembly: GCA_016191225.1. Lineage (GTDB taxonomy): Bacteria > Gemmatimonadota > Gemmatimonadetes > Gemmatimonadales > Gemmatimonadaceae > JACPPC01. The sequence continues at coordinate 23,894 of JACPPC010000009.1, read as the reverse complement.
GAAGCCGTTGGAGCCGCGCTCCTCGATCACGTCCCCCGGCAGGGGCGTGTCGTTGGTGAGCGCCGAGATCACCTGGTCGAGCCCGAAGAAGAAGGGCGACCGGAGCACGAAGCCGGCCACGATGTCCTGCGGCGTCATCGGGAGGAGCTCGCGCGCCACGTCGCCGACCTCCGACCGGTGCGCGGCGGCGTACGCGTTGAAGCCCGCCGCGTAGCCCTCCAGCAGCGCCCACGTGGCGCTGTCGATCTCGGACTTGGCCTTGGCGTCGACCGTCTCGCGGACGTGCATCCAGTTGAGCACGAAATCGCTCGCGGCGCCGTCCTTGCCCGCCTTCGCGCCGGAGCGGCCACGTACCGCGAGAAAGACGTCCTCGAGCGTCGCGTAGTCGTCCTCTGCGTGCGCCCACGCCAGGCCGTACGCCGCGTCGTCGTCGTGCCTGCCGCGAATGTGCGGCACGCCGAACGAGTCGCGCAGGATGCGCACGTCGTATTGCCGCGTGCGGGGCTGCTTGAGCGCCGCGTCGCGCTCGGCGCTGGCAAGCCGCTGGCCGCTCGAGTCGCCGAAGCAGGCGGCCGCCACGAGCAGCCCGAGCGGGAGGAGGGGCCTCACTCGGGCGACTTTGGCGCGGCCGGCTTGCGCGCCGGCTTCGTGCGCGCCGCCGAGTCCCCCGCCGCGGGGGCGAAGCGGTAGAGCAGCTCCTTGCCCCCCTTCACCATGCCGAACTCCTCGCGCGCAATCCGCTCCTGCGTGGCCGGGTCGGTGAGCACGAGACGCTTGTACGTCTCGAGGGAGTCGACCACGCGCGAGAGGGTGCGCACGCTGTCGGTCAGCTCGCGCGATCGCGCGCGCTGCTGCCAGAGGTCGTGGGTGCCGTACTCCCCGCCCTCCACCGCGAACCAGGCCGCGCCGAGGGCGAACGCCCCCAGCGCGATCCTCCGCGGCAGTCCGGTGGTGGCCACGCGGTCGCGCTACAGGCCGAAGATCGCGCCGCCGGGGAACTCGGCGGACTCGCCCAGCTCCTCCTCGATGCGCAGGAGCTGGTTGTACTTGGCCACGCGGTCGGTGCGGCTCGCCGAGCCCGTCTTGATCTGCCCGGCGCCGGTGCCCACCGCGAGGTCGGCGATGAAGGTGTCTTCCGTCTCGCCGCTGCGGTGCGAGATCACGTTCAGGTAGCCGGCGGCGCGCGCCATCTCGATCGCCTCGAGGGTCTCGGTGATCGTGCCGATCTGGTTGACCTTGATCAGGATCGCGTTGGCCACGCCCATCTCGATCCCCTTGGCGAGGAACTCCGTGTTGGTGACGAACACGTCGTCGCCCACCAGCTGGCAGCGTTCGCCGACATGGTCCGTGAGCATCTTCCAGCCGTCCCAGTCGCCCTCGGCCATGCCGTCCTCGATGGAGACGATCGGGTACTCCTTGAGCCACGACTCGAAGAGCTTGATCATCCCGGCGGCGTCGCGAGACTTGGCGTGGCTCTTTTTGAAGACGTACATCTTGCTCTTGGCGTCATACAGCTCGCTCGACGCGCAGTCGAGGGCGATGCAGAGGTCCTTCCCCGGCTTGTAGCCGGCGCCGGTGATCGCCTCGAGGATCACTCCCAGCGCGTCCTCGTCGCTCTTGAGGTCGGGGGCGAAGCCCCCCTCGTCGCCCACGCCCGTGCCGAGCCCCTTCCTGACGAGCACCTTCTTGAGGGCGTGGAAGACCTCGGCGCCCATCCGCAGCCCCTCGGCGAAGCTGCTCGCGCCGACGGGAATCACCATGTACTCCTGGAAGTCCACCGTGTTGGTGGAGTGCGCGCCGCCGTTGAGGATGTTCATCATCGGCACGGGCATCGTGCGGGCCAGCGGCCCGCCGAGGTAGCGCCAGAGGGGGAGGCCGACTTCCTCGGCCGCCGCGCGCGACGCCGCCATGCTCACGGCGAGGATCGCGTTGGCGCCGAGCTTCGACTTGTTGGGGGTGCCGTCGAGGTCGAGCATCGCCCGGTCGACCGCCATCTGGTTGGTGGCGTCCATGCCGCGCAGCGCCGGGCCGATCTGCGTCTCGACGTTGCGCACGGCCTTGAGGACTCCCTTGCCGAGGTAGCGCCTGGCGTCGCCGTCGCGCAGTTCGTTGGCCTCGTGCTCGCCCGTGCTGGCGCCGCTCGGCACCGCCGCCCGCCCGAAGGCGCCGCTCTCCAGCACCACGTCGGCCTCGACGGTGGGATTGCCGCGGCTGTCGAGGATTTCGCGCGCGAGGACATGGAGGATCGAGGACATGGTCGTGGTCGTGTAAAGGAGTGGGGTGGATCAGGTGGAGGGAACGATGTCCGGCGCCAGCGGGCTCACGCCGGTGACCCCGCGCACGCGGTCGCTCGGCACGCTCGCGACGCCGTACTCGCGCTCGAGGCAGGCCGCCATCGCGTCGCGGGTGCGGCGCGCGAGGTCGTCGCGGTCGTCGTACGTCAATCCCGCGGTCGAGATCGGAGGCAGGAAGTGCAGGTGGATCGGGCCCGGCTTGACGATGAAGTTGGTGCGCGACTGCACCTCGCGTGAGCCGTACACCACGGTGGGGACGACCGGCACGCCGCTCGCGATCGCCAGCACGAACGGCCCCTTCTTGAAGGCCCGCAGCGCGTACTCGTCGCCGCGGGTCCCCTCGGGAAAGACGGCGACGCTCACCCCGTCGCGGATCTGCGCCCCCGCGACCTTGTAGTTCTCGAAGGCGTTGCGGCGGTTGTCGCGCTCGACCCAGACAGCCCCCCACATGCTCGCCGCCCAGCCGAAGAAGGGGATCGCCTTGAGCTCGGACTTGGCGACGAACTTCTGGTGCGGGAGCACCTGCCCCAGGGCGGGAATGTCGAGGGCGCTCATGTGGTTGGCGACGAAGACCCGCGGGTGCGTGCCGGCCACGTTCTCGGCGTCGTGCACCACCACCCGGGCGCCGGCCACCCAGCAGAGGGAGCGGCACCAGAGCTTGAGCATCCGGTCGTACGGGCCACCGGCGACGTCGGGCAAGCCGCGCAGCCGGGCAATGATGCACCCGCCGCCGCACCACAAGGTCATGGCGGCGAGGACCAACACGCCAAATGTCGTCCGCAGCATCAGCTCGAAAAGTGGTCGTACCCGCCGGGCAAAGCAACGCGCGCACCGTCCTTGAGGCCCGTCACCCCGGCCGGGCCGGCGCGCACGGCGCCGATGGCGGTGAGCGGCGTGCCGGCGGCTTCGAACCCCTCCGTGTCGAGCGAGGGGGCGGCGATCGCCAGTTCGTACTCCTCCCCGCCGCCGAGGGCATCGTCGAGGGTCGCCCCGCTCAGCACCGGCACCGCGCGCAGGTCCACCTCGATCGACACGCCGCTGGCGGCGGCCATGTGCCGCAGGTCGGCCGCGAGGCCGTCCGAGATGTCGATCGCGGCGTGGGCCCCGGCCGCCGCGGCGCGCAGCCCCGCGGCGATCCGCGGCCTGGGGGCGACAAAGCGCGCGCGGTGGGTCGAATCAGGCGCGCGGCCGGAGAGCCAGGCGCGCAGGGCGGCGTTCGGCCCCCCGAGCTTACCCGTCACATAGATGATGTCGCCCGGCTGCGCCCGCGAGCGCGGGAGGGGCCTGGCTGCGTGGCCGAGCACGGTGACGCCGATCGTGAGCGCGTCGCCGCCGGCCGTGTCGCCCCCCACGATCACCGTGCCCGAGTGCTGCGCCGCCTCGCCGATCCCCTGCATCACCGCGGCCGCGTCGTCGCGCCACCGCGCCGAAACGCCGATCGCGACGAGCACGCCGAGCGGCGCGGCCCCCATGGCGGCGAGGTCGGAGAGGGCCGCGGCGCAGGCGCGGTAGCCGATCTCGGCGGGCGAGAGCCACTCGCGCCTGAAGTGCTCCCCCTCGATCGAGCTGTCGGTGCTGACCACGAGCTTCGAGCCCGCGGGGACGTCGAGCACGGCCGCGTCGTCGCCGGCGCCGGAGGCGGCGTCGCCGAGGGAGGCGAGCCAGGCGCGAATAGCGTCGAACTCGCGGCCTGGGCCGAGGGGGGTGTGCTTGTCAGACACCATTTCGCAGTCGCGTCACCTTGTGATCGAGCCCGAGACCCAATCAACCGCGCTGGCGTCGAAGAGCGAATTTGGCGTCTCAGGAGAGCTGCAAACACCCATAGGTCGGGAAACACATGAAGCCGAGCCTATGGTCTTGCTCGCGTGGCGTCGCGAAGGCGATCCTCAAAGGAACCGTGCCGAGAATTCGCCAAATGGGGAGGCGCCACTGTCCGAAGTGCGAGGGACGAGCATGAGCTACCTGACTTGGTTCATCGTTAGATGCCAGATCGGAATTGAGCCGAGGCGACCCTCCCGATTAACCCTGCGAGTCGGCAATTCTCGGCTGGGTTCGCCCCTCGTCCGTCGCAACTTCGATCCAGCACATGACTCCGGGTCGGCGTCCGTACCGCCGCATCAGACGGTACATCCCGGCCCGGTGCCACGTCTACGTAACCGTGCGAAAAAGCACTCGCTAGCAAGCGCACGGCTCGAGCGCAATTGCGCTCACGCCAAGCGGCCACTGCAGCCGCTACCTCAACCCGGTTCGGACAATCCTCGGCAACGGAGAAGTACGCAACATCTCGTCATCGACATCGAGTGTCCGCGATCGCCCGAAGCCACTTCGGTCTCGGCGGGATGCTCCTCGGAGAGCGCCGAGGAACCTCCTCATTTGAGCAGCTCGCGCGACGGACATCGGAAGGTACCCGCGCTGACGCGGGACGTCCGTTCGTTGCTGCGCGCCGGACGGAATCGCCCCACTCGACATCGCCCGAACGATGCTGAGGGCGACGTGCAAGTCCTTGGCGCTGGTGCTGTCACCTACGAGAAGCCTGATCGGTCGGTCGTCGCCAGGGTCGACGACACGCACCCCGACTTGCGGCGGAAGCCGGTCCTCGTACACGACAACAGGTCGCGCGCGCGCGGCCCGACCATCGGTCGCCTGCGCCAGGCAAACGGCTGGCAACGCGATGTGTCCAAGCGCGATGATGGACGACCGCACCTGTCGACGGAAGTTTGACTTCATATGAGGTCTCCTGAAGCGGATTGAAATAGGTTCAGCAGAGCGCTACGAGGCGAGCGTCGGAATGAACAGAGTGCTCGTGCTGCACCCTTCGAGGACGGAGTACTGGTATACCCCGTTGATGAAGACGTGATACCCCCAGCATGTCTCCATCTCGACGTACGTGCCCGCCTGTCCGCTGCCGCCCGTCCCGCCGGTCCCGCCTGATCCGCAACCGAGGAGGTGCGCGATGCGCCTGGCTGGCCTTGTCGACTGATCGCCGCTCGGAACACCCGTGCGAGTTACCAACTCCTCATTCTCGCATTGCTCTCCGCACTGCTTGGGATTGGATGCCGACACCCTACGTGGCTGCGGGAAGCGAACGGGGGCGTTCACACCCGCGATCGTGGCCGTGCCGCCGATGGTGTAAGAAAACTCAGCGACGGCGCCGCATGCCTCACCCGAGTGCGCAGTCGACACAGCACTCGAGTAGTAGCCGAGCCAATACGCGGCGCGGCCCGTGTCAGGATTGAAGTACGGCTGCCGCTCTACCTGGTCTCCAATCTTGTCGTTGTATCCCCTGGTCGCACCCTGCGCGTCGAACGTCTCAACATGAAGCGTCGCTTCCATCGTCGCCCCATGGACATTCTCGATCGAGGCAAGTATCCAGCCAGTTGCGCTCATCTCTGATTCCCACCCAACGAACCCCTTCGCCGATGCTGGTGCCATCTCGTACTCCCAGGCTCTCGGCACTCTGGACGGCCCGACGGCGGCATCGTGCTGCGCGCACGATCCGACTGCCGCAGCAAGCGCGAGCGACAGCCCGCGCTCCCAGCTACGTGCGATTCCGCTTGTCACGTATCCCCCAAGTCGTTGCTCGTCGTCGCAGCACCGTCGCCGCGAATCGTGCTGCCGCTGATCATGGCACATCCTTGCCGGCTGTGCAAGGCGATTGGCCGAATCGCCGTCCGGAGGAACTGCAGCCCTGCAGAGCAGGCCGGATCGTGCGATCGGGACCGGCGGCGCGCGACCCAACTTGGCGCCCCGCTAACGGCATGAGGGGGCGGCTCGTCGGCCCACCAGCGACTGCACAACTCGCGTTACTTTAGCGCTCCCCGCAACAGGAACGTGAATACTCCTCGATTCTCGGAATCTGCGCCCGTCCAGGCAATCCACGTCGCCTGACGCGCCCGATCGGCGCTTAGCCAACCCATCGAGCGCGCAGCTGGAATCTCGCACTGGACTAGTGCCCCTCGAGCGGCTGCCAGCAAGCCGATACGCCAATCCGGGCCGCCCTTCCACACGAGCCCCACGGCCAACAGCGTGTCGACGCCAACATACAGCAGGTTTAGTGACTCGATGCGACCGGCGGCAGCTGACCGTTGCGCTTGCTCCCACTGCGCGGGGTCTGCGGTCACTGTCGACTGCGCGATGAAGTCAGCGGACTCTCCACGAACGATCCAGGTGAGCCTCGCTCGACCTCGACTCGACGCCCCGAGGAGCACGTCCCCGTCGCCCCCCACCAGCGAGTCCATCTCCGGGCGCGCCTCGAGGCGTTGCAGATTCGCGCGCTCGTCGATGACACCAAGATGAACGACGGGCGTTTCCTGCCGCGCGTGATCACGATGCGGAAACTCAGACATCGCGATGTGAATTGCCCCTCCGGGCCGTCGCCACACATGAGGGTCGATCCAGTTGACTAGTCCACTCGTAGTGCTCATTGACCACTCGCCACGCACGTTCAGCGCAATCGCTCCGAATCGCGTTGCCGTGCTGTCGTATCCACTGACCACGATGGCAAGCCCGGGCTGGAGCGAGAAGATCGGGCGCCGACGATCGCGACTCCACGACAGTCGATCGCCCGCCATCAAGAGCGTGGGCCGAGACCACCCACGCCGTGCTCCGTACGTCGCTGTCCAGAGCCGCCGCAGTCCGGTCTTCGGCGACGGCGCTGTGCCGGAGTCCGCCCACACGAGCGCGAGCACACCCCCCAATGCCGCACCCGCGGGCCTGACGGGTCGAGCAGCGAGCCACTCCGGTGCTGGCAGTGGCGCGGCCACGAAGTCACGGACACGCACTCCCACCGGCGAAACCAGCTTGTCACCGGGGCCGCCCGTCGGGGCATTCCCGAAGGTCGAGCCGATCACGAAGAGCTCACCGGCAGCAGCGACCACTTGTGGCTCGTCTACGACGAGCGCGCGTCCACGCCTGTCTCGAATGGCGACCGCATCGCCTAAGGAGAAACCGCAGCGATCAGCCTCACCGTGGGTGCCGTTGCCGTCGCGGACGGATACAGCGTCTTTGCCGTGCTTCGCAGTCGGTTCATCCAGGCGGCCCGAGATGGCGGCAAGGGCCAGTCCATTGACTATCGGCATCAGCAGTACGGCCATTGCGGTTCGGTTCAATTGAGCGCTCTCCCATGCAGGTTCGGGCAAACTGCAACTCCGCCTTACTCGAGTCTCACCGCCGGCAACTCCACCAGCACCGGCGCCCTCGGCGGCCCCGGCCGCTCATCCCACACGCTCGGCAGGGCAACGAGCACGTCGTCGAGCACGGTCCCGCGCACCGGGCGCGCCCCCTGCGCGAGTTCGGCCGCGCGCCCATGCACGTACGCCGCGAGCGCTCCCGCGTGGAGCGCGCTCATCCCCTGCGCGAGCAGCACCGCGGCCACGCCGCCCAGCACGTCACCGCTGCCGCCGGTCGCGAGCGCCGGCGTGCCCGTCGCGGTCGCCAGCCGCTCGCCGGTGGGGGACGCGATCCCCGTCGGCACTCCCTTGAGCAACACCGCGGCGCGCGTGTCGCGGGCCAGCTCGGCGCCGACCTCGAATCGCCGCGCCAGCACGTCATCGGTCTCGACGCCGGCGAGTCGCGCACACTCGGTGGCGTGCGGCGTGAGCAGCGCCTCACGCGTGCCCACCTTCTTGCCCAGCTCGGCGGCGCGGCCGGCGAAAGCGTTGAGCGCATCGGCGTCGAGCACGGCCCGGAGGTCGCTCTCGGCGAGCAAGTGTCCCACCAGCCCCGCCTGCGACGCGCCCAGCCCCGGGCCGATCAACATCACGTCGGCCCAGCTCGAGATCACCTCGGCGGCGGTGGCCTGGTTCTTCGGCCAGGGCGCGGTGAGCGCCTCGGGCACGGCGGCGGTGACGGTGGCGAGCGAGTCGGCGTGGGCGACGACCTTCACCATTCCCGCGCCGGCGGCGAGCGCCGCGCGCGCGGCCATGATCACGGCCCCCGACATCCCCGGCGCGCCGCCGACGATGGCGATCTTGCCCCGCGACCCCTTGTGGGCGTCGGCGCCGATCGGCGGGAGGTGCTCGAGCACCCAGCGGGCGTCCACCAGTATCGGAGACTCGGCGCCGCGGGATGCCGTGTCGCGAGAACCGCTCTTGCGCCGCGGCGGCGTGGCCGGCGCCGGGGCGCCGAGCCCGATGTCGAGCACCACGATCGCGCCGCAGGTGCCGCGGGCGACGAGCAGCCCGCGCTTGATGGTGCCGAACGTGAGCGTCAGGTCGGCGGTCACCGCCCCGCTCGCGTCGCCGCTGGAGGCATGCAGCCCGCTCGGCACGTCGAGCGCGACCACGGCGGCGCCCAGCGAGCGCCGGCGGTTGATGAGGGTGATCGCGTCGGCGATCGTGCCGGCGGGCACGCCGCGGGCACCGGTGCCGAGGATGCCGTCGACGATCACTTCCTCGCCGCCGTGCGGCTCGCCCGGGTCGATGAGGCCGATGGCCGCCGCGCGCTCGGCGATTGCGTCGGGCGACTTCGCCTCGGCGACTTCGAGCACGCGCACGCCGACGCCGGTGGCGGCAAGGGCGCCGGCCACCACCCAGGCGTCACCGCCGTTGTTGCCGGGGCCCGCGAACACCGCCACGCCGCGGTGCAGCCGGTGCTGGTACCGCCGCGCGATCTCGGCCGCCGCGAGCAGTCCCGCGGCGCGCATCAGCGCCCGCGACGGAATGCCTGACGCGATCGCCGCCGCGTCGCGCGCGGCGGACTCGTCGGCGGTGGTGACCGCGACGCGCGGCGAGGTGAACGCAAAACGGCGGCCCGCGTGCGAGCCGCCGCTGGGGCGTGACGGAGCGGGTCCGGGGGTCACTGGGAGGCGTTGGCCTCGCGCGCCCAGGGGTAGTCGTGCACGAACGCCCGGTCGAAGTCGATCGCCCCCACGAAGTCGTCGCGCGAGTCGGTGGGGAGGGCCTGGAGCAGGTTGCAGGCCACGAGGGTGAACACCACGTCGCCGATGTCGCTGCTGTCGCGCACGCCCCAGTGGTCGAGCACGAGCCGGGCCATCACGCCGAACTTGTCGAGGGCGAGGTCGCGCACGGCGCCCGCCAGCTCGCGGCCGGTGATGTGCCGCCGCTCCTCCATGCGGGCCTGCTGGAACTCGAGGGCCGCGAGCACGAACAGGTACGCCCGTTCGTGAAAGCGCTCTTCACGCAGGCGGATCTGGTCCATGATCCCGTCACGAAAGGCCAGCTCGCTCACGCAGTCCCCGGTGGAGTGTGAACCCGTTCGAAGATGACAACCAGGAGCGCGGCTCGCAACATCCGGCTGGTCGCTCATACCCCGTTCCGGGTGCTGGCGCGCGCCGGTGCACGCGACGACCTTCTCGCGTCATGCGCCCTCCCCTCCTGCTCGCCCTGGTCGCGGCCCTCATTGCACCGGCCCTGTCCGGAGCGCAATCCGACACCACCCTCCGCATCCCCGGCCTGCGCGCCTCCGTCGCGCTCGAGCGCGACGCCGCCGGCATCGTGCACATCACGGCCGCGAACGAGCACGACCTGTTCTTCGCGCAGGGGTGGAGCGTCGCCCGCGACCGGCTCTTCCAGCTCGAGATGTGGCGACGCCGCGCCACCGGAACGATGGCCGGGGTGATCGGGACCCGCGGTGTGCCGATGGACATCGCGTCGCGCCGCTTCCGGTTTCGCGGCGACCTGAACCGCGAGATGACGACCTATCATCCGCGCGGCGCGGCGATCATCGGCGCATTCGTCGAGGGGATCAACGCGTACATCGACGCGACGTCGCGCGACGCCGCGCTCCTCCCGCCGCAGTTCGCCCTGCTCGGCATCACGCCCGGGCGCTGGACGCCGGCCATCGTGCTCTCACGGCACAACGGCCTCTTCATCGGCGGCGACGGCGAGGCCTCGATGGCGCAGGTCGTCGCCGCGGTGGGCCCCGAGCGCGCCCGTGCGCTCTACGAGCTCGGCCCCGCCGAGCCGCGCCTGCGCGGGGACTCGACCCTCGACTACGCTCGCCTGCCGTTCGACGTACTGCGAGCGCAACTGACCGCCCTGCGCGGCGCGATCCCCTTCGTGCCGGCCGACATCGTGGCGCCGGCCGCGGGCCCGGGCGACGCCGGATGGCAGGAGGGGAGCAACAACTGGGCGGTGGCCGGCACCCGCACCGCCAGCGGCAAGCCGCTGCTCGCCAACGACCCGCACCGCGACATCACCATCCCGTCGCTGCGCTACTACGTGCACCTGCGCGCCCCGGGGTGGAACGTGATCGGCGCCGGCGAGCCGGTGCTCCCCGGCGTCGCCATCGGCCACAATGAGCACGGCGCCTGGGGGCTCACCATCTTCGCCATCGACGGCGAGGACATCCTGGAGTACGACACCGACCCCGCCGACAGCTTGCGCTATCGTTACGGCGGCGGCTGGGAGCGAATGCGCACCGAGCGCGAGTCGATCGCGGTGCGCGGCGGCGCGACCCGTGCGGTTCCGCTCGCCTTCACCCGCCACGGCCCGGTGATCGCCTTCGACGCCGCGCGCCACAAGGCCTGGTCGTACCGCACCACGATGCTCGAGTACGGCACCGCCCCCTACCTCGCCTCGCTGCGCTTCGACCAGGCCCGCACCTGGGCCGAGTTCCGCGCCGCCTGCGCCTTCGCCTTCGCGCCGCCGGAGAACATGGTGTGGGCCGACACCTCGGGCACGATCGGCTGGCAGGTGGTGGGCAAGGCGCCGCTGCGCCGCAACTTCTCGGGGCTCCTCCCCATGCCGGGCGACGGCCGCTACGAGTGGGCCGGCTTCCTGCCCACCCTCGACCTGCCGCACGACACGAACCCCGCCCGGGGCTTCGTGCACAGCGCCAACGAGAACAATGTCCCCGCGGGTTACGCACACCTCGACGCGGTGGGACACGACTGGGCCGACACCTGGCGCGCCGAGCGCATCGCCGAGGTGCTGCGTGCCGGGTCGCGGCTGCAGGTCGCCGACATGACCGCCCTGCAGTACGACCCGGTGTCGCTCCCCGCGCGCACCCTCGTCCCGCTCGTGCGCGGTGCGCCGGTCGCGGGAGCGCTCGCCCTCGCCGCGCGCGACACGCTGCTCGCCTGGGACCAGCGCATGCTGGCCGCGTCGGCGGGCGCCGGCATCTACGCCGCCTACGAGTCGCACCTCCGCAAGCTCGTCACCGAGCGGTTGGTGCCGGCGACCGTTCGCGTCGCCCTCAAGAAGCTCGAGCTCGTCGTCGCCACGCGCTGGCTCACAGGCATGGGCGCCCTCGGCCCGGACAGCGTGCGGGCCCGCGACGCCCTCGTGGCCCGCGCCCTCGGCGACGCGGCGGCGGAGCTCGCCGCCCGCTTCGGCCCGTCGATCGCGGCGTGGAACTATGGCCAGGCGCTCTACCATCGCGCCGGGATTCCGAGCGCGCTCGGGCCGGCCCTCGACAGCGCGCCCCGAAGCGCCGCCCGCACCGCCCTTCGCGCCGCCCTCGACGCCGGCCCCGCCCCCATCGGCGGCAACGGGAGCACCGTCTGGGTGACCGGCGACGCCGACGAGCAGACCTGGGGCGCCTCGTTCCGCCTCGTCGCCGACCTCGCCGACTGGGAGCGCTCGGTCGGCACCAACGCCCCCGGCCAGTCGGGTGACCCGCGCAGCCCGCACTACCGCGACCTCTTCGCGCCGTGGGTTGACGGCCGCTATTTCCCCCTGCCATTCTCTGAACAGGCGGTGCATGCGGCCGCCCGCGAAACCGTTCGTCTGCTCCCGCGAACGCGGCGCTGAACCTTCGTCGCGGAGCCTGGCGTGCGACGAACGACCCTCGACGACGCGAGCCGCCAGTGGAGGCGGCCGGAGGTTCGATGAGCACGCGCCCGGGCGGAGGATCGGAATCGACTGGCGCCGGGCCCGGCGCGGCCACCGCTGCCGCGGCCACCCCCGCCGCGCCGTCCGCCGAGGCGGCGCTCGAACTCCAGCGCCGGACCGAGGAACTCGAGGGGATCGTGCGCAACGTGCCCGACGTCTTCCTGTGGTGCGGCGACGACGGGATCATTCACCGGCTCCGGACGGGCCGTGGATTCGAGCGCACGATCCCCGACGACCAGGTGATCGGGCGCCCGATGTGGTCCTTCAGCCCCCCCGATCGGCAGCCCGAGGTGCGGCGTCTCTTCGAGCAGGCGCGCGACGACCGCGTGGTCCTGTCGTTCCAGACCGAGCTCGCCGGCGTGGGCGGCGCGGTGCGCCACCTCGAGACGCGCCTCGTGCCCCTCGATTCCGGCGGGATGCTGGTCCTCGGGCGCGACGTGAGCAGCCTGCGCTCGATCGAGGCCGACCTCCGCCGCCGCACCGAGGAGGTCGAGGCGATCATGACCAACGTGCCGGACGGGTACGCCTGGTGCGACCGCGACGGCATCATCGTCCGCACGCGCATCGGCGCGGGCTTCGACCGCGCGCGTCCGGGCGAGAACGTGGTCGGCACGCCGATCTGGCAAGTCGGCGGCCCCGAGGCCCGCGAGGGGATCCGGGCCGCCTTCGAGCGTGCGCGCGACGATCGCCGCCTCGTCACCCACGTCACCGCCTTTGCGCGCCCCGACGGCGCGCACCACCACGAGAGCCGATTCATTCCCCTCGACGACGGGCAGGTGCTGGTCCTGATCCGCGACGTGACGGAGCGCGAGCGCGCCACCGCCGAGCTGCGCCGGCTGATGGCGTCGCTCGAGGGGCGGGTCGCCGAGCGCACCGCCGCCCTCGAGGCCGCCAACGCCGAACTCGCCCGCGCCACCCGCAACAAGAGCGCCTTTCTCGGCGTGGTCAGCCACGAGCTGCGAACCCCGCTCAACGGGATCATGGGATTCGCCGAGCTCCTGCGCGACGGCGTGGCCGGTCCCCTCACCGCCACCCAGCGCGAGTACCTCGACGACGTGAAGGCGAGCGCCGACCACCTGCTGCGCCTGATCGACGAGCTGCTGGACATTCCGCGCATCGAGGCCGGCGCGCTGCGCTTCCAGCCCGAGTCCGTCGACCTCGTCGACTCGGTGGCACGGGTGATCGCCGAGCTCCGCCCGGGGATGGCGTCCCGCCAGGTCGCGGTTGCCACCGCGATCGACCCGGCGATTCCCGCGCTCCTGCTCGACCCGCAGCGGCTGCGCCAGGTGATCTTCAACCTGCTCGGCAACGCCCTCAAGTTCGCGCCGCGCGGGGGCCAGGTGCGCATCGCCGCCGTGCCGGTGCCTGGGGGGCGCTTCCGGCTCGAGTTCGCCGACGACGGCCCCGGCATCGCCGCCGACGAGTTGCCGCGCCTCTTCCTCGCCTTCAGCCAGCTCGGCGAGGGACGCGTGCGCGGCGGCACCGGCCTCGGCCTCGCCGTCACCCGCCAGCTCGTCGAGGCGCAAGGGGGCGAAATCGGCGTCGAGTCGAGCGAGGGGAACGGCAGCACCTTCTGGGTAGTCCTGCCGCTGCGCCACGCGCGGGACTGACCGCCCCGGCTAATGCGCCCCGCCGCGGGCGCCGATACTCGCACTCGACGCCCAGTGCGATCCCTCGCGGCACGCGGCCGCCTCGTTCGCGCTGGCCAGCGCGAAGGGGCGATGCATGCGGGCGATCCTTGTCGTGCGCTCTCTGGCGGTGCTCGCGGGCCTGGGCCTGGCCGCGGGGTGCGCCGAGGTGATCGGGGCCGCGCCGCGGCGCCCTCCCGTGTTCGTGCGACGCGTGACGGTGCCGCGGTTCCGCCTCGAGCACCGCGACACGCCGGCGCAGACCGTCGCCGTGCGCGTGATCGACGACTCGACCGGCCTTCCCGCCGCCGCGGCCGTCGTCGCCCGCCTCGGCCCATGGGGCGACAGCGCGGTGACCGACTCGGTGGGGCATGCCGAGCTGCCGCGCCTCGCCCCCGGGCGCTATGCCCTGGTCCTCGAGCCGGGCGCGTTCGAGGGGCGGGTGGACTCGGTCGTCGTGTCGCCGGTGGACGGAACGAGCGTGGAGGTGCGCCTCCGCCGCCGGGCCGCCGTGGTGCTCGCCAACCGCGCCGCGGGCTCGGTCAGCGCGGCGGGGCCCCGCTAGCCGCGCCGATCGAGAAGCCGACGCCGCGGCTGGTGGTGATCGCGGCGCTCGCCTTGCCGTCCTCGAGCTTGCGGCGCACCCGCGCCACGTGGGCGTCGACCACGTTCGATCCCGGGTCGAAGTGCATGTCCCACACCTTCTCGAGCAGCTCGGGCCGGCTCACCACCTCATCGTGCCGGAGCATCAGGTACTCGAGCAGCGCGAACTCGCGCGGGGTGAGCGCCAGCGTGTGGCTGTCCACCCGCACCTCGCGCGTGAGCCGGTTGAGCGACAGGTTGCCGACCGTCATCGTGTCGGCGCGGCCGGCGGCGCCGCGGCGCACGAGGGCCCGGGCGCGGGCGCGCAGTGCCTCGCGCGAGAACGGCTTGGTCATGTAGTCGTCGGCGCCCGCGTCGAGGCCGCGGATCATCGTCTGCTCGGCCGTCTCGCCGGTGAGGATCAGCACCGGCGTCGCCCGCCCCGACTGGCGCAGGTCCTGCACCACGGCGATGCCGTGCAGGTCGCGCAGCCCGAGGTCGAGCACGATCAGGTCGTAGGCGTGCGCGCGCGCGAGCCGGCGCCCCTCCTGGCCGGTCGCGGCGTCGTCCACCTCCCAGGCGTCCTCGGCCAGCACCAGTCGCACGAGCCTGGCGGCGGTGGGGTCGTCCTCGATCACGAGTGCGCGCATGACGAACAGGCCGATTGCGATCGGGGTGGGCCGCACCTGCGTCGGCGCCGGCGCGCGGGATCGCTCCCTCGCCCCGATGTTGGCGATACGGTAATGGTGCCGGGCTGTTCGCGAAAGGCGGGCGGCGCCTGTCGCCGGCCCCGTACCCGTACACCCCCTCTCCCTTCGCCGACGCGTCGCCGATCGTGCCCGGTCCCGCTGACGCCTTGCGCATCCTCACCGTCGAGGACGAAGAGCTCGTCGCCAGGCGGGTGCGGCCCGGCCACAGGGCGCTCGACGCCGCGCGGGTCGTGGCCGGGACCGGCGTGTCGGCGCGGGCGAGGGCGCCGGCGCGCTGGTCCTCCTCCACGGGCCCGTCCGTCCGCGCGCCCTCGACGACCGGGTGCCGCGGTGCGTCAGCTGCCCGGCGGGTACAGCGGGAAGCCCCGCGCCAGCGCCCGCACCTTCTCCCGTGCGGCGGCCAGCACCGTGGCATCCTCGGGCGCGCGGAGCACGTCGTCAACCAGCGCGGCGATCGTGGCCATCTCCGCCGTCCCCATGCCGCGCGTGGTGACCGCCGGCGTGCCGATCCGGATGCCGCTCGTCACGAACGGCGACTGCGTCTCCCTCGGCACCGTGTTCTTGTTCACCGTGATCCCGGCCCTGTCGAGCGCCTGCTCGGCCGCCTTGCCGGTCAGCCCGTGGTTGCGCAGGTCGACCAGCATCAGGTGGTTGTCGGTCCCGCCGCTCACCACGTGATAGTCGCGCGCCATGAGGGCCGCCGCCAGCGCGCGGGCGTTGGCGACCACGCCGGCGCTGTACGCCGTGAACGACGGCAGCATCGCCTCGCGGAAGCAGACCGCCTTGGCCGCGATCACGTGCTCGAGCGGCCCCCCTTGCGTGCCGGGGAAGACCGCCTTGTTGATTGCCGCGGCGTGGGCGGCCCTCGACAGGATCAGCCCCCCGCGCGGCCCCCGCAGCGTCTTGTGCGTGGTCGTCGTCACGACGTCGGCGTGCGGCACCGGCGACGGATAGTGCCCCGTCGCCACCAGCCCGGCAAAGTGCGCCATGTCCACCATGAAGATCGCGCCGATCTCGCGCGCCACCTCGGCGAACGCCCCGAAGTCGATCACCCGCGAGTAGGCGCTGTACCCGGCGATGATCATCCTCGGCCGCTGCGCGCGGGCCAGCGTGCGCATCTGGTCGTAGTCGATCAGGCCAAGGTCGTTCACCCCGTAGTGGATCGCCTTGTAGAGGAGCCCGGAGAAGTTCACCGGCGAGCCGTGCGTCAGGTGCCCCCCCTGCGACAGGTCGAGCCCGAGCACCGTCTCCCCCGGCTTGAGGAAGGCGAGGTACACCGCCGCATTGGCCTGCGCCCCCGAGTGCGGCTGCACGTTGGCGTGCTCGGCGCCGAAGAGCGCCTTTGCCCGGTCGATCGCCAGCTGCTCGACCTTGTCGACCACCTCGCAGCCGCCGTAGTAGCGCCGCCCGGGCAGCCCCTCGGCGTACTTGTTCGTGAGCGGCGAGCCCATCGCCTCCATCACCGCCGGCGACACGAAGTTCTCGCTCGCGATCAGCTCCAGCCCCTCCCCCTGCCGCGCGATCTCCTCCACCACGAGGCCGGCGAGCTCTGGATCCGCGGCGCGCAGCGCGCTCCCCGGCGGGCAGCGGTCCCAGCGTTCCCAGCCGTTCACGGGTGCTCCTCGCGTTCGATCTTCTCGACGCGCCGTTCGTGGCGCCCCCCCTCGAAGGGAGTCGCCAGCCAGGTCCTGAGGATGGTGACGCCCTCGGCGTCGGAGAGGAACCGCGCCGGCAGCACCAGCACGTTGGCGTCGTTGTGCTTGCGCGCGAGCTCGGCGATCTCGGGGCTCCACGCCACCGCCGCGCGCACGTGCGGGTAGCGGTTGGCCACGTAGCTCATGCCGAGGCCGGTGCCGCAGAGCAGCACCCCGCGCTTCACCTCGCCGCTGGAGACTTCGCGCGCCAGCGGGTGCGCATAGTCGGCGTAGTCGGTGCTCGCCGCCGACGACGTGCCGAGGTCCTGCACCTCGAAGCCCATCTCGCCGAGGGCCCGCGCGAGGGTCTGCTTGAGCTCGAAGCCGGCGTGGTCGCTGGCGATGGGGATGCGTTCGGGCATGGACGGCAAGTTAGCGCCGCGCGCGCCGGGACCATGCGGCCCCGGCGGGCGCGGAGGTCGGGTCAGCTCTTGCGCGGGTGCGGCGGCTTGGGACGCATCATGTCGTGCACCGCCTTCACGCGGCGCTCGGCGAGCCGGTCGGCCGCCACGTACGTCGGCACCCCGCTCTCCTTGGCGATCTCGAACACTCCCAGCACGGTCTCGTAGATTTCCCCCGCCTTGCGGTAGGCCCGCTCGTGGTCCCAGCCCGCCAGCTCGCCATACACGTTGATCACGCCGCCGGCGTTCGCCACGTAGTCCGGCGCATACAGGATGCCGCGCTGCTCGAGCTCGTCGCCGTGCCGGGGCTCCAGCAGCTGGTTGTTCGCCGCTCCCGCCACCACCTCGCACCGGAGCTGCGGGATCGTCCGGTCGTTGATCACCCCGCCCAGCGCGCACGGGGCGTACACGTCCACCGGCGCCGAGTGCACCTCGTCCTTGTCCACCGGCGTCGCGTGGAACTCGTGCACCACCCGCTTCACCCGCTCGGCGTCGATGTCGCTCACCACCAGCTTCGCGCCCGCCGCGTGCAGCTCCTGGCAGAGGTAGTAGCCCACGTGGCCGAGCCCCTGCACCGCCACCGACTTTCCCCGCAGCTTGTTCGAGCCCCAGCGGTGGTGGGCGCAGGCCTCGATCGCCCGGAACACCCCGTGCGCCGTCACCGGGCTCGGGTCCCCCGACCGCGCCACCAGCCCCGCCACGTAGTCGGTCTCCATGTGCACGTAGTCCATGTCGGCCGGGCTCGTCCCCACGTCCTCCGCGGTGATGTAGCGCCCGCCCAGCGTGTCGACGAACCGGCCGTGGGCGCGGAACAGCATCTCGCGCCGCGTCGTCCGGTTGTCGCCGATGATCACCGCCTTGCCGCCGCCGAGGTTGAGTCCCGCCACGGCGTTCTTGTACGTCATTCCCTTGGCGAGGCGGAGCGCGTCAACCAGCGCCTCCTCGTCCGTCGCGTACTGCCAGAAGCGGGTGCCGCCGAGCGCGGGGCCGAGCGTCGTGTCGTGGATCGCGATGATTCCGCGATATCCGCTGGACTTGTCGTGGCACATCACCACCTGCTCGTGGCCCATGCCGGCGATCGTGTCGAAGAGCTGCATGACTGCGTGGGGTCAGGGTTGGTCGCCCGGGGTCAGGCGTAGAGCGAGCGCGCGATGACGATGCGTTGCACCTCGGAGGTCCCCTCGTAGATCTCCGTCACCTTCGCGTCGCGGAACAGGCGCTCCACGGGATACTCCTTCACGTACCCGTAGCCGCCGAAGACCTGCACCGCCTGCGTGGTCACCCACATGGCGGTCTCGCTGGCCTGCAACTTGGCCATGCTGCTGAACGGTGTCACGGCCTCGCCGCGGTCCTTGGCCGCCGCCGCCGCGTGCAGCAGGGCCCGCGCGCTCGCCACCCGCGTCGCCATGTCGGCCAGCTTGAACTGGATCGCCTGGAACTCGCGGATCGGCTCGCCGAACTGGCGGCGCTCGGCCGCGTACGCCGTGGCGTGCTCCAGCGCCGCGCGGGCGATGCCGGTCGCCTGCGCCGCGATCCCCAGCCGCCCGTGGTCGAGCGACTGCATCGCGTAGATGAACCCCCGGCCCTCGGCCCCCAGCAGGCGGTCGCCCGGCAGGCGCAGCTCGTCGAACGCGAGCTGCACCGTGGGCGACGAGCGGAGGCCGAGCTTGTCCTCCTTCTTGCCGACGCGGAAGCCCGGAAGGTCGGGGGTGACGATGAAGGCCGAGATCCCCTTCGCCCCCCGCCGCTCCCCCGGCTCGTCGGTGCGCGCCATCGCGACGATCACGCCGGCGGTGTTGCCGTTGGTCACCCACGCCTTGGTGCCGGTCAGCACCCAGTCGCTCCCGTCGCGCACCGCCTGGCAGGCCAGCGCGCTCGCGTCGGAGCCCGCCTCGGGCTCCGAGAGGGCGAAGGCGCCCAGCAGCTCGCCGCGCGCCATCGGCCTGAGCCAGCGCTCACGCTGTTCGTCGCTCCCCCAGCGCAGGATCATCTGCGTCGGCAGCGAGTTGTGCACGCTCATCAGCACCGCCGTGCTCGCGTCGGCGGCGGCGATCTCCTCGAGCGCGAGCAGGTAGGTCACCGCGTCGAGCCCCATCCCGTCGTACCGCTCCGGGATCAGCATCCCGAGGAAGCCGAGGGCGCCCAGCCGCCGGATGATCGACGGCTCGAAGTACGCCTCGCGGTCCCACCGCTCCGCGTGCGGCAGGATCTCGGCGGCGGCGAAGTCGCGCGCCAGGCGCACGACCTCGCGCTGCATCTCCGAGAGCGGCGTGAGCAGGCTGTCGGTCCCCACCGGTCAGCCCTTCACCGCCGCGTAGGTGTGGAAGCCGCGCCCGCTCTTCTTTCCCAGCCAGCCGGCGGCCACGTACTTCCGCAGCAGCGGGCAGGGGCGGTACTTGGGGTCGCCCAGCCCCGCGTGCATCACCTCGAGGATCGCGAGGCAGGTGTCGAGCCCGATGAAGTCGGCGAGGGCCAGCGGCCCCATCGGGTGGTTCATGCCGAGCTTCATCACCGTGTCCACCGCCTCCGGCGTCGCCACTCCTTCCATCACGGTGTAGATCGCCTCGTTGATCATCGGCATCAGGATCCGGTTGGCGACGAAGCCCGGGGAGTCGTTCACCTCCACCGGTGTCTTGCCCACCGCCCGCGACAGCTCCAGCGTACGCGCCGTCGTCGCGTCGCTGGTGGCGATTCCGCGGATCACCTCCACCAGCTGCATCACCGGCACCGGGTTCATGAAGTGCATCCCGATCACGAGCTCGGGGCGCTTCGTCCGCGCCCCGATCTCCGTGATCGCGATCGAGCTCGTGTTGGTCGCGAGGATCGCCCCCGGCGCCGCCAGCCGGTCGAGGTCGCCGAAGATCCGGTACTTGAGCTCGACGTTCTCCGTCGCCGCCTCGATCACCAGCGCCGCGCCGGCGCAGGCGTCGAGCGCGGTGCTCGTGGTGATCCGGCCAAGGGTGGCCTCCTTCACGGCGGCGTCGATCGTCCCCTTCTTCACCTGGCGGTCGAGGTTCGACGCGATCGTGGCGCGCCCCTTCTCCAGCGCCGCCTCCCGCACGTCGATCATCGCCACGGGGAATCCCCCCTGCGCGAACACGTGCGCGATCCCGTTCCCCATCTGCCCCGCGCCGATCACCGCGATCCGGTCCGTCATCAGGTCGTCGTCTCCGCGCGGCCGATCGGCTGCGCCAACAGGTCTCGCCCCGCGGGGCGTGCCATCAGCACCGCGAGCGCGGCGCACATCCCGGCGGCGGCGAGCAGCCCGCCCTCCGGTCCCCAGCTCCCGCCGGTCGCCCACGCCGGGCCCTGGCTCACCACCCGGTACCCGGGCGACGTGATCGGCAGCCCGCTCACCTGCGCGTGCAGCAGCACCGCCAGCACCCAGTTCCAGGCGAGGTGCGCCAGCCAGGCCGCGTACAGGCTCCCCGTCACCACCCGCACCGCCCCCAGGAACACCCCCGCCAGCGCGACCATCGCCAGCGCCTGCGCGTTCGCCCCCGGGTTGCGCAGGTGGAGCAGGGCGAAGCCCACGCTCGTCGCCGCCACCGCCACCTGCCACCCCAGCCGCTCGCGCAGCACCAGCAGCGGGTAGCCCCGCAGCAGCAGTTCTTCCGCCATCGCCGACGGCGCCAGCATCAGCGTCGCCGCGACCGCCGACCGCAGCCAGCCGCCCGCGTCGGACTCGAGCACCCGCAGCCAGCCGAACTGCAGCATCAGTGCGCACGGCACGAGGATCGCGAGGCCGCCGAGCAGCGTCCCGCGCAGCAGGGTGCCGGGGCGCAGCGCGCCGGCGCCGAGCCCGAGCGCGGTCCACGTCGCCTCCCGGTCGACGAAGCGGCGCGTGAGCGCGTGCCCCGCCACGAGCGCCACCAGCATCAGCCAGGGATAGGCGATCAGCCGGTAGCCGGCCATCCACGCCAGGCTCCGCGCCACGGGGTACAGCAGCGTGAGGGCCAGCAGCAGCCCCGCCGCGGAAAAGATGCTGAACGCCACCAGCCGCCACGGCCACAGCAACCGGCCTCGCGCGTCGACGAACGCGCGCTCCAGCGCGTGTTCGTGCATCGTCCCTACGCCCGCTCGACGCTCAGCGCGACCGCGTCCCCGCCGCCGAGGCAGAGCGTCGCCAGTCCCTGCGCCGCCCCGCGATCGTGCATCGCATGCAGCAGCGTCACGAGGACGCGCGCCCCGCTCGCCCCGATCGGGTGGCCAAGCGCGATCGCGCCACCGTTCACGTTCACGCGCCCCCAGTCCCATCCCAGCCCGGCGCCGTCGGCGAGCGACTGCGACGCGAACGCCTCGTTGGCCTCCACCAGGTCGTAGTCGGCGATCGTGCGCCCCGACTTCGCCATCAGCCGCTGCACGGCGAGGATCGGCGCGAAGAACAGCTCGCGCGGCTCCACCCCGCCCGTGGCGAACCCGGTGATCCGCGCCAGGATCGAGAGCCCGTTGGCCCTCGCGTACGCCTCGCTCGTCACCACCAGCGCGGCGCCGCCGTCGTTGAGCGAACTCGCGTTCCCGGCCGTCACCGTGAGCGGCTGGTGCTTGTCGGCGCCGCCGAACGCCGGCTTGAGCTTCGCCAGCGACTCCGCCGTGGTGTCGGCGCGCGGCCCCTCGTCCGTGTCCACCACCGTCGGTCCCTTGCGCCCGGCCAGCTCCACCGGCGCGATCTCCGCCGTGAACCGCCCCGCCCGCTGCGCCGCCACCGCCTTGGCGTGCGACTCGGCGGCGAACCGATCCTGCGCCGCGCGATCGGTCCCCGCCCTGGCCGCCGTGTACTCCGCGTGCGACCCCATGTGCACCTGGCAGGTCGCGCACCACAGGCCGTCGCGGATCATCCCGTCGACCATCGACTGGTCGCCGATCTTCACCCCGCCGCGCATCCCGTACACGTAGTGCGGCGCATTCGACATCGACTCCTGCCCGCCGGCCACCACCACCTCGGCCTCCCCCGCCTTGATCGCCGTCGCCGCCAGCATCACCGCGTTGAGCCCCGAGCCGCACACCTTGTTCACCGTGAGCGCGCTGACGCCCGGCGGCAGCCCCGCCTTGAGCGACGCCTGGCGCGCCGGCGCCTGCCCCACCCCGCCCTGCAGCACGTTCCCCATGATCACGTCGGTGATCGCGAGCGGGTCGATTCCGCTGCGGGCAACCGCGGCCCGGATCGCGATCGCGCCCAGCTCCGGCGCGGTGAGCGGCGAGAGGGTGCCGAGGTACTTGCCGATCGGCGTGCGGGCGGCGCCGACGATCACGGCGGTGCGGGCGGGATCAGTGGACATGAGGCTCAGGGCGGTCCGGGCGGCGGAAGGGGCTCGTCGATGCGCTGGCCCCGGGATCGGGCCGCCAGCACCCTAAGATAGCAGGGCGCGCGGCGAGACGAGCCGCTTGAGGGCCCCCGGGGCGACGTCGCGCCACCGCAGGTCGCCGGTCATCAGGCGGGCCACCGTGCGCGTCGCCGACGGCCGGTGGATGCTCAGCGTGTACGCCAGGCGCGGGATGTTGTAGAAGACGTTCGCCACCCGCGCCGCCCACCGCATGTCGGTGCCATGGTCCCTCGCGATCCGCTCCGAGTAGCGCCCGAGCGACGAGCCGTCGCCGGCCAGCGCCTGGGCGATCGCCTCGGCGGCCCGCATGCCGGTGTAGAGTGCGGGGCGGATCCCCTCGGCGCTGAACGGGTCCACGATCCCCGCCGCCTCGCCCACCAGCAGGGCCCCCTCGGCGTGCAGCCGCGAGTCGCCGCGCCAGATCAGCAGCGGATGGCCGTGCTGCCGGATGCCGTCGAGCGAGAGCCCGAAGTGCGCGACGTACCTCGCGAGCGGGGCCCGCATGTCCATCGTCCCCTGCCCCACCTGGCCGATCCCGATCGAGTGGCCGTCGGCCTTGGGGAAGTTCCAGAGGTAGCCCCCCTTGATCATCCCGAACTCGAAGTGCGCGACGTTCGGGTCGGGGACCGGGGCGCGGATCTCGACCTCGATCGCGCCGCCGCTCACGATCTTGCGCGACGCGAGGCCGAGCCACTTGGCGGCCTGCCCCTTGGCGCCGTCGGCGCCGACGAGGAAGCGCGACTGGAAGGTGGTGCCATCCTCGGCCGTGACCGTCCAGCGGCCGGCCTCGCGCGCTATCCCCCTGGCGGTCACACCGGTGCGGAGCTCCGCCCCCTTCGAGACCGCCTGCTGGACCACGAAGTGGTCGAAGGTGTCGCGACGCACCATCCAGAGGGGCGGGATGTCCTCGAGCGGGGCGTCGACCTGGTCACCGCACTGCCAGGTGTAGCGCACGGCGTCGATCGTGGTCGAGACCGCGGGCATGAAGTCGAAGTCGAACCACTTGGCGACCTCGGGGCCGACCCCACCCCCGCACGGCTTGTAGCGCGGGAGCTGCTGCTTCTCGAGCACGAGCACCGAGTGGCCGGCGTTGGCGAGGTGCCAGGCCGCCGAGCCGCCGCCGGGGCCCGATCCGATCACGATGGCGTCGTACACGGTCGTCATCCGGGGAAGCTAGCCGGGCGGAGTTCGGCGGCGAAGGTGAGGGAGTGAGGGGGAGGAGGAAGAGGCGAGGAGCCGACCACGGAGCAACCGTGGAGCAACCGTGTTGGAGTGGTCAGGTCGGGCGGGCCGCGGCGCGTGGATGCCGGGCCTGGGCAGCCGCGGGGGCCTGTCAGGTTGTCTGTGTATGAGCGTGGTGGTTACTCCACGGCGGGGACGCGATCCCCGAAGAGGAGCGTGATGTGTTGCATGGCGAGCTTCCAGTCGCGCGGCGGACCCAGGTGCGCCTCGGCGTGCGTGAGGGTC
>JACPPC010000010.1 GCA_016191225.1 Gemmatimonadota bacterium | reverse complement strand
GCGGTGAGCTCGTCCTGCTCCGCCGGCGAGAGTGTGAGCGCGAAGCGATGCGGGCGACCAATCGGCATACCGTCTCCGGTGAAGGTATCACCAAAGACGGTGCAAGAGTAATGCCAGTAACTAACGGGACAGGACACTAGAATGCTCGGCATGGGCAACAGCCCAGGGACTCGATTGGGCGACGACATCGGGGTTTCCGCGCCACATTGTCAACATCGGTATTCAAGACTGCACGTATGACCTTGGTGTCGACGAGGCGGTCGCCCGCGCTCAGGCCGCGGGAATTCTCGTTGTCAGCATCGCGGGCAATCTGGACCTAGAGTGTCCTCCGCAGGTCTATCCATGGACTGATTCACCAGGCGCGCATGGCGTTACATATCCCGGGAAGTATCAGGGCGTGATCACCGTGTCCGGGACTGACGTTAACGATACATTCGCTGCCGGGGGCACGTACTGTCCCAACTCGACTTTTAGGGACGGTTCGAGGCACGGGCCGCAGGTGACAGTTGCCGCGCCATTTTGGTCGTACGGAATGAGAGAGGGTGGAACTTGGCACTGCGGAAAGGGAACGTCGTTCGCCGCGCCCGCCGTTGCGGGAGTCTTGGCGCTGATCTGGACCGCTTATCCGTCGTGGCCTGCCAGCGCCGTGCGTGAGAATCTGATTACAGCGGCCGTCGATATGGGAGGAAATCGGCATGACGAGTACCGCGGATACGGACGAGTCTCGGCATGGCGATTCTTCAGCACGGTTCCACCGACGGTCACGATTTCCGGCTGGAGCGCCGTTCGCAATGGCGAACAATGCACTTGACAGATGGGTTTCACCGGCCTGACCGAGCCGCTCACGTATGAGTGGACAGTGAACGGCACCGTGATGAGTACGTCCGCCACGCTCTCGTATCAGAACGCGGGTTCATCCTTCACAATCGCACTCGGCGTGCATGATGCGAACGGGAAGTACGCTTGGGACGATCATGTGGTCGATGTATCGCCGAGTAACAGTCGGTGTCTCGACTACTGACGCAGCGTCACCATCGCGAGTTACCGAGCGATACGTCGCGCGGTCGGGATGGAGTCGGCCGAAGCCACGGCGCAATCCCGCGGCGAGCGCGCTTGGGCCGAGCCAGGAACCTTCGAGCAGGCGATCTCGACTGACACGGGAGAATGGCGCCGCGCATCATGCCCTCGCCGTTCGCCGTTGCTACTCCCTCGGCCGCGCCAACAGCCCTGCGTTCGCCAATTGGGACGAGCTCGGCGATCTGATTTCATGTCGGCGGCTTCGGGCCGATACCTGCTGGCTCGACCTGGGTGCGAGCCAGTCACCACGACATGCGAATCGTCACACCGGCGCGAGCCCGCTCTGGCGAGCCGTCTAGCAGGATCGAAGTTCGTGGCGGCGAGTGCGCCGCGTTCCATGCCCGGATGTCGCCGGGGGCAGTCGCGAGACCGTAGGCCCACGTGGCGGCCGCGATCACGAGACCCACGTTCAGCGGGCGCTGGTCCAGAGCAGAGTTGTTGCACGCACTACCCGTCACTCCTGATGTTCCCGTGCAGCCGGTGCGGCGGTCTGTGAGAGCTACGCCGAGATAGCCGATCACAGGCGCGGCCATGGCCGTGGCCAGCAGGGCGGCTCCAAGGGTGCGGCGACCGGCGTACAGCTGCCCGCCGCCGGGAATGACCAAGCCGAGAACGACGGCTGACGAGACCTCCTTTGCCGTTGCCGTTCCCGTTGACGAATCGACTACGGATGAAATCGAACGCTCCGGTCGCACATACTGCCCGCGAAGCGGTGCGCCGCACAGCAGCGCGCCGCCAATCAGGACAATCAGGCGCCACTGCGATGCGGCACCGCCTCTCGATCTTACGCCGAGATCCTCCATGCCCCGATCAACCCCTCCGAGACTGCTTGCTCGGCAGAGATACCCTGATTGGAACACAACAGTTCCCGAGACCTGCCCCGACCGAAACCGAAATGCGGTGAAGCGTGGGGATCCGGTGGCTCGCGCCGGGGCAGGCTCGAAACGGCACGCACAACGGCCAGAAGTTTGCCTACTTGATCTTCCAGGTGCCGATGATCTGGATGGCCTTGTTCTTCCCCGACTGGCCGTCGACCGCGTCGGTCAGGCCCAACTGGTAGCGCAGGCCGACGCCGAAGGTGTTCGTGCCGGACTTGAACTCGAGGCCGCCCCCGAACATGAGGCCGAGGTCGAAGGACTTCGGAGACGGCGAGCAGGTCGACGATCCGGGGACGCCGGAGACGCTGCACGAGAGCTTGAGGGCCAGGTTCGGGCCGGCGTTGATGTACGGCATCATGCCCGACTCGCCGGTCGGCGCGAAGTTGTAGCGGAAGAGCACCGGGACGTTGAGGTAGTAGACGCTCACGCTCGCCGTGCCGGAGGTGAAGCCCTGCATCTGGAACAGCGCCTCGGGTGCCAGGTGCAGGTCCTTGGACAGCGCGAAGCTCGTTCCGGCGCCGACGACGAGGCCGGTCTTGTCGCCGACCGACGCGCCGGCGGGAGGGTCGGAGACGCCGGCGATGTTGATGCCGGCAATGATGGTCCAAGGCATCGACTTGGATTGCGCCGCAAGCGGCGTCGCGACCAGGGAAGCCACCGCGGCCAGCCCTGCGAACGTCGTGGCAATTTTCGAAGCTCTCATGAAGTCCTCGCTGATTGGCGGAGCCGAATGGTGCTGCCGCACGCCGGAGTTCGGCTCATGACTCGGTGTACGCCTGGGGATGGCAACGCATGGCGCGTCACCTGGGAGATAGCGTAACGACGCCGTGCCCTGCCGTGCAAGGACGCTTCCGCGCCGCGCACGTCACCCGATTGTGACGCAGCGCAACGCGCCGGAGAACACCCGAGTCCCCGGGGCACGCGGCCGCGGGGGAATGCGCGGCGCGGGGACGAATGGACGCCGGCTCAATCCGCCGTCGCGCTGGCGCCGACGTGCATCGGCCGGTACACCCCCGACACCACGCCCATCACGCGAAAGTCGTCGGCGGGGCCGACGGTGGACTCCCCCTCGCCGGGGGCGGCCGCCTCGAGCACGATCGCGGCGCCCCGGTGCGTGAGGGTGCGCACGAGGGGGCGCTCGCCGAGCCGGGCCGCGATCATGTCGCCGTCGTTGGCGCGGGCGCTCGGGTTGACCATCACGAAGTCGCCGTCGAGGATCCCGCGCTCGCGCATCGCGTCGCCGCAGACCTTGAGGAAGAAGACGTCCTCGGCGGGGAGGAAGCGCCGGTCGACC
Organism: Gemmatimonadota bacterium; assembly: GCA_016191225.1. GTDB lineage: Bacteria > Gemmatimonadota > Gemmatimonadetes > Gemmatimonadales > Gemmatimonadaceae > JACPPC01. Next base: position 19,718 of record JACPPC010000010.1, on the reverse strand, counting down.
GTGATGAAGCTTTCGGGCTCGCCGTCGTGGCGCTCGTGGGCGCCGGCCGAGCCGTCGCCGTAGACGGGCACCGGCTGGGTGCCGCCAGCGGTGTTCACGCCGAGGAGGCGCACGCCGCGGGACCGCGAGGCGTCGCGCGCGATGTAGCCCTTCGCGGCGAGTGACTGGAGGAGATCGCTCACCGTCTTGGTGCTCTTGATGCGGAAGCGCCGCCCGATCTCGCGGACACTTGGCTGGTACGTGTTCTCCGCGAGGAAGTCGAGGAGAAAGTGGTAGATCTTCTTTTCGGTTGCGGTGAGTGGTTCGGCCATCGAACCCTCCGGCGTGGTCGCCGCGGCGCGCGGAGCCGCGGAGCGGGCGCAGGACCCGTGCCTGCCGATGGCTAAGGTACCGCCGCCGGCTCCGGCGTCAACGCCTACACCGGCTCCCCGAGCCGGCGCACGGCCGCGTGCAGGCGCGCGAGCGCGCGCTCCTTGCCCAGCAGTTCCAGCACCTCGAAGATGCCCGGGCTGACGCCGAGCCCGGTGAGCGCGACGCGCATCGGCTGGAAGATCTTCCCCGCGGATACGCCGCGCACCTCGGCGAGGGTGCGGGTCGCCCCCTCCATCGCGGCCGGGGTCCACTCGGGGAGCGGGGCAAGCACGCCGGCGGCGGCGTCGAGGAGGTCGCGCGTCGCCGGGCGGTCGGCCCACTGCTTCGCCACGGCGTCGGCGTCGTACTCGATCGCGTCGCGGAGAAAGGGGGTCGCCTGGCGCACGAGGTCGTCGATCGTGCGGGCGCGCACCCGCAGGAGGTCGAGCAGGGTGCGGAACCAGGGGGCGCGCGCGGCGACGTCGGCGTCGGTGGTGAGGCCCGCGGCGACGAGCGCGGGCACGACGCGGGGCAGCACGTCGTCGAGGGGAAGCTTCGAGAGGTGCTGGCCGTTCATCCACTCGAGCTTCTTCGGGTCGAAGACGGCGGCCTTCTTGAGGAGCTTGTGCTCGTCGAAGCGCGCGATCATCTCGTCGCGCATCATGACCTCGATGTCCTGGCCGGGCGACCAGCCGAGGAGGGCGAGGAAGTTGGCCATCGCGCTGGGCAGGATGCCGAGGTGCTGGTAGTCCCCCACGGCCGTGGCGCCGTGGCGCTTGCTGAGCTTCTTGCCGTCGGTGCCGTGGATCATCGGCAGGTGGGCGAACTGCGGCAGGGCGGCGCCGAGGGCCTGGTAGAGAAGGATCTGCTTGGGGGTGTTGCTGATGTGGTCGTCGCCGCGCATCACGAGGGTGATGCCCATGGCGATGTCGTCGCTGACGACGGCGTGGTTGTACACCGGGGTGCCGTCGGAGCGGAGGATCACGAAGTCGTCGATGTCCTTGTTCGGGAACTCGATCCGCTCGTGCACGAGGTCGTCCCACGCGGTGCTCCCCTCGGGGACGCGAAAGCGGATCGCGTAGGGCTCGCCGGCGGCGAGCCTGGCGTCGAGCTCGGCCTGGGGATACTCGGCGATGCGGCGGTCGAACTTGAAGGGCTCCTTGCGGGCCGTGGCCTCGGCCCGCAGGCGCTCGAGGGTCTCGGCCGTGGTGAAATCACGGTAGGCGTGGCCGCTGGCGACGAGGGCGTGGGCGTCGCGCTGGTGGCGCTCGACCTGCGCCCCCTGGTACACGACCTCCTCGTCCCAGTCGAGGCCGAGCCAGTGCAGCCCCTCGAAGATCGCGCGGGTGCTCTCGTCGGTGGAGCGCGCCTTGTCGGTGTCCTCGATGCGCAGCAGGAAGGTGCCGCCGTGCTTGCGACAATAGAGCCAGTTGAAGAGCGCGGTGCGGGCACCGCCCACGTGCAGGTAGCCGGTGGGGGAGGGGGCGAAGCGAAGGCGGGGATGGATCGCGCTCATGCGGCGGCCTGGGGCGGAAGAAAGAACCGCGGGCCCGCCGGTGGGGCGGACCCGCGGAACGGAGCGAGAGGGATTCGAACCCTCGATACAGGCGTAAACCCGTATGCCGGTTTAGCAAACCGGTGCCTTCAGCCTCTCGGCCATCGCTCCGGAACGCCAGCCCCGACACGCGTGGGACCGGTACAACGCCCTTCGTGGGACCCTGCGAACGACAGGGCGAAGTGTAGCCGGGCGGGGGGCGCCCCGCTACCTGCGGCCGGTCGTCCTGAGCGCAGCGAAGGACCTGCTTGTCCTACCGGCCGCCGGTGTAGCTGATCTTGTAGATCCGACCGCCGGCGTCGTCGCTCACGTAGAGCGAGCCGTCGGGGCCCTGCGCGAGGCCGGTCGGTCGATGCAGCCCCTCGCTCGTGGTGGTGCCGCCGGGTCCGGCGAAGCCATCGGCGAAGACGTCGAAGGTCGCGGCGGCCGCCTTGCCGTCCTTGATCGGCAGGAAGACCACCTTGAAGCCGCCCTGCGGCAGCGGGGCGCGGTTCCACGATCCGTGGAAGGCGATGAACGCCCCTCCCCGGTACTTCGCCGGGAACTGCGAGCCGGTGTAGAACATGGTCGCGTTGGGCGCCCAGTGGCCGGGGAAGGCGAAGACGGGGGCCTTCTTGTCGGTGCAGCGATCGGTCCTGCGGCCGTCGCCGCCGTACTCCGGCGCGAGCACCTTGGCCTTGAGCTCCGGGTTGTAGAAGCAGTAGGGCCAGCCGAAGTCGTCGCCCTTGGTGACACGAAAGAGCTCCTCGGCGGGCCACTCGGCGCTCTGCTCGGCGGTGAAGCCCCAGTTCTGCATCAGCTGGTCGCGCCCGTGCTGCGTGACGTAGAGGGTGCGATCGACGGGGTTCATGGTCAGCGACACGGCGTTGCGGATGCCGGTGGCGAAGCGCTGGCCGTCGGCGGCCGTCTGGCGCGACCTGACGGCGTCGAAGACCCAGATCCCGGCGCGCGTCTCGAGCTCCACGCAGGGATCGACGCCGGGCACCTGGTTCTGGCGGTCCTGCTGCTGGCACGAGTTGGTGCGCGAGCCGACGTTGAGGTAGAGGGTGCGCTCGTCGACGACGAAGTTGTAGGCGGTGTGCCCGCCCACCGGCATGTTCATGATCACCGTGTCGGGCTTGCCGGCGTCGGGGCGGTCGCCGACCATCGGAAAGCGCACCACGTGGTTGCGGTTGGTGACGTACACGTGCCCGTTGGCGACCTGGACCTCGGTGCCGTTGGCCTCGGCGACCTTCTGCTGCACCTCGGCGTGGCCGTCGCCGTCGGCGTCGCGGAGCACGACGAGCCCGCCGTCCTTGCCGGTGCCCAGCGGCGACTCGCCGCCCCCGCCGCCGGCGCGCACGTTCACGAAGACGTCGCCGTTGGGGAGGACGGTGAGGTGGCGCGCGGCGCCGAGCTTGTCGGCGAACACGGTGGCGCAGAAGCCGGCGGGAAGGGTGAGGCCGGCGTTGTTGGCGTCGCAGGCGACGGCGGGGTGCGCGCTGGCGGGCGTGGCGCGAACGACGATCACCGCGCCGGCCGCGATGAAGAGCAGGGAGGCGGTTGCGGCGGCGACGGAGGCGGCGAACGGCAGGCGACGGGGAATCATCGGTGCGCGATGGGGCAGAGGGTGGCGGGCGGCCAGGGAATGAGCGGAGGGTACAGGATTCGAACCTGTAAGCGGGTTTCCCCGCGCCGGTTTTCAAGACCGGTGCAATAGCCGTTCTGCCAACCCTCCCCGACCGTGGAAGGTCGCCGGTACGGGCGGGGCGGGCAATGCCCGCCCCGCCCGCGACCGGGAGGCTACTTGCCCTTCTTGACCGGCACCTTGGTGGCGGCGGAGGTGTCGCGCTGCAGCGGCACCACGGGGGGAGGTGCCTCGGCCGGGCCGATGTCGCCGAGCCGGGTGACGAGGGCGAGGCGGCGCGTGGTGTCGAGCACCGACTTCACGACCGCGCGATTCTCGGCCGAGTTCGAGAGCCCCTCGGCGAGGATCAGGCCCGTGGAGACATAGAGGTAGGGGATGCCGACGGACGGCCGGTCGACCCAGTGTCCCTTGCGGATGATCGCCTGCTGCCCGCGAAAGACGTCGGTCCAGAGGGCCTTGGTGCGCTGCACGTCGAGGAAGCCCTGGCCCGGGACCTGCAGCGTGTCCTTCGACGCGCTGATCATCGAGGGGAGGAGCTTGCGGGCGAGCCCCTGCGTGAGCAGGTACGGGCCGAGGCCGAGCGACTCGCCGTACCCCGCCGAAGTGCGAGCGAAGTAGATCGGGCGCTCGGGGAAGGCGTCCTGGATCATGCGGAGCACGAAGATGTCGGCGCGCTCGAGGAAGCCGTGCTGCAGGTTGCGGGCGTCGATCGTGGCCACGAGGTCGCCCTTCTTGAAGATCTGCGGCTGCGGCAGCTCCATGGCGAGGGGCACCTTGTCGGCGTCGTCGAGGGTCATCGCGATCGGCGAGCGGGCCGGTTTGGCCCACGCCCTGCCGCGGTAGACGGCGGGGCCGGCGGCCTCGTCGTAGGCGTACACGGGGCGGCGGATGATCTGCCGCGTGTACCAGTCGGTGTTGAGGAGCGAGGTGTTGGCGACGACCACGTCCTTGCGGATGCCCTCGACATCCTGCGCGTACCAGAGGGGAAAGGTGTCGTTGTCGCCGACGGTGACGAGGACGCCGTAGGGCTCGATCGAGTTGAGCAGGTCGTGGGCGAAGTCGCGGGTGTCGGTCTCGCCGGCGCGCGGCGCCCACTTGAGGTTGCCGACGAAGGGGATGAGGGCGACCAGCAGCACCGGCGCCGCCATCAGCCAGCCGCGCCGGGTGGGCACCACCAGCGTCTGCTTGCCAAGGGTCGTGCTCTCGCTCTGCGCGAGCTGGGCCACGGTCTCCCACACCCACGCCAGGCCGAGGGCGGCCCAGACGCTCCACGCCGAGAAGCTCCAGAGGTAGAAGTAGTCGCGGTCGCGCACCTCGCGGTTCACGTCGGTGAGCTCGGGGGACTGCGACGCGCCGTACTTGAAGTTGAGGTAGACGATCAGCAGGAGGGTGAGCACGAACATGAGCGGGCCGAAGAACCAGAAGCTTCGTCGGTCCCGCTGCCAGTGCACCCAGCCGCCGAGGAGGCCAAGGAGGAGGAAGACGACGGCGAGCCCGGTCTGGAGGCCGCGCATCTCGTCGTTGCCGTCGCGCAGCCACTGCCAGCGGAAGTACCACCACCACATGCCGACCTGGCCCTCGATCGGGGCCTGGCGCTGCGTGAGGTCGGGCTTGCCGTACTGGCCGCGGTTGAAGTTGTACATGAACGCGTCGTACGTGCCGCTGCTGAGCGTGCAGTCCCACTTGAATCCGGTGCGGCAGGCGGTGGGCTCGCCCTCGTTGATGGGCGGGTTGTGCGCCGCGCGGATGGGCTGCGTGAGGAAGGGCGAGCCGCCGAGCATGATCGCGCCGGCGATCGCGAGGAGCAGCTTCCAGCGCAGGATCGTCCGGGGGCGGCGGATCAGCACCGCGACGGCCACGGCGGGGCCGGCCAGCATGCCCGCCATGTGGTTGGCGTAGCCGAGGCCGCAGAGGTATGCCACCAGCACGAGGATCCGGTCGGCGCGGCGACCGTCGGGCTCGTCGCACCAGAGCACCGTGAGCCAGGCGCAGATCGCGAGGCCGACGAGCGACACCGTGTACACCTTCTCGTTGACCACCGACTGGTTCCAGACGGTGAAGGCGGTGGACCCGATCACGGCGGAGAGCGCGGCCACGGTGATGCGCGTCCAGCGCAGCGGGAACCAGCTCACGAGCACCCGCTCGGTGATCAGGAACCACATGCCGGCGGCGACGGCACTGGCGACGGCGGCGAGGACGTTGATCCTGAGCGCGACGCTGGCCCCGAAGGGCACGAGCGCCGCGACACGCCCGATCAGGACGAAGAACGGGTTCCCCGGGGGGTGGGGGAGGCCGAGCGTGTAGGCGGCGGTGATGTACTCGCTCGTGTCCCACATCGCCGTGGAGGGGGCGAGGGTGGCGAGGTAGAGGACAAGGACGCCGAGCGCGGTGAGCCCCGCGGCGAGGTAGGAGGGGCGGTAGTCGAGCTCGGCGGCGCGGGGCGCGGTCATCGGGTCGATGGCTGGACGGCGGGTTGTCGGCGGGCGAACCGTGCAATATCGCCCGGGGGACGCGAGTCGGACAACACGAACCAACGGGTGGTTGCCCCGTGGCGGCTCCGCTGGCTAGTGCCGGAAGAGCCGCTGCCCGGTGAATACCATCGTCATGCCGTGTTCGTTCGCCGCCGCGACCACCTCGTCGTCGCGCACCGACCCGCCCGGCTGGATGATGGCCGTGATGCCGGCCTCGGCGGCCTGGTCGATCCCGTCGCGAAATGGGAAGAAGGCGTCCGACCCGAGGGCGGCGCCGGCGGTGTCGTGGCCGACCAGCCGGGCCTTGTGGACGGCGACGAAGGCCGCGTCCACGCGCGACATCTGGCCGGCGCCGATGCCGATCGACGCCCCGTTACGGGCGAGCAGGATGGCGTTGGACTTGACGCTCCCGACGGCGCGCCAGGCGAAGCGCAGGTCGTCCATCTCGGTGCTCGTCGGCTGGCGGGTGGTGGCGATCTTCCACGAGCCCTCGTCGAAGGTGACCGGGCTCCGCTCCTGCATCAGCACGCCGCCGCGCACCCGCTTGAGGTCGAGCTCGCCTTCGCTCCACCGGGCGGTGCCCTCGAGCACGCGCAGGTTCTTCTTGCGCGAGAGGGTGTCGACCGCCTCGTCGCTGAAGGTGGGGGCCACCACGCACTCGACAAAGAGGTTGGCCACGAGCTCGGCCGTCTCGGCATCGACCGGCACCGTGAAGGCGATCACCGAGCCGAAGGCCGAGACCGGGTCGCAGGCGAGTGCCTTGCGGTAGGCGTCGGCGGCGTTGGTGCCCACCGCGAGGCCGCAGGGGGTGGTGTGCTTCACGATCGCGCAGGCGGGCTGCGACGCGAACGGGTCGGTGGCGAGCAGCGCCCCCTCGAGGTCGAGGAGGTTGTTGAAGGAGAGCTCCTTGCCCCCCTTTTGGGCGAGGGCGCCGAGGCCGCGGCCGGCATGCTCGACGAAGAAGGCCGCCCGCTGTCCCGGGTTCTCGCCGTAGCGGAGCATCTGCTTGCGGGCGAGGGCGATCGTGGCGCGCTCGGGAAAGGCGTCGTCGCGCTGCCGGGCGAACCACCGGGCGATGGCCGCGTCGTAGGCCGCGGTGTGCGCGTACACCTTCTCGGCGAGGTCGCGCCGCAGCTCGACGTCGGCGTTGCCCTGTTGCAGGGCGCCGAGGACGCGCGGATAGTCCGCCGGGTCGACGACGACGGCGACCGCCTTGAAGTTCTTGGCCGCCGAGCGCAGCATCGACGGGCCGCCGATGTCGATCTGCTCGATCACGTCGCTGGCCGAGAGGCCGGCTGTCGCGGCCGCCCGCTGGAACGGGTACAGGTTCACGCACACCAGGTCGATCGGCTCGATGCCGTGGGCCGCGATCGCCGCCATGTGCTCCGGCAGGTCGCGGCGGGCGAGGAGGCCGCCATGCACGGCGGGATGGAGGGTCTTCACGCGGCCGTCGAGCATCTCGGGGAACCGCGTGACGTCGCTGACGTCGGCGACCGCGAGGCCGACGGCGCGCAGCGCCTTGGCGGTGCCTCCCGTGGAGATCAGCTCCCAGCCGAGGGCGGCGAGCCCGCCGGCGAACTCGGCGAGGCCGGACTTGTCGGACACGGACAGCAGCGCGCGCGGCATGGCGTGTGTGGTGGGCGTCAGGACGATGACAGGGAAGGGGACGAGGCGCCGATCACCTCGCCCCGGCTGGAGAGGCGCACGCGGCCGGCGGCGACGTCGGCGATCACGCGCGGGTACAGGCGGTGCTCGGCCTCCAGCACGCGCGCGGCGAGGGCCTGCGGCGTGTCGCCCGGCAGGACGGGCACCTGTTCCTGGGCGATCACGGGCCCGTGGTCGTACTGCTCGTCGACGAAGTGCACCGTGGGACCACTGGTGCGCGCCCCGGCGGCGAGCACGGCGGCATGCACGCGGAGGCCGTACATCCCCGGCCCGCCGAAGGCCGGCAGGAGGGCGGGGTGCACGTTGAGGATGCGCCCGTGCCAGGCCCGCACCACCTCGGCGGGAACGAACTTGAGGTAGCCGGCGAGGACCACCAGCTCGATGCGCAGCGCGTCGAGGAGCCGCTCGATCGCGGGCGCGTCGGCGTGGTGCACGACGTGCGCCGGAATGTCCCGGGCGCGGGCGCGGTCGAGGGCGCCGGCCGTCGGCTTGTCGCTGACGACGAGCGCCACCTCGGCCACGCCGAACGCCGGGCCGTCGAAGTGGTCGAGGATCGCCTGCAGGTTCGACCCGTTGCCCGATGCGAAGACGGCGATGCGGGTCGCGTGCTCGTTCATGCCGCCAATGCTACGGCGCGAGCCGCCACTCAGGAAGCGCCGAGGATGCGGTCCACGGCGACACCGAGGGACGACGCGGTGGCGAGCTCGCGCTGCGCGCGCTCGACCTCGTCGGGGGGCGACTCCGGACCGGGAACGAGGATGCCGCGTCCCTCGAGGGCAAAGGCGGGCTTCACGTCGCGCCAGCGGTCGCCGACGCAGACCGTGCGGCGGCGATCGAGCGCGAGGTCGCGCAGTGCCAGCAGGTGGAGCTTCGTGCCCGGCTTGCGGCAGTCGCACGGCCCGCCGACGTCGGGGTGGTGCGGGCAGTGGTAGCTCCGGTCGATGAGCGCCCCCTGCTCGTCGAGGAGCGCGTCGAGCCGCGCCCGGACCTGTTCGTAGTCGGCCTCGGTGAGCTTGCCGCGGGCGATTCCCGACTGGTTGGTGATGACCACCACCGCCCAGCCCGCCTGGTTGAGGCGCCGGATCGCCGGAGCGACGCCGGGAATCAGCGCCACCTCCTCCGGGCGCGCGATGTAGTGCATGTCGGCGATGATGGTGCCGTCGCGGTCGAGGAAGACGACGGGGCGCGGCCTGCTCATGCGAGGGCGGTGGTGATCGCGTCGGCGAGGGCGGTGTCGTGCGCGGCGGGGACGGCGCGCAGCTCCACCAGCAGCCGGCCGTCGGCCACGCGGGCGATCACCGGCGTGTCGCCGCCGCGCAGGCGCGCCTCGAGCGGCCCCGGGTCCCCCTCGATCGCCACGGCCCAGCCTGGAAGCGAGGCGGCGGGAAAGGCGCCACCCCCCACCGCCCCCTCGGTGGCGACGACGGTTGCCGCGATTCCCCAGGTGGCGAGGGCGGCCCGCAGGTCCTCGGCGCGCGCACGCAACGCCGCCGGCGTCGCGGCGAGCATCGCCAGCACCGGGACCTCGCGCACGGCGGCGTCGCGGTCGCGGTAGAGCGCGAGGGTGGCGCCCAGCGCGGCGATGGTGAGCTTGTCGACGCGAAAGGCGCGGGCGAGGGGGTGCCGGCGCAGGGTCGACAGCGCGTCGCCGCGCCCAAGGATGATCCCGGCCTGCGGCCCGCCCAGCAGCTTGTCGCCGCTCATGATCACCACCGAGGCGCCACCGGAAAGCACTTCGCGGGCGGTGGGCTCGCCCCGCAGCCCGAACGGCTCCAGCGACGCCAGGAGGCCGCTGCCGAAGTCCTCGATCACCGGCACGTTCACCTCGGCCGCGAGCGGCGCCAGCTCGCCGGCGGTGACCTCGGCGACGAAGCCGTCCATGGTGAAGTTGGAGCGGTGCACCTTGACGATCGCGCCGGTGTTGGGGCCGATGGCGCGGCGGTAGTCGTCGAGCCGGGTGCGGTTGGTGGTGCCGACCTCGACCAGCGTGGTGCCCGCCGCCGCCATGATTTCCGGCACGCGGAAGCCGCCGCCGATCTCGATCAGCTCGCCGCGGGAGATCACCGCCTCGCGCCCGTGCGCGAGCGCCGCCAGGGCGAGGACGAGGGCCCCGGCGCCGTTGTTCATGACCAGCGCGTCCTCGGCGCCGGTGAGCTCGGTGAGCAGGGAGACGCAGTGCGCATAGCGCGAGCCGCGAGCGCCGGTGGCGAGGTCGTACTCGAGGTTGCCGTACCCCGTGGCGACCTCCTGGATGGCGGCCAGCGCGTCGTCGGCCAGCGGGGCGCGGCCGAGGTTGGTGTGCAGCACCACACCGGTGGCGTTGAACACGGGGCGCAGCGAAGGGAGGAGCCTCGCCTGCACGCGCCCGGCCACTCGTTCCGCGAGGGTGCCGGTGTCGAGATCGCCCGCGGGCGGGGCGGATCGCGCCTGCTCCAGCACCTCGCGCACGGCGTCGGTCACGAGCCCGCGGGGAGCGCGCGCGAGCAGGTCGCGCACGTCGGGGTGCTCGAGCAGCGCGTGCACGGCGGGGAGGGCGCGGCGGGCGTCGGTCACCGCGGAGGCCTGGTCGGAGGCGGGGCGGAGGGCGTGAAGCCGGGGGGCGGCTTGCTCCCCGGCACCTGTGGCGCCCCGGCCGGCCCCGGGGCGCGCGAGGAGTCGCGCGCGGCGACCCGCGGCGTGCTGAAGACGCGTTCCGCCGGCCGCGAGCGGCCAAGGAGGCCACGCAGGTCGCGCGCGGAGAGCCGGTACGCCGACTGCGCCACGAGCGGCGTGCCGAGTCGCACCACCACCTCGGTCACGGGGATGGGCTTGCTCGGCTTGGGCGCCGCCCGGCGGATGCTGTCGGCGGTGGCCGCCGAGTCGGCGGCGCGACGCGCGGCCGCGGACACGGGAGCGCGCGGGGTGGCCGAGTCGACGCGCACGCCAAGGGGGGCGCCGCGCGGCGGGGCACGCCCGAGGGAGTCTGGCCGGGTGGTGGTGTCGCGGCGGGCGATCGAGTCGCGGCGGGCCGCGGCGACGGCCTCGGCCTTCTCCCAGGCGGCGAACTCGGCGGCGGTGAAGACCGAGTCGATCGCGAGGCGCAGGGAGTCGCGCCCCACGAGGGTGAACTGTTCGCGGGTGAGTCCCTGGTCGAGGGCCAGGGGCTGGTCGAGGAGGAGCCGCAGGGTGACGGAGTCTCGGATGGTGAGCGTGCCGATGCGCGGCCCGAGGGTGTCGTGCACGAAGGCGAGCAACTCGACGACGGCGCTGTCGGCGAGGGCCACGCCCACCGAGTCCCAGGCCCGCCGCCGGTCGAAGAGCCGCGCGGCGGCGCTGCCGCCGCCCCCCGCCGCCACCGACGCCCGCACCACGTAGCCGCCGGGAGGGAGGTTGCGCAGCTCGAAGGCGCCGCTGGAGTCGGTCATGGCGACGTAGGCGATCGTGGTATCGGCGCGGTCGATCGCCTCGACGAGCGTGTTCACCGCGACCGTGCCCTTCACCCAGTCGAAGAGCCGGCCGTCGATGCGCGTGTCGGGAATCACGGGGCCCGTGGCGAAGACGACCACCTTGCCCTCGCGCAGCACGTTGCCGCGCAGGTCGCTCATGCCGGGGCGCATGGTGACGGTGTAGACGGCGTTCTTGCGCCAGCCGCCGTTGGGGCGGAGCCAGATGCTCTCGCGGTCCCAGGAGACGTCGAGGCCGCGCCCGCGAGGGGAGATCATGAACATGTCGTCGAGGCGCTGTGCGCCGGCGGGGCGCTCGTTCACGACCTCGTCGAAGCGGAAGATCACCGCGCGGGGCGTGAGGTTGACGGCGCCGCTCTCGGGAACGACCTGGAGGAGCACGGGAGCCCTGGTGTCGACGGGACCGCCGGGGGGAATGGCGGGGCTGGCGCAGGCGAGGACGAGCTGGGACAGGCCCGCCACCCCGAGCGGAGCGCGACGGAGTCGCGCGGCGCCGAGAGACCTCGTGAGCGGCCGGTGCCCGCGCTCGTGCGTCAGCCGCACAAGGTCCCGACCTTGGCCCGGAGCTGCGCGAGCTTCTCCGTCCACTCGCGCTCCTTCTGTCGCTCGGCGGCCACGACCTCGGGCTTGGCGCGGGAGGTGAACGACTCGTTGCCGAGCCGCGCGGTGAGCGAGGCAAGCTGCTTCGCGAGGGCCTCCGACTCGGCACGGGCCTTCCGGCACTCGCGTTCTCGCAGCTCGGCGGGAAGGTTCGACACGGGGAGGTCGACCTCGTGGGTGCCGCAGAACTCGCGCAGGCCGCGCACGGCGAGCGAGGGCACGACCGAGACGTCGGCGCGGGCGAGGGCGCCGATGAGGGCGGCCTCGTCGGTGAGCGTGGTTGTGACGCTCGGGTCGAGCTGATCCGGGAATCCCTCAGCGCGCAGGGTTGGAATCAGGAACGCCTTCACACGAACGCCGGGAGCGATGCCGGCCGCGTTTCGAAGCGAACGAATGGCGTCCACCGACGACATCACGAGCTCGAAGTCCGCCGCGCCCGGAGTGATCGACACCAACCGGGGCCACCCCGCAGTGGCGACGAACTCGCCCGCCGGCCGGCCGGGCAGGCGCTGCGAGAGCTCCTCGGTGATGAACGGCATGATCGGGTGAAGCAGCCGCAACGCTTGGTCGAACGCGTGCGCAAGGACGGAGCGAGCGACCTGACCATCGACGCCACCGGCGAGGATGCGTGGCTTCACGGCCTCGACATACCAGTCGGCGAGCTCGTTCCAGACAAACCGGCGCGCCGACTCGGCGTAGGCGTCGAGTCGCAGTCCCTCGAAGCGCTGTTCCATTGGCCAAGCGGGCCCTTGTGGGCGCGCGTGCCCAAGCGCCGCGTTGCACTGCCCGATCGCCACGTTCAAGCAGTCGAGAATCCATTTGTCGGAGCGCTTCAGCTGACGGCTGGGAATGTCGTCGACGCGGAGCACGGCCTCCTCCCCCACGCTCGCGAGCAGGAACCGCCCGATGTTCCAGAGCTTGGTCGCGAAGTTGCGGCCCGGGGCGAACGCCTTCCCGAGGTCGGCGTGGTCGAGGAGCACGTCGGCGCCGAGGCCCATGCCGGCGATCACCGTCCAGCGCAGCGCGTCGGCGCCGAACTGCTCCACCACCTCCAGCGGGTCGATGCCGTTGCCGAGCGACTTGGACATCTTGCGGCCCTTGGCGTCGCGCACGGTGCCGTGCAGGTACACGGTGTGGAACGGCGCCCGGCCCCGGAACTTGTAGCCCGACATCATCATCCGGGCGACCCAGAGAAAGAGGATCTCCGGGGCGGTGACGAGCATGTCGGTCGGGTAGAAGGCGGCGAGGTCGTCGGTCTCGTCGGGCCAGCCGAGGGTCGAGAGGGGCCAGAGCCAGCTCGAGGCCCAGGTGTCGAGCACGTCCTCGTCCTGGCGCAGGGGACGGTCGCACCGGGCGCAGGTGGCGAGGTCGTCCATTGACGCGACGGGAGGCAAGCGGCTGGCGCGGCAGGCCGGGTTGTCGCAGTAGAAGAGCGGGATGCGGTGTCCCCACCAGAGCTGCCGGGAGATGTTCCAGTCGCGGATGTTCTCCATCCAGTGGAAGTACACCGCCTCCCACCGCTCGGGGAGGATGCGCACCGTTCCGTCGCGCACGGCGGCGATGCACGGCTCGGCGAGGGGCTTCATGCGCAGGTACCACTGGTCCGACAGGCGCGGCTCGACCACGGTGTCGCAGCGGTAGCAATGGCGCACGCTGTGGGCGTGCGGCTCCGCCCTCGCGAGGTGGCCGGCGGCGTCGAGCAGCTTGACGATCGCCTTGCGGGCGGCGAAGCGGTCGAGGCCCTGGAGCGACGCCGGCACGCGGCCGCCGGCCTCGGACACCTCGCGCACGGTGCCGTGCTCGTCGATCACCACCGGCATCGGCAGCTCGTGCCGCCTGCCGACCTCGAAGTCGTTCGGGTCGTGGGCCGGCGTGATCTTCACCACGCCGGTGCCGAAGGCGCGATCGACGTAGGGGTCGGCGATCACCGGGATCTCGAGGTTCGAGACGGGGAGGATCACGCGGTGGCCGACGAGGCCGGCGTAACGCTCGTCGTCGGGGTGCACCGCCACGGCGACGTCGCCGAGCATCGTCTCGGGGCGGGTGGTGGCGACGGTGATCGAGCGCGAGGGGTCGCCGGCCACGGCGTAGCGCACGTGCCAGAGCTGCCCGCTGGTGTCGCGGAACTCGGCCTCCTCGTCCGAGAGCGACGTGAGGCAGCGCGGGCACCAATGGATCACGCGGTGGCCGCGGTAGATGAGCCCCTCGTCGTAGAGCCGCACGAAGGCCTTGCGAGTGGCGCGCGACCGCGGCCCGTCGAAGGTGTAGGCGGTGCGCTCCCAGTCGCAGCTGCAGCCGATGGCGCGCAGCTGCCGCAGGATCACGCCGCCGGTCTCGGCGACGAACTGGCGCGTGCGCGCGACGAAGGCCTCGCGGCCGACGTCGAAGCGGGTCTTCCCCTCCTTCGCCAGCTGCTTCTCGATGATGTTCTGGGTGGCGATGCCGGCATGGTCGGTTCCGGGAATCCAGAGCACGGTGTCGCCGGCCATGCGCCGCCAGCGCACGAGCACGTCCTGCACGGTGTCGTTGAGGCCGTGCCCCATGTGCAGCACGGCGGTGACATTCGGCGGCGGGATGACGATCGTGAAGTGCGGCCGCGCGGCGGCGTCGGCGGCGGTGGCGTGGAAGACCCCCGCGGCCTCCCAGCGGGCGTAGGTCTCCTTCTCGCTGGCGGCGGGGTCGAACTGCGCGGGCAGCTCGCCGGCTGGGCGTTCGGCGGTCGTCATCGCGGGAAAGCTAACCGTCCCGCCGGTGGCTCGCGGCGCGGCGTCGCGGGCTCCGCGCGGCGGCGCCACGCCGTGGCGGCCCCCTCGCGCCGCGGCTAACATTCGCCCATGACCAGCGACCGTGCGCCCGCCCCCGCCGCCAAGGCCGACGGCGCCGCCGTGCGCGGCGTGGCGCTGTGGCTGACGATCGGGACGGTGGTCGTGATCGGCCTCGCGCTCGCCGTGCGGCACGGCAGCAAGGTCACGTCGCTCCTCGGCAGCACGACCTGACCCGGCCCCGCACGGCCGCCTCGCCAGACCGCACCGCACCGCATCGCCCGACCGCATCGCCAGGCCGCACGACCGCTCGCCCCGCCAGGTCGCCGCAGCCGCCCGCCCCCTCCCCGATCGACCGCCCGCATGCCCGGCTCACCCGCCGCCCCGACCGACATGCTCGTCCTGACCCTTCCCGACGGCGCCACCCGCGTGGTGGCGCCGGGGACGCTCCCGCGCGACGTGGTGGCGGGAATCGGCGCCGGCCTGCTGCGGGCGGCGATCGCGGTGGCGGTGAACGGCGAGGTGCAGGACCTGATGACGCCGCTGCGCACCGGGGGCGGCTTCGTGGTGCTGACGAACAAGGACCCGCGCGCCCTCGCCGTGCTGCGGCACTCGGGGGCGCACATCCTGGCGACGGCGGTGCGCCGCCTGCGCCCCGACGCGCAGATCGGCTTCGGCCCGGCGATCGACGACGGCTTCTACTACGACTTCGGCGTCTCGAAGCCGTTCACCCCCGACGACCTCGCCGAGTTCGAGGCGGAGATGCAGAAGGTCGTCGCCGGGAAGTTCCCGTTCGTGCGCGAGGAGGTGACGCGGTCGCAGGCGCTGCAGCGCTTCAGCGACGACCCGCTCAAGCTCGAGCGGATCGCCGACCTCGGCGACGACGAGGTGATCTCCACGTACGCCGACGGGCCGTTCACCGACCTCTGCCGCGGCCCGCACGTGCCGGACACGGGGTACGTCAGGCACTTCAGGCTGCTGCACACCGCCGGGGCGTACTGGCGCGGCGACGAGAAGCGGCCGATGCTGCAGCGCATCTACGCCACGGCCTTCTTCAGCAAGGAGGAGCTCGACCGGCACCTGCACCAGCTCGAGGAGGCGCGGCGGCGCGACCACCGCGTGCTGGGGAAGGCGCTCGACCTGTTCCACTTCTTCCCGGTGTCGCCGGGGGCGGCGTTCTGGACGGCGCGCGGCACCACGCTCTACAACACGCTGGTGGACTTCGTGCGCGAGCGGCAGCGCGACGACTTCCTCGAGGTCAAGACCCCGCTGCTGTACCAGAAGGCGCTGTGGGAGCAGTCGGGGCACTGGGGGAAGTACCGCGAGAACATGTTCCTCGTGCACAACAGCGAGACCGGCGAGCACGACATGTCGCTCAAGCCGATGAACTGCCCGTCGCACTACGTTCACTACAACGTGGCCAAGCACTCGTACCGCGAGCTGCCGATCCGCTACGTGACGTTCGACGTGCTGCACCGGAACGAGCTCTCCGGGGCGCTGTCGGGGCTGACGCGGGTGCGGCAGTTCGCGCAGGACGACTGCCACGTGTTCCTCGCCGAGTCGCAGGTGGCCGACGAGGTGCGGTTCCTCACGCACTTCATCCTCGGCTACTACGAGACGTTCGGGCTGACGGCGACACTCAAGTTCGCGACGCGCCCGCCGGAGCGGATCGGCAGCGACGAGCTGTGGGACCGCGCCGAGGGGGCGCTGCGGAAGGCGCTCGAGGGCACCGGGCGCCCCTACGAGCTCAAGGAGGGGGACGGCGCCTTCTACGGGCCGAAGATCGACTTCGACGTGACCGACTCGATCGGGCGCGCCTGGCAGCTGGGGACGATCCAGCTCGACTACAACGCGCCGGAGCGGTTCGACCTCGAGTACGTGGGCGCCGACAACGCGATGCACCGCCCGGTGGTGATCCACCGGGCGGTGAGCGGGAGCTTCGAGCGGTTCATCGCGATCCTGATCGAGCACTTCGCGGGGGCGTTCCCGCTCTGGCTGTCGCCGGAGCAGGTGCGGGTGCTGCCGATCTCGGACGACCTCGCGCCGGACGCCGGGCTGGTGGTGCGCGCCCTCAAGGATGCCGGCGTGCGGGCGCACCTCGACGCGCGCAACGAGACGCTCAACTACCGCATTCGCGACGGCGAAGTCATGAAGACACCGTACATGGCGGTGGTGGGGAAGCGGGAGGCGGAGCAGGGGACCGTCGCCATCCGGGCGCGCGGCACGGGAGCCAAGCAGACCGTGATGCCCGTGGCGGAGTTCGTCGCCAGGGTGCGGGCGGAGATCGTGAGCCGCGCGCTGCCGGGGGGGTTCGGCGCCGGAGGGTGAGGGAGAGGCAGGGGAGAGGAGCGGACCACCGAGACACAGCGCAGGGCTGGAGGGCACCGAGGAGACAACGGCAACGGCCTCGGTGGGCGCCGGGGCCGGGCGTCCGGCAAAGCCGCGGGTGGGCGACCATCGACTCCCTCGCACCGCGCCCGGCCCGCGCGGCGTGTTGGCACCGGTCGGTTGCCCTTGATCATGCCTCCTTTGTGGACCTCCGTGTCCTCCGTGCCTCCGTGGTCGGCTCCCCTCGCTCCTTGTCGCCCTCTCCTCCGCCGCGCTACAGCGGCGCGAGCCTCCGCTCGATGTCGGGCCTCGACGCCTCGAGCCAGGCCGGCAGCTTGAGCACCCGCCCCAGCTCGCCGTTCGCCTCGTCGAGCGCGAACCCCGGACCGTCGGTCGCTATCTCCAGCAGCAGCCCGTCGGGGGCCTGGAAGTAGATCGACGAGAAGTAGGTGCGGTCCATCACCGGCGACACGTCCACGCCCTGCGACAGCAGGTGCTCGCGCCACGCGAGCTGCTGCTCGGCGCTGCTCGCGCGAAAGGCGACGTGGTGGGTCTGTCCGGCGCCCGGGCGCGCGAGGCGGCCGTTGGGCGGCCAGCCGAAGAAGGTGAACGAGGAGTGCGGTGCGACCGTGCTGCCGTCGTAGTTGGCCCAGAAGTGGTGCGGCGTGGCCGGGTCGTCCTGGTTCACGCTCCGCTTGATGCGGCGCAGACCGAGGGTGCGGTCGAGGAACTCGTGCAGCTGGCCGATGTCGTCGGTCATCCCCGTCACGTGGTGGATTCCCTGCAGGGCCATGTCCGGCGTGATGACCGGCACGGGCTCCGGGTGCGTGAGGGCCCGGATGGCGGCCATGTCGCGGCCGTCGGGGAGCTGTGACGCGGGCGGGGCCGTGAGCTTCTCGCCGAGCCGGGTGGCCGGCTCGTCGATCGCGTAGCCGGGCCCGGCGGTGGCGATCTCGAGCACCTGGCCGTCGGGGTCGCGGAAGTAGATCGAGCGGAAGTAGCCGCGCTCGAGCGGACCGGTCACGGCGACGCCGGCGTCGGTGAGGCGGCGCTTCCACTTGAGCTGGGCCGCGCCGTCGGCGACGCCGAGGGCGTGGTGGTGGATGCCGCCGATCCCGGGCGCCCCCGGCCGCGCGCCGGTCCACTCGAAGAAGGTGAAGATCGTGCCCGGCGCGCCGGTGTCGTCGCCGAAGTAGAGGTGGTACGCCCCCGGGTCGTCGAAGTTGACGGTGCGCTTGACGAGGCCGAGGCCGAGCAGGTCGCGGTAGAAGGCGAGGGTGCGCCGGGCGTCGCGCGCGACGAGCGTGACGTGGTGGAAGCCGGCGGTGACGGGCGGAGCGGACACGATTCCTCCGTGTGGCGGCGGGCGCCCGGCGGACCGGGACGCCCGCCCCCTGGGTGCTACGCCGCCTTGGCCTGGATATCGAGGGTCAGCGTAATGTCGTTGCCGACGGCGATGCCGCCAGCCTCGAGCACCTGGTTCCAGGTGAGGCCGAAGGCGCTGCGGTCGATCTTCGTGCTCGCCGTCCAGCCCGACTTGAGGTTGCCCCACGGGTCAATGCCCGTGCCCTCCGGGGTGACGGTGAGGGTGACCGGCAGGGTGGTGCCGCGGATCGTGAGGTCGCCGGCCATCAGCCAGGCGCCGTCGCCGCGGGGGGTCATGCCGGTGGAGCGGAAGGTGGCCTTGGGGAAGTGCTCGACGTCGAAGAAGTCGGCGCTCCGGAGGTGGGCGTCGCGCTGCTCGACGCCGGTGCTGATCGACGCGGTGCCGACCTCGGCGGTGAGGGTCGCCGCGCGGAGGTCGTCGTTGGGGATGGCGAACTCGCCGGAGACATCGCTGAAGCTGCCTCGCACGGTGGAGAGCATCAGGTGCTTGACGGCGAAGCCGACGGTGGAGTGGGAGGGGTCGATCGACCAGCTGGTGACGGGGGCGGCGGGAGCGGACATGGCGGGCCTCGCGGGGCGTGTGTGGAAGGGGCATCGGCCGGCGGACCGGCCGCGTTAGTTCCTGACTAAGTATCTCAGTACTAAGGTAAATTGTCAAGCCCCGTTCCCGGACCCGCCCGGATTCCCCCCTCACTCGTCGCCGACGGGGCGCGGCCCGAGGCGGGCCTTGGCGCCCAACCCCAGCTTCCGCAACAGGATGCGCGCCTGCTTCTGCTCCTCGGGCGTGAGCGCCGAGACGGCGTCGGCGATCGCGCGGGCGTGCTCGGGGAAGACCTGCCGGAGCAGGGCGCGCCCCTTGCGCGTGAGGGCGGCGTACCGAGCCCGGCGGTCGGACTGGCAGAGGCGGCGCTCGAGGAGGCCGCGCTCGACGAGCCGGTCGACGAGGTAGGTCACGCCGCCGCTCGACACGAGGACGCGCTTCTGCACCTCGTTGAGGAACATCGGCCCCTTGTGGTAGAGGAGCTCGAGGATGCCGAACTCGCCCCCGGTGATGCCGTGGCGCGCGATGTCCGCCGCCGAGTGCTGCGCCACCGAGTCCTGGGCGCGGGTGAGCGCGACCCAGAGGGCGAGGCCACGCGCCTCGCGCTCGGGATAGGTGGGCGACTCGTGCGCGGGGGGCGCGGCCGTGGAGCGCTTGGCGGAGGATGGCATGGCGGCAATGAAGCGTGTCCCGGGGCGCGGGTCAATCCGGTCGTCGGCGGGAGGGGAGGGCGACGCAAGGGAGAGGAGCGGACGACAGAGACACCGAGCACGGCATGCGGGCACCGAGGATGCCCCGGCGGGGGCCTGGAGGTGTGCCTGCCGGGACACCCGTGGTACAACCGCGGCTGGGCCTATCTGAAATTCTGTGTATGAGCCATATCCCATGGAGTTGGAGGGAGTTATGGCTCGCAAGCGGGAGTTGCCGAAGGGGCTGACGGACGCGACGCTGGACGCCTTGATTGCGGACGTGCAGACGCCGGCCGAGTT
>JACPPC010000004.1 GCA_016191225.1 Gemmatimonadota bacterium | reverse complement strand
GCGGTGAGCTCGTCCTGCTCCGCCGGCGAGAGTGTGAGCGCGAAGCGATGCGGGCGACCAATCGGCATACCGTCTCCGGTGAAGGTATCACCAAAGACGGTGCAAGAGTAATGCCAGTAACTAACGGGACAGGACACTAGCGCTTGATGTTCATGAGCTCCTGCAGCAGCTCGTCGGTGGTGGTGATGACCTTGCTGTTCGCCTGGAAGCCGCGCTGGGCGATGATCATGCTCGTGAACTCCGACGCCAGGTCGACGTTCGACATCTCGAGGGCGCCGGAGGCCAGTGTCGACTCGCTGCCGGCCAGCGCATAGCCCAGCACCGGGCCGCCGGAGTTGCTCGACTCCTTGTACATGTTGTCGCCGACGCGCAGGAGGCCGCCGGGGTTGTTGAAGTCGGCAAGCACGATCTGGCCCAGCGGCACGTTCACGCCGTTGGTGAACGATCCCGTGATCAGGCCCGACCGGTCGATCTGGAAGTCCTGCAGCGTGCCCGAGGTGTAGCCGTTCTGGTCGCGCAGCACCGCGTTGGTGGCCGCGGCGAACGACGTCATGCCGGTGAAACCCGACCCCGGGTCCACCGTGATCGTCATCGGCGACGCCCCGGGGGGGGTGAAGGCGATGGTCTGCAGCGTCGGTGCCACGAGCGTGCCGTCGGGGCCGAAGGTCAGCGAGCCGCTGCCGGAGATCGTCGTCGGGTCCACGCCCTCGGCCACGAGGGTGGAGGGATCGACCTGCCAGTTCCACGTGTCGGCGGCCGACTTGTAAAGGAAGATCTTGACCTCGTGCTTGTTGCCGAGCGAGTCGTAGCTGGTGATCGAGGTCTCCGTCCACGACTTCTGGTTGCCGCTCACGGCGCGCGTGTCGGCGTTGAAGCCGGCCACGGCCGGGCCGGCGCCATCGGGGTCGGTGAGGTCGAATATCGGCGCCGCGGTGTCGAGGTTGCCGGCGAGCTTCATCGCGTTCGTCGCCTTGGCGGCCGTCTTCTGGCCGAAGGGAAGCACGATGTCCTTGATGCCGTCCTGGAAGATCCCGTTCACCGCCACGCGCCCCTGCACCGAGAAGCCGTTGGTCGGCGAGACGAGCTTGCCGTCGGCGTCGATTTGGAAGTTGCCGGCGCGGGTGTAGAAGCTCTGGTCGCCCTTGCGGGTGACGAAGAAGGCGTTCCCCTGGATGGCCAGGTCGGTCTTGATCCCCGAGGTCTCGAGGTTGCCCTGCCCGAACAGGGTGTCGATCGAGCCGACGGCCATGCCGAGCCCGACCTGGAGCGGGTTCACGCCGCCCTGGTCGCCGCTCGGGCGGCTGCCACTCTGCAGCAGCTGGGCGAAGCCTTCCTTGAAGGTCACCCGGCCGGACTTGAAGCCGGCCGTGTTCACGTTCGAGATGTTGTTGCCGATCACGTCCATCCGGATCTGGTGGTTGCGCAGGCCGGAGACGCCGGCGAAGAGCGAGCGAAGCATGAGCGGGACTCCTGTGAGGGTGTGGCGGGGTCAGCCGTCGAGGTCGATGGAGGCGATGGACGGAAGCGAGAAGGTGCGGCCGCCGCTCTTGAGCACGGGGCCGTTGGGGCCGTACTGCACGCCGTCGATCCGCGCGCGGACCAGGGTGGCGAGCTGCGAGACGGTGCCGCTCGCGTTGGTGAAGTCGAGCGCCACCGTGTAGCTGCCGTTCGGGACCCCGCTGGTGAGCGAGTCCACCGGGATGGCGGTGCGGCCGGCCTCCACGGCACCGACCTTCACCGTCCTGACCGTGACGCCCTGTGCGTTCACCAGCCGCGCCACGAGCGTGCCCGCGGCGGGCACGTCGGTCTGCATCGGCAGCGGCACGCCGCTGCCCACGGTCACGCTCGCGTCCTGCGCGGTGACCGTCTTGCCGATCAGCCCGATCGCGGTCGCGCCGGCGAAGGCGTTGGCGAGCGCCGCGCTCGACGCCCCCTGCGTCCCGAGTGCGGTGTTGATGTTCATCAGCTGCTCGAGCGACGAGAACTGCGCCAGCTGCGCGGCCATATCCTTGCCGTCGCTGGGGTTGAGCGGGTCCTGGCGCTGCATCTGGGCCACGAGGAGCTTGATGAATTCGTCCTTGCCCATCGTGGCGCCGCCGAGGGCGCCGGCGGCGCTTCCGGCGCTGTTGGCGTTCAGGGTGCGGCTGGCGGCGACTTTCTGGATCATGGCTGGCCTCCATGTGGCTCGCGACGCGAGCGGTGACGTGTGCTGTCGTTCGGCGTGCCCGCGCGGCCGCCGGTGCCGGCCTCGCCGCCCTGCCGCGTGAATGACATCGGGAGCGCGGCGGCGCTGGCCGGGGCGCGGAGCTGCGACGGGTCGGCGGCAACGGCGCCGAGGATGCGGGCGAGGTCGCCCGCCGGCCCGCCCGCCGCGCGCACGCGCAGCGCGTCGGCGCTCAGCCCACGAGCGCCGAGGGCCGTGGCGAGCTCGTTCATGCGCGACGCCGCCTGCTCCGCGGCCGCGGCATCGTCGAGCACCATCGTCGCGCCGACCTGCTGGCCGCGCACGTCGACGCGAATGCGGTCCTGGCCACCAGCCGCGTTCTCGACCTGCAGCAGCATGTGCGAGACCGGCCGTGCGTCGCGCGCGTCCTGCAGGGCCATGATGTCGGCGGCGCGGGCCGCCGCCCCCGACACGTTCGTGCCGGCGAGCGCGCGGGCCACCGCGCCGGCGCCCAGAGGCGAGGGCACGTTCGCGCCGGCGAGGGCGAACAGGCTGTCGGTGGCATTCGTGCCGGCGCCACCACGAAGGGCGGCCGCCAGCTGCTGCGCCCGGTCGCCGCGGCTCGTGCCCGCCTGTGAGTCGGAGCGGCTGCCCCCCGAACCGGCGCCATCGTCCGACGCGCCGGCACCAGGCGCGGCCACCGTGGTGGTGATCACGGGGCCCGCGCCGTTGCCGGCCGCGGCCGCCACGACCGATGCCGGCGCGCCCGCGGTCGCCGGGGCAGCGGCCACCGCCGCCACCTGGCCCACCGCGGCAACCGTCGCCACCGGTGCGATGTTCGCGACCGTGGCCACGCGCGCCACCTGCGCCACCCCCGCGGGCGTGGCGATCCCGCCGGAAACGACGGGTCGCGCGACCCCGATCTCGGCCTTCGTGACGGAGGCGATCTCGCCGAGCGCCTTGAGCGCGTCGTCGGCCGACATCTCGATGTGGCCGGGGTCCTTCGCGCCGAGGGTCACGAGCCCCTCCTCGCGGGCCACTTGCTGCAACTGCGCATATCCCTCGGGGTCGTCCCATGTGCCGTCGACCTGGAGGTCGGCGGCCATGCCGTCGGTGTGGCGCGAGTTGCGGGTCCAGGTCACCACGGCGCCGGGGCTGGTGCGCCCCTGCTCGTAGAGGGCGTCCTGGCGCTCCTGGCTGCGGCGGGTCTCCTGCACCGTCACCTCGCGGCCCCGCTCGGTGCGCATGCGCTCGATCACCCGCTCCACCTTGAGCCGGAAGGCAGGCTCGAGGGCGGCCATCGCGTTCGACACGGCGGTGCCGGTGTCGGCGCGCCGACGGCGCTCGGTGCGGCGCGGCTCGGCAGTGTCCACGCGCACGGCGGGCGCGTTGGCCGGCTCGACCGGCGGCATGAGCGGCACGGGCGACGTGCGTCTCGCGGGGGCGGCATCGGGTGCCGCCACCCGCTCGACGAGCGTGCGGAGTGCCGCCGTGCGCTCACCCTCGCGGGCGATCGCGGCACTCCCCGCACCGGCGGGGGCGGCCGAGGGCCCGGTCTCGCCGATGATCCCGTCCACGGGCACGGCCTCGAGCTCCGACACCGGCGTGACCTGCCCGCCGAAGCGCTGCAGCATGCGCGCAAAGGCGGCGCGTGTGGCCGCGGCGTCGCTGGCCGGCGGCGCGTGCGCCGTGGCGTCGGCGGATCCGGCGCGCGCCGTGCCAGTCGAGCCCGACATGGGATTGATCATTGGTGACCTCCGGGGGCGCCGCGCGCGAGGACCGCGCGGCTGATCGCCGCCGCACGCTCGGTCGGCAGCTGTGACAGGATCTCCGACGCCTTGCGGTCGTTGAGGCGACCGAGGATCGTCGTGATGTCGGCGTCCTCCATCTTGCCGAGCACCTTGGCCGCTTCCTTCGCCGGCATCGAGGCGAAGATCTTCCCGAGCCGCTCACCGACGAGACCCGAGGGAAGCGTCGAGACGGTCACGCCGGGCTTGCCGGTGGCGGTTCCCTTGCCGGCTGGCGCTGGTGCCGCGGCGACGCCCTTGGCGACCGACGGCGCCACGGCGCCGTGGTCTCCATTGGGCGCATCGGCCTTGACCGCCTCGGCCCCGGGCGGCTCGGCCTTCGCGTGCTCGCCGCGGGCGGTTCCCCTGGCCGAGTCGGCCGGTCCGACGGTGGCGGCGGCCGCGGTGGTCGAGTCGTGGGCCGCCGACGAGTCGTGCGCCGCTCCCGAGTCGGCCTTCACGGACGAGTCGGCCGCGGTGCGCCCGCGGTCGGCGTGGCTGGCCTTGGCCACCGTCACCGGCGCGGGGTGCTCGGCGGCGAATTTCCTCGCGCGCCAGACGGCGAATCCGGTCGCGCCGGCCATCGCCGTGACGAAGGCGGCCAGGAAGGCGATGACGAGCTTGATCATGGGTTGCTCCGGCGGGCGTCGGCGGTGGCGGCGTCGTTGGCACGACGGGCGCGCGCGATCTCGTCCATGATCGCGCGGTCCTCGCGGCTGGCCTCGAGGCGCCACAGCTCTTCCTTGTGCGAGCGCAGGCGCTCCATCGACTGGCGCTCGCGCACGGCGTCGGCGAAGCCGCGGCGCTCGCCCGACAGGCGCTGGGCTGCCTGCTCGGCGGCCTCGCCGGCGGCGGCGGCCTGGCCCTCGAGTCCCTGCACGAGGGCGCCGAGGGCGCGCATCTCGCCCACCGTGCAGTCGCCGCGCGTCGAGGGGCGCACGGCGTCGTGGCCGGCGGCGCGGCGCGCCTCGGCCTCGGTGCGGGCGCGGCGGGCGGCTTCTTCGGCCTGCATGGCGGCGGATAGGGCCAGCGCGGCCTCGTGCTCGGCGCGCGCGCGCAGCGCGAGGATGCGCTGCAGCGAGAAGCGGAAACGGGGTGCGGTCATGCGGCTTTCCTCGTGTTCGACAGCCCCTCGATCTTCTGCGAGAGCTGCTCCAGTTGCTGCTGGGTTTCGCGGAGGGTCGTGGCCTCCGACGGCGGCTGGCGCAGGAAGCGCAGCATCGGCTCGCGCAGCTGCAGCGCGGCGTCCACCATCGGGTCGCTGCCACGCTGGTAGGCGCCCACCATCACCAGGTCCTCCTTGTCGCGGTAGGCGGCCTCGCAGCGGAGCAGGCGCATCGCGGCGGCCTGCTGCGCGGCGGCGGTGACGTGGTCGCGCACGCGGCTCTTGCTCTCCAGCACGTCGATCGCCGGGTAGTGCCCGGCGCCGGCGAGCTTGCGGGTGAGCACGATGTGCCCGTCGAGGATCGAGCGCGCGGCGTCGGCCACGGGCTCGTTGAAGTCGTCGCCGTCCACGAGCACGGTGTAGAGGCCGGTGATCCCGCCGGTGGCGTCGTTGCCGGCGCGCTCGAGGAGGCGCGGCAGGTTGGCGAAGACGCTTGGCGGGTAGCCCTTGGTGGTCGGCGGCTCGCCCACGGCGAGGCCGATCTCGCGCCAGGCCATGGCCACGCGGGTGATCGAGTCGACCATCAGCAGCACCTCCTGGCCCTGGTCGCGGAAGTACTCGGCGATCGCGGTCGCCACGAGGGCACCGCGGGCGCGCACGAGGGCGGCCTGGTCGCCGGTGGCCACGATCACCACCGACCGCGCGAGCCCCTCCGGGCCGAGCGCGTTCTCGACGAAGTCGCGCACCTCGCGGCCGCGCTCGCCGAGCAGCGCGATCACGTTCACGTCGGCGGTGGCCCGGCGCGCGATCATGCCGAGCAGCGTGCTCTTGCCCACGCCCGACCCGGAGAAGATGCCGACGCGCTGGCCGCGGCCGAGCGTCAGGAGCCCGTCGATCGCGCGGACGCCGGTTTCCATCGGCGTGTCGATCACCTGCCGGCGAAGCGGGTTGGGGGGCTCGGCCACGAGCGGCATCCGCTCGGTCATGGTGATCTTCGGCCCGCCGTCGATCGGCTCGCCGAGGCCATTGAGCACGCGCCCCAGCAGCCCCGGGCCCACCGGCACGCCGAACGAGCGCCCGAGCGGCACCACCATCGCGCCGGCGTGGATCCCCTCGAGTTCCCCCAGCGACATCAGCAGCACGCTCTGCCCGTGGAAGCCGCACACCTCGGCCAGCACCGCGCGCCCGTCGGTGAGCGAGGCCACGCGGCAGATCGCGCCGAGGCCCACGTCGAGCCCCACCGCCTCGATCACGAGGCCGGTGATGCGCACCACGCGCCCGTAGTGCATGAAGCGCGGCAGCTCGGCAATGCGGCGATCGAGCATCTCAGGCGTCCTGGTAGGTGAGGCGGCGGTAGACGCGCTCGAGCGCCGTTTCCACCCGACCGTCCACGATCCGGTCGCGCCCCTCGACGAGGCAGCCCCCCGGCGCGATGCGCGGGTCGCCCAGCCAGTGCGCCTCGCGCGTGGGGGCGCCGGCCAGCGCGCACTCGCCCGCGTCGGGCTGCGTGCTGATCGTGGCGAGGTCGGACGGGTGGACGCGAATGCGCACCGGCTGGTCGATCGGGAAGGCATCGAGGGCGCGGCGCACGAGCCGGGCCACGGACGTGTCGTCGGCCTTGATCTCGCGGTCCACGAGGTGCCGGGCGATCGCGCCGGAGAGGGCGGCGATGTTCTCCTCGATCGCCCCCGTCCACTGGGCCTCGTTGGCGCGCAGGGCCTCCACCGCGTCCACGGCGGCCTGCAGCGCGAGGCGCAGCCGGGCCTGCTCGGCCCGCTCGCCCTCCACGCGCCCCGCCTCGAAGCCGCTCGCGTAGGCGCGCTCGCGCGCATCGGGCTCGGGCCGGGCCGCGGGCTCGGCGCCCCCGTTCACGAGGTCGTGCGGCCGCCACGCCTCCGAGGGGGAGGCGCCCGGTTGCTGGGGGAGGACGCGCGTCCTACTGGACAACGACATCGTCCCCCGCCCCGCCGAGCACGATCTCGCCGGCTTCCTCGAGCGCGCGCACCTGCTGCACGATTCCCATCTGGGCCTGCTCCACGTCCTTCATGCGGACCGGGCCGAGCATCTCCATCTCCTCCTTGAGCACCCCCACCGCGCGCTGCGACATCTGCGCCATCAGCTTGGCCTTGAGCTCGGCGCTCGCCCCCTTCAGGGCGAGGGCCAGCGTCTTGGTGTCCACGTCGCGCAGGAGGCGCTGGAGCGCCTTGTCGTCGAGGCGGAGCAGGTCCTCGAACACGAACATCAGGTTGCGGATCTGCTCGCTCAGGGTCTGGTCGCGCTCGGCGACCTGCTCGAGGATCTCCTTCTCGATCGTCCCCTGCAGCAGGTTGAGGATCGTGGCGATCGTGCCGGGGCCCCCCTGCCGCGACATGCCCGGGTTCAGGTCGATGTCGGGATCGGCGCCCAGCGACTGCTCGATCACCTGCAGCGAGTCGGGGGAGACCCTCTCCATGCGGGCGATGCGGTAGGCGATCTCCGCGCAGAGGCCGCGGTCGAGCTCCTTGAGCACCGCGGCGGTCTGCTGCGGCGGCAGGTTGGCGAGGATCAGCGCCAGCGTCTGTGGGTGCTCGTTGCGGAGCATCGTGGCGAGGCGCTGCGGGTCGGCCTTGCGCAGGCGCGAAAAGCCGGCCTGGTCGGGCCGGTGGCTGGCGACGCGCTTCACGACCGACTGGGCCTTGCTCGCACCGAACGTCTTCTCGAGCAGCTCGCGGGCGAATCCGACGCCGCCGGGCCGCACCGAGGTCGGGGCGCCGGCGCTGTCGAGCGCCTCGCGCAGGACGCGGTCGGCCAGGTCGGGCTCGACGCGGTCGATGCGCGCGATCTCGATCATCAGCGCCTCGACCTCGTCCTCCCCGAGCTTCTGCGTGATCCGGCTCGCCCCCTCGGGGCCGAGCGCCAGGCAGAGCACGGCCGACTTCTGCAGGCCGGTCATCTCCTCGTAGGCGAGCGCGCTCATGCTAGCCCTCGGCCATCCACGACTTCATCAGCCGTGCGGTGGCGTCGGGGTCCTGCGCGATCGCGGTCAGGGCCGACTGCCGGCCCCCCTGGGCCAGCGCCGCTGCCGTCGCCGGCTGGCCGCCGAGCGTCCCCGGCGCGCCGGCGACCAGCGCCGGCGCGCCCGCGCTCCCCGACTGCAGCGCCAGCGTGGCCCCCGGCGGGAGGGGCTTGCGGATCTGCTTGAGCGCCGCGAGGGCGACGAAGATCGCGAGCAGCAGGGCGGCCACGTTCATCGTCGGCCCCTGCCACTGCTGCACCCGCTGCACGAACTCCGGCCCCGTCCCCTTGGGCTCGGCGGTCAGGCGCGGCGCCTCCATCGGCACGCTCACCACGCTCAGCGCGTCGCCACGCACGGAGTCGACGCCGACGGCGTTGCGCACCAGCAGCTCGATCCGCTTGAGCTCCTCGCTCGTGCGGGCGGCGAACTTGGGGATCGTGTCGGCCTTGCCGGTGGACGGGAGCCGCCGGTCGTTCACCAGCACGGCGACGCTGAGGTGCGTCACGCTGCCGACCGCGCTCGAGAAGACTTCGGTGCTCTTGGTGTTCTCGTAGCTGTTGGCGACGTTGGTCGACCCGGCGCCTCCCTGGGCGCCGGGGACGATCTCGGCCTTCTGCTCGCTGGCGAGGGCCTGCTTCTCGGGATCCACGCTCTGCGTGGTGCGCTCGACCCGGTCGAAGTTCATCTGCGCCGCGACCTGCACCTTGGCGTTCCCCGCCCCCACGACGCCGGCCACGATCCCCTCCGCCTTCTGCTCGAGGTACTTCTCGACGTCCTGCTGCAGCCGGAGCTGCCGGCTCGATGCGGCGCCGAATCCCTTGTCGTTGGGCTCCGACCACATCCGTCCCGACTCGTCGTGGATGCTCACGTTCTCGGCGCCGAGCCCGTCGACGCTGGCCGACACGAGGTGGGCGATCCCCTGCACCACCTCGGGGCGAAGGGTCGCGCCGGCCTCGAGCGCCACCAGCACCGAGGCGGTGGCCGATCGGTCGTCGGGGCGGCGAAAGGCGGCGTTCTCCTGCAGGGCGAGGTGCACCTCGGCGCGCTTCACCCCGCGCATCCCGCCGATCGTGCGCTCGAGTTCCCCCTCGAGGGCGCGGCGGTAGTTCACGCGCTGCGTGAAGTCGTTCCAGCCCCAGCTCGGCCGGTCGAACAGCTCGAGCCCCGGGCGGTTGCCGCCGGGGAGGCCGTCCTTGGCGAGGGTCACGCGGGCGCGGGCCATGTCTTCCTGCGCCACCAGGATCTCGGCGCCGCCCTTGTCGAGCCGGTAGCGGATCCCGGCGCGGTCGAGGCGCTCGGCGAGCGCCGCCGAGCCCTCGAGCGGCACGTTGCTGATCGCCGGCACCCACGTGGGGGCGGTCGCGGCGCGGGAGACGAGCAGAATCGCGATCGCGGCGCCCAGGCCCACTGCCGCCATCATGGCGCGGCGCGGGCCGCCCATGCGATTCAGGAGGTCGTCGAGCATCGGGATCAACCCTGCATCGTGGTGAGGGTGCGGTAGGCGTCAGCGAACTTGTTGCGCACCTCGATCAGCATCTGCAGCGAGATCTGCGCCTCCTCGGCCGAAGCCATGACCCGGTGCAGCTCGACCGGCTCGCCGCGCAGGAAGGCGCCAAGGGTGTCGGCGGCCTTGTCCTGCTGCGCCGACACGTCGTTGAGGGCGCGGGTGAGGGCGTCGCCGAACGAGCCCTCGCCCTCCCGCATGACGGGCACGGTGATCGCCCCGCGATCGCCACCGATGCCCTGTCCCCCGCCCACCCCCTGGATGGCGCGCAACGCCGCCCCGCCGATCGGATCGCTCATCGCCGTCAGACCCGCAGGTCGACGCGGGCGCCGCGCCGCGCGTGCAGCGCTGGTGCCGGCTGGCCGTCAATGGTCGGCGACATGATGCGGCCGTACGTCAGCGGGCCGGTGGGCTCGGCCTTCATGAAGAAGGCGCGCTCGTCGCTCGTGAGCACGCTCCACAACTTCGGGTCGGTTCCCGCCGGGGCCTGCGCGTTCAGCCCGGGAGTCGCGATCGAGCCACGCGACGATGCCGGCGCGATGGCGGGGACCCCTTCCGCGCGCGTCGCCTCGCGGTGGCGCACGGCGCGGCCGTCGGCCGCGGTCGGCGTCGCATCGGGAAGGCGGCTCGTGAGGGCGGAGATGCTCATCGGTGTGTCTCCTGGGGGTCGGGAGTCAGATGTCGATCGCGCGGCGCAGCATCGCCTTCGCGCTCTGGAAGACGGTGGCGTTGGCCTCGTACGCGCGGCGCGCGTCCATCAGGTCCACCACCTCGTCGGTCAGGGACACGTTCGGGTAGCGCACGAACCCCTGCGCGTTGGCGTCGGGGTGGCCGGGCTCGTACACGAGCGGGCCCTCCGACTGGTCCTCGACGATCCCGGTCACCGTCACGCCGTAGGCGCGGTCGGCCGGCGTGTCGCCGAGCACCACCGGCGCCTCGGGGAGCGGCACCGCGGGAACGCCAAGGGCGGCGCCGAGGGCGTCGTTGAATTGCGTGGCGGAGGCCGCCTGCATTTCCACCATGCGGCGCTTGTAGGGGCCGCCGTCGGGCGTGCGAGTGACTTCGGCGTTGGCGATGTTGGTGGCGATCGTCTCCATCCGTGCGCGCTGCGCCGAGAGGCCGCTGGCGGCGACACCCATCGTGCGGAACATCGGGCGCACGAGCGACTGCACACCGTCCGGAAGGGCGGAGATCTTCTTCAGCATGGGCTACTTGTCCTTGAGGCTTTCGCGCAGCTCGGCGTAGGTCTGCTGGAGGAGCTTGGCCGTCGCCTCGAAACGCAGGGTCTCGTCGGCGAGGCTCACCATCTCGGCCTCGAGGTCGATCGGGCCCTGCACGTCGGCGCCGGCGCCGGCCGCCGCGCCCGGGAGGGTGAAGCCCTGGCGCTCGGCGGTGGCCCGCGCCACGCGATCGGCGATCAGTCGCGTGCGCTGCGCGCTCACGTCCAGGCTCGCCTTGAGCGCGTCCGCGTCGGAGGTGCGGCCAACCAGGTTGATTGCCATCGTGCGCTCCCGTTGTCGCTGCAATGATCCCGCGGGAGCCTCCTAAAGCAATCATGGTGCCACAACCGGGGCGGACGTCACGGGGCCGGGCAACTCACGCCCGTGCAACGAGTTGTGGCGCCGCGTCCGGCCCGGCCACCTTCCGCGTGCAGCTCCCCGAACGACGGCGCGGGCGGCAGAGGATGCCGCCCGCGCGGGCACTATTGCCGAGTGGGGCCGGAGCTGCCGCTACTCGGCGGGGGCCTCGTCCGGTTCGTCGACGGGGCTGTTGAGCTTGTTGCGGAGGGTGCGCACGCTGATGCCGAGGAGTTCCGCGGCGCGCGTCCGGTTCCCGCCGGCCGCCTCGAGGGCGCGCTGGATCAGCACCCGCTCGGCGTCGTCGACGTTGAGCGACGTCAGGATCACGTCGCTGCCGCCGGGGGTGTGGCTCGCCACGGCCGCCTGCGGCGGCGGCGACGGGACGGGGCTCACGGCGGGCATCCCGCCACTGGGCCGGGGAGGCCGCTCGGGAATGCGCGGCACGCTGGTGGGCGTGGCGAGGCCGAAGCGGTGCGGGTCGAAGGCGTGCAGCGGCACCACCGGCTCGCCCGACAGGATCACGGCGCGCTCCACCGCGTGCTGCAGTTCGCGCACGTTGCCCGGCCAGTCCTGCGCCTGCAGGAAGGCGATCGCCTCGGGGGAGATCGAGCGGACCTCCTTGCCCATGTCGCCGGCGATCCTGATCGCGAACCGCATGGCGAGGGCCGGGATGTCCTCGCGGCGCTCGCGCAGCGGCGGGATCACCACCGGGATGACGGCGAGCCGGTAGTAGAGGTCCTGCCGGAAGTTGCCGGCGACGGCCTCCTCGGCGAGGTCGCGGTTGGTGGTGGCGATGACCCGCACGTCGACGCGGATCGCGGCGGTGCCGCCCACGCGCTCGAACTCCATCTCCTGGAGCACGCGCAGCAGCTTGGCCTGCAGGTCGAGGCGCATCTCGCTCACTTCGTCGAGCAGCAGGGTGCCGCGGTGGGCGCGCTCGAACGCCCCCTCGACCCGCTTCACCGCCCCGGTGAAGGCCCCCTTCTCGTGCCCGAACAGGACGCTCTCGATCAGCCCCTCGGGCATCGCCGCGCAATTGAGCTGGATGAACGGCCCGTCGCGGCGGTCGCTCTGGTCATGCACCGCCCGGGCGAACAGCTCCTTGCCCGTGCCGCTCTCCCCCTGCAGCAGCACGCTGGCGCGGGTGGGGGCGGCCATCGCCACCGTCTGCTGGATGCGGCGGATCGCCGCCGAGTCGCCGATGATCTGGCGCTCGCTGCGGAACTCCATCAGCTCGCGCTTGAGCGACGCGTTCTCGCGCCGGAGGCGCACGAACTCGAGCGCCATGTCCACCGCGAGCTCGAGCTGCTGGGCGCGGATCGGCTTGGTGATGTAGTCGATCGCGCCGGCCTTGATGCTCGCCACCGCATGCTCGATGCTGGCGTGCCCGGTGAGCATGATCAGGGGCACGTCGTAGCCGTCGCGGGCGAGGATCCCGAGGAACTCGAGCCCGGTCTGGCCGGGCATCCGGTAGTCGGAGATGATCAGGTCCACGCCGCCGCGGGCGAGCACGTCCATCGCCTCGGCCACGCTGCGCGCGCCGACCGTCTCGTGGCCGGCGCGGACCAGCGCATCTTCGAGGATCATGCCGACCGACGGTTCGTCGTCGACGCAGAGAATGGTCGCCATGGAGTGCGTGCGGGGAGCGCTTCCGGTGACGCTACGTTAGCCCCGCACCACGCATTCGACAACTCGGGCGGCGCATTTTCGCGCGCGCGGCACCGGCCCCCGGGTCAGCCGATGAAGTCGAGCCCGTCGCGCGGGGTGGCCGGGGAGATGGCCCGGTAGCGCGCCACGGCCTGCGACCGGTCGTTGATGTCCCCCAGCTCGCGCAGCAGCTGCGCGCGCTCCTCCTCGAGCGCGCTCACGAGGGCCCGCTGCCGTTCGGCGGCGCGGCGGGCGGCGTGCAGGGCGGCGAGCACGTCGTCGCGGGACGTCGGGCGCGGCCGGGTGGCCGGCGTGGTGATGCGCGTGAGCACCGTGCGGGCGCGCTCCACGTGCCCGGCCAGCTGCTCCGGGTCGCCCCCCACGGCTTCGCGCGCGGCGTCGAGCTCGCGTGCGAGGTCGTGGTAGTCCACCGCGTTCGCGTCGCGCGTCACGCGACGTTGGCCCGCGCCGGGGAGGCCACGGTGGCGAAGGCCTCGCGCAGCTCGGAGACCATGCGCACGTGGCGGTCGAGGCGCGCCGCGTCGGGGTGCGTCCCCATCCCCTGCAGCTCGCCGAGCAGGAAGGCGTAGATCGACGCCAGCTGCATCGCCAGGGCCCCTCCCCTCTCCCGGTCGAGCGAGCCGAGCAGCTCGGCCAGCAGCGCCCGCGCCCGTTCGATCGCCGGCAGGGTGACCTCGAACGAGTTCATGGAGCACCCCACGCGCGCCCGCGTGAGCGAGGCCAGCAGCGCGTCGTAGGTGATCACCACCAGCTGCCCGGGCGACGCGGAGAGGAGTTCGTGGTCGCGGTAGGCGGACGGGGCGGGCTTGGAATTCACGTTGGGGCCTCGGTCTCGGGGTTCGACCCGAGTATCGGCCTACCCCGCCTGGTTCTGCAGCGACGTGAGCTGCGAGGCAAGGGTGGAGCCGATGGACTGGGCCTTCGCGATCGCCGTCTCCATGGCGGTGAACTGCTTCACCAGCGCCTGGCGGCGCGCGTCGAGCCGGGCCTGGATGTCCGTCACCCGGCGGTCGAGCGCGTCGGCCTGCGACGTGAGCGCCAGCGCCTGCGCTTCCGACGTCGACCCGGCGTCGGTTCCCATGGACGCCACGAGCCGGCCAAGGCGCCCCATCACGCCAAGGGTGAACCGCACCGTGCCCACCGCCCGGGCTGTCGTGCCGCTGTAGCGGATCGACAGCCCCTCGCTCGCGTCGCCGGCGGCACCGGTCAGGACCTGGCCGTTGCCGGTCCCGGCCACGCCGTTGATCGTGCCGGCCACGTTGAGTCCGGCGGTGCTGCCGGCGGCGAGACCAAGCAGCGCCGTGCCGTCGCCGCCGGCACCGGGAGTGTACGCGATCGTGAAGCCGGCCGCGCTCCCCGGGTCCGACGCCGTGATCCGCAGCCGGCTGTCGAGGGTCTTCACCGCCGCCAGGCGCATCTTCTGCGTCGCGAATACCGCGTTGAGGCGAGCCACGACCGTGTCGAGGCTGTCGCCGTTGGCGATCGTGACCGAGCCGCTGTTGCCGGTGAAGGCGTCGGTGAGGGTCATCGTGTCGGGGGCGCCGGCGGTTGCGTAGCTCGCCCACACCGCTCCCGACGCCTGCGCCGGCGTCGCCGCCTGCGTGATCGACACGGCGTAGGGGGTCGCGCTGGCCACGGTGGCCGAGGTGCTCCCCACCCACGTCACCTCGCTGTCGCTCGCCTCGCCCACTTGCGCCAGGAGGCGGCGCACGGCGTCGGGGTCGGTGGTGAGCGCCGTCGTGAAGGCGGCGTCGTCGAGGGCGAGCACGCCGTTGCGGTCATGCTGCAGTCCCACCAGCGAGGCCGAGGTGTAGCGCCCCGTGGCCCCCACCGGCGACTGGATGAGCGCGTTCGTGAGTGTCCCCATCGCCGAGCGTACCACGCTGTTTCCCGCCAGCACCGCCTTGGCCGCGGTGTTGGTGGTGACCCAGGTGCGCATCGCGTTGTAGGCGCCAACGAGGCCCTGCACTCCCTTCACCATCGCGTCGGTGTCGCGGTCCACCGTCACCGCGACCGTCGTGCCCGCCTCGGCGGCCAGCAGGTTCAGCGTCACGCCGTCGATCGCGTCCGTCACGCTGTTGGTCGCGCGCGTGAGGGTGCGTCCCTCGACGCGCAGTTGCGCGTCGGTGCCGTCCACGATCTCGATCTTGCGTCCCACGGCGCCATTGGCCGTTGAGAACGAACCGAGGCTCACCGTGCCACCGGCGGCGCGCGCCACCGTCACGGACACGGCGAGCTGCGAGTCGCCGGCGGTGCCGTCGGTGAGGAGGATCCGCCCGCTGCCGTTCACCGACGCCGACGCCGGCCGCGTCCCCGCGCCGAAGCCCGACGTGTTGTCGTTCATCAGGGTGAGCAGGTCCTGCAGCGTGGTGCCGGCGCCGATCGTGAGCGACCTGGTGACTGTCGTCCCGTCGCCGCGGGTGCCGTTCACGCTCACCACGTCGCCCACGGCCAGCCCCAGCCCCGCCCCGCCGGCGCCGAGCGCGGTGAGCAGGGTGCCGGCCGCCGCGGCGCTCCCGCCGGCGGTGAACGCGTTCGTGCTCCCCACCACTTGCGCCACCCCCGCCCGGCCGTCGCGCGTGAGGCCGAGCGCCGCCAGCACCCGCCGGCTCGCCGCCAGCGAGCCCGACCCGTCGGCGTCCACCGCGGCGTCGGTCTCGAGCCGGTACACGGTGCGGCCGTTGAAGGTCTCGCTCGTCACCCGTGCCGCCGTGCTGCTCCCGAGCGCCGTGTTGATCCGCTCGGCGACCGACGCCAGCGAGTCGGTGGCGAGGTCGATCGCGATCGACTGCCCGGCGACGAGGATGCTGGATGCCGCGGGGGCGGCGATGCCGAGCGCCGTCGCCAGCGTGGTCGTGGAGCCGGAGGCGCGGAAGGACCGCGTCAGCCCCGCGCCCGTGATGCTCGCCTTCGCCGTGCCGTCGGCGAGGCCGAGGGCCTGCAGCGTGCCGGCGCCGTCGTCGTTGAGCTCGATCCCGGCCAGGCCCGTTTGCGTGCTGGTGAGCACCAGCCGCGCGCCGTCGCTCCCCGGCAGGATCGTGGCCACGACGCCGGTGGCGCCGTCGCCCACGTTCACCGCGTTCACCTTGTCGCGCAGGGTGGTGATCGTGTCGGTTGCGGCGACGGTGATGCTGCGGCCGTTCACGGCGAAGGCGCCGGTGAGGCCGAGGGCGGTGCTGGCGGAGGCGACCACCGCGCCGCCGAGCTTCTCGGCGCGCGCGAGGCCGAGCACCTCCACCGCGTAGCTCCCGGGCGTGGCGCTGCCGCCGGCGCTCACGCCCACCAGCGCCCGCGACGTCGTGGGACTGGGCGCCGCGCTGGCCTTGAAGAGGCTGAACGACGACGCGTCGCGCAGGGCGAAGGCGGCGTCGCGCACCCGCTGGGCGACCACCTCGAACGCCCGCCAGGCTTCGGCCTTCTTGCGGTCGGTGGCCCCCTGGGTCTGCACCGGTGTGAGCCGGCGGGCGGTCTCGATGGCCATGACCTGGTCCACGATGTCGCGCCACTGGATGCCGCTCGCCACGCCGTTCACGCTGCTGACCGAATCCGCCATGCCCGCTCCGGGTGATCTGGACCTGGTGCTGCTGAGTGCGACGCCCCCGGAACCGTTGCCGGTCCCGGGGGTGCCGCTCGTTCAGGCTGCCGCTGCCGCCGCGTGATCAGCCACGCAGGAGCTGCAGGATGCCCTGGCCCGACTGGTTCGCCTGCGCCAGCATCGCGGTGCCGGCCTGGGCCAGGATCTGGTTCTTGGAGTAGCTCACCATCTCCGCCGCCATGTCGAGGTCACGGATCGTGCCTTCGGCGGCCGAGTAGTTCTGGATCACGGTCTTGAGGTTGTCGATCGCGTTCTGCACGCGGCTCTGGCCGGCGCCGATGACGCCGAGGGCCGTGTTGACCGTCGCGATCGCGCTGTCGATCGAGGACAGCGCGGTCTGCGCGTTGGCCAGGGTGTCCACCTGCGAGGCGTTGACACCGAGGGCCGAGGTGCGCAGGTCGAGCGAGCTGCCGGTGATGGTCAGCACGTCGCTCACGGTGTAGGAGCCCGAGGCGCCCACGAGGAACGAGCCCGTGCCGGCCGCCACGACGACGTTCGTCGCGTTCAGCGAGGTCGCGGTCACGCTGCTGTTGGTGCGCAGGGTGATGCCGAACGTCGAGAACGACAGCGTCTGGTTGGTCGCGGCCGTGAGGGCCATGGTCTGCGACACCGCACCGAGCGTCATCGTGATCGCGCCACCGCCGGCGGTGATCGCGTACGTGCCGGCCGCGGCACCGGCGAGCTGCACGTCGTAGCCGCCCGTGCCGGCCGCCAGCGCCGTCGAGGAGCTCACCGTCGCGCCGAAGCCGCCGTTGAGCAGGGTGTTGCCCTGGAACTTGGTGATGCTGACCGTGCGCCCGATTTCCGCCTTCAGCTGCTGGAACTCGGCGTCGATGCGGCTGCGGCCGTTCGCGTCGACCGAGTCCGAGGCCGACTGCGCGGCCAGTTCCTTCATGCGCTCGAGCATCTTCTGGATGCTCTGGGTCGCGCCTTCCGCGATGCTGTAGACCGAGTCGGCCTGCTCCGCGTTGCGCGAGGCCTGCGCGTAGGCGCGGATGTCCGAGCGCAGCACGTTGGCGATGCCAAGCCCGGCCGCGTCGTCGGAGGCGCGGTTGATGCGGAAGCCGCTCGACAGCTTCTCGCTCGACCGCTGCACCGCGTCCTGCACTCTCCCCAGGTTTCGGGCGGCCTGCAGCGCGCCCACGTTCGTGTTGATCCGCATTGTCTGCTCCGTTGGCGGTAAGAACCGAGGGAGTCCGTTCCCTCGTGCATCCCGGCCCAGTGCCAGGTTGCCACGAGGTGATTATCGGAGCCGCCTCACGGGACTTGAGCCTGGGCCACCGGCACGGGTGCCTCGCCCAGCACCGCGTCGAGCAGGGCCTCGGCCTGGACCGGCCACGGGAGCTGGGCCAGCAGCCGCGCCCCCGCTTCGCCGCGGCGGCGGGCCTCGGCCCGGTCGGTGAACACCCGTTCCAGCAGCGCGTCGAGCTCGGCCGGGTCGCTCTCCCCCCACCCCAGCGTGCCACCCGCCAGCGCCGCCGGCGGCGCGACCTCCCCCTGCCGCTCCAGCACGAAACAGGTCGCCTCCCCAATCAGGTTCAGGTGCCCGGTGTTCGCCGACAGGATCGACGGGACGCCACAGGCCATCGCTTCCATCGCCACCAGGTTCGTGCCTCCCTCGCAGCGGTTGGGGAACACGGCCACGTCCATGTCGTGCAGCACCTGCGCCATCGCCGCATGCGGCAGCACGCCCAGGTCCAGCACCACGTGCTGGGGTATCCCGTTCGCGGCCAGCCACGGCAGCACCTCGCAGCGCCCGCCGCGAACCTCGGGGGTCCGGCGCACGTGGCCCGCCTGCTCGATCCCCGCCATCGTCGCCGGCCAGTGGTTGTGCCACGCCGTGACGAGCATCGCCTCGGGGTGCCGCGCCGAGAACCGGCGGAAGGCCTCGACCACGATGTCCTGTCCCTTCCGGTACTCCAGCTTGCCGCCGGAGAAGACGAGAAAGCGGTCGGCCAACACGCCCGAGGCCGGTGCCGGGTGGAAGACCGCCGGGTCCACGCCCTGCAGCACCAGCTTCACGTTGGGGATCCCCCACGCATTCATCAGCGCCGCGTTCCAGCTCGATCCCGCAATCATGACGTCGTACGACCGGGCGCGCGCCAGGGCCGCCGCGTCGAGGCGTGTATCCTCGAAGAAGACGATTCCCGCGCGGTTCGCCGCGCAGGTGTCCCCGCCGGGCGTGCCGGCCGTGAAGCCGTTGCCCAGCCCCTCAAGCCGCACCTGCGTGCCCACTGCCGACGGGCGCACCGTGCGCGACAGCCCCGACAGCGCCCGCGCCACCAGCGGCGAGGCCCCCTCGAGCACGGGGGGCACGGCCAGCACCGGCTCCGCGCGCGATGACCGCGCGAGGCCGAGCGCGAGGTGCATCCCATACGTCCCCCAGCCGCTCGAGAGCCCCACCGGCCAGCTGACCTCCACCACCCGCCGCTCCGGCGCCGAGGCCTTCGGCGCACCGACAGGGTCGTCGGCCGGCGATGCCACCCGCGCCGGCGCCCGCACGGCCGCCGCCACCCGCGGGTGCGCATTCGCCGCCCGCTCGCCGCGCGCCACGTCGCCGAGGGCGCGCACCAGCGCGTCCACGACCGGCGCCCAGCTCCCCACGGCCGGCTGCCGCACCAGGCGCATGGATGGGTACCAGGGCGAGTCGTCGCGATCGAGCATCCACCGCCAGTCGGGCACGTGCGAGAGCATCAGCCACACCGGCACGCCCAGCGCGCCGGCAAGGTGCGCGACCGCGGTGTCGACCGTGATCACGAGGTCGAGCGCGGCGATCGCGCTGGCCATGTCGGTGAGCGCCGGCAACTCGGGGGCGAGGTCGACGAGGGGCGCCCCGGGATGCTCCGCCCGGTACGTGGCGAGCTGCCCGGCCGCCGCGTCGCGCTGCAATGAATAGAAGGTCACCCCCGGCACCGTGAACAGCGGGGCCAGCGCCGCCAGCGGCATGGACCGCATGCGGTCGCGCTGGTGCGATGGGTTGCCGGCCCACGCGAGCCCCACCCGCACCCCGCTCCCCTGCGTGCGCACGAGCTCTCCCGCCGCACCCGGCGCGACCGTCAGGTAGGGCACGTCGGCGGGAATGGCGTCGAGGGTCGTGTCGAAGTAGTGGGGCAGGCTCATCAGGTACGCGTGCACGTCCACCGGCGGTCGCGGCGCGCCGGCCGCGATCAAATTGTCGATGCACGGCGCACCGCGCAGCAGTTCCACCGCCGGCGGCGGGCACTCGAGGATCACCCGCTCGGCGCCGCGGGCACGCACCAGCGGCGCGTAGCGCACGAACTGCACGAGGTCGCCGATCCCCTGCTCGGCGTGGAGGAGCACGGTGCAGCCGTCGAGCGGGCTGCCATCCCATTCCGGCACGTTGAAGTGCCGCTTCACGGCGAACGGCGACACGACCTCCTTGCGCCGCTCGAACAGCTGGAAACCCGCGCGCAGGTCGCCGCGCAGGAGGGTCAGCACGGCGAGGTTCCACGCGGCGTTGCGGTCGTCGCCGCGGCGGGCCAGCGCCTCGCGGTGGCAGTGCTCCGCCTCGGCCAGCTCGGCGGCCTCGGCGTGGCACAGGCCGAGCACGTTCCAGCCCTCGGCGTCGTCCGGCTGCGCCTGCACCAGCGTCTCGGCCAGCGCCCGTGCCTCGGCCAGCTCGCCGCACTCGAGGTGCACCATGGCCAGGTGCGCCATCACCCCGGCGTGCGAGGGGGCGATCCCCCGGGCCCGCGTGAGCACCGCGCGGGCCTCGTCGAAGGCGCGCACTTCCTTGAGCAGGAGCCCGAGGTTCTGCAGCAGCCCCACATCGTCGGGGCGCTGCGCCAGGGCCCCGCGGGTCGCGCCAATCGCCTCGTCGTGGCGGCGGAGGCCGCGCAGCGCCGACGCGCGGTTGGCGAGCACGCCGGCGTCGCCGGGGGCGAGGGCGAGGGCGCGGTCGTACGCCACCAGCGCCGCCTCGTTCTGCTGCGCCTGCACGAGCACGTTGCCGAGGTCGGCCCACCAGGTCGGGCGCGCGCCGTCGATGCGCACCGCGCGCTCGAGCGGCACGCTCGCCTCGGCGTGGCAGCCGGCGTGGGCCAGCACGAGGCCCAGGTTGTGGAACGCGTCGGCGTAGTCGCCGTGCAGCTCCGATGCGCGGCGGAAGAGCGGGATCGCCGCCGCATGCTCGCCGCGGCCGGCGTGGATCGTGCCCTTGTTGTTGTACGCCTCGGCGCACCGCGGGTTGGCGGCGATTACCGACGCATAGGCGCGCTCGGCGCCCTCCAGGTCGCCGGCGAGGTGCAGGCGAACGGCGTCGTCGAACCGGGAGGGCGGGGTGGCACCTGGGGAGGTCCCCCGGGAATGGGTCACGTCGGTCCCTTCTATTGTAGGGCCTCGAGGGCGAACGGCTCCTTCACGCTCCAGGTGTCGGAACTGGTGACGAGCTGCGCCCCCGTCCGCCCGTGGATGTTGATCACGACCGGGCCGAGCAGGTTGGCCGTCACCGGCGCCTCGCGCGACTCGGGGAGGGTCACGATCGCGAACACCGCGAGTTCCGACGCCCGCGTGGCGCCAAGGCGGGCCAGCTCCATCGGCGACAGGTCCACGGCATATCCCTCGAAGGCCACGAACGGGTCCACGAGCAGGAAGGCCAGTGGCGCGTGCTCCGCCGACTGCAGCCAGGCCGTGCCGGCCGTCGCGCCGCCGAGCAGCACCCATTGCGTGCAGGCCGGGAAGCCAAGCGGCCCCTCGGCGAACGTGAGCAGCTGGTCGTCCGTGACGGCGATCGCCCCGAACAGCTCGGTGTCGATGCGGCGGGCGACGGTCGTGGCGGCCGGGAGGGGCGCGGTGGCGGTCATTTGAGGTAGTCGGTGAGGGACATCGTGAGCACGCGCGACGTCGCGGCCATCGCGGCCTGGTAAGTGGTCTGCCGCGTCACCAGTTCCGTCGTCGCGGCCTCCATGTCGACGTCTCGCAGCGCCGATGTGCGCGCGCTCAGCTGCGTGGCGAAGGCGCTGAGGTTGGCGTCGGCGATGTCGAGGCGGCTGCCGCGGGCGCCGGTGTCGGCGACCTGCTGCTGCAGCCCGACCTGTGCCGCCGTCAGCCCCGACAGTTGGCTGGTGACTTGCGCGCGATCGCCGGTGTTGAGCGCCGTGGCGAGGTCCTGCAGGGTCTTGAGCACCCCCCCCGACGTCGTGCCGAAGACCGAGACGCCGTCGTGCACCGGGACCATCGTCTCGCCGGCGCCGATCTCGACCGCGCGCGTGCCGACGGGGCCGCCGCCGGTGGTCGAGAACGTGAAGATCGTCCCCTCGGTGATCGTGTACGGCGGCGTCGTGCTCTGTTGCCCGCCAAAGACGTACTCCTCGCCGTCGCGCACCGTGGCGAGGGCCACCGCCTCCGACAGGAGGCCGTTCACCTCCGTCACCGCCTGCTGGCGCGACGTCGCGTTCGCGGAATCGTCGCCCTGCTGGATCGCGATCTCGCGGGCCCGCGTCAGCAGGTTCGTCAGGTTCTGCAGCGCGTTGTCCTCGAGGTCCGTGCGGCTCCTGGCGGCGGCGATCGTGCGCCGGTACTGGGCGAGGGCGCGCGACTCGCGGTCGTTGCGCAGCGCCTGCTGCGACGCCACCGGGTCCTGCGAGGGTGTCTCGAAGCGCTTGCCGCTGGTGATCTGGCGCTGCGTGGCGGCGATCTGCTCGCGCAACGCCGCCAGTCCGTTGGCGGCCGCGGTCGACGCCAGGTTGTTGGTAATGCGCATCCTTTCACCTCGTGAGCAGGCTCGGCTGCACAGGAAATTCCTGCCGCTGAACCCCCAGGTAAGGCAGGTTGCGTGCCACTCGCCACACGGTCCATGACGGGCCCGTCAGGAGTATCGGGCGGGACCCCAGCTTGCCTTAAAGTCGCGCTGCCGGCGGACGACACTCAGCCACGTGAGACCCTCGGCCATTCCCCCCGCCACGATGCCGGTGCGTGCCGGCGACACACCGGTCGTCGCCAGGCTCGTGGCAACCGTTCGCGGCGATGCCGCGGCCGGGGCCACGATCGACGTGACCGTCGGTGGCGCGCCCCGCGCGGCGGCCGATGCCGCCGGGCCCCAGCTGCCGCTCGTCACCGCGAGCGCGCACAACGTCGCCGCGCAGGCCGCCGCCGACGAGCTCGGCAGGCCCGACTTCGGCAAGGCCCTGCGCCGCTGGCTTGACCTCGAGCGCGACCGGATGTTCGGCGAGCTCTCGAACCTCGACCGCGTCCAGGCCGTCGCGCGGGCGTACAGCGAGCCGGCGCGCCCGGTGGAGCACCTGGTCGAGCGTGCGACCGAGCCGGCCGCCGACCGTGCCGTGCCCAACGCCGCCGAGCTCCCGCCCCAGGGTGGGCTGCGCCTGGTCCGCTGATGTCCGCGCCCGATCCCGACGCACGGCCGGCCGAGCGCTGGCCCGAGTTCATGAAGCGCTGGCTCGACACGATCGGGACACCGGCGATGGCCTACATGCCCACCCCCAACTCGGTGCCGATGGTCCAGCGCATCGACGACATCGTGGCCCGCGCCACGAAGGGGGTCGAGCAGCACGCCGACCGCGTGCGCGATGCCCACATCCGCGCCGCCGCCTGGCAGGCGGAAGCGGCGCGGACCGCAGAACTGGCCCTCGGGAGCGAGACCGAAACGATCCCGAAGAGGCCCGGGCCGGCC
The DNA here is from genome assembly GCA_016191225.1 of Gemmatimonadota bacterium. Taxonomy (GTDB): domain Bacteria; phylum Gemmatimonadota; class Gemmatimonadetes; order Gemmatimonadales; family Gemmatimonadaceae; genus JACPPC01. The sequence continues at coordinate 88,675 of JACPPC010000004.1, read as the reverse complement.
AGATTTGAAGCCAGGGACGCCGCGGCCCCCGCCGCACCCCCCGGCAGAATCGACCGGATCGGCTAGGAAAAAAGCGCTCAAGTCGCGCCGGCCGCCGCCGATACTGGAATGCACAGGAGGAACCACCCATGAAGATCGACCCCAGCTCGCTCTCAGACGTCCAGGCCCAGGCCGCGCGCGCCGTGCGCGAGGCCGTGAAGGGACCACGCCGTGACACGAGTTCGGCCGCGCGCCCGACCCCGAGCGCACCGCAGGACACCGTGGAGCTCTCCGCCGAAGGGCGGGCCCTCGGACGCGCGTCGTCGCTCACCGACGCCCGCGTGCAGCAGATCCGCCAGCGCATCATGCAGGGGGCCTACGACTCGCTCGACGTCGTCGACACCGTGGCGCGCCAGATCCTCCAGCGCGGCGACGTCTAGCCGCGCCCGTGACCGCCACCGGCGGCCCGCGGCACGACAAGGCACCACAAGGCACCACACGGCACCACAAGGCACCACACGGCTGCTCGCACCTCCCTCTTGATCGCTCCCCGGCATCGCACTCCCGCGGCGCCCCTTCGCTCTCCACCGCTCACGCGCGACCGACTGCCATGAGTTCCCTCGCGGCCGGACCCGCCGACGCCTCGCGCGCGGTGGACACGTTCTACGAATCGGAGGCGGCGCTGCAGCTGGTCTGCTCGGAGCTCGACGCCCTGCAGGGGACCGCGGCGCTCGACGGCGGCGGCGAGGCGGCAGCCGCGCAGCAGGCGGCCCTCGTCGAGGCGCTGCCGTACATCCTCCGTCGCGCCAGCGAGCAGGTCGTCGCCGTGCTCGACGGGCTGCGCTTCGGGCGTGCCACGCTCGACCGGGCACTCCAGCAGCAGCGCCGCCACGCCAACGACGGCTCGCCCGTCGATCCCGACACGGCCACGGCGGGGATCCTCGCCGCCCTCGACCGTGCCCACGAGCTCCTGTCGCAGGTCGATGCGACCGCCGACACCGGCGCCGCCGAGGCCCGCGACATCCGCAAGGCGCTGCAGGCCGAGGTCTTCGGCATCGTGAGCGCGCTGCGCGGAGACGAGCAGGCCGCGAAGATCGCCAACCTCGCCGGCGGCGTGATGTTCGGCGCCGAGCTCAAGCTGGTCCAGGCGCGCTGGACCCTCGATCCGCGGGCCCTCGTGGGCTGGCGCGACATGGCGCGTAGCGACCGGGAGTCGCACGCCCCCGGTGGTCCGTCCGGCGGCGCCGCCGACCCGGCACTCGCGCAGTAGCCAACCCTCCGGCCGCCGCACCGCCTCGCCCGCATGAGGTCACCCGAGGATCGTCGCGCCTTCTACCGCGTGCAGTACACCGGGAGCGGGCGGCCGGCCATTCGCGCCGGCGACGTGATGGGCGCCGTGCTCGACGTCTCCGAGCGCGGCCTGCGCTACGCGACCGGGGAGCCCCCCGGTGTCGCGACCGGCAACGGCCTGTCGGCGCAGGTCCGCTTCGGCGACGGCAGCACCGTGCACGTCCGTGGCATGGTCACTCGCGTCGACGGCCACGAGGTCTCGGTGCGGCTCTTTTCCCCCGGGCTCTCCCTCGGCGTCATCCTCAACGAGCAGCGCCGCCTGCGCGCCCTTCAGCGCGTGTTGACCATCACCACGCCGCCGCTCATCACGAACGCCACGCGGTGATAGGCGCCCGCCTCGGCGCGCGGGTCGCCGGCGAGCGCCACGAGGTCCGCCCGCATCCCGGGCGCGATCGCGCCGATCTCCCTCGACAGCCCCAGTGACGCCGCCGCGCGCGACGTCACGCTCAGCAGCAGGTCGGCCAGCGGCACACGGCCCAGCGACGCGCGGCAGGTGAGTTCGTCGGCGTTGTGCCCGTGGGCGCCCGCCACCGCGTCCGTGCCGAAGACGACCTTGAGCCCGGGCGTGGCCTGTGCCGCCGCGACCTGCTGCGGCGCCTTCGGAACCACCGCCTCCATCGCCGCGAACCCCGCGGCGTTGTAGTTGCCGATCCCCTCGAACCACGGCTTGTGGTCGAGGTAGTTGCGAAAGACGAGCCCGCACTGCGGGTCGAACCAGGTGCCCGCCTTCGCCATCGCCGCCCGCGCCTCGTCGGTCGCGAACAGGCCGTGCTCCACCTGGTCGCAGCCCGCGCGCACCGCCGCCAGGATGCTCCCCGCGTCGTGCGCGTGCACCACCACCCGCAGCCCCTGCGCGTGGGCCTCGCCGCACGCCGCCTGCAGCTGCGCGTCGGTCATCGTCTGGCCGCCTCCGTCGCGAATGCTCCTCGACGCGAACAGCTTGATCAGGTCCGCCCCCCGCTGCTTGTAGGTGCGCACCGAGTCGCGCAGCGCCTCCGGCCCGCCGCTCCGCTCGTTGAATGACCCCAGCGACGTGATGATCCGCGGGCCGCGGATCACCCCGCCCGCGATCGCCTCGCGCAGCGCTTTGTCCTCGGCGGCGCCGAGGCTCTGCACCGTGGTGAACCCCGCCGCCAGCGTGCGCCAGGCGTTCCCCGCCGCCGCCAGCGCCGCGTCCTCGCGGCTGTCGCCGTCGCTGTCGGTGTGCAGCTTGCCGCGCGAGTTGATGTACCAGGTCGGGTGCACGTGCGTGTCGATCAGCCCCGGCATCAGCGTCACGCGCCCGAGCTCGCGGGTGGCCTTCACCCCGGCCGCGAGCGGGCCCGCCGCCACGATCCGCCCTCCGCGCACCGTCACGGTGCCGTTCGGCCACGCCTTGCCCGTGCCGTCGAGCACCAGCGCCGCACGCAGCACCTGCGTCGACGTGTCGGCCTGGGCACGGGCGGCCGGGGCCGTGAACGGCGCCGCGGCCAGCGCGGCGAGGACGGTGCAGGCGGGCAGGAAGCGCGGCATGAGTGGCGGGGTGGGAGTCACCGGAACACTATAGGTCATGCCTTCACTCCGCATCCTTCCCCGCCTCGCCGCCGCCGGACTCGCCGGCATGGCCCTCGCACTCGCCGCCACCGCCGCGCGCACCGCGGCGCAGGCGCCGGCACCCGCCACCGCCGAGCGCGACGTCTGGCTCCGCGACTTCCGCTTCGCATCCGGCGAGCGCCTCGACTCGCTTCGCATGCACGTCACCACCCTCGGCCAGCCGCGGCGCGACGCCGGCGGCGTTGTCCGCAACGCCGTCCTCGTCCTCCACGGCACCACCGGCACCGGGCGCGCCTTCCTCTCCCCCGCCTTCGCGGGTGTGCTCTTCGGCCCGGGACAGCCCCTCGACACGGCGCGCCACTTCGTCATCCTCCCCGACGGCATCGGCCACGGCAAGTCGAGCAAGCCGAGCGACGGCCTCAAGGGGCGCTTCCCGCGCTACGATTACGCCGACATGGTGCGCGCCGAGCAGCGACTGCTCGCCGAGGCGTTCGGCGTCACCCATGTGCGGCTGGTGGTCGGCACGAGCATGGGGTGCATGCACGCCTGGATCATCGCGACGAACACCCCCGGCTATGCCGACGGCATCGTCCCCCTCGCCTGCGTGCCCACGGCGATCGCCGGGCGCAACCGGATGTGGCGCACCCTCGCCATGGACGCGGTGCGCAGCGACCCGGCGTGGAACAACGGCGACTACACGGCACAGCCGCCGGGACTCATGCAGGCCATGCGGGTGTTCGTGCTGGTGCTGGGCTCGCCCAGGTCGATCCAGGCCGCGGCCCCCACACGCGAGCTCGCCGACAGGTACGCCAGCGACCAGGTCCGCGCGCGCTACGCGAGCATGGACGCGAACGACTTCATCTGGGCCCTCGAGGCATCGCGCAGCTACGACCCATCGGCCGACCTCGGCCGGGTGCGCACCAAGGTACTGGCGATCAACTTCGCCGACGACCTCGTGAATCCGCCGGAGCTCGGCCTGATGGAAGCGCTCATGCCGCGCGTGGCCGGCGCCCGGTTCGTGCTCTGGCCGATCACCGAGCAGACGCGCGGTCATGGCACGCATTCGCTGCCGGCCGTCTGGAAGGACGAGCTGGTGAAGTTCCTGTCGACCCTTCCCGCACTTCCCTGACCGGCAGGAGTGCTCGACGGCGCGACCAGGCTGCGCGTGCGGCACGGGACGCCCCTCAACGGCGAAATCCAGCCATGGCGCGCACCGGGGCACGCCGATCCGCTGGACCTTCCCCTGCAGCGACGCCGCGACGATCACCGCCCGCGGCGACCCGTACTCCCTGGGCACGGTCGGCACCCGGGATGTGCGCCCCCGGACCGGCACCAGCGCGCACCCGACCGCGGCGTGCGCCCGGTGGTCATCGACTCGGCGGTCCGCCCGGCATAGCTTCGTGCGCATCCCGCGGCCCCTGGGAGGCACACCATCCCGTCCGATCGTCGATCGTTCCTCAAGTCCTCCGCCGCCGCGGCCGCCGCCGCGGCCGGGCTTGGCGCCGCCGGCTGTGAGATCGCCAAGGTGCCCGCCGGCAAGCGTGGCACCGCCCTCGACGACCGCCTGCTCAACGCCCTGGCCGACGTTGTGCTCCCGCAGGAGCTCGGTGTCCCCGCCCGCACGGCCGCCGTCCTCGCCTTTCGCGAGTGGCTGGCCGGCTACGAACCGGCCGCCGAGGGGATGCACGGCTATGGCGACCAGGAGATCACCTACCTCCCCGCCGATCCCGGCCCCGGCTGGAACGCGCAACTCAGCCAGCTCGACGCCATCGCCCGCAGGCGACACGGCACCGGCTTTGCCGACTGCGACGCGGCGACGCGTGAGGCGATCGTGCGCGGCCAGCTGTCACACGTGCCGGGCGGGCCGCGCCTGCCGGGAGTGGCCACCGCCCCCCACGTCGCCCTCGCCCTCCTCGCGCACTGGGCCGACTCCAGCAGCGCCACCGACTTCGTGTACGGCGCCGCGATCGGCAAGGAGACCTGCCGCCAGCTCGCCATCGTGACGGCGCCGCCGGCGCGGGTCAAGCCATGACCCGCGTCGTCGACACTGACATCTGCATCGTCGGCTCGGGAATCACCGCCGCGCTCATGGCGGCCAAGATCGCCGACGAGGTCCAGGCCCGCATCACCGTGGTCGAGGCCGGCGGCCAGAGTACGCCGTTCACCGAGCGGCACCGCGCCCGCCAGCGCTTCCTCGACTACGGCGAGTCGCCCTGGATCAAGGACCACCTCGACGACCAGAACGCCCTCGGCGTCGCGTACGGCTTCTCGCCCGACATGCACGTCGGCGGCCTCGCCATGCACTGGGGGGGCGTGACGCCGCGCTACTCGCCGGACGACTTCAAGCTCCGCTCCATGCACGGCGTCGGCGACGACTGGCCCTTCAGCTACGACGACCTCGACCCGTTCTACCAGGAGGCCGAGGAGCGCATGGGGGTGAGCGGTGCGCAGGGGCCGCCGTCGATGGATCCGCGCGGCAAGCCCTTCCCCATGCCGGCGCTCCCGCTTTCGTACAACCTGCAACAACTGCAGGCGTGGACGGCCAGGGCCGGCATCACGATGTGGAGCCAGCCGAGCGCCAAGAACTCCGTGGCGTACGACGGGCGCGCCGTCTGCCAGCGCTGCGACACCTGCTACCCCGTCTGCCCCACCGGCGCCAAGTACGCCCCGGACGTGACCTTCGACCGGCTCGTGCAGGCCAGCCGGGTCGAGCTGTTGACCAACGTGCTCGTGCGCCGGCTCCACGCCGACCCGAAGTCCGGCCGCATCATCCGCGCCACCGGCAACGCCACCACGGGCCCCGCCGAGGAGGTCGAGTTCCGCGCGAAGACCTTCGTCCTCGCCGCCGGCTACGCCTGGACCTCGCAGCTCCTCCTGCTCTCCGCGACCGACGCGCACCCCACCGGCCTCGCCAACCGCAGCGGCCTCGTGGGCAAGTACCTCGCCGGCCATCGCAACATCAACGCCTACGTCCAGCTGCCGCTCGAGCTGTACCCCGGCATGAACGGGCAGCACTCGCTCGTCAGCAAGCAGTTCATGCGCGTGCCGCGCAGCAGCCGCTACCTGCGGCACGACCTGCGCGTCTGGGAGACGAGCAACGGGCGCGAGGCCCGCTGGAAGGATGACGCCGGCAACATCCTCCTCGGCACCGCCCTCCTCGCCGACTGGAAGGCCCGGGCGAAGACCGGCGCCGCCCGCGTGCGCGCCTACTACGACGTGCTTCCCGCGCGCGACAGCGAGCTCACCCTCGACGCGAGCGTGCGCAACCGCTGGGGCGACCCGATGCCGCGCATCGCCTTCAAGGACGCGCCGGAGTCGGCAGCGTTGCGCGGCTACGCCGAGGAGACGATCAAGGCGCGGTTCACGGCGATGGCGAAGGCCGGCGACGGCAAGGTGATCGGCATCGAGTCCAGCGCCCTCGACATCGGGCAGGAGCACCCAGCCGGCGGCTGCCGCATGGGCGACAACCCGGCGTCGAGTGTCGTGGACGGGTGGGGGCGCGCGCACGACCACGAGAACCTCTTCGTGGCCGGTGCTCCCGCGCACGTGACCGCGAGCTGCTGCAACGGCACCCTCACCTTCGTCGCCGTGGGGCTGCGCACGGCGAGCGCGGTGGGGAAGGCGTTTCCCGCGATCAAGCACGTCAAGGCGTGAGATCCCAGCAGGCGGCGATGCCCCGCGAGCCGGCGGCGCCGCCGACCCCACGCGGCATGACCCTCGTCGAGCTGGTGGTCGTCATCACCATCATCGGCATCCTCGCCCTGATGGCGATTCCGCGCTACCAGGGCACGGTCGTCCAGGCCAACGACGCTGTGCTCATCTCCGACCTGCGCAACCTCGCGCTCGCGCAGGAGGCGTACCTCGCCGAGCACCATGCGTACGCGATGCCGACCAGCGCCGGCATCCTGAACGACAAGGGGGAGGTGCTCTGGAAGCCGTCGCCGGGCATCCTCGTCATGGCCGCCGGCACCGCGTCCTCCGCGACCGCGTGGCGCGCCACCGTCGGCCGCGCGGGGACCTTCCAGGAGTGCCGGGTCCTGGCCGGCGAACTCGAGGCCGCCGCGAGCGGGGCGAGCGCCGGGCCGGACCCCGCCGGCAACGTCACCTGCTACCGCGCTTCCACCGTCGTGACGGTGCTCGGCAGCTCGCGCGGCGGGTCGGCCGCCGGCGCGATGGTCCTCCCCTCGAAGGAACCCGCCAAGCCGTAGCTCAGCGCGGCAGGTACGCCTGCGCCATCACCCACGCCCCCACCAGCGCGGCCAGCGCCACGCTGTGAAAGAACACATACCGCAGGATCCGGCCCTCCTCCCCCGCGAACCGCGTCGCCGTGCTCGCCACCACGATGCTCTGCGCGTCGATCATCTTCCCCATCACGCCCCCCGAGCTGTTCGCCGCCGCCATCAGCACCGGGTCGAGCCCCACCTGCCGCGCGGTGACCGCCTGCAGGTTGCCGAACAGCACGTTGCTGCTCGTGTCCGACCCCGTGAGCGCGACCCCCAGCCAGCCCAGCATCGTGCCGAAGAACGGGTACCACCACCCGGCGTGGGCGAAGGCGAGGCCGAGCACGCTGTCGAGCCCAGCATAACGCGACAGGTAGCCGATTGCCATCATCGCGCTGATCGTGAGCAGCGAGGTGCGCACCAGCCGGAGCGTGTTCCAGTAGCAGGCCGCCGTCTCGCGCACCGAGTAGCCGAGCAGTCGCGCGCTGAACAGCGCCGCCAGCAGGATCGCCGTGCCCGTGGCCGAGAGCACGTTGAGCGACAGCACCGCCGGCTCCGCCACGTCCACCGCGACCACCGGCGCCACGCGCAGGATCCCCTTGTCGAGCCCCGGCACGTGCCACTGGGGCGCGAACAGGCCGTTGAGCGCCGCCTTCACCATCGGCAGGCCAAAGGCGAACACCACCACGCTCAGCGCCAGCCACGGCATCCAGGCCAGCAGGCGCCGCGGATGGCCCGCGCTCGCGATGACCGCGCTCGCGATGACCGCGCTCGGCGGCTCGCTCGCCACCGCGTGCGCCCCCCCGTCCGCACCGGGACCCGCGGCCGCGCGCCCCCGCTCGCCCACCGGCATCCCGTCCGCGGCCGCGTTCCACGCCGACGCCCGCGGCTTCCACAGCCGCAGGAACGCGATCGTGCACGCCAGCGAGCACGCCGCCGCCGTCACGTCCACCAGCCACGGCCCGTGCAGCGTCGCCATCAGGTACTGCGGCACCGCGAAGCCCGCCGCGCACACGAAGATCGCCGGCCACACCTCCAACATCCCGCGCCATCCCGCATACGCGGCGACCAGCCAGAACGGCACGATCAAGGAGAACACTGGCAGCTGGTGCCCGATCATCGCGCTCAGCGCGTGGAGATCAAGCCCCGTCACTCCCTGCAGCGCGATCACCGGCGTGCCGAGGGCGCCGAACGCCACCGGCGCCGTGTTGGCGATCAGCGACAGCGCCGACGCCTCGAGCGGCGCGAAGCCGAGCCCCAGCAACAGCGCCGCCGTGATCGCCACCGGCGTGCCGAACCCCGCCGCCCCCTCGAAGAACGCCCCGAACGCGAACGCCACCAGCAGCAGCTGCAGCCGCCGGTCGCCGGTCACCCCGGTGATCCCCTCGCGCAGCAGCGCGAAATGCCCTCGCTGCTGCGTGAGCGAGTACAGGAAGATCACGTGGATCACGATCCACCCGATCGGAAAGAAGCCGTACAGCGCGCCGAGCAGCGTGGAGAGCAGCGCGAGTCGCACCGGCATCCCGAACACCACCGTCGCGACCACCAGCGCCGCCCCCAGCGCCGCGAGCGCGGCCACGTGCGCCCGCACCCGGTGCGACGCCAGCAGCCCGAGCAGCACGAGCAGGGGCAGCGCCGCCGCCAGCGTCGAGACCGGCGCGCTGCCGAGCGGGTCGTAGGTCTGGTGCCAGGCCGGATGCATGCGCGCCAAACAGTACCGCGCCGGCGGCGGTTCGGTCAGGCCGGGAAGGCGCGCCCGAGCAGGGCCCCCACGTCCACGTTCCGGCAGTCGACCGCGCCGGCCACCCGCCCCCAGCCCTCGTCGAAGCGCGTCGCGATGAACGCCTCGGTCACGAACCCCGGCGCGTGCCGCCGCAGCAGGCAGCCCTGCGCCACCAGCACCAGCCGCTCGGCCAGCCGCCGGCCGAGCCCCTCGCGGTGTTCGCCAGGTGCATCGAAGAGCCGCCGCAGCCCATCCAGCTCGCGGCGCAGCCGCGGCTCGTCACCACCGTCTCGCGCGAGCTCGTCCAGCAGCGCCGCCGCCGCGGCCGGCTCCTTCGCGATCGCCCGGATCACGTCCAGGCACATCACGTTCCCCGACCCCTCCCAGATCGAGTTCACCGGCGCCTCGCGGTAGATCCGCGCCATGATGCTCTCCTCGACGTACCCGTTTCCGCCAAAGACCTCCATCGCCTCGCCGGCCAGCTCCACGGCGCGCTTGCAGACCCAGAACTTCGCCGCCGGCGTCATCACCCGCTTCCAGGGCCGGTGCGCCGGGTCGTCGCCCCGCTCGTACGCCTCGGCCAGGCGCATCAGCAGCACCATCGCCGCCTCGCCCTCGATGGCGAGGTCGGCCAGCACCGCGCGCATCAGCGGCTGTTCCGCGAGCACGCGGCCGAACGCGACGCGTTGCCGCGCGTACGCGAGCGCCTGCACCAGGCACTGTCGCAGCATCGCCGCGCTGCCGACCACGCAGTTGAGGCGCGTGTAGCTCGCCATCTCGATGATCGTCGGGATCCCCCGCCCTTCCTCGCCGATCAGCACGCCCCACGCACCGTCGAACTCGACCTCGCTGCTGGAGTTGCTGCGGTTCCCCACCTTGTCCTTGAGCTGCTGCACCAGCACGGCGTTCCGGCTCCCGTCGGGACGCCACCGCGGCACGTAGAAGCAGCCCGGCCCGCCCCCCGGCGTGAGGGCGACCACGAGGTGGGCATCGCTCATCGGCGCCGAGTAGAACCACTTGTGGCCGCGCAGCAGGTACTCGCCGCCGCGACCGCCGGCGCCCACCGGCGTGGCGGCGGTGGTGTTGGCACGCACGTCCGATCCCCCCTGCTTCTCGGTCATGCCCATCCCGATCCACGCCGACGGCTTCCGGTCGAGGGGCACGTCGCTGGCGTCGTACCGCTCGTCGTACAGCTTGTCGCGCAGCAGCGCCCACAGCGCCGGCTCCCGCTGCAGGAGGGGAATGCACGCCTGCGTCATCGTGGCGGGGCAGAGCGTTCCCGCCTCCACCTGCCCGTGCAGGTAGAACCCGGCGGCCCACGCCGCCCAGCGCCCCGTGCGGGTGTCGCGGAACGGGAGCGCCACCAGCCCCTCGCCGCGGTACATCGCCATCAGCGTGTGCCAGCTCGGGTGGAATCGCACCTCGTCCACGCGCCGGCCGCGGGAGTCGAAGGCGTGGAGTTCCGGCGCCCGCCGGTTGGCCTCCGCGGCGAGGGCGTACGTCTCCGCGCGGCCCACGCGGGCACCGTAGGCGTCGAGTTGTGGCACGAACGCGCCCGCTCCGGCACGCTCCAGCGCCTCGTGCAACGGCGCGTCGGTGGCGAACAGGTTGTAGCCGGTCAGCTCGTCGAACTGGTTGGTGACGACATGCGTGGGCGAGTTCACGGGAGTCTCCCGATCCGGTCAGTATGGTGCATGGACCGGTCGCGGAGGCCACTGGCCGCCCGCGACCGCGTCCGCAGCTGTCGACTGGACGGTACATCGCCGGCTCGTGATTCGCGACACCGGCTCGCCCACGGGGGCGCGCGACGCCAGATTAGCACGCGCCCGTCCCTCCTTCTCTTCGCCGCCGATGCGATCGCCCATGCCCTCCCGCCTTCGTGCGATCTCGCTGCCGTTCCTGATCGCCGCGCCGCTCGCCGGTGCGACCGCCCGTCCCCTCCCCGCCCAGCAACCCGACCCGCACCCCGCCTTCACCGTCGGCTCCGCCACCGCCCGTCGCGGCGAGAAGGCCACCGGCGTCCTCGCCGTTCCCGCGGGGGTCGACGCCGCGCTCGACATCCCCGTGGCCGTCGTGCACGGCGCCCGCCCGGGACCCGTGCTGGCCGTCGTCGCCGGCGCGCACGGCACCGAGTACGCCTCGATCCTCGCCGCCGAGGCCCTCATCCAGCGGCTCGACGCCGGCAAGGTGCGCGGCACCGTGATCGTCGTCCCGCTGGTGAACATTCCGTCGTTCGAGCGGATGACCCCGCACCTCAATCCGGTCGACGGCAAGAACATGAACCGCTTTTATCCGGGCAATCCCAACGGATCGCAGACGGAGCGTGCTTCCGCGGCCATCACCCGCGCCGTCGTCGAGCCCGCCGACCACCTCATCGACATGCACGGCGGCGACCTCGACGAGAGCCTCCGCCCCTTCAGCTACTGGACCGTGAGCGGAAACGCCGCGCAGGACTCCGCGTCGAAGGCCCTCGTGCTCGCCTTCGGGCTCGACCACATCGTCGTCTCGCGCGACCGCCCGCGCGACCCCGCGGCCTCGCGCTACCTCGAGAACACCGCGACGACGCGTGGCAAGCCGTCGATCACGGTGGAAGCCGGGTACGCCGGCATCTCGACCCGGGCCGACATCGACACGCTGGTCGCCGGCGTCTTCGGCGCCATGGCGCAGCTCAAGATGCTCGACCGCAGGGCGACGCCGGTGCGGCGCCCGGTCTGGCTCACCGGGATGCTCTCGGTCACGTCGGGTGTGAACGGCATCTTCCATCCCGAGGTCCGGCGCGACCAGCGCGTCGGCAAGGGCACGCGGCTTGGACGCACCACCGACTACCTCGGGCGCGAGATCGAGGTGGCGACGTCGCCGGCGGACGGGATCGTGCTCTACGTGCGGCCGGTGCCGTCGATGGGCAAGGGCGAGACCATCGCGGCGATCGGCGTGGCGGGAAGGCCGTAGCCGGCGCTCGGACACTCGTCACGGCATCGGTTCACGGGTACGGCGCTCGCGCGCCTCGTTGTACGCCAAAGCCCGGCCACCACTCTCGTGGTCGCCGGGCTTCGCGCTGCTCGAATTGCCCCTCCTGGGATCGAACCAGGACTCTCCTGATCCAGAGTCAGGCGTGTTGCCAGTTACACCAAGGGGCAGTGGGCCTTCCCGCAGCTCCGACGGTCGGTCCTTACCCGACCTGCAGCCGGTCTCCCGTCGCGCCAAGTATCGGCAGGACCCTTAGTTTACCCGTCAGTCCCCGCTCGTTCAACCCCGCGCCGTCGCGGCTTCCCGGCATTTCCCTGCGCGCTCGTCCCCCGCTCCACTCGCCGCTGCTCGCCGCCTGGGCCCTCGCCACCTTCCTTGGCGCGAGCGCCTGCCGCGCCCCCGTCGATGCCCTCGGCGCCAGCGACGACGAGCGAGCCCGCAACGCCGGGCAGCTCTTCACCGCCCTCGGGGCCCGCTTCACGCAGGTCCATCGCGAGCCGCGCTTCGCCACCGCCCGCCAGCGCATCGGCAAGGGCGCGCTGTCGCCCTCCACCATCTGGAACGACACCGCGGTCTGGGTCGCCCGCACCGACTCGGCCGCGACCTTCACCGCCGTTGGCTCGCTCCTCCCCGCCGGCTACACCATGCGCGAGCAGGCGCTGCTTCCCCCGATCGCGGCCCTCGCCGACGGCCGGCACCACACCACGCTGCGCAAGCTTCCCGCCGGCGACTGGGAGTGGGCATCGGCGGTCGACTTCGCCGTCGGCACGGTGTCGTCGGCCGAGTTCGCGGAGATGTTCGCGGCACTCCTCGCCTCGCCGGCCGGCCGGAGCGAGCAGGAGATGCGCGCCGAACTCCACACCCTCGCGCCACACTCGGCCGCTGCGCTCGGGCGCCTGGTCGACATCGACACCTTGCGCGCCACGCCCCTCGGCGACGGCTCGCACGCGGTCACCTTCGCCGTGCGCGTCCATCCCGACCGGATTCGCGCCACCATGCCCGCCCTCGCCGCCTTCTTCGACCGGCATGTCGGCTCGTCGCGCTACGGCCTGGTGCTCACCGACGCCACCGGGGCGAGGTGGTTCTGGGGCGACGGCCGCAAGAACGTCATCCAGTTCCGCTGGCGCATCGACAAGGGGCAGCTCGCCCCATTCGAGGGGCCGGCACGGCCGCTCCCCGACAAGCTCACCCTCACGAGCGAGATCTTCATGAAGGCGGGGATGTTCTCCGTCGGGATCTCGGATCTCGCCAGCGACTTCTCCGTGGTGCGCACCGCCACCGAGCGCGGCTGGGAGATGCACTTCCGCAAGCCGCCGCGCTGGCACCTTCCCACCTTCCTCGCGCGCATCGTGACGGGCGCTCGCAGCCGCCCATTCGAGGGCGAGGGATCGCTCCTCCGGATCGTGATCCGCGACAACCCCGGTGCCGAGACCACGATCTCGCGCAATGCGCGCGTCTTCGTGCGCGAGAGTGCCGTGGTGCGGTGGCTCGGCTACCTCGGCGCCGGCGTCTTCGGCGACTACGCGGGGCTGAGCGAGGAGCAGGAAGCCAGGTTCTTCATGGAGGCCTTTGCCGCGCTCAGGCAGGACGCGGTCGCTCGCTACGCCACGGTTCGCTAGCCGCGGCGCCGGCGGTCGCGGGACCCACCAAGGCACAGCGGGCGCGGTCTCGTTGCCGAGAACGCGCCCGCTCCAATCCGGGGATCACCCGGCCATGGAGCCACGCACACCGTCATTGGAACTCTCCGTCCTACCGAGCGGTGGCGGGCATCATCTTGTATTGCAGGACGCATGCCAAGTTCCCGCCTGGCGTGCCGTCCGTCACGTTTCATGGAGCTGAGGGGGATCGAACCCCTGACCTCTGCAGTGCGATTGCAGCGCTCTCCCAGCTGAGCTACAGCCCCGCGTTTCGCCGGGGGTAGCCCGTGGGCGCCCGCACCGGGAAAATGCGAACGGCCCCGCAGAGAACGACGCAGGGCCGTGTCATGCTTCAACATAGCCCATTCGTGCCCTCTGGTCAAGGCAACCTGCCGCTCCTCGGTCAGGAACCGGCGACATACAAGTCACGTTCCCGCAAAGATATGCGCAGCCGCCCCCATCGCCCCGATTCCCCTTTCGTCAACGGCCAGCTCGCCCTCCGCGCCAGCGCCACGAACGACCGCCGGGAGCGTGCCGGCGGGGCCTATGTGCTGTACTGGATGCAGGCTACGCATCGGTTCGAGGACAACTGGGCGCTCCGGCTGGCCACGCTCGAGGCCAACCGTCTCGGCACGCCACTCCTGGTCTATCAGGGTCTCGATCCGACCTACGAGCACGCCAGCGACCGGGTGCACTCGTTCATCCTCGAGAACGCCAGGGAGCTTGCCGAACGGGCAGGGCGTGTCGGATTGGCGTACCAGTTCCACCTGCGGCGCCGACGCAACGACGACCGTCGCGTGGTCGACCGCCTGGCTGGCCGGGCTGTGATGGTGGTCACCGACGCCTTGCCCACGGCCGGAATCGCCGGTCGTACGGCACGATTCGCGGCGCGCGCCGAGTGCCGGGTCGTGGCCGTGGACTCCTACGGCGTCGCGCCGGCGGCGAGCTTCGCGAAGGAGGAATGGGCCGCCCGCACGATCCGCCCGAAGCTCGCCGCGATCCGCGACCACTGCCTCGAGCGCGTGCGAGACGAGCCGCCCCGGGTCGCGATGCCGCCGCGGCTGCTGCGCGACCTCGAGTTCGACCCGCTCGACCTCGCGCACGCCGACATCGCCCGCGAGGTCGCCGCCTGCGAGATCGACCACACCGTGCCACGCGTCTCGGCCGTGGCCAGCGGGCTCACTGCCGCGCGCGCCCGGCTCGCCGCCTTCTGCCGCGGGGCCCTCGCCGACTACGACGAGCGCCGCGCCGATCCCGCCGACGCCGACGGCAGCAGCCGGATGTCGCCATACCTGCACTTCGGCCAGGTGAGCGCCGCCGAAGTGGCGCGCACGGCGATCGCGCACGGCCCCGCCGGGGCGGTGGCGAAGTTCCTCGAAGAATTGCTCACTTGGCGTGAGCTGGCGCTCAACTTCTGCACCAGGAATCCGCGGTTCGGCACCCTGCACGCGCTGCCGCCGTGGGTGCACGACACCATGCGGGCGCACGTGAAGGACCGGCGCGAAGCCCACTACTCGCTCGCGCAGCTCGAGCGCGGCGAGACCGCGTACCCCCTCTGGAACGCGGCCCAGCGCGAGCTCGTCGAGACCGGCGCGATCCACAACGTGATGCGCATGTACTGGGGCAAGTCGGTGATCCTCTGGACGCGAACGTACAGCGAGGCGTTCAGGCACCTCGTCCACCTGAACAACAAGTGGGGGCTCGACGGCCGCGACCCGGGCTCGTACGGCGGCATCCAGTGGTGCTTCGGCAAGTTCGACCGGCCGTGGGGCGAGCGCCCGGTGTGGGGCACCATTCGCTCGATGTCGATTCCGCGCGCCTACAAGAAGTTCGACGCCGCGGAGTACGAGCGGCGCTGGCTGGGGACGACGGCCGCGCAGGGGACGCTGGGAGTGTAGGGGGAGCTCGCCACCTCCTCGGCCTGCACTCCAGTGACCCATCGGGCAACGCCATGGTGCGGCTCCCGGGCGTCCCCGACGGCAGATTGGCTGCCGAGTGGCGCAACGCACCCGCCCTGTGCTAGCATTCTGCTAGCAACGGCGGAGGCGCCATGGCAACCCTGACGATACGCAACGTGCCAGCCAGCGTGGTGAAGGCCCTCAAGACCCTGGCGCTGCGCAACCAGCGCTCCATGGAACAGGAGGTACGTGTCATGCTCGAGGAACGAACGACGGGCCGCGCCGCCGCGATGCGGCGCATCGAGGCGAGCCGCGGCGAGCTGCTGCGCCCGGTCACGCCGGAGGAGATCGACGCCTGGGTCGAGGTGGGCCGTCGATGAAGGCGGTGGTGGACACGAACGTCATCGCGTACTACCTGCTGGCCACGCCGCCGTTCACGGCTGAGGTCGACGCGTTCTGGCGAAGCGTCGACGACCCGATGGCGCCGGCATTGTGGGAGGCGGAACTCGTGAACACGCTGTGGATGTCGGCTCGGCAGGGCGTCACGACCGCCGAGCTGGCCCACCGCCGCCTTGCCGATGCCGCGCTGCTGGGCATCCGGTCCGTTCCAATGGCCAGCCTTGTGGAGGCCGCGCTTGCCATCGCCCTGCGCGCCAACGCCTCGGGCTACGACGCCCTGTTCGTCGAACTCGCCGTGCGCGAGAAGCGCCCCCTCGCCACCTTTGACAGGCGGCTGCTGGCCGCCTTTCCCCGCGTCGCCGCCCGTCCCGCCGCCCTCCTCCGCAAGCGCTGACCGATGTTCGCCGACGTGACCGCCGGGCACATCGAGGCCGCCGCCCGGCGCCTCGGCGGCGTCGCGCTGCGCACCCGCCTCATCCGCTCGGCCCCCCTCTCGGCCCTCGCCGGCGGCGACGTCTGGCTCAAGCTCGAGTGCGAGCAGCGCACCGGCTCGTTCAAGCTGCGCGGCGCCTACAACAGCCTCGTGACCCTCTCGCCGGCGCAGCGCGCGGCCGGCGTCGTCGCGTCGTCGGCGGGGAACCACGGCCTCGGCTGCGCCTGGGCGGCGCGCGAACTCGGCATCGCCGCCACGATCTACGTCCCCGCCACCGCACCCGTCGTCAAGAAGGAGGGCATTCGCGCCCTCGGTGCCACGGTCGACGACCGCGCACCGCACTACGACGCGGCGCACGAGCTGGCGGTCGCCCATGCGGCGCGCACCGGCGCGACCTTCGTCAGTCCGCAGGACGGCGACGGGGTCTTCGCCGGCCAGGGCACGGTCGCCATCGAGATCCTCGAGGAGCTGCCCGCGCTGGCCGCGGTGGTGGTGAGCGTCGGCGGGGGTGGGCTGCTGGGCGGCATCGGCCGGTACCTCAAGTCCCGCGCGCCGCAGGTGCGCGTGATCGGCGCGCAGGGCGACCGCAGCAACGCGATGTCCGCCAGCGTCGCCGCCGGCCGCGTGGTCGAGGTGCCGGTGCCGGCGACGCTGGCCGACGGGCTGTCAGGGCAGGTGTTCGAGGAGGGACTGCGTGTCGGCCTCAGCGTGATGGACGAGATCGCCGTGGCGAGCGAGGAGGAGATCGGTGCGGCAATCGCCTGGCTGTACCGCACGCATGGCGTGATCGCCGAGGGCGCCGGGGCGGCCGGCGTGGCCGCCCTGCGAGGTCGCCGCATTGCCGTGCTTCCCACCCCGGCCGCGGTCGTGGTCACCGGGAGCAACATCAATCCCGAGGTGCACGCGCGGGTGCTTCGGGAGTTTCCGGCGTAGGCGGTCAGCTCGAGCGGAAGGACGCGACGCGGCCCGCAGGCGAGAGTTCTCATGCACGCACGCATCGGCCGTCGCGCGCCATGGCGGGTCCCGGCGCTCACGGATCCCTCGCTTCCGCACAACCTTCGGCCACGCCTCGCTCAGGGTGACGGCGGCGCCAGCGTCACCCGCACCACCTGCCCCTCCCGCGCCACCGTGGCCCTCGCGAACCGCGCCGTCACGCCATCCGCGGTGACGAGCGTCGTCCCCGCCGAGTCGCGCACCACGGGCTCGGCGTCGAGCCCGGCGATCGTCACCGTGCGCGCCCCGCTGAACATCGGGTGCGCCCCCGCCGACTCCGTGAGCGCGCCGCGACCCACCACATGGAGCCGTCCCTGGCCGTTGGCCAGCTCCACGAATCGCGTGTGCAGCACGTTGCGCTCGCTCACCCGCCGCACGTTCAGCGGGTCGAACCCCGCGGGAAAGATCGGGCTGCGCGACGCGTCGATCACGATCCGCCAGCCGGCGCGGGCGAGGAACCGCTCGCCGTCGGCCGCCAGCGACCGAACCAGCCCCGCCGCATCGCGCGCCGCCGCCGAGTCGATCGCGGCCCACCGCGCCGCGCCGAGCCCGCAGTTCGGCCGCTCGGTGCTGGTGCGGAGCAGGGCCCGCATCAACAGCCCGTCAAGGGTCAGCGAGTCGCGGCGCTCGAGCGTGTCGCGCCAGCCGCGGGCGAACCGGTCGAGGAGGCGTCCCCACGCCGGCCCGCCCAGGTAGAGCTGGGCCCGCACGCCGTCGGGCGGAAGGGTCGAGTCGGGAACCGCCTCGGCGTCGGGCGCCCCGATCGCCCGCATCTGGACATACGTCGCCAGCCCCTCGTTCAGCTCGCCCAGCCGCTCGTAGGCCACGCCGGCCGCGCCAAGGGTGCGATAGCGCGTGTCCCGCTCAAGCAGCGCGATGAAGGCGTGGCAGGCCGCGCCGGCGGAATCGCGCGTTGCCAGGGCGAGGCGCAGCAGCGCGTACTCGCGGCGCCGGCCCGCGAGGTTGGCGGCGTCGGTGTGCGGGTAGGTGAAGAAGTCGACCTCGTTCGCCTGCCACGCCTGGTGCCGCGCCCGCTGGAAGACGTGAAACGCCTCGTGGATCGCGACCCCGGCGCGGTGCCGCGCGTCGGAACCGGGCGGCGACGGCATCACCGTCGCCGTGGGCACGCCGCCGATCGTCGCGCTCGAGTTCGACGTCACTTCCGCCTGCCTGCCGCCGGCCACCACGATGTCGCTGCGACCGCGCACCGGCAGGTATCCGTCCGGTGGCGACGGATGCCGCACCAGCCAGGTGTGCGTGCCGTCGTAGATCGCCAGCGGCGTGCGACGCGGCTCGAATCCCGGCCAGAGCGGCAGCGCCGCCATGCGGTCGAACTCGGCGAGCAGCGCGAGCAGCGCCGGTGACGGCCGCATCCCGCCCTGCGCCGGCGCCGCGCGCGCCACGACCACGCAGAGGGCGAGGACCAGCGCCACGCGCCCGCCGGGCCGTCCGCCCACTCTATATTGCCTCGGTCCCATGAGCCTCTCCATCCGGTTTCTCGGCACGGCCGCGGCGCGCCCCACGGTCGAGCGCAACGTCTCGTCGCTCGCCCTCGTGCGCGAGGGGGAGACGATGCTGTTCGATTGCGGCGAGGGCACGCAGCGGCAGATGATGCGGTACGGCGTCGGCTTCACCTTCGCCGACCTCTTCGTCACGCACTGGCACGCCGACCACTTCCTGGGCATGCTCGGCCTGATGCGCACCCTCGTGCTGCAGGACCGCACCGAGCCCGTTCGCCTGTGGGGGCCGCGGGGCGCCGAGCGGATGGTGAAGAGGATGGACGGCCTCGGCCTCGAGAAGCTGGGCTTCCCGCTCGAAGTGCGCGAGCTCGCCCCCGGCGACGAGATCCCCCGCAAGGACTACCGCATTCGGGCCTTCGAGCTGAATCACCGCGGCGCCCCGTCGCTCGGGTACGCGATCGTCGAGGACGAGCGGCGCGGCCGCTTCAACCCCGAGCTGGCGAAGGAACTCGGCATTCCCGAGGGGCCGCTCTGGGGGCGCATCCACAAGGGCGAGGCGATCACCCTCGACAGCGGCCAGGTCATCGAGCCGCATGTGCTGGTCGGGCCGACGCGCCCCGGGCGCCTGGTCGCGATCACCGGCGACACCCGCCCGGGCGACGCCACGGTCGAAGCCGCCCGCGGCGCCGACCTGCTGGTGCACGAGGCGACCTTCGCCGACGAGGAGGCACAGCGCGCGGTGGACACGGGCCATTCGACCGCCCGCGAGGCCGCAATGGTTGCCGACCGGGCCGGGGTGAAGCGCCTTGCCCTCACTCACCTGTCGGCGCGCTACACCCGCGACACGGGCGACCTCGAGCGCGAGGCGCGCGAGGTCTTTCGCGCCACCACCGTCGCCCGAGACGGGATGGAGATCGAGGTGCCGTACGAGGGCGAGGCGGGCGCGGCGGCGACGTAGGCCGCGGCGCCACTCCGGACGTCGCTACGACTCGCCGCCCAGCGGCGTCGCCCCGGCGGACACCGGCGCGCTGCGCCGGAAGAGCTTTGCGAGCGCCGCGTCGTCCAGCCGCCTGAGCACGTCGCGCTCGCCGAGTCGGGCGGTCACGCTGCGGGCCTCGGCCTCAGGCGCCTGCCAGGTCACGTAACGATCCTGGTACCGGTCGGCGTGCTTCCACACCACGAGTGCGCTGCTCGCCCCCGCCAGCTGCACCTCGACCCGGTACGTCGTGCCGTCGGCCGAGCGCCATTCCCGTCCCTTCTTCGCCATCGCGTGCCCTCTCCCTAGTGGACCAGCGGCATCACCGGTGCCAGCGGTTGCCGTCCGGCAAACCCCGCGTCACGCTCGTGCCAGTGCTCCACCCGTGCCTCCCCCAGCCGCCAGCA
This sequence comes from Gemmatimonadota bacterium, assembly GCA_016191225.1. Lineage (GTDB taxonomy): Bacteria > Gemmatimonadota > Gemmatimonadetes > Gemmatimonadales > Gemmatimonadaceae > JACPPC01. Next base: position 68,700 of record JACPPC010000004.1, on the reverse strand, counting down.
GAGGTACACGGGCCGTCCGTCGATCGCAGCCGGAAAATCCACCAGCCCCATGTCGTAGCCCTTGAACTCCACCCCCAACCCGCCGAGTTCGCGCTGGCACTGCTCGATGTCGGCGGCGAGGCGCTGCGCCTCCTGCTGCAGCCGTTCCGCGTCGGCGCCGGGGGCCCCGGCCGCGGCCAGCTCGCACTCGTGCACCTTGTCCTGCCACGCGGCGTAGCCGCGCACGATGTCGTCGACGATCCGCCGCACGAGGGGGAGGGTGCGGTTGGCCTCGTCGACGGTGAACAGCTTCGGCATGACGGAAGCCTGCGCCCGTGGCGCCCGCGGGGTCAAGCCGCCGTTGCGCATTCGCGATTCATGGCTTGATCTGTCCCTCGCTGCGCAGCACCTCGAGGCGGTGCGCCCGGCGCCGTGCGGCGGCGGCGAACCGCCGCTGCTCCTCCGCCGACTCCGGCACCACCTCCGGCACGACGCTCGGTCGCCCTTCGAGGTCGACGGCCACGAACGAGACGTAGGCGGTGTTGGTGTGCCGCCGCTCGCCCGTCTTGAGGTTCTCCGCCTCGACCCGCACCCCGACCTCCAGGCTCGTGCGCCCGGCGAAATTCACCGCCGACTTCATGATCACGAGGTCGCCAAGGTGGATCGGCTCGCGAAAGTCGACGCGGTCGATCGACACCGTGACACAGGTGGCGTGGGCGTGACGAATGGCGGAGATCGCCGCCGTCATGTCGATCATGGCGAGGATCGCCCCGCCGAAGACGTGGCCAAGGTTGTTGGCGTCCGTCGGCATCATCAGGCGCGAGGTCTGGTTGTACGACTCGCGGGCGGGACGCTTGGGGCGGGGGGCGTCGGTCATGCGCGGGGACGGGCTCGGGAGTGTCGGGGGGATCGTGCGTGCGTGGCGCCGGGGCGCCGCGCCGACGTCCGCGTCGCGGAGCGGGAGGTCGCGGCCGCGAGGCGCGTGCGCGGGGCCGGACGGCCGTGTGAATCGCGCACCGTGCGGACCACGTCCGAATAGTACGACGCCTCGTCGAAGGCGCGCCCGAGGGCCCGGCGGCTCTCGGGATCCACCGGCGGGCTGTCGAGCCAGTAGATGCGCCGCACCTCACCCTGCACCGCCCCCAGTGGGAACTCGCGTCGTTCCGTGTCTCGCAGGGCCAGTTGCAGGGCGTCGGCCCCGGCGTCCGAGCGCGCCAGCAGTTCGTACCCGGGGCGGGCCCACCGCTCGACGGCCCGTCCCGACCCGAGGTCGACCTCGCTCGTCGCGCGCGCCGCCCGCATGTCGTCGGTGAGCCAGGGGGGCCGCGCCAGCACCAGCGGCGTGAGGGGAAGGCTCGTGCCGTCCACCGTCATTCGTCCCGCACCGGCCAGGAACTGGACCGCCGCCTCGTCGCGCACGGCGGTGAGCGAGAAGCTGGTCGAGTCCACGCCGAGCAGGGTCAGCGCGCGCAGCGCCGCCGGCCCCCGCTCGTCGCTCAGGCGGGACGCCGAGTCGCGCGCGGCGCCGAGGGCGGCCCGGGCCTCGGCGAGCAAACGCGCCGCGTCGCCGCCCGCGGTGAGGTCACGCAGCCCCGCCACCCGGGCGGAGCGAAGGTCGAGCACCGCACGCCGGGACTCGTGCACGAGCTCCGAGCCCCGTGGCGACAGGTCGGCATGCACCTCGATCGACAGCCAGTGGCCCGTCACGTCGAGCAGGGCGATGTCGACGCTGGCGCGGGTCTCCGGGTGCTCCGGCTCCGGCTCGTCGGGGTCGAGGGGAGTGTCGTCGGGGTGGGCCTGTCGCCACGCCTGGGCGAGCGGGGGCACCACGGTGTCGTGGAAGACGGCGGCGGAGTCGCCCCGCTCGAGGTCCCGGGCGTACACGCGCTGGCCCACGAACACCGCCTCGGAGAATGACCGGTCGTCGTCGGCAACGTAGAGCTCCAGGAACCGGCCACCGACGCGGGCAAGGATCAGTGGCGCGGCGCGGAGCTTGATCCCGTCGCGCCCCGCCCGAACCCAGAAGGTCGAGTCGTCGGTGGCCACCAGGAACTCGGCATCCGGCGGCGCCAGCGCCGGCCGGTTGGGCGCGCACCCGGCGAGGGCCAGCAGCGCGACCGCGAGGGGTCTCATGCCGTGAATATACGAGGTTGGCGGCCCCGCTAGATTCCGCGTCCCATGACCTTCTCCCTCGTGCTCGCGGCCGCGCTCCAGGCGCAGTCGCCCGCGCCGGCCGCCGTCCAGGCGCCCGCCCCGGCGCGATCGCCCGCCTCCGCGCCCGCTGCCCCGGCCGCCGCCGCCGCCGCGCACGCACCGTCGCGTGCCGCCGCGCTCGACACGCCGATCGTGCGCGGGCTGTACGTGAACCGGTGGGCGGCGCAGAGCGCGAGGCGGATGCGGCAATTCATCGACCTGGCCGACCGCACGGAGGTCAACGCCCTCGTGCTCGACATGAAGGACGAGTTCGGGCTCAACTACGAGTCGCGCAACCCCGCCCTGGCGCGCAACGCCGGCACCTCCGGCAAGGTGCGCGACCTCAAGGCGCTGCTCGACACGCTCAAGGCGCACCAGATCCTCGCGATCGCGCGCATCGTCGTCTTCAAGGACTCGGTCACGGCGCGCGTGAACCCGGCGTGGACGATTCGCAAGGCCGACGGGGGGATCTGGCGCGACCACAAGGGACTCGCCTGGGTGAACCCGTACAACCGCGAGCTGTGGGAGTACAACCTTGGCGTGGCCGAGGAACTCGCGGCGCTCGGCTTTCCCGAGGTGCAGTTCGACTACATCCGCTTCCCGGAGCCGTACAGGAGCCTCCCCGCTCAGGTCTTTCCCGGCGCGAGCGGCACCCCCAAGCCGCAGACGATCGCCGAGTTCCTCGCCCTCGCGCACGCGCGGCTTGGCAAGCGCAACGTGCGCACCACGGCGGACGTTTTCGGGCTCGTGACGTCGATCGCCGGTCCCCTCGAGGTGGCCCAGCAGTGGGAGCTGCTCGCGCCGGTGAGCGACGTGCTGCTGCCCATGGTGTACCCCTCGCACTACCCGCGGGGCGCGTTCGGCGCGGCGCGCCCAAACGCCGAGCCGTACCTGGTGGTGCACTCGGCGATCAAGCGGGCCCGCGAGCGCAACCTCAGGCTCGGCATCGCCGGGCGCACCGCCGTCCGGCCGTGGCTGCAGGCGTTCTCGATCGGCAAGCCGGAGTACACGGCGGCCGAGGTGAAGGAGCAAATGCGCGCGACCTACGACGCGGGCTACGAGGGGTGGATCCTGTGGAGCCCGGGGTCGAGGTACGAGCCGTTCGTGCCGGCGCTCGCCCCCACGCTGCAGCCCCGGGCCAGGTAGGGAGCGCCGGAGCCGCGGCAAGGATGGAGAGGGGAGCCGACCCGCTGCGCATCCGGGACCACGACGGTCTGCTGCCACGGATTCCTCCGTCCCGTCCGCCATCGCCCGCTGTCCCGGGGGTCGGCTCCGCCCCAGCCCTCGTCTCCCTCCCGTCCGCTACCCCCGGCCGACGATCTCCTGCACGCCGCCAATGAGCCGCTCCACCTCGCTCGTCGTCGTGTAGCACGCGGCACCGGCCCGCACGAGGCCGTCCGCGCCGAAACCGAGCTTCTCCACCACCGTCGACGCGTAGAAGTCGCCGTGGCTCACGAACACCCCGAGCCCGGCGAGCGCCAGTGCCACGTCCTCGGACTTCCGGCCGTCGACGGTGAAGCTGATCGTGCTCGTGCGCGGCTGCCCGGGGATCGGGCCGTACGTCTGCACGCCGCGAATCGACGAGAGGCCGATCCACATCCGCTCGAGCAGCGCCGCCTGCCGCTCGTGCATCGCCTCGAACGCGTGCACCAGGCGCTCGCGACGAGTCGCCCCGTCGCCGATCCCCGCCATGAACTCGACCGCGGCCGCGCTACCCACCATCCCCTCGTGGCTCTGCGTGCCGGTCTCGAGCCGGTCGGGAACCGTGTTCGGCGCCGGGTCGAGCCTGGGCACGTCGAGGTGCTGCAGCAGCGCCTTGCGCCCCCACACGACGCCGAGGTGCGGCCCGTAGAACTTGTACGCCGAGCAGGCGAGCAGGTCGCACCCCATGGCCTGCACGTCCACGAGGTGGTGCGGCGCGTAGTGCACCGCGTCCACGAAGGTCAGGGCGCCGACTGCCCGGGCGAGGGCTGCGGCCGCGGCCACGTCGTTCACCGTGCCGAGGGCGTTCGACGCCGCGCCGATCGCCAGCAGCCTCGTCTTCGCCGAGAGCGCCGTTTCCAGGTCGCCCCACTCGAGCTGGCCGGTGGCCGGGTCCACGCGCACCACGCGAATCGTGATCCCCCGCTCCCGCTCGAGCGCACGCCAGGGCGCCTGGTTGGCGTGGTGGTCGAGCTCGGTGATCACGACTTCGTCGCCCTTCCCCCAGCCGCGGCCAAGGGCGCGCGCGAGGTGGAAGGTCAGCGTCGTCATGTTCATGCCGAAGGCGATCTCGTCGGGCGAGCCGTTCACGAAGTCGGCCAGCACCACGCGCGACTGTGCCACCATCCGGTCGGTCTCGACGCTCGTGGGATAGGCCCAGTGCGTGTTGGCGTTGTGGTGCAGCAGGTAGTCGGTGATCGCGTCGGTGACCATCACCGGCACCTGCGTTCCCCCCGGCCCGTCGAAGTACGCCACGGGGTGGCCGTTGTGCCGGCGCTCGAGCGCCGGGAAGTGGGAACGTATCCCCTCCACGCTCGTGGCGGGACGGCGGGCGGCGGCGGGCGGGGTGGCGAGGCTCGTCATGCGATCTCCTGGCTGGACCACTGCTCCACGACCTTCACCGCCTCGACGTGGTCGGCGTCCTCGCCGAGGGCCTGGTGCGAGACCTTCATCAGCTCGGCGGTGAGCTGCATCAGGGGGGCGCTGACGCGCTGCTCGCGGGCCACGCTCGCCGCGATCCCGATGTCCTTGTCGAGCAGGGCGAGCTTGAAGGTGCGGGGGAAGGCGCGCGTCAGCACCCGCTCGGGAAAGAGGTTCATGCTCGCGTTGCTGCGCCCGCTCGATGCGTTGATGACCTCGAGGGCCAGCGCCGGCGACACGCCGGCCCTGGTCGCCATGAGGAGCGCCTCGGCGAGCGACCAGATATGCACGGCGAGCAGCGCCTGGTTGGCGGCCTTCAGCGCGTGCCCCGCCCCGACCGGGCCGCAGAGCACGATCTTCTCGCCGAAGGCGTCGAGCACGGGATGCACGCGCCGGAAGGTCGCGTCGTCGCCGCCGCACATCACCGTCAGGGTTCCCCGCACGGCGCCCGCGACGCCACCGCTCACCGGCGCATCCATGAAGCCAATGCCGGCGCCGGCAAGGCGGGCGGCGAGCCGGCGCGAGGCGGCCGGGTCGCCCGAGGTGCAGTCCACGAGCACGCTGCCGCTGGCCATTCCCGCCACGAGCCCGTCGGTCGCGTCGGCCACCGCCTCGACCTCGCGCGAGCTCGGCAGGCAGGTGATCACGACATCGGCGCCGCGCGCCGCCTCGGCCGCCGTCGCCGCCGCGGTGGCGCCGGTGTCACCGGCGAAGGCGTCGGCCGTGGCGCGGGTGCGGTTCCAGACGGTGAGCGCGTGCCGGGGTGGCGCGAGGTGCCGCGCCATGGGGGCACCAATGCTGCCAAGTCCGAGGAAGGCGATGCGCATGCGGGAAAGGTCGCCGGTGCGCCTCCCACGCGTCAACGTGCGCGGGCGGGGCGGGTGCGCGTCGCGCAGGGGGCTGCACCGGCGAGGTGAAGAAAGGGGCAACACCCTCCCTTCGTGCGCCACCGCACCAAGGCGAGGAAACCTTTGGCATGCTCCGTGCGATACTATGGGACAGGGGGAGCCGGATGACCGGCGTCCCCTCTCGGTCGTCCAACCCCGCAGGAGGGTGCGATGCGCGAAAAAAGACACGTCGCGGTCCTCAAGCAGGACGAGGTACTGCTCCCCGACGCCGACGCGGCGCGGGACCTGCTGGGCATCATCCTGGCCGAGGGGTGGGAGGACCACTACACGGTCTACTATGGCGTGCTCCCCGGCTTCGACCTGGACGACGTCGAGGTCGCGGTGGAGAGCGGCGCGGAAGCGGTGGTGACCGAGTAGCGACGCCGCGGCGCCGGCCCTACATCGAGAACCAGTAGCTCGCCTTCACCAGGAAGGTGTTGTTTGGCTGCGTGGCGAAGAGGCTCGTCACGTCCTGGCGCGAGTTGAAGACCCCGAGGTCGCGGTCGGACTGCTCGCGCCCCTGCGACCAGACAAGGAACAGGGTGGAACCCGGCCGGTACTCCCACCGCAGCACGGTGTTCGAGCGGAACTGCTTGTAGTTGAAGTCGCCCAGCGTGTCGGTCGTGGGGGCGAACGGCTTGAAGCGGTCGTTGTACCGGTCGGCCTTCGCGTTGCCGAGCTCGCGCCACCGGGTCCAGTGGCCGGTGGTGATGAACGGCTGCGCGTACACCTGCAGCGACAGGCGCGGCGTCATCGTCAGGTCGAACCGCCCGGTCATGCTGATCGTGCGCTGCTCCAGCCGGGCAAAGGTGTAGTGGGTGGTGTCGTTGCCCGGGTCGCCGTAGTTGGCGTACCACTGCGTGTCGTTCGTGCCGCGGGTGTAGCTCGCCCGGAGCTGCCCCTGGAGCCGGCTCGACGCCCGGAAGCCGAAGCCGGGGTTGAACGAGAACCCGTTGGTGTTGCCCTCGTCGCCGTTCCACCAGTCGTACTCCACGTTGGGCACGATCGGCTTGCGCGAGTCGCCCTCGAACCCGATCCACGCCGATCCCTGCGGCGCCCGCCGAATGGCCGGCCCACCGCGGGCCCACCGGTCGTCGAAACTCTCGACAGCGACGTTGTTGGCGTTCATCCCGGCGAACACGCCCCAGTAGCTCGCCAGCTGCATGTAGCTGTTGATATTGCCGCCGAAGTTGATCGGCAGGCCATTGCTGGTCCACCCGCGCCAGGCGTTGAAGTTCAGGTACCAGCGGCGGTAGAGCGCAGTGGGGGTCAGCATCTGCAGCCCCATCCACCCCGAGAGGCCCTGCTGGTCGACGCGCGACTGGAACCCGAGGTCGTTGATCTCGAAGCCGGGCGACACGTGCTGGTAGTTGACCTCGAACCGCACGATGCCCCCGCCGATCTTGCTCAGGGCGAGCTGCGCGGCGCCGCCCGACAGGCTGGTGCGCGTGGGGTCGTAGTCGAGGCCGCTCCCGGGGCGCAGGTAGCCGTGGGAGCTGTTGCGCTGCAGCCGGGCGATCGCCGAGTCCGACCCGCTCACCTGCGAGCCCACCACCCAGCCGCTGACCGCGTACTGGTTGGAGGCGAACCGGTGGCGGAAGTCGACGCCTCCGGTGTAGGCCGAGCGGCGCAGGTACGGGTCGCTGTCGGGGTCGAGGCTGCGGTTGGTGGCCGTGACGATCATGCCGAGGCCCGAGTTGCCGCCGCGCAGGTCCTGCATCAGCCGGGTGACGAAGTAGTTCGCCTGCGGCTCGACGGTCTGGCCGCCGGGGGCCCCGACCCGCTCGGTGACGGCGTCGAGGATGCCGATGCTGAGCCCGCTCGGCAGCCGCCCCGATACCTTGGTCGCGGCGAGGATCGGCGTGAACTGCGGGGTGGTGGCGTCGCCGTAGTAGCCGGCGAGTTGCGGCGAGCGGCCCACGCGGCGGGGATAGAACAGCCCGCTGCACGAGCCGTTGTTGCAGTCGATGTTGAACGAGTTGAAGATGCCGGCGCCCTCGGTGAAGAAGGGGGCGGCGCTCCTGGAAGAAGAGCTCGAAGGCGGACAGGTTGAGCGCGGCGGGATCGGCCTCGACCTGCCCGAAATCGGGGTTGATCGTGGCGTCGAGGGTCAGGTTGGACGACAGGCCGACCTTGATGTCGGCGCCGACCGTCTGCCTCGTCACGCGGTCGTAGCTCGTGCGCGAGGCAACGTTGCGCTCCTGCTGGAAGTTCCTGGAGACGCTGTAGGGCGCCACCTCGAGGCGGCGCGGCGTCTCGATGCCGTCGATGCCCGTGACGTCGCCGAACTGCGACGCGAGGCCGGTCCTGCTGCGCCGGTACGGCGGCCACGACGACCGCTCCTGCGTGCGGGCGATGTCACGCCAGATCATGATGCCGAACGTGTGCGATGGCTTGCTCGCGAAGCGGAGCTGGCTCAGCGGCACCTTGAACTCGGCGATCCACCCCTGCCCGTCGATCCGCGTGACGACGTCCCAGACGCCGTCCCACGACTCGTCTTCCTCGCTGTCGTTGTAGATCGCGAAGTCCCGCTTCACGCCGGCGGGATTCACGGCCATCTCCACGCCGGTGCGCCTGTCGTGGTAGGGGTCCACCATGATCTTGATCCACTCCGACGGCGTCCGGACATCGCGGCGGCTGAGCAGCGACACGATGCTGTCGGGGTGGTTGTCGTGCATCCGCACGAGGACGTACAGGTTCTTCGCATCGTAGGCGATCCTGGCCGTGGTGCGGAACTGCGGCTCGCCGTCCTCCGCCGGGTCGAACACCTTGAACCCGTCGATCAGCTGGGCCTTCGCCCAGAGGGGATCGTCCTCGCGGGCGGCGAGCACGTGCGGCGCCGTCGCCCGTGTCGCCACCGCCGAGGTCGGGCCCGCGCGCGGGCCGGTGGGAGCGGGGGCGGCCGCAACGGCACCGCCCCCGGGCGTGCGCGCCTGCGCGAGATCGGGGCCAGGCTCCTGCGCCGCGGCTTGGGCCGCGCGCGGGAGCGTGACGACGAGCAGGAGCAGGGCGACCGGCGGGCGGCGCATGCGTCGTTCCAGGGGCGGCGAAAGGTGAAACGCGGCCCCCGGATCCCCAGCCGGGCCACGTTGCGGGAGCGAACCACGCAGACTTCGACAGGCGTAGTTTCAAAAGGGTTTGCAGCAGCGCCTGGCGCCCCGCGCCGGGGCGGTTGTAGCGCCGCGACGCCGGGCGTAAGTTGCCGCACCGCAAGCGCCTCCAGCGCGTGGAGGGCGCCCGCGCTCGTGAACCCGAACGGCCGAGGTTGACATGCCGCACGAGCATCCGGACGAGCATCCGATCAGCGCGCTCCTCGCGCCCGACATCCTGACGATGCTCCGCGAGTCGCCGGCGGACGTCGCGGCGGAAACCGAGGACCTGCACCCGGCCGACCTCGCCGACGTGGCCGAGGTCCTGCCGCGCGACAAGGTGCGCGCCCTCCTCGACGCCCTCGGCCCCGAGCGCGCCGCCACCGTGCTCGAGTACCTCAACGAGGACCTCCGGGCCGAGATCCTCGAGACGATGAGCGCGGAGGACGCCGCCGAGCTCGTCACCGAGATGACGGACGACGAGCGCGCCGACGTGCTCGAGGAACTCGACGAGGAGACCGCGGGGGAGATCCTCGAGGAACTCCCGGTCGCGCAGCGGCGCGTCACCCGCACGCTGCTCGCCTTCCCGCAGGACTCGGCCGGCGGGCTGATGACGACCGAGTTCGTCGCCGTGAACGAGGGGCGCACGATCGAGCAGGCGCTGGGGGAGGTGCGGGCCCTCGCCCGCGGGGGCCGCAAGGAAGTGCTCTACGCGATCTACGTGGTGAGCGAGGAGGGCCGCATTCGCGGCGTGCTCTCGCTGAAGGAGCTGCTGGCGGGAGCCGAGGGGGCGCGGGTGGGCGACGTGATGCACACCGAGGTGCGGCACGTGCATCCCGCCTCCGATCGCGAGGAGGTCGCCCGGCTGATCGCCGAGTACGACCTCGTGGCCATTCCCGTGGTCGACGACGGCGAGCGCATCCTTGGCATCGTCACCGTCGACGACGTGATCGACGCGATCCAGGAGGAGCAGACCGAGGACGTGCAGAAGCTGGGCGGCATGGAGGCGCTCGACGAGCCGTACATGCAGATCAGCATCGTCGGGATGCTCAGGAAGCGCGCCGGCTGGCTCAGCATCCTGATGGTGAGCGAGATGTTCACCACCAGCGCCCTCCAGCACTTCGACAGCGAGCTGCAGAAGCTCCCGGTGCTGATGCTGTTCGTGCCGCTGGTGATGAGCGGGGGTGGCAACTCGGGGTCGCAGGCGACGTCGCTGATCACGCGGGCCATGGCCCTCAAGGAGGTGCGGCTGCGCGACTGGTGGCGGGTGGCCCTGCGCGAGCTGCCGAGCGGGATGGCGCTGGGCTCGTTGCTGGGCGCGATCGGGGTGCTGCGCATCATCGCCTGGCAGACGCTCGGGCTGTACGACTACGGCGCGGGGGGCGTCCCCTACCTGCTCGTGGCGCTCAATGTCTTCCTGGCGATGGTGGGGATCGTGACGTTCGGGTCCCTCACCGGCTCGATGCTGCCGTTCGCGCTGCGGCGGATGGGCTTCGACCCGGCCAGCGCAAGCGCGCCGTTCGTCGCCACGCTGGTGGACGTGACCGGCCTCATCATCTACTTCACCGTCGCGCTCGCGGTGCTCGGGAAGTACATGGGATGACGTCCGCTGGCTGAGCCGCCGGCCGGCACGGAGGGGGGCACGCGCGCCGGCCGGTCACCGCTGGTGGCGACGCTGGTGGTGGCCGCCAGCGCCTGCTGCTTCGGCTCGGTGAGCACCTTGAGCCTGCTGGGCACGGGCACCGGCACCAGCCTCGAGGCACTGATCATGTGGCGCTACCTGCTCGCGGCGCCGGTGCTGCTGCTCGCGGCCGGCGGGCGCGCCGCGTTCTCCATGCCGCCGGCGGTGCGGTGGCGGATCGTCCTGCTCGGCGGCGGCGGGCAGGCGATCGTGACCACCCTCACCCTCGTGGCGCTGCGATGGGTCCCTGCGTCGACCGAGGCGTTCCTGTTCTATACGTACCCGGCGTTCGTCGCCGTGATCGCCGCGCTGCGGGGCACGGAGCGGCTCACCGGGCCGCGGGTGGCGGCGCTGGCGCTGGCGCTCGGCGGCATCGCCGTGATGGTGGGATCGCCGGGAGCCGGCGCGCTCGACCCGATCGGCGTGACGATGGTGATCGCGGCGGCGCTGGCGTACGCGATCTACATCCCGCTGCTGGACCGGATGCGTCACGCGACAAGCGCGGCGGCGACCACGGCGTGGCTGAGCGTGGGGGCGGCGGTGATCTTCGGCGCGTGGGCCGCGTTCGACGGCTCGCTGTGGGTGCCGATGGCCGCCCGCACGTGGGGAGTGGCGCTCCTCCTCGCGCTGGTGTGCACCACCGCGGCGTTCCTGCTCTTCCTGCGCGGCCTCGCGGTGCTGGGGCCGGTGCGCACGGCCATCGTCTGCACGGTGGAGCCGTTCTGGACGAGCGTGCTGGCGGCGCTCCTGCTCGGGCAGCCGATCACCGGGCGGACGCTGGCGGGGGGGGCGCTGATCGCGGTGGCGGTGCTGCTGCTGCAACGGGGGACGCGGGTCGATCCGGAGGACGCGGCTGTCGCGACGTAGGGGCGAGCGCATGAGGGAACCGCGCGGAACAGGAGCAGGGCGCGACCGCGGAGCCACGGCGCACCACCACGGAAGAGCACGGACGACACAACTGCCGGCGTCGGGGGGGCCCGCAAGCCGAGATCCGCCCCCGAAGACCACCGCCGGCCCGCGTGGAGTGTTCGCAGGACGTCAGTTGCCCTTGACCTTGTCTCCTCCCTGCTCCGCCGTGCTCCTCCGTGCTCCTCGTGGTTGCGCCCCCTTCATCTTCCTCGCCCTTCCGTCCGCCCAAGGCGCCTAGCCCACGCCGAGCACGAGCTCCCGGTCCCCGCTGTCGCGGTGCGCCCGCAGCGCCTTCTCCAGCTCGTCGGCGGCGTGGAGGCCCACGATCCCCTCCTCGAGCCACTTGTGCTGGCCGGCGAGGACCTGCCGCGCCACCAGCGTCACCGCCTCGTCGGTCGGGTTGTGAAGCTCGCGGAAGAGCCGCGCGATCCGGTCGCGCGCCTCGCGGCAGAACACGTCGGCGAGGATCAGCGCCTCGCGCTGCCCGCGCCGGTCGAGGTGCACCGCCCGCGTGATCGTGGCGCTCATCGCGAACAGCTCGGCGCCGATGTCCACCGCGCGGAAGAGCACCAGCTGCCGCCGCTCGAGCGCGGGACCATGGCGCAGCATGGCATGGAAGATCGCCCGGCCGAGCTGGTTGGCGGCGATGCCGATGTACTCCGCATACGGCGCGAGCCGGCCGAACTCGGAGCGCGACTTGAGCCGCTCGAAGTTCACCAGCCGCGACGGATACCAGGTGGCGTAGAACGGCGCCGACTGCCGGATCGCCGCCCACCGCTCGGCCATCGTCGACTCGGGGTTCACGATGCCGAAGGCACGGCGGAAGTGCGGGTCGACCGCCTCGCGGGCGATGAACAGCCGCATGATCTCCGAGCTCCCCTCGAAGATCAGGTTGATGCGGAAGTCGCGCATCGCCCGCTCGACAGGAATCGGCTTCTCGCCGCGGGCCCGCAGCGAGTCGGCGGTCTCGAAGCCGCGGCCGCCGCGGATCTGCAGCGTGTCGTCGATGATGCGCCACCCGGCCTCGGTGTTCCAGAGCTTGGCGATCGCCGCCTCGAGGCGGACGTCGGCCCCGCCGCGCTGGTGGAGCGCCGTCGCCAGCTCGGCCACCGCCTCCATGGCGAAGGTCGTGGCCGCCATGTGGCCGATCTTGTGGGCGATCGCCTCGTGCCGGCCGATCGGCTGCCCCCACTGCACGCGCTCGTTGGCCCACTCGCGCACGATCTCGAGCATGGCCTTGGCGGCGCCGGCGCAGCCGGAGGGAATCGTGAGGCGCCCGGTGTTGAGGGTGGTGAGGGCGAGCTTGAGACCCTTCCCCTCCCCCCAGAGGATGTTCTCCGCCGGCACCTTCACGTTGGTGAAGCGGAGCCAGCCGTTCTCGATCGCCTTCAGCCCCATGAACCGGCAGCGGTGGACGACCTCGACTCCGGGGTCCTTCGCCTCGACGATGAAGGCGGTGATCTGCTTGCGCGGCTTCCCGTTCACCACCGCGTCCGGCGTCCGCGCCATCACGACCATCAGCTCGCAGCGCGTGCCGTTGGTGCACCAGAGCTTCTCGCCGTTAAGGATCCAGTGCGAGCCGTCGGCGCTCGGCACGGCGCTGGTGGTCATGTTCGCCGGGTCGGAGCCGGCGTTCACCTCGGTCAGCGCGAAAGCCGAGATGGCGCCCTTGGCCAGCCGCGGGAAGTAGCGCCGCTTCTGGTCGGCGGTGCCGAACAGGGAGAGCGGCTGCGGGAGGCCGATCGACTGCGACGCCGAGACGAGCGCGGTGAGGTTGCCGTCCTTCGACGTGACCATCTGCATCGCGCGGACGTACGTGAGGTGCGAGAGGCCGAGGCCGCCGTACTCCGCGGGAATCTTGATTCCGAAGGCGCCGATGTCGCGCAGCTCCTGCACCACCTCCTCGGGGATCTCGCCGGTGCGGTCGATCGCGTCGGAGTCGACGCGGGTCAGGAGGTCGCGCAGCTTCGCCAGGAAGGGGGCGGCACGCGCCTCCTCGGCGGGGTCGTCGATCGGCGGGTGCGGGTGGATGAGCTCCGGGCGAAAGCGCCCCAGGTAGAGCTCGGCGGCGAACGACGGATACTGCCACTCCGTCTCACGCGCGGCTTCGGCGACGTCGCGTGCTTCCTTCTCGGTAGCTGGTGTGGCCATGTGCGGCCCCTCCGCGGGGGAGGTGGGGCCGGCGACGTGTCACCGGCCGGGTGGTGGAGCGGGGGCGCGGGTCGCAGGGCTTCCCGCTGCGTGGAACATCATGGGGTGTGATTCCCCGCGCCAGTCGCGTTGTTCCCGGCCGGCCGGCGCAGGTCGGAGCGGATGTACGCCACCGTGCCGGCGAGGGCGAGGAGGGCGAAGAAGAACCACTGGATGGCGTAGCTCTTGTGGCTTCCCTCGTTGTCGAAGGCGGGAAGCGGGATCGGCACCGGGTGGGTTGTGTCGGCGGCGGCCGAGGTGTCGCCCACCAGCACGGCGTAGTACGGCTCGATCGGGTACGGCAGCAGCCGGGCGAGCGCGGGCAGGTCGAGGCGCCGCACCGGGACCGGGGCGCCGGCCGGGCGCTTGCCCTCGACGACCACCGGGCCCGAGCCACCCAGCGGCCAGGTGTCCACCCAAGCCGGCACGTTGGCCACGGCGCCCGTGCGCCACCGCGACGGGTCCGCCACGTCCTTGGCGTTGGCGGAGTACACCCAGCCCCGGTTGACGAGGACGGCGGTGTCGTTCCCCTCGCGGCGGAGGGGCGTGACGAAGAAGACGCCCGGCGAGCCGCGCCGAGTACGGCCGGTGAGCACGAACTCGTGCTGCTGGTCGTACGTGCCGGTCAGCCGCACCCGCCGGTACGCGAGACTGGCGGAATCGGCCGGCAGCGCGGCAAGGTCCACGACCGACGAATCGAGCCGGGCGCGGAGGATGGCGTTGAAGGCGCGGCGCTCGTCGAGTCGGTGGAGCTGCCAGACACCGAGGCGCACCATCCCCGCGGCGGCGAGCACGGCGACGAGACCGAACATGGTGTGGCGCGTCTGCATCACGGCGAAAGATAGTCGCCGCAACGGGTTGGGCGGCCGCGAGCAGCCGGGATGCGAACCGCTAGATTCCACCCTTCACATGTACGCCATCCTGATGGAGAGCGCCCTGTTCATCGCCACGCTGGCGGTGCTTGGCGCTTTCGCGTTTTTCGGGCTGCGGCGGTTCACGCCGCTCGGCACGTACATGCGGCAGCTCGAGAACAGGCGGCGCATCGAGCGCGTCGAGGCGCTGACCTGCCCCAAGCACGGCGCGCACCGCGAGGATCAGCTCGTGCGCCTCTCCGGGGGCGCCGTTCTCTGCCCGGAGTGCTACCAGGAGACGATGAATGGCCAGTTCGATTAGGGACTTCGTGCGCGGCGGCGGCGGGTCGCCGGGCGGCTTTCCATGGAAGGGGCTCCTCGTCGCCGGCGCGGTGCTGCTGGCGCTCGCGGTGCTGATGCCGAGCACGGTGACGTACATCAGCCCGGGGCACATCGGGATCGTGATCCACCGGGCGGGGGGGGGCGTGGACAACGTGCCGCTCGGCCCCGGCTTCCACACCCGCAATCCGCTGTTCACGCAGATCGTGGAGTATCCGACGTTCATGCAGACGCTCGTGCTGACGCGGGCGAACACCGAGGGGTCGCCGAACAACGACGAGATCAACGTCAACTCGACGGAGGGGCAGCCCCTCTCGCTCGACGTGTCGATGAGCTTCGAGCTGGAGGCGGCCAAGGTGCCGGCGCTCTACCAGACCTTCCGCACCGACATCTCGACGATCCAGCACACCTACGTGAAGCAGGCGATCCGGCAAGCGCTGCAGGAGGTGGTGGGCGAGGAGGCGATCGCCGACGTGATCGGCCCCAAGAAGGCCGAGGCGACGAACCGGGCGCGGGCGCTGATGGAGAAGCGGCTGGCGCCGTTCGGGCTGGTGGTGCGGCAGTTCACGATCAACGAGCTGCGGGCGCCACAGACGGTGATCGAGGCGATCAACACGAAGAACGTGATGCAGCAGCAGAGCCTCACGGCGCAGAACGAGCTGCAGAAGAACACGTTCCAGGCGCAGGGCGACTCGATCAAGGCGGCGGGGCGGGCCAAGGCGATCATGGCGGAGGCGACGGCGCAGGCCAAGGCGAACGAGCTGCTGGCCAGGAGCATCACGCCGACGCTGGTGCAGTACGAGATGGCGAAGCGGTGGGACGGGAAGATGCCGATGGTGAGCGGCGGGGGGATGCCGATGATCCAGCTGCCGAAGCCGTAGGGGCCGCTAGAACAGCGTCATCTGCTCCCCGAACTGCCGGGGCTCCACCACCGGGAGCCCCAGCAGCCGGGACAGCTCGCGCACGCTCTGCGGCGAGTGGCCGGCAAAGTGGTTGTTCACGTAGCCGTACACGCTCGGCAGGCGCACGGCCAGCGCCCGGACCGCCGCCGACCAGGCAGCGAGCTCCTCGCTGCGGTCGACCTGGACGTGGGAGTAGTCCACGATCGTGCGGTCGGGGCCCATCCAGCGCAGGTAGGCGAATGAGCCAGTGGGCTTCCCGGCGAGGTTGAGCAGCTGCCGGCGCGGGATCCACTTGCCGTCGGAGAGGGCGAGGGCGACCTGGTGCTCGTGCAGGAGCGTGCAGATGTCGTCGCGCAGCCAGCCCTTCTGCCGGAACTCGATCGCGAGGTGCAGGTCGTTGGGGAGAAGGGGGAGGAACTCGCGCAGCGCCCCCTCCTCGACCGGGGCGAAGTCGGGACCAAGCTGGATCAGGATGGGGCCGAGCTTGCCGCCGAGCTCGCGGGCGACGTCGAAGAACCGGTTGGCGATGTCGGTCGCGCTGCCGCGCAGGCGCTGCTCGTGCGTGACCGCCTGCGGGAGCTTGAGCGCGAACGTGAAGCCCGCCGGGACGCGTGACGCCCAGCCGCGCACGACCTTCGCCGGCGGGATCGCATAGAAGGTGGAGTCGACCTCCACCGTGTTGAAGGCGCGCGAGTAGACGCCGAGGTAGTCAGGCGGCCGGGTGCCGTCGGGATAGAAGGGACCGACCCACGCGTCGTAGTTCCAGCCCTGCGTGCCAAGGCGGATGTCGGCCACGCGTCAGGCGCCCGCGGCAGCCGGCAGCGGGCGCGGCTCCGGCTTGTAGTGGCCCTTGCGACCGGCGGGCGGCCGGCCGATGTCGACGCCGGCGGTGCGCAACTCGCGGGCGAGCTCGGCGCGGAACTGGTGGGCGTCCACCTCGACCGCGTGGCGCTGTCCGCCGTCGAAGTCGAAGTGCGGGCGCGCGAGCTCGTCGGCGATCGCGGCCTCGAGGTTTGCGGGACGGCGGTAGCGGCCGAGGATCTCGAGGCAGGCGAGGCGGGCCTGGTAGTCGGCGAGGGGCCAGATGCAGCCCAGCGGCTGGAAGAGCCCGATGAAGTAGAGGGTCGGGTGCCTCGGGTGCAGCATCTTGCGGTAGAGCGGGATCTTCTCGAGGTGCTTGAAGTCGATGAACGACTCGTCGAAGAAGGGAAAGGTCGTCCAGAAGCCGGTGCAGGCGCAGATGATGTCGTAGGCCTCGCGCCGCCCATCGGCGAAGACGACGTCGTGGCCGTCCAGCCGGGCGATCGCCGGGCGGGGCGCGACGCGCCCGTGCCGGATGAAGTCGAGCAGGTCCGAGTTGAGCGTGGGGTGCTGCGTGAGCGGGGGCCGCGTGTTCTCTGGGAGCCCATAGCGGCTGTACGGCCCTTGCAGCAGGCGGAGGAGCCTGCCGAGGATCCACTGCCGCAACCGGCGCGGCAGCCAACCCGACTCGGCGGCGAAGACATCCGACGGCTTGCCGAAGATGAACTTGGGGAAGAACCACTGCGGGCTGCGCATCGAGAGGGAGACCGTGCCGGCGATGCGCGCCGCCTCGACCGCGACGTCGCAGGCGGAGTTGCCGCCGCCGATCACGAGCACGCGCCGGCCGCGCCACGTCTCGTCCACTCCCTTGAAGTCGTGCGAGTGGAGGAAGCGGCCATCGAACCGACCCGGGTACTCGGGATACTTCGGGTCCCAGTGGTGGCCGTTGCCGACCATCAGGTGGGTGAAGTGCTCGACCCGCTGCGTGCCCTGCGCGTCGAGGAGGCGCACCTCCCAGCCGCCGTCGGCGGCGGGCGCGACGTGCCGCACGGTGTGATTGAACCGGATGCGGTCGTACACGCCAAAGTGGCGGGCGTACGACTCGAAGTACGCCTGCAGCTGCCGGTGCCCCGGGTAGTCCGGGTATCCGGCCGGCATCGGATAGTCCTCGTATTCCGACCAGGCCCTCGAGCTGATGATGTGCGTGTTCTCGTACACGCTCGAGTGGCCGGTCGTGGCGTTGAAGACCCAGTTGCCGCCGACCTTGTCGTTCTTCTCGCAGACCACCACGGCGAGGCCGTGCGCGACGCAGTTCTTCGCGGCGGCGATGCCGCTGGGGCCGGCGCCGATGACGCAAACGCGAACGGGAGCGGTGCTGGCGGTCACGCCGTGATATTCGCGCCGGGCGAGGGGCGGCGCCAGCGGTGCTAACGATACGTCTCGAAGAAGCCGTGCCCGGTGCCGGCCAGCGGGCTGCCGCCCACGCGGCCGGCGATCGTGGCGCGCCCCTTCATCTGGATGAAGTACGGGTGGGCGATCGCCCCCGCCGACCGGCGGTCGCCGCGCTGCACGAGCACGGTGCGGAGGTCGGTGCCCACGGCGTCGTCGACCTCGATCGTCACGCGCAGCGTGTCGCCACCCCGCACGTCGGCCATCGTGGCGCGGGCCGGGACACGCACCCTGCGCCCGCCGACGAGGATCGTGCGCGCGTCGTCGTAGGCCACCGCGGCCGGCCGGAAGAGCGCCCGGAAGCCGAGCGAGTCGACGAGGTAGAAGAACATCGGCACGCTCGCCGCCGCGGCGCCCGTCTGCTGCACCCGCCCATAGAGGAAGGTGAAGGCGCCCGCACGCGCCTGCCCCCATTCCCAGTTGACCTGCTTCCAGAGTCCCCAATTGTGGTCGTGGTACGCCTGCACGGCCTCCAGCCGCGTACAGTCGCGATCGACGCAGATCGTGCCGCTGGCCTCGCCGCGCAGCGCCGGCACCGCGTACCCGCTCACCAGCGCGCCGGGCCCGCTGCCACCGAGCGATGCGCCGGGAAAGTACGCGCGCGGCGCCGGCCGCAGCACGAGGTCCACGCGCGCCGAGTGGCCGGCGTCGGCTCCCTCGCCGCGGGCGGTGCCGCGCACATGGTAGTCGCCGGCACTGTCCACCGTCATGGCGGCGGGGCCGAGCGCGAGGTCGGCGCGGTCGAGCGCGTAGCGCACGCCCCGCCGATCGACGAGGAGGGAGAATCGGCGCGCGCGGCCGCCCTGCTGGTGGAGCGTGACCAGGAGTTGCCCGCCCCAGCGGCCGGCGGGCACGTCGCCGGCGACCATGAAGGTGAGGAAGGCCCACCGGCGGGCGCCGTCGTAGAGCACGTTCACGTAGTGCCACTCCCCCCAGCTCTCGCGCTCGTCGCGCGGGCGGTCCGCCGGGGGAACGTGAAAGTGGTCGATCTCGTGCCGCAGCTCGGCCGGCGTCGGGTGCCCCCAGCGGCGATCGGTGTCGTTGTCGTCCCAGGCGCCGGCGGCGAGGGCGGGACCGGCGCCCACCGCGCGCGTCGCCCCCGGCACCTCGCCCGTGGCGCGCACGGAGAGCTCGCGGCCGTTGGCCCGCAGCCAGACGGTCTTGCCCTCGACCTGCGGCGCGACCGCCGTCACGTCGCCGCCGAGGCGCGGCGACGCCAGCAGTTGCTGCGCGACGAACCGGGCGTTGGCGATCGAGAAGTACAGCCCGCCCACGCCACCGGTCTTCATCACCTCGAGGTCGATCCCCTCGGGGAGGACGGTCACCTGCCCGCCACCGACAAGCTTCTCGTCGCGGGCCTGCACGAGCATCGCCTCGCCCACGGACAGCAGCACGATCATCACGCCCACGCCGATGCCGAACCCGGCGACGAGGAACGCCGAACGCCACGGCCTGTGGGCCACGTTGCGGAACGCGAGCAGCGAGATCACCGCCGCGCCCTCCCGCGGGCCGGCCTGAACGCGGCGCGGCGCGTCATGCGTGCACCTCGTTGACCACATGGCCGTCGCGCAGGTGAATCACGCGGCGGGCGGCGCGGGCCAGGTCCCCGTCGTGCGTGACGACGACGATCGTGGTGCCGGCGGCGTTGAGTCGCGCGAAGAGGGCGATGATCCCCGCGCCGGTGGCGGCGTCGAGCTCGCCGGTGGGCTCGTCGGCAAGGAGGAAGGCGGGGCGATTCGCCAGCGCCCGCGCGATCGCGGCCCGCTGCTGCTCGCCCCCCGACAGCTCGGCCGGCCGGTGCCGCTCGCGGGCGTCGAGCCCCACGTACGCCAGCAGTTCCCGGGCACGGGCACGGCGCTCCGCCCTCGCCACGCCGGCCTCGGCCATCGGCAGCTCGATGTTCTCCAGCGCCGACAGCTGCGGCATGAGGTAAAAGCGCTGGAAGACGAAGCCGACGTGCCGCAGGCGGAACGCGGTCGCGTCGCGGTCGCGAAGCGCCGCGATGTCCCGTCCGCGCACGGCGATCGTGCCCGACGTCGGGCGGTCGATCGCCCCGAGCAGGTTGAGCAGCGTGGACTTGCCGCAGCCGCTCGGCCCCACCAGGGCGACCCAGTCACCGGCGCGCACCTCGAGCGAGATGCCGCGCACGGCGTGCACGGTCTCGCCGGCCAGCTGGTAGTCGCGGTGCACGTCGCGCGCCGACAGGACGACCTCCCCGGCGGCGGCGGCGCCACTCGCGCCGCCGCTCAGGCCGCCACTCATGCCACCGCCTCGCGTCGCAGGGTGGCGGCGACCGGCAGCGTGGCCGCCCGCCACGCGGGAATGGCGCCGGCGGCGAGTCCCGTGAGCACGAGCATGCCGAGCGCGGCGAGGGCCGGAATGGACTGGAAGAGGAAGAAGTCCACCGACTCGGGGAGGCCGGGGAAGGTCGCGAGGATGGAGTCCAGCCAGCGCGCGGTGACGAGGCCCAGCGCGAGCCCGCCGGCGCTGCCCGCCAGCGAGAGCACGAGCCCCTCGAGCACGACCTGCTGCACGACGTGCCGGCGGCTCACGCCGATGGCGCGCATCACGGCGATCTCGCCCACGCGCTCATGCACCGACACCGTCACGATCGTGGTTACCAGCAGGAAGCCCACGACGAGGGAAATCGACCCGAGGATGAACGCCAGCTGCCGGAAGTAGCTGAGCCGCTGCTCCGCCTGCTGGAGCGCGGTGGCGGTGGACAGGGCCGAGACGCGCGGCAGCGCGGCGTCGATGCCGGCGCGGATGGCCTCGACATCGGCGGCGGGGTCCACGCGCAGCATGACGAGCGAGAGCCGGTCGCGCCGCGCATCGCCGCCCATGGCCTGCAGCGTGGCGAGGGGGAGCGCGGCACCGCGCTGGTCGGCGGCGAGGTAGCGGAAGCGCACGCGGCCCGCGATGCGCAACGTGCGCCCCCCGCTGAACGTGCGCAGTTGCGGGTCGTAACCGGTGGCGAGGGTGAGGGTGTCGCCCACGCGACGGCGCACCGCGGCGAGCATCGGGTCGTTGAGCACGACCTCGCCATCGGCGACGGCTTCGTGCCCCTCCTGCAGCACGTAGTCGCCCTGCGAGCCGGCGATCACGCCGAGGGCGAAGGCGGCCACCGCGCCGCCGGGCTGCGGCGCATGGAGGGTGGCGCCGAGCACCGGCGCCACCATGGTGATGCCGCGGATCGCGCGCAGCGTGTCGAGGAGCCCCGCCCCGCCGCCCACCGTCGCCTCGCCGTCGAACGGCATCGCCCCCCGCGGCCCGACGCGGACCTGGAAGCCCCCGCGCTCGAGCAGCGACCGGAACGACTCGCGCATGCCCGTGGACAGCATCACCATGTCGAGCACCATCGCTGCCGACACGGCCACCCCGGCGACGGCAAGCGCGGTGCGCGCCCGGTGCCGGAGCAGCGAGGCGGCGGCGAGGACGCCGATCACCGGCCGAGGAGGGCCAGGGGCGGGGTGCGCACGAGCCGCCGCGCGGCGAGGACGCCGGCGGCGAGCCCGAGCACCACCGACAGCGCCACGGCAAAGCCGACGATGCCGGGCGTGACGAGCGAGAAGGTGAGCGGCGTGCGGTAGAGCTGCTGGTACCAGGCGTTCACGAGCCGCGACGCCACCGCGCCGAGCACGACCCCGGCCCCCGAGCCGATCACGCTCACGAGCGCCGCCTCGATGACCACCGCCCGCACCACCGATGCCGCCGACAGGCCCACGAGGCGCAGGGCGGCGACGTCGCGCCGCCGCTCCTCGACCTTCATGAGCATGATGCAGAGCAGGAAGATCGCGCTGGCCCCGATGGTGATCACGCCGATCGCCTTGTGGAACCGGCTGATCACGGCGAAGGTCCGCGACGTCTCGATGGCGATGTCGCGGGAGCGGTGTGCGCGAAAGCCGAAGGCGGCGGCGTTGATGCCGGCGATCGCCCTCGTGGTGGCGGCGCTGTCGCGGGTGGCGATCGCGAAGCGGTCGACGCGGTCGCCGTAGCCGAGGACCCGCTGCAGGTCGGCGAGGTGCATCCGCACCCGGTACTCCGCGCGGGCCACCTCGCTGGGATCGGCGCCGCGCCTGACGAACGCGGCCACGCGCAGGGTGTCGCCTGGGATGCCGGGGGCGGCGGCGACGACGACGAGGTCGCCGAGGCGGATCCCGGCGTCGGTCGCGAGCCGCGCGTCGAGGGCGATCGTGGCGTGGCGGGCCGGCGGCGGCGCGGCCGGGGGCGCGACCTGCGCACGCGCGGGCAGCACGGCGAGCAGCGCGTGCGACAGGGCGGGCAGCGCGACCGACCGCGCGCGGAACGACAGCGACCGGATCGGCGAGCGTGGCATCGACCCGCGAAACGCTCGGCGCGCCGGCACCGTTCCCGGCGGCACCGCGCTAGCCGCCGCGCCGAGCCGGCCCGCGCGGCGCGTCCACATTCACGGCGCGGGCCACCGCCAGGCCCACGACGTGCTGCCGCTCGGTGCCACCTTTTCCCGACACGCGCACCGTGAGGGGTCCCTCGAACGGACCGCGCTCGACCACCGTGACCGACGCGCCGGGGCGGATGTCCAGCGAGGCGACGTACCGCAGCAGCGCCGGGTCGTCGTCGCTCACGCTGGTGACGCGGGTGCGGGCCCCCACCGGCTGGTCGGCGAGCATGCGCTGGGGAATGTCCGCCATGGTGCCCTCGCGCGACGGGATCGGCGCACCGTGCGGGTCGACGGCGGGCTCGCCGAGCGTGGACGCCATGCGATCGATCAGCTCGTCACTGGCGGCGTGCTCGAGTCGCTCGGCCTCGGCGTGCACGCGGTCCCACGGATAGTCGAGCTGCCGCGCGAGGTAGGTCTCGATCACCCGGTGCCGTCGCAGCATGCGGAGGGCGGCGCGGCGGCCGGCGGCGGTGAGGGTCACGCCCTTGTAGGGCTCGTGGGTGAGCAGTTCGAGCGCGGCGAGCCGGCGCAGCATGCCGCTCACCGACGGCGGCGCGATGGCGAGCCGGTCCGCGATGTCGGTGGTGGCGGCGGCGCCCCCCGACGCGCCAGCGAGCTCGTAGATGGCCTTGACGTAGTCCTCGACCGAGCCGGTGAGGGCCTGGCCGGCGGCGGTGCCGTGCCGGGCGCCCCCTCCGCTGTGGCCACGCCCGGTGGCGCGGCGCGTGCGGCGCGAGGGGCTCACGCCGGCGCCTGCCTGGCGCCGCCGGCCCGGGCCAGGTCGCGCACGAGGAGGACGGGCACCGTGGCGATGTGGCGCACCTCGCTCGCGACCGAGCCGTAGACGAGGTCGGCGAGGAGCTTGTGACCGTGCGTGCCCATCGCGATCAGGTCGCACTGCTCCCGCAGCGCCGCGGCGGCGATCTCGCGGGCGGGGTCGCCGCTGGCGAGGACCGCGTCGACCTCGAAGCCGTCGCCCCGCAGGAGCTCGCCCTGCCGGTCGAGGTACTCGCGGTCGCGGCGCATCTCGTCGCTCTCGCGCAGCTCAAGCTGGCCGTGGTGCTGCGCCACCCAGCCGTCGGCCACGTGGATCAGCACGAGGCTGGCGCCGCAATGCCGGGCCAGGCCGCGCACGTGCTCCACGATGCAGGCGTCGGTGCCGGAGTGCTCGAGGGGGACGAGGATGCGGCGATACATGCGCGTGGGGAGGGCGGGGTCGGACGTCAGGCCAGCCAGCCGCGGACGACCTGCACGAGCAACCAGCCGTTGAGCAGTGCGATCGTCACGGCCACGAGCCAGGCGAGCGCCGAGAGCCACCGCGCGTTCACGAGGTCGCCCATCTTGCGGCGGTCGGACGTGAACATGACGAGCGGGACGACCGCGAACGAGAGCTGCAGGCTGAGGATGACCTGCGACAGCACGAGCAGCCTCGCGGTCCCGCTCGCGCCGAAGAAGATAGCGGCGATGCCCGCGGGCACAATCGCGATCATGCGCGTGACGAGGCGACGCAGCCATGGGCGCAGGCGCAAGTCGAGGAAGCCCTCCATCACGATCTGGCCGGCGAGGGTGCCGGTGAGGGTGGAGTTCTGCCCGCTGGCGAGGAGGGCGATGGCGAACACGGTGCTCGCCCCCGCGCCGAGCAGCGGCGTGAGGAGCTGGTAGGCGTCCTGGATCTCGGCGACCCCGGTGTTGCCCGTGGTGTGGAAGGTGGCGGCGGCGACGATCAGGATCGCGGCGTTGATGAAGAGCGCGATCGAGAGGGCGATGGTGCTGTCGAGGAAGGCGTAGCGCACGGCCTCCCGCTTCCCCGCCGCCGTCTCCTCGTACTTGCGCGTCTGCACGATGCTCGAGTGCAGGTAGAGGTTGTGCGGCATCACGGTGGCGCCGAGGATCCCCATCGCGATGTAGAGCATGGCCGGGTTGCGGACGATCTCGGCGGAGGGAATGAAGCCGAGGGCGACCGGGCCGGCATCGGGCCGGGAGAGGATGATCATGAAGAGGAAGCAGACGCCGACGGTGGCGAGGAGGGCGACCACGAGCGCCTCGAGGAGGCGGAAGCCCCGGTTCTGCAGCATCAGCACGATCATCACGTCGAGCATCGTGGCGGCCACGCCCCAGGCGAGGGGGAGCCCGAACAGGAGGTTGAGCGCGATCGCCGTGCCGATCACCTCGGCCAGGTCGCAGGCGGCGATGGCGAGCTCGCAGAGCACCCAGAGGGCGATGCCGACCGGGCGGGAGTAGTGGTCGCGGCAGGCCTGAGCGAGGTCGCGACCGGTGGCGATGCCGAGCTTGCTGGCGAGCCCCTGGAGGAGCACCGCCATCAGGTTGGAGAGGAGGATGACGGAGAGGAGGGTGTAGCCGAACCGCGACCCGCCGGCGAGGTCGGTGGCCCAGTTGCCGGGATCCATGTAACCAACGGCGACGAGGTAGCCGGGGCCGGCGAAGGCGAGAAGCTTGCGCCACCAGCTGAGGCCGCTGATGGGAATGGTGCGGTAGACCTCGGCCAGGCTTGGCGCGGAGCGGCTGCGCCGGAAGCCGTCGGCGGGGATCGGCCGCGAGGCGGCCGGGCCGTGGTCGGGGTCGTCGCCGCGGGCGGGTCGCGCGGGGGGCTGGGCGGTGGTCATGGGGAGTACGCGGCTCCTCCCAGAATATTTAGGTGCGCCTAACTTTACAAGAGGGACCGGCGAGGGGGGCGAGCCCGACGGCGCGGGCGCGACCAAGACGGAGAGGCGGGGAGAGCGAGACGAGCCGACCACCGGGACGGGGAGGGCGGTGGAGGGCGGTGGACGGCACGGCGGGCGCGGCGGGCGCGGCGAGGACGCGTGCACCGGCGAATCCGGAAATGCCAGTGCGCTGGTGGTCGCCTTGCCGTGGTGCAATCCGCAGGCTGGCCCTGCCGTACGCTCCGAACCAGGCACGTCGTTTCGTCCTCCGTGCCCTCCCGGTTCCTCGGTGTTGCCGTGGTCGGCCGCTCTCCCCCCGCGCGCCCTCCCCGCTCACGCCTCAGGATGACACGAGGGCAAGCAGTTGCCGGAGAAATCGCTCGGTCATGCCCCAGATCACGCGCTCGCCGACCACGAAGCCCGGCACGCGCAACCGGAGCCCTCGCGCCCGCACGGACACCTCGCGCGTGGTCGCGGGGTCGAGCAGCGTCGCCAGCGGCACCCAGAAGGTGTCCGCGACCTCGTGCGAGCGCTCGATCGGCAGCTCCTCCTCGAGCACGAACACGTGCGGCCGCACGACGATCGCCGGCAGCACGGGCGTGCGCGGGTGAATCTCGTCGAGGGTGCCGACCAGCCGTGCCGCGCGCGACAGGTCGCCGCCGATCTCCTCGCGCGTCTCGCGCACCGCCGTCTCGAGCAGGCTCGCGTCGCCGGCCTCGGCGCGCCCGCCGGGAAAGGCGACCTGGCCGCTCCACGGGTCACCCTCGAACACCGCCCGCTCGATGAACAGCACATCGGCCGAGCCCCGGCCGTCGGGGCGCAGCACCACGGCCACCGCGGCACGGCTCGTCGCCGCGTCGGCGTGCTCGAGGCGCCCGGCGCGCGCGGCTAGCGCCCGCTCGAGGCGGCCGAGCGTCTCGCCGTGGGTCACCCCTCGACGGGGCCGCCCCGCTGTGCCCACCCGCGAAAGCCCTCCGCGAGCGACGCCACGTCGCCGTACCCCATCTCGGCGAGGGTCACGGCGGCGAACGCCGAGCGATTGCCGCTGGCGCAGTAGATCACCACGCGCTGGTCGCGGCCGATGCGGCCCTCGACGTTCGTCTCGAGCTGGCCCCGGGGAATGAAGACGGCCCCCGGAATGCGGCCGAGGTTGTACTCGTTGGGCTCGCGGCAGTCGAGGAAGGTGACGCCGGGGGCGCCATGCAGCGCGCGCGCCTCCTCCACGCGCACCTCCTTGATCTTCGCCTTGGCCTCGGCGATCAGGTCGCTACCGGTCTTGAACGTCACCAAGCGGCTCCTCGGAGTTGGTGGGTCGGGGGGCGCCGTGCGCGCGAGGGGAGTGTACGCTGCCGCGGGGGGGATGCGCCACCGCCACGGCACGGCCCGGGTCACCGGGCCAGATTCCGCCCGTGCCGATCGCCCTGCTGCTCGCGCTTCCCTGGGTCGTCGTTCCCGCCGTGCTCCTCTGGCGCGCGGCGCAGTCGGACGACCTCGGCGCTGAGCCCGACACCCCCCCTCCCGATCCGCCGCTGGTGAGCGTGATCGTGCCGGCGCGCAACGAGGCCCGCCACATTGCCGCCTGCCTCGAGAGCGTGCTGACGAGCCACTGGCCGCGGCTCGAGGTGATCGCGGTGGACGACCATTCCACCGACGGCACCGGCGACCTCGCGCGGGGGATCGCGGCCCGCGACCCTCGGTTGCGCGTGCTCGACGTCCCGCCCCTCCCCGAGGGCTGGTTCGGAAAGCAATGGGCCTGCGCCCGCGGGGCCGCGGAGGCCCGCGGTGTGATCCTGCTCTTCGCCGACGCCGACACGCGCCAGTTCCCCGACCTGATCACGCGCACCATGCACCACATGCGCCGGCACCGGTACGACCTCCTCTCGGTGGGCGGGGAGCAGCGGATGGAGAGCTTCTGGGAACTGCTCGTGCAGCCCCTGGTGTTCGGCGTCCTGCTCGCGCGGCTGGGCGGCGCGCGGCGGGTGTCGCGCGCGCGGCGGGCCGAGGACACGATCGCCAACGGCCAGTGCCTGTTCATCACCCGCGAGGCGTACGACGCGGTGGGCACGCACGCGGCGGTGCGGCACAACGTGGCCGAGGACCTGTTGCTGGCGCAGGCGGTCTTTCGCAGCGGCCGCCGGGTGGGACTGGTGCTGGGGCTCGCGCAGCTGTCGACGCGGATGTACGCGTCGCTGGCCGAGATCGTGCGCGGCTGGCGCAAGAACGTGTACGCCGGCGGTCGGTACGCGATCCCGGCGCCGCTGCGGCATACGCTGGTGTTCGGGCCGCTGCTGCTGGCCCCGCCCCTGTTCCTGCTCGCGCCGGCGACGGTGTCGATCGCCGGCGTGGCGGGGCTCGTGCCGCCGGTGCTGGCGTGGGCGGGGGCGGCCGCGTACGTGGCCACGTCGCTCTGGCTCGCGGCCGCGTATGCATGGCTGCGCAAGCCGCCGCTCACCGGCTTCCTGCACCCGCTGGGGGCGGCGGTGATGCTCTGGATCTTCGCCGGCGCGATCGGCCGCGGCAGCCGTGTGACCTGGAAGGGGCGCGATTACACGTCGACGTGACGCCGGTGCCGAAAGTGGTTTTCACTCTGCGGTGCGTGCTGGTGCTACCGGTGGCGTCATGGTGGTGCGGGAGGCCGGCGTCCCGCAGCCGATGTTCGCGCGGTGCAGACCATCCGCTCCGCCTCCACGCTGCTGGCTTCCGCCGGCTCGACGGCCGGGCTCCGCGCGATCGCCGCAACGCTCGGGTTCGGCCCCGAGGCCCCGCTCGACGCCGGCACCCGTGCCGCGCTCGGCATTCCGGTCACCTTTCCCGGCGCCGCCGTCGCCGGGGGGCCGGGGGCCCTGCGCGCGCTGCTGCTCGCGCACGACGGGAGCATCCTCGGCGGCGCGCCGTTGCGGGAGAGCGTGCACCGGCTCGCGACGCGCCTGGCCACGCGCGCGCCGCACGCCCTCTGGCTCGCGCTGGTATCCGACGCGGCCGGGGGCGTGGCGATCGCGGCCTGGCAGGGATCGTCGCCGCCACGGGTGGCCGCGCTGATCGCCGACCGCTCGGGAATCGTGGACTCCGATGCCGAGACGGTGTGCGCGCTGGCCGCCGTGGCGGGCGGGGCGGACACGCTGGTGCATGCGAGATGGATGGACGTGCTGGGACGCGACGCCCTGTCACGGCGATTCTACCGCCTGCTCGAGGCGATCGTGCTCGACCTCGCGGCATCGCTCGGCCCGCGCCTCCCCGCCGACGACGGGCGCACGATCGCGCTGCTGACCGTGTCGCGGCTCCTCTTCCTCGCGTTCGTCGAGACGCGCGGCTGGCTGGCCGGCGACAAGGGGTGGCTGTCGCACGCCTTTGACCAGTGCATGGCGACGGGCGGGATGGCGCACCAGCGGCTGCTGCGGCCGCTCTTCTTCGGCACGCTCAATACGCCGGTGTCGCGGCGCGCCCCGGCGGCGCGGGCGCTGGGGCGGCTGCCGTTCCTGAACGGCGGGTTGTTCGCGCCGGCGCCGGTGGAGAAGCGGTGGTCGCGGCTGCGGTTCGACGACGCACACCTCGGCCGGGTGATGGGCGACCTGCTGGGGCGCCACCGGTTCACGGCGCGGGAGGATGCGTCGACGTTCAGCGAGGCGGCGGTGGACCCGGAAATGCTGGGGCGCGCCTTCGAGTCGCTGATGATGTCGCGCGAGCGGCGCGCGAGCGGCACCTACTTCACGCCACCCGCCGTGGTCGAGCGGGCCGTGACGCAGGCGCTTGCCGCCGCGCTCAGCGGCGACGGCGTATCGGAGGACGACGTGCGTGCGGCGCTCGGCGTCGCGGGCGTCGCGCCCCGTCTGCGGCGCGGCGTGCGTGGAACGCTGGCGGCGCGGGGAGCGGCACTGCGCGTGCTCGACCCGGCCTGCGGGTCGGGGGCGTTCCTGGTGCACGCGCTCGACCGGCTGGCGGCGCTGCGCCTCGCCTGCGGTGACGCGCGGGCCGCCGACATGATTCGGCGCGAGGTGCTGGCCCGCTCGATCTTCGGCGTGGACGTGCACCCGACCGCGGTGTGGCTCTGCGAACTGCGGCTCTGGCTGAGCGTGGTGATCGAGAGCGACGAGGGAGACCCGCACCGCGTGGTGCCCCTGCCGAACCTCGACCGGCACATCCGCACGGGCGACACGCTGTCGGGGGCCGACTTCGCGGCCGGCGGCACCACGGTGCCCGGCAGCGCGGCCATCGCGCGGCTGCGCGACCGCTATGCACGGGCGACCGGGACCCGCAAGCGCACGCTCGCCCGCGCCCTCGACGGCGCGGAGCGCGCCCACGCGCTGCGGGGTGCGGACGCGGAGGTCGCGCGTGCGAGCGAGCGTCGGCGCGAACTCGTGTGCGCGCTCCGCGGGCGTGACCTGTTCGGCGAGCGCCGGCGGCTCTCCGCCGACGACCGGCGGGAGCTCGATGAGGTGCGGGCCCGCGTGCGCGAGGCACGCGCCCGGCGCCGGGCGCTCGCCGGCGGCGGCGCCCTGCCGTTCGGCTTCGCGACGCAGTTCCCCGACGCGGCGGCGGCGGGTGGCTTCGACGTGATCGTCGGCAACCCGCCGTGGGTGCGGCTGCACCACATCCCGCCGGCGTCGCGCGAGCGGCTGCGCCGCACTTTCTCCGTCTTTCGCGCCGCCGCCTGGCGCGAGGGGGCCGAGGGGGCGCAGGCCGGGGCGG
Organism: Gemmatimonadota bacterium; assembly: GCA_016191225.1. Taxonomy (GTDB): domain Bacteria; phylum Gemmatimonadota; class Gemmatimonadetes; order Gemmatimonadales; family Gemmatimonadaceae; genus JACPPC01. Next base: position 39,039 of record JACPPC010000004.1, on the reverse strand, counting down.
GCTTCGCCGCGCAGGTGGACCTCGCGGCGCTCTTCCTCGAGCGCAGCGCGGGGGTGCTGCGCCAGGGGGGCGCGATGGCGCTCCTCGTTCCCGCCAAGCTGTGGCGCTCGCTCGCCGGCGGCGGGGTGCGGCGCCACCTGCTCGAGCGCGTGACGCTGCGCACCGTCGAGGACTGGTCGGAGGCGCCGGCGATGTTCGACGCCGCGACCTACCCCTCGCTCGTGGTTGCGCGCCGCGAGCCGACCGGCGCCGGCGCCGCGGTGCACGTCGTGCAACACGGCCGGCATGGCCCCCTGGCGTGGGAGGTGCCCTTCGCGACACTGGCGCTGGACGGTCAGCCGGAGAGCCCATGGCTGCTGGCGCCGCCGCCGGTGCGCGCCGCCTTTGACCGCGTGCGCGCGGCGGGCCAGCCCATGGCGCAGTCGCCGCTCGGGCGGCCGCTGCTGGGAGTCAAGTGTGGCGCGAACGACGCCTTCGTGGTGCGGCTGCGCCGGGTGGGTCCGCAGGTGGCGCAGGTGGAGGGAGGCGAGCGGCGCGGCGCGGTCGAGGTGGCGGTGCTGCGCCCCTTGCTGCGCGGCGAGGCGGTTCGCCCGTGGCGCACCGAAGTGAACGGCGAGGCGATCGTGTGGACGCACGGGGCCGACGGCACGGTGGCCGACACCCTGCCGCCGCATGCCGCGAGCTGGCTGCGCGGCTGGCGCCGCACCCTCGAGGCGAGAAGCGACGCGCGCGGGGCGCGGTGGTGGGGACTCTTTCGCACCGAGGCGGCGCGCAGCGACCTGCCGCGCGTGGCGTGGGCCGACGTGGCCCGGCGCCCGCGCGCGACGGTGATCACCGCCGGCGACGCCACCGTGCCGCTCAACTCGTGCTACGTGTCGCGCTGCGCCACCCCGCACGATGCGGCGGCGCTCGCGGCGCTGCTCAACAGCCCCCTCGCCGCGGCCTGGCTGTCCCTGGTCGCCGAGCCGGCCCGCGGCGCCTACCGGCGCTACCTCGGCTGGACCATGGCGCTGCTGCCGGTGCCGCGCGACTGGCCGCGCGCCCGCGCCCTGCTCGCGCCGCTGGGCGAGCGCGGCCTCGCCGGCGACCCGCCCGGGGACGCCGAGCTGCTGGCGACGGCGATACGGGCCTTTCGCGCACGGCCGGTCGACGTCGAGCCGCTGGTCTCCTGGTGGGCGCGCTGACGCCGGCCCCTGCGACGCTGGCGGTGACGGCCGCCACCGCCGCGAGGGCCCGCATGGCGGCGCACGCGCTGGGGGCGCGGGCCTTCGACGAGCGCGTGGGACGCATCGCGCTGCGGCCGCACCAGGCGGTGGTGGTGCCGGCGCTCCGCCACCGGCTCCTCGCGCACGGTGGCGTGCTGCTGGCCGACGCGACGGGCCTCGGCAAGACGTACGTGGCGCTCGCGGTGGCTCAGGGAACGCGGGCGCCGCTGGTGGTCGCGCCGGCGGCGCTGCGCACGATGTGGCGCGAGTCGGCCGGGCGCGCCGGGCTCGAGCCGCCGGCCTTTCTCGGCGTCGAGGCGCTGAGCCGCGGCGCCGGGCCGGCCGAGCCGCCGGGGCTCGTGATCGTCGACGAGGCGCACCACGTCCGCACTCCCGGCACCCGCCGCCACGGCGCGCTGCGCTCGATCGCCGCCTCGACGCCGGTGCTGCTGCTCAGCGCGACGCCGGTGCACAACGCCGTCCACGACCTCGCGGCACTCTGCTCCCTGTTCCTCGGCGACGCCGCCTACGAGCTCTCCCTCGCCGAACTGCAGCAGCATGTGGTGCGGCGCCATCCCCGCGACGTGCCGGGCGCGGTGCGGATGCCCGAGGTGCGCCCTCCGGAACGACTCGCCGTCGCGCACGACGACGACCGGCTCGGGCAACTCGCGTCGATCCCCGCGCCGGTGCCGCCCCTCGACGGCGGGGCGGCGCAGGCGCTGTGCACGATGTCGCTGGTGCGCGCCTGGTGCTCGAGCGATGCCGCGCTGGCGGCGACCGTGCGCCGGCGGCTGGCCACGGCGCACGCCCTGATGGCCGCGCTCGAGGCCGGCGAGCACCCGACGCGCCACCAGCTGCGGGCCTGGACGTACGCCGATGGCGCCCTGCAACTCGCCCTCCCCGGCATCGTGCTCTCGCCGCTCTCGCTCGCGGGCACGAACCGCGGCGCCGCGGCGGCGCGGGCGCAGCTGCTCGACGCCGTGCGGCAGCACGCCGCCGGGCTCGCCGAACTGCTCGCCGTCCAGGCCGGTGGCAACCGGAACGACGCGCGGCGAGCGGAGCAGCTGCGCCTCGTCGCGAAGCGCCACCCCGGCGAGCGGGTGCTCGCCTTCTCGCACTCGGCGCACACGGTGCGGGCGCTGTTCCGGGAGCTGCGCGACCTCCCGGGGCTGTGTGCGCTCACCGGCGCAGGCGCCGAGATCGCGAGCGGGCGGATTGCGCGCGACGAGGCGCTCGCCAGGTTTGCGGCCGGCTCCCGTGCCGCGAACGCCCCCGACGCCGACCCCGCCGGCCGCGGACCCGCGACGCCCGACCCGGGCGCCGCCTCCCGATTGCGGCGCGGACAGGTCACGATGCTGCTCGCCACCGACCTGCTGAGCGAGGGGCTCAACCTGCAGCACGCCTCGGTGGTGGTGCACCTCGACCAACCGTGGACGGCGGCGCGACTGGAGCAGCGGGTGGGGCGGCTGGCGCGCCCGGGCTCGGCGCGCGAGCGGGTGCACGTGTACGCCATCGCGTCGCCGGCGAGCGGCGAGGCGCTGCTGCGCGTGGACGAGCGCCTGCGCCGGAAGCTCGGCGTGGCGACCATGGCGATCGGCGCGCCCGGCACGGGAGCTCCGCTGCTGCCGCTCGTTGAGAGCGAAGGTGCCGCCGCGGAGCCCAGCGAGGTGGAGTGCCGGGAACGCGTGCGCACCCTGCTCGAGGGGTTCGCGAGCGAGGCGCGCGCACCGGTCGACGCTCCGCTGCAGCATCACGCCCCGATCGTCGCCGCGGTCGCAGCGCCGTGCGCAGGCTGGATCGCCTGCCTGCACGAGCCGGGGTCGCCGGCGTTCCTGCTCGCGTCGATGGGCGGCGGGCCACGCACCGAGGCATGCGCCGTGGCCGCCGCGCTGGCGCTGGCCACGGGAGAGGACCGCCCTCCTGGCGCCGCGTCGTTGGCGGCGGCGCGCGCACAACTCGGGGCGTGGTGGCGATCGCACGCGGCGGCGCGGCTCGTCGGCGCGCCCGGATTGGTGCTCAGCCCCGGCCAGCGGGCCGGACTGCGCCGGCTCGACGCCATGCTGGGCCGGTTCCGGCGCCACGAGCGCGCGCCGTTCGCCCTGCCGGCCGCCCTGGCGCGGTCGGCACTCACGCGCCCGCCGTCGGCACGACGCGACGCGCAACTGGCCGCGCTCGCCGCCAGCCCGGACGACGCCGACTGGCTCGCCGCGGTCGCCGCCCTCGGCGGGCGCGACGAGCCGCGTGCCGTGTCGCGTGGGGCCCTGGAGCCGCCGGTCGTCGCCTTGCTGCTGCTCGCCGTTGAGGAAGCCCCGGCCACCGCCTAACCTGCGCGGGTGAGCCCATCCGTGCGCCGCCCCGCCGCCGTGCTGTTCGACCTCGACGGCACCCTCGTCGACTCGATCCCGCTGATCCTCGGCGCCATGCGCCATGCCTTCCGGGGGCGCGCGCGGGCGCCGACCGACGCGGAGTGGGTGGCGACGCTCGGACGGCCGCTGCGCAGCCAGCTGGGTGACTGGGTGGAGTCGGAGGCGGAGGTCGACGCGCTCGCCGGTGCGTACCGCGAGTTCCAGCTCGCGCACCACGATGCGCTGATGCGGCCATACGACGGAGTCGTGGCGGCGGTGCATGCGTTGCGTGCCGCCGGCCACGGGCTGGCGATCGTGACGAGCAAGGGCGAGGTGATGGCCCGGCGGGCACTCGCGTGGGCAGGCATCGAGGGGCACTTTTCGCTCGTCGTCGGCCTGGAGGCGACGGTGCGGCACAAGCCGAACCCCGATCCGGTGGTGTTCGCCTGCGAGCGGCTGGGCCAGCCGGCCAGCGAGGCCTGGTTCGTGGGCGATTCGCCGTTCGACATGCAGGCCGGGAATGCCGCCGGCGCCCGCACCTGCGCCGCCCTCTGGGGGCCATTTTCCCGGGAGCAGCTGACCCCGGCCCGGCCAACGGCGTGGGCGGCGCGGATGTCCGAGATTCCGGCTATCGTTCGGGGTTGAAACGGGGGCGGCCCCCGGGGAACACGTCCCCTGTCGGGCGACGCCCGACACCCCCGCAATCGTCCCCGGGATCGTTCAAACCATTTGGACGGCCCGGTCATCTCATCCGGGTGAGAAGACCGACCCGCACTCAATGACCTCGGTGGCGCTCAACGATGCACGGCAAGGCGACGACCTGTCGCAAGGCGCCGACGCAGCCCTCGCTGCGGCCGGCGATCGCCGGGCATTCGAGCGCCTCTACCGGGCGAACGTGGACCGCGTCTTTTCCCTCTGCGCCCGCATGGTCAGCGACCGCGCGCTCGCCGAGGAGCTGACGCAGGACGTGTTCGTGCGGGTGTGGGACAAGCTGTCGCTCTATCGCGGGGAAAGCGCGTTCGGCACCTGGCTGCACCGGCTGGCGGTGAACGTGGTGCTCAACGAGCGAAAGGGGGCCACGCGCGACCGGCGCCGGTTCGAGGATGAGGCGGAAGGCGACATGGACGCCTACATGCATCCGCGGGAGGACCGGGGGCCGGGGACGAGGATGGACCTCGAGGGGGCGATCGCGACCCTGCCGCCGGGCGCAAGGCGGGTGTTCGTGCTGCACGACGTGGAAGGGTACCGTCATGAGGAAATCGCCCGGCAGCTCGGGATCACGAGCGGCGGGAGCAAGGCCCAGTTGTTTCGCGCTCGACGGCTCCTGCAGCAGAGGCTGAACCGATGACCGACACTCGAATGACCTGTGATCGCGCGATGGCGCAGCTCGCGAACTGGCTCGACGGCCAGCTCGACGACGCGACCGCGCGGGCGGTGGAAGCGCACGTGCAGGGTTGCGCCGCCTGCGGCGCGGTGCTGGCCTCGCTCGACGTGCAGGACGAGGAGGCGGCGTCGCTGCCGGTGCTGGCTCCCTCGCGGGACCTGTGGCCGGCGATCGCCGGGCGGATCCAGCCGGCGACCGTCGCCCTCGCCGAGCGCCGCCCGTCGACCGTGGTGCCGCGGCGGTTCGGGTGGGTGGCGCAACTGGCGGCGGCCTCGGCGCTGGTGGTCGTGACCGCCGGCGTGACGTGGCGGGCGGCGGTCTCGGTCGGCGCGCGCGCCACCGACGCCGGGCTGTCGGCACTCGGCAACGTGGGCCGGTACGAGGCCAGCCCGGGCGCCGTCGGCATCCGCAACACCGGTGGCGACCGGGTGCCGGTCGAGTTCACCTACGACCGCGAGCTGTCCGGGCTGCGGCGGGTGGTGGGCGAGCGCCGGCGCGACCTCGACCCCGCGACCCTCGCGGTGCTCGACAGGAACCTGAAGCTGATCGACCGCGCGATCGCGCAGAGCAAGGCCGCGCTCGAGAGCGACCCGGCGAGCACGATGCTCTCCGAGCAGCTCACGGTCGCGCTGGACAAGAAGCTCCAGCTGTTGCGCACGGTGGCGCTGCTGCCGTCGCGCTCCTGACCATTTCACGGCCCGTCACCATGCCCCTCCCGACTCCCCTCCCCGCGCGCCACGCCCTGCGTGCCGTGGCGCTGGCGATGCTCGTCCTCGCACCCGACCTCTCGGCGCAGCGCAACCGCGACCGCGACACGCGCGACAGCCGCGACGACGGCGACGTGGTGCGGATCGACACGACGGTGGCCTTCGGCCCCAATGGCACGGTGGACCTGTCGCAGATCTCGGGGTCGATCGTGGTGTCGGCCTGGAACCGCAAGGAGGCGAAGATCAGCGCCAGCACGGAGTACGGGTACCTGCGCGCCGACTTCGCGGGGAGCCGGATCTCGCTCGAGGTGCGGTCGCGCCGGGGGCGGATCGGCGACTCGGAGTTCCGCCTGCAGGTGCCGGTGGGCACGCGGGTGATCGCGCGGTCGATTTCGGGCGACGTGACGGTGAGCGGCCTCAAGTCCCCGGCCGAGCTGCGCTCGGTGAGCGGCGACATCGACCTCGCCGACGGCAGCGATCAGGTGACGCTGGAGAGCGTCTCCGGCTCGGTCAAGGCGCGGCAGCTCTCGGGCTCGGTGCGGGCGCAGAGCGTGAGCGGCGACATCGAGCTGGCCGGGGTCGCGGGGGACATCGACGCCGGGACGACGAGCGGCGAGGTGTCCCTGCGCGACGTGAAGTCGGCGAACGTGCGGGCCGAGACGCTGAGCGGCGACCTCGAGTACCGCGGAACGATCGACAAGGTGGGGCGTTACGAGTTCAAGTCGCACTCGGGCGAGGTGCGCCTGGCGATGCCCGAGGGGGCCGGCGCGACGTTCAGCGTCAGCACCTGGAGCGGGAGCGTGGAGAGCGTGATCCCGATGCGCCTCGAACCGTCATCCGAGACGACCGGGCGCGGGCGCACGAAGAAGATGGAGTTCACCGTGAACGGCGGCGGAGCGCGGGTGTCGGTGAGCACCTTCAGTGGCGACATCACCATCGAGCGCGCCGGTGCGCGTGGCAAGCGGGAGGAGTGACGATGCGACGAGACTGGCGACAGCTGGCGACCGGGGCCGCGGGTGCGGCGCTGGCGATGGCGTGCGTGGCCCCCGGGCTCGCGGCGCAGGACCGTGAGCGCGACCGGGACCGCGGTGGTCCCGACTTCACCTGGGACGGCGCGATGCAGGCCGGGCGAACCCTCTATGTGCGCAACCTGAACGGGGCGATCCGGGTGACCAAGGCCGACGGCGAGCGCGCCAGCGTGGCGGCGACCAAGCGCTGGCGCCGCGGCGACCCGGCCGAGGTGCGCATCGAGCAGGTCAAGGCGCTCAACGGCGGCGACGTGATCATCTGCGCCTTCTGGGGCGACCGATCGACCTGCGACGAGGAGGGCTACCGCACCCACAACGACCGCGACGGCTGGAGCTGGCGCGGCAACCGCAACGATGTCTCGGTGGAGTTCACCGTCAAGCTCCCGGCCGGCGTGAAAGTCGTGGTGACGAGCGTGAACGGCGAGGTCTCGGTCGAGGACGCGACGTCGGAGGTCGAGGCGGCGAGCGTGAACGGCAGCGTCTGGGCGGCGAGCTCCGGCGGACCCGTCGTGGCGCACAGCGTGAACGGCGACGTGCGGGCGCGGATGAGCCAGCGCGGCACGCGCGACCTCCGGTTCTCGTCGGTGAACGGCACCGTGATCGTCCAGGTGCCGGACAACATCGACGCCGACCTGTCGATGTCGACCGTGAACGGGAGCGTGCAGAGCGACTTCCCGGTCACGATCTCGGGCAAGCTCAACCCGCGGCGGCTCAACGCGACCCTCGGCAAGGGGGGCCCGCGGATCGAGCTGCGCACGGTGAATGGCGACGTGCGCCTGAGGAAGGTGGGCGGCGAGCGGTAGGCGACGGCGGCCCGGAGGGGTCGCAGCGCGGCGGAACGACACGGCCCCGGGGCGCGCGAAACCCGGGGCCGTGTGCGTCGTAGGGCGGGCATCGCCCACTCCGAGGTTTCCATGTTGCGCCGACTGGTTCGCGCGGCCCTGCCGCTGGTTGCCCTGCTCGTGCTCGTCGCCTGTGGCGGCGGCGGCGAGGTCCCGAACTTCTCGTACCACGGCCGCCTCGCCGATGGGCAGTGGATCCGCGTCCGCAACCTGAAGGGGAGCGTGACGGTGGAGCCGTCGCGCGACGGCCAGCTGGTGATCGAGGGGCGCGGCGTGACCAGGTCGCGGCACTTCGAGACGGTGCAGTTCCAGACCCTCGACGGGGCGGACGGGATGACCGTCTGCGCGGTGTGGGGCTCGGGCACCTGCGAGGCGGGCCATCTCGACGTGTCGGCCGGCAGCCGGTTCTGGGACAAGGTCGCGGGACGCGGCGAGGTGCGGGTGGAGTGGACGGTGCAGCTCCCCGCCGGCGCCAGGCTCGACGTGCGCGACGTGGACGGGACGGTGCTGGTGACGGGGGCGACGAGCGACGTGCTGGTGCACACGATCAATGGCAGCATCGACGCCACCACGGCCGGCGGCGCGGTGGAGCTGGTGGCGGTGAACGGCAACGTGACGGCGACCCTCACCGGCGCCCCGACACGGCTGACCCTCAAGACCGTGAACGGCTCGGCGACGGCAACCCTCCCCAGGGACATGAGCGCGACGGTGGCGCTGGGCTCGGTGCGCGGCGCGATCGGCAGCGACTTCGCGATCACCACCTCGGGGGCGCTCAACAAGCGCAAGCTCGAGGGAACGATCGGCAATGGCGGCGTCCCGATCGAGCTCAAGACGGTGAACGGCAGCGTGGGCATGCGAAAAGGCGCCTAGCGTTCTGGTGGGCGCCGGCCGGAAACGGGGGCCGGGCGCCGGCACTGGCGGGTGACGGGGATCTTCGAGGCGTGCAGCGGAGTTAGATTACCGGTGCACGCTTTCCTTTCCATGGAGCATACTGTCATGGGCTTCTCCCTCCCGGTCGCCGGCGAGGTCGTTCGGACGGGCGCTGAGCGCGCCACCCTCGTGCGGCGCACCTACGGGCTCGTCCTCGTCAGCGTCCTGTTCACGGTCGTGGGCGTGGGCATCGGGCTCACGCAGCCGTCGATGATGGAGTTCGTGATCCGGCACCCGATCATCTCGATGCTGTTCACCCTTGCGCCGCTGCTGATGGCGACCCGGGTGCGGGCGCGGTTCCCGGCCAACGTGGGGCTGGTGCTGCTGTTCACCGTGATGATGGGGCTCGTGATCTCGCCCCTGATGTACTTCTACGGCCAGCGGAACCCGGACCTGATCTGGCAGGCGGGCGGGCTGACGCTCACGACCTTCGGCGTGCTCACGGCGTACGCCTGGATCTCCCGGCGCGACTTCAGCGCCTGGGGGAGCTTCTTCGCCGTCGGGCTGTGGGTGCTGATCGGGACGTCGCTGCTCAACCTGTTCTTCCAGAGCGCCATGGCCGACCTGTGGATCGCCGGCGCGACGGTGCTGGTGTTCAGCGGGCTGCTGATCTTCGACACCTGGCGGCTGCGCAACGTGTACGGGCCGGACGACTACGTCCTGGCCGCGGTGCAGATCTACCTCGACCTGCTCAACATGTTCATGGCGATCCTGCGGCTGCTCGGCGGGCGACGGGACTAGCGCGGGACTAGCTGGCCGCCTGCTCGACCTGGGCCGCGAGGTCGAGGTCGAGTTGCGTGATCCCGCCAGCCGAATGTGTGCTGAGGGCGAACGTCACCTTCGTGTAGCGGATGTCGATGTCGGGGTGGTGGTCCATCGCCTCGGCCGCCGCGGCCACGCGCTGCACGAGCGCGATCCCGTCGAGGAAGGCCTTCACCTGGAAGGTCTTGGTGATCGCGTCGCCGCGGCGCGACCAGCCGTTGAGCGAGCCGAGGGCACGCTGGATCGAGATGTCCGACAGGCGCTCCGCCATGCGTGAACCTACGGTTTCCGCCGGGCCGGGGCCATGCGCGCCGCGGCGCCCGGCGGGCGCGCGGCGGCAGGGAGGGGGTCGCGGACGCCGATCTCGACGCCCCCGCGGCGCCGGCTCGCGCTCCGCCGCACGGCAATCATCTCGGCCACCACGCTGACCGCGATCTCCTCCGGCGTGTCGGCGCCGATGGCGAGGCCGATCGGCGCGTGCACGGCGTCGAGCCGGTCGCGCGGCACCCCCCAGTTCCCGAGGAGCCTCCAGGTGAGGGCGACCTTGCGGCGCGAGCCGAGCATGCCGAGGTAGCGCAGGTCGCGGCGGGCGAGCTGGTCCACGATCAAGGCGTCGTGCTGGTGGCCGCGCGTGGCGACCACGCACCAGGTGGCGTCGTCGAGGCCGAGGGTGGGTGGCAGGTCGTGCCAGTCGCAGGTGACGCAGCGCTCGGCGGTGGGGTGACGCACGCGGTCGGCGAAGTCGGCGCGGTCGTCGACCACGGTCACGCGCCAGCCGGCGGCCTGCGCGGCGCGCGCGATCGCGGCGCCGACATGCCCGCCGCCGAAGACGACGAGCCGCGGCGCCCCCGAGACGAGCTCGACGATCGTGTCGTCACGGAGGAGCGGCAGGGTGTCGAGGTCGAGGCCCGCGGAGGGGGCAGAGAGCATCTTGCGCGGGCCGCTCGACCAGTCGAGCGATGTGGTCATCACCGCGCGCCCGCCGTTGGCCACCGTGGCGACCGCGCCGGCGTAGATCCCGGAGAGCATGGCGTCGGCGAAGACCGGCTCGACGAAGATCGTGGCCACGCCGCCGCAGGTGAGGCCGTAGTCGCCGGCGAGCTCGGCGTTGAGCTCGTGCTCGCTGATCGTGGGGCGCCGGCGCTCGATGACGTCGAGGCAGCGCTCGATGACCTCGGCCTCGAGGCAGCCGCCGCCGACGGTGCCGAAGCGAGCCCCGCCCGCGGTCACGAGGAGCTTGGCGGTGCTCGACATGGGAAGCGACCCGCGCCGGCGAACAACGCTGGCGAGCGCGCCGACACCGGCACCCGAAGCCAGCCGGGAACATTCGGCGAGGATCGCGGCAAGCGAGAGCATGGCGTGAAGCTAGCGCGGACGATGGCGCGGGGTGAGATGGCGGGGCGAGGTGCGCCATGGATGACAGGGTCGCGCCACCATCGTATGGTTGGGCATGGAGCGGCGATGGTGAGGCCCCGGGAACCCTGGCAGTTCGTGCTCGTCGCGGTGTTCGCGCTGAGCGCGGCGGCCGACCTGTCGATCGTCGTGAACTGGATTGGCGGCGACAACGAGCCGCCGGCGATCGTGCTCTGGCACGGGGTGACGTTCGTGGCGGCGCTCGTCTGCCTGGTGTCGATCTGGGGGCGGCAGTCGTGGGCGCCGTACGCGGTGGCGGCGTGGGGGATCGCGAGCGCGACGCTGGTGCTGTCGCTGCCGCTGCTGCTGCCGGACCTTCCGTCGAAGGCGGTGCCGGGGATCTGGGCAGGGGGCGGCATTGTCGGGGTGCTGGCGGCGATCTGCGTCTGGGTGATCTGGCGGAAGACCCGGTCTTGAGCTCCGGTATCGCGAGGCGCCACAACATGATGTGAGTGGGCGTGCCTGGCGGCATCGCCTGTCAAGCTGTCGCCTTGACTTTCGGTATTTGTTCGGTATCATCTTCATCCCGACGGTGAGTCCGGGCCCGGCGGGCAGACGTGTTCCAGGATCGAAGCCAGCACCATGTCCCTCGCCCTGCGCCGCCAGCAACTCGTCCAGCAGCTCGCCACGGTCGTCGCCCCGGAGCGGCCGCCGACGCCTGGACTTCCGACCGGGGTGGCGGGACTCGATGCGCGCCTGCTGTCGGGGGGACTGCCGCGGGGGCGGCTGAGCGAGCTCGCCGGGCCGCTGGGGAGCGGCGTGACGACGATCCTCCGGCGGCTCGTGGCGCGGGCGATCGCGGAGGGAGCGAGCGTGGCGATCGTGGACGCGTCGCGCACCCTCGACCCCCGCGACTGGCTGGCGGGACCGCTGGCGCGGGCGGCGGCCGTGCAGGGCACCCCGGCGAGCGCGTGGGGGGAGGTCGACTACACCGCGCAGCTGGTGATCGTGCGCCCGCCGAACGCGGCGCGGGGGGGGTGGTGCGCCGACGTGCTGCTCCGGAGCGGGGCGTTCGCGCTGGTGGTGCTCGACGGGGCGCCGGCGATCTCGCGCGCGGTGTCGGTGCGATTGATGGGACTGGCGCGCGAGCGCAACGCGGCGCTGCTGGTGAGCGGCGAGCCGGGGCGGGTGACGCAGCTGGGGGGGTCGGTGCGATTACGCGTGGGGCGCGACGGGAGGCGCCTGGTGCCGCGGGCACCGCAGGCGCGACGGGGGATGGGGGATGCGTCACGACCGATCGTGGTGCGCATCGAGAAGGGGGGACGGCTCGAACCGGTGGAGGCAAAACGTGCAATCGTCATGGCGCGTCGCGTGTGTGCGCATCCCGAGGTTCCCGATCGCCGCCCTGTGGCGGCCGGGGGGAGCCGAGGGCGCGGAGCCGGGCGGACGGCAACTGCAGCTCGATCTCGGCGGTGCGCCGAGCCGAGGCTCGGGTTCGAGCCGCAGGCCAGGTGTTGCTGAGGGAGAGGGAGGGAGGGAAAGAGAGGAAAATGAGGAAGGCGTAACCACGGAGGCACGGAGGATGGTGCCACGGAGGTTCACGGAGACTGCGTTGGAGTTGGCGCCGGGGCGGGTGTGTGCGCGATGTGGGCGGGTGATTGGGGACTTGGTTTTTGAGATGGTGCCTGCGGAGAGTGACGGCGCGCCGGGGCTGGCGCCGGTGCCGGTGCCAGTGGAATGCGGCAACCAAACAACGGCAGCTGGCCCGGTGATGGCGCCGGCCAGTGGGCACTCCCCTGTCCCGCACGATGGCCACCTCCGTGAGCCTTCGTGTCCTCAGTGTCTCCATGGTTGCGCCCTTCTCCCAACCTCTCCCATCACCTCCCCTCCCCGCGACTGGGACACGCGCCTGGTCGCGGTGCTCGACGGGCAGCGGCTGCGCGCGGTGACGGCCGGGGCGGCGGGGCGCCGCGTGCGGGCGGGAATGACGGTGGCCGAGGCGCGGGCGCGGTGCGCGGGGCTCGAGGTGGTGGCGTGGGACCCGGTCGCGATCGGGAACGAGATCGTGCGCGTGACGGCGGCGTTCGTGCGGGCGAGCCCGCAGGTGTCGCCGGTGCCGGGGGCGCCGGGCACCTGGTGGGTGGGGGCGACGGGGTTCGACGGGATCGGCGGCGAGGCGGCGCTCGTGCGTGCGCTGCTCGCGATCGCGCAGCGCTGGCACCCGCGCGCGCGGGTGGCGGTGGCGAGCTCGTGCGTGGCCGCGCGCGCGGCGACGTGGGGAGACGTTGGCGACGGCGTGCGTCGTGGGGTGGCGACGCGCGTGGGCACCGACGGGGCGATCGTGCAGGCGGGGGCGTGCGCGGCGTACCTCGCGCCGGCGCCGCTGTCGCTCGTTCCCATGGACGACGAGCTGCGCGAGGCGCTGGGGGCGCTGGGGCTCACGAGTGCCGGCGCGCTGGCGGCGCTGGCGGCCGACGATGTCGAGGCGCGGTGGGGAGACGGCGGGCTCGCGGCGTGGCGCCTGGCGCGGGGGGAGGACCTGCGGCGTCCCACGCTGGTGCGCAGCGAGCGGCCGCGCGAGGTGCACGCCGAGCTGCCGACGTCGACGGCGACGATGGAGCCGGTGCTGTTCCTGGTGCGGGCGGCGCTCGACCGGCTGGTGGAGCAGCTGCTGGCCGACGCGCGGGCGGCGGCGGCGATCGCGATCACGCTCACGCTCGACGACGCGCGCACGGCGTTGCCCACGGGGAGCCACCAGCGGGCGCATACCGTGACGCGCGAGGTGCGGCTGCCGCGGGCGCTGGCCCGCGTGGCGCCGCTGTTCGAGCGGTGCCGGGCGCTGCTCGACTCGTGGGCGCTGGGGGCGCCGGTGAACGCGGTGACGGTGGCGGTGGTGGCGACGACGGCGGCGCAGGGCGAGCAGGGGGGGCTGCTCGACTCGGCGTGGCGCGATCCCGGGGCGGCGACGGCGGCGATGGAGCGGTTGCGCGCCGAGCTGGGGGCGGGGGCGGTGGTGCGCGCGGCGGAGCGGGACACGCATCGGCCGGAGCGGGCGGCGGCGTGGGTGGAGGCGACGATGGAGGAGGGTGGTCATCTCGAGCGAAGCGGGCCGGAGGCCCGCGAAGTCGAGAGATCTCATGAGGGCAGGCTGCCGGGCACTCGTGCCCATGGGATCCCTCCGCTCCGCGCGACGGAGCCGCGCTCCGGTCGGGATGACGACGAGCCGCACAAGCAGATCCTTCGCTTCGTCCAGGATGACAAGACAGATGGCACGGCCGCGCTGCGGATGCTCGCCCCGCCGGCGGCGGTGACGGTGGAGTGCGCGGCTGGCGCGCCGCACACGCTGTGGTGGCAGGGGCGGCGCGTGGTGCTGGCGCGCGTGCAGGGGCCGGAGCGGCTCGGCGGCGAGTGGTGGACCGACCCGTGGCAGCGCGACTACTGGCGGGGCGAGGGGGCGCTCGACGGCGACGCGCCGGCGGAGCTGGTGCTGTACCGCGAGCGCCTGGCCGATGCCGCCGCGGGGAGCTGGTACCTGCAGGGGTGGTACGACTGATGCCGCCCGCATGACCGGCCCAGGCGCGATCGAGTACGCCGAGCTGCACTGCCACTCGGTGTTCTCGCTGCAGGACGGCGTGGGGGAGCCGGAGCGGCTGGTGGCGCGCGCGCAGGAACTCGGCCTGCACGCGCTGGCCCTCACCGACCACGACGACCTGGGGGGCGCGGTGCGGTTCTCGCAGTCGGCGGCCGAGGCGGGGGCGCGCGGCATTTTGGGCGTCGAGCTCACGCTGCTGGTGCCGGGGCGCGGGCGCGCCGCCACGCGAGGGGAGGCCGCCGCCGGCGCCACCGACGACGACGGCTTCGTCGCCACGCACCTGGTGCTGCTGGCCGAGTCGCGCGAGGGGTACGGCAACCTCTGCACGCTGGTCACGCGGGCGCGGATGGACCGGCCGCGGGGCACGCCGGGGGTCACGCTCGACACGCTGGCGCGGCACGCGAGCGGCGTGTTCGCGCTCACCGGGTGCCCGCGCGGCTGGGTGCCGCGCCTCGTGGCCCGCGGGCGGCACGACGACGCCTGCGGCGCGGCGGCGACGCTCAGCGACATCTTCGAGCGCCGGCTGGCCCTCGAGTGCTGGGACCATCACCTGGGCGAGGAGCGGGCGATGACGCGCGGGCTGGTCGCGATCGCGCGGGCGCTGGGGCTGCCGTGGGTCGTCACCAACGACGTGCACTACGTGCGGTCGCGCGACCGGATCGCGCACGACGTGCTGTGCGCGCTCCGGCACCAGCGCACGCTGGACGCGATGGGGACGCGGCTGCGCCCGAACGGCGAGTGGTACCTCAAGGGGCCGTCGCAGGTGGCGCGGCGGTGGCAGCACGACCTGGCGGGCGTGCGGGCGACGGTGGCGGTGGCCGAGCGGTGCGCCTTCCGGCTGAAGGACATGAAGCCGACGCTGCCGGAGTTTGCGTTGCCGCCGGGGGTGAGCGCCGACGAGTACCTGGCGCGGCTGGTGGCGCAGGGGGCGCGCGAGCGGTGGGGGCCGCCCAACACCGCACGTCGCACGGCGAAGCACGACGCGCAGCTCAGGCACGAGCTGGGGATGATCGCGCGGCTGGGGCTGGCGGGGTTCTTCCTGATCGTGTGGGACATCGTGCGGTTCGCGCGGCGCGAGGGGATCCTGTGCCAGGGGCGGGGGTCGGCGGCCAACAGCGCGGTGTGCTACTGCCTGGCGATCACGGCGGTGGACCCGATCAAGCTGGAGCTGCTGTTCGAGCGGTTCCTGAGCGAGGAGCGCACCGAGGCGCCGGACATCGACGTCGACATCGCGCACGACGATCGCGAGCGGGTGCTGCAGTACGTGTACGAGCGGTACGGGCGCGAGCACGCGGCGATGGTGTGCGAGCAGATCACGTGGCGGGGGCGGAGCGCGGTGCGCGACGCGGCGCGGGTGCTGGGCTTTTCCGTGGAGCAGGCGGACGCGCTGGCGATGTCGAGCGACCGGTTCTCGGCCAGGTCCACGGCCGAGGCGCTGCGCACGGGGAAGCCGGCGGATGCGTTCGCGCCGGAGTCCTGGACGACGCAGGGACCGTCGCGGTACCAGAAGGAGCGGGACGCGCTGCGGGATGGGGCGAGGGAGGCGGAGCGGGAGATCAAGCGGCGCGAGGAGGCGGACCGGCTGGGGCAGCAGTTCATGCCCGGCCGGCGGGCGATGGCGCAAATGGTGGCGGAGCGGCTCGGGCAGGAGATGGTGCGCGGAACGGAGGCGACCACGCGGTCGAGGGCGGTCAAGCAAGAGGCGAGGGAGGAATGGAGGGGAAAGCGAGGAACTGGAGAGGAGCGGACCACAGAGACACCGAGGGAGCGCGGGACAGGGGAGTTGAGGAGCCCAGAGGCGGCGTTGGCGCCGGGGCGGGTGTGTGCGCGGTGCGGGCGGGTGATTGGGGATTGGGGTTTGGGGACGGTGCGGGCGGAAGGCGACGCCGCGCCGGGGCCGGTGGAATGCGGCAACAGAAAGACGGCAACCGCCCATGCACCGGTGCCGGCTGGTGGCCACTCCCCTGTCCCGGCCACTGGCCGCCTCCGTGCACCTCCGTGTCCTCTGTGTCTCGGTGGTCCGCTCCTCTCCCCTGCCTCGCCCTCCCCCTCACTCCCCGACGCCAACACGGACCTCCTCGCCCGGATCGGGCTCGACGCCAGGGACCAGCGCGTGCGCGTGCTGCCGGACATCGTCGCCGCGTTGCACCAGGCACCGCGGCACCGGTCGATCCACGTCGGCGGGTTCGTGCTCACCGCCGAGCCGCTCCACACCGTCGTCCCGATCGAGCCGGCGAGCATGCCCGACCGCACGGTGATCCAGTGGGAGAAGGACGACCTCGACCCGGTGGGGCTGGTCAAGATCGACCTCCTCGGGCTCGGCATCCTCACGGTGCTGCAGCTGTGCATCCAGTACATCCGCGAGACGCGCGGGGTGACGATCGACCTTGGCGCTCTCGAGATGACCGACCAGGCGGTGTACGACGACATGTGCGCCGCCGACACCGTGGGGCTGTTCCAGATCGAGAGCCGGACGCAGATGAACACGCTGCCGCGGCTCAAGCCGCGGTGCTTCTATGACCTCGTGGTCGAAGTCGCGCTGATCCGCCCCGGGCCGATCCAGGGGGAGATGGTGCACCCGTACCTGCGTCGCAAGAATGGCGAGGAGGAGGTCACGTACCCGCATCCGTCGCTCGAGCCGATCCTCAAGCGGACCCTCGGCGTGCCGCTGTTCCAGGAGCAGGGGATGCAGGTGGCGATCGCGGCGGCGGGGTTCACGCCGGGGCAGGCCGACGTGCTGCGGCGGGCGATGGGGCACAAGCGCAGCCACGAGCGGATGGCGGCGATCTGCGAGCAGATGATCGAGGGGATGAAGGCGAACGGGATTCCCGACGACGTCGCGCGGCGGATCTACAACCAGATCAACGCGTTCGCCGACTACGGATTCCCCGAGAGCCACGCGGCGAGCTTCGCGCTGCTGGTGTACGCGACGGCGTACCTCAGGCACTACTACGCGCCGGAGTACCTGGCGGCGATGCTGAATGCGCAGCCGATGGGGTTCTACGCGCCGGGGACGCTGATCGAGGACGCGAAGCGGCATGGGGTGGAGGTGCTGCCGGTGGACCTGACGCGGAGCGGGTGGGATCACGCGCTCTGTCGTCCAGAGCGAGCGCCGCAGGCGCGACGCGAAGGACCTGCTGTGGCGGGGGAAAAGCAGATCCTTCGCTCCGCTCAGGATGACAAGAAACACAAGCAGGTCCTTCGCTCCGCTCAGGACGACAAGAAGCAGGTCCTTCGCCCCGCTCAGGGCGACAACGCGCCGGTGGTCCGCCTCGGGCTGCGCCTCGTGCGCGGGCTTGGCGCGGCCGCGCGCGCGAAGCTCGAGGGCGCGCTCGACTCGGGCGGCCCGTTCCGCGACATCGCCGACGTGGTGCGGCGCACGGGACTCGACAAGAAGGCACTGCGGGTGCTCGCCGAGTCGGGGGCGTTCGACGCGATGGTGCCGCACGAGCCCGACGAGCGGAAGCGGCGCGCGGCGCTGTGGGAGGTGCTCGCCGCCGAGCGGGGGATCGCGGGGCCGCTGGCGCCGCGGCGGGCGGCGCCCAGCGACGGTGCGGCGTCGGTGCCGGCGATGAGCCGGCTGCAGCTCACCGAGGCCGACTACCGGATGACGGGCGTCTCGCTGGCGGGGCACCCGATGCGCCATGCGCGGGAGGCGCTCACCGGGCGCGGGGTGCGGACGGCGGGACTGCTGATGCGCGCGGGGCGCGACGGCGAGCGGGTCGCGACGGCGGGGCTGGTGATCTGCCGCCAGCGGCCGGGGACGGCCAAGGGGTTCGTCTTCCTCACGCTCGAGGACGAGACGGGGATGATCAACGTCGTCATCACCCCCAAGCGGTTCGAGGCGCAGGCGCTGCTGATCTCGACGACGCCGCTGCTCGTCGTGCGCGGTGTGCTGCAGGTGGAGCAGCGGGTGGTGAACGTGAAGGCGCGCGGCTTCGAGGCGCTGGACGTGCGCGTGGGGGGCGAGCACCACCGGAGCCACGACTTCCGGTAGCACAGCCCCCCACGCGAAGACCGCCCCCGGCGCGAGCCGGGCGCTGGAGCGAACGCCGGCGCTACCGCCCCGACGGGCGCCCCTGCCCCGCCGGCGGCGCACCGGCCGGCCGGCGCTGCGGCGGGGGCGCGGCCAGCACCTCGAGCTCGCCCCAGGCGTGGCTCTCGCCGCGGTGGCACATCGCGCAGCTCGCCTTGTTGTAGTTGTCGTCGAGTTCCTTGACGAGGGTGAGCCGGTCGGCGTTGATGTGGTCCTGCATCTGCTGCATCTGCCGCGCGATCTTCTTGTTCTTGCGCGAGTCGTCGTCGAACTTGCCGATCACGTGGCAGTTGTTGCAGGTCCAGCCGAGGCCGCGGCCGTACTGCTCGTCCATGAGCTTGAGGAGGCCGGCGGCGGTGGCGCCCTTGATCGCCGTCACGTTCTTGAAGACGCTCGTGGCGGGCTCGTTCTCGCGCCCGGCGATCGACCGGAGGATCGAATCAACCATCCCCCGGCGGAGCGTGTCTTGTTGGGCGGGGCTCGGCGGGCGGCGGCGGGCCGGGCCGCCCGGCTGGGCGCCCGCAGGGCCACCAGGGTTGACGGCGACGGCAGCGGCGGGAGCGGGCGCGGCGGTGGCGCCAGCGCCCGGTGCCGGCGCGGGCTGCGAGGGAGGCGTGGGTGAACAGGCGAAGGCCGCGAGGGCGACGATTCCCGGCAGTCCGAACGTTCGCATCGGAATTCCCGTATCAGGTGGTATCAGGTGACAGAAGTCGAGCAGCCACTACTATAGATAGGCGAATGACCACATTGCAAACCCTCGCCGACCTGCTTGCCCCCTGGCAGTCGGCCTACAGCAACTCGAAGACACTTTCCACCGGCGTGACGTTTGCGCACCTCGCGGGGCTGCTCTATGGTGGCGGCTTCGCGGTGGCGGCCGACCGCGCGGCGCTGCGCGCGGCCGCGGGCGCCGACGACATCCGGCGTCGCGTGCTCGGCGAGCTCGAGGCCACCCATCGGCCGGTGCTGATCGCGCTCACGGTGAGCTTCGCAAGCGGCGTGGCGCTGGTGACGGCCGACATCGCGACGTTCTGGGCGAGCCCGGTGTACTGGGCGAAGATGGGGCTGATCGTGCTGCTACTGGCGAACGGATGGGTTCTGCGGGCGACGGAGCGGGCGGCGGCGGTGAAATCGGATGCCGGCGACGTCGTCGGGGAGAAGGCGCTGTGGGGAAGGCTCAAGCTGACGGCGTGGGTGAGCCTGGTGGCGTGGGGGAGCATCGTGCTGGCGGGAGTGACGCTGATGGGCGTGGCGTGAGGGGGAGAGTGGGGTCGCTCAGGACGACGGGGACAAGCAGGTCCTTCGCTGCGCTCAGGACGACGGGTCGTGGGTGACTGCGTGCGGTGCCCGGTCGACGACGAACGGCGGTCGTTGCTGCGGCTGGCGGGGGCGCTGATGGCGCTCGGCATGACGGAGCTGCTGCCGATCCGCGCCCTGCGGGCGCTCGAGTCGGGGGCCGAGTCGGTGACCTACCCGATCCCGGCGACGGACTCCGTGCAGATCGACAAGGACCAGGAATTGATCCTCGTGCGGTGGGAGCACTTCGTGTACGTGTTCGACCTGTCGTGCCCGCACCAGAGCGTCTCGCTCCGGTGGAACGGCGTCGACAAGCGCTTCCAGTGCCCCAAGCACAAGTCGCAGTACTCGCCGTCCGGGATCTACATCGAGGGGCGCGCCACGCGGTCGATGGACCGGCTGGCGATCAAGCGCGTGGGCAACACGGTGGTCGTGGAGCTCGACAAGCTGCTCAAGGAAGACGAGAACGCCGCCGAGTGGAAGGCGGCGGCGATCCCGGTCTAGCGGCCCCGCCGCCGCGGGTGGGCCGACTGCGCGCGGGCCGCGTTCGCCACCTTGCGCTCGGCGTTGACCTTGGCGCGCGCCCGCTCCTCGGCCTTGCGGGCGCGGATCGCGGCAATGCGATCCTTGAGCGGGACCTCGAGCTGCCCCTGCGGCCGCGCCTTGTAGTCGAAGTCGGGCAGGGTCACGCGCGGGAGGCGCTTGCCGACGGCGGCCTCGATGCGGCGCAGGTCCCCCTCCTCCTCCGGCGCGACGAAGGTGAAGGCGTCGCCGGTGAGCTCGGCGCGCGCCGTGCGCCCCACGCGATGGATGTAGTCCTCGGGAACGAGCGGGACGTCGAAGTTGACCACGTGGCCGAGGGCCTCGATGTCGATGCCGCGGGCCGCGATGTCGGTGGCGACGAGGATGCGGAACTTCCCCTTCTTGAAGCCGTCGAGCGCCGCGGTGCGCTGCGGCTGGCTGCGGTTGCCGTGGATGCGCTCGGCGCTCACGCCATTCTTGACGAGGAACTCGAACAGCCGGTTGGCGCGGTGCTTGGTGCGGGTGAAGACGAGGGCCTCCTTCATCACGTCGCCCTGGAGCAGCCGCAGGAAGAGGGCCGACTTGAGCTCCTGCGCCACGGGGTAGATGGCCTGCGTGATCCCGACCGCCGGCGCGGCGGTGCGCTCCTGGTTGATCATCGCCGGGTTGCGCAGCCACTCGCGGGTGAGGTCCTTGATCGGTCCGGGCATGGTGGCGCTGAAGAACAGCGTCTGCCTCTTCGCCGGCAGGTACTTCATGATCCGCCTGATGTCCGGCAGGAAGCCCATGTCGAGCATCCGGTCGGCCTCGTCGAGCACGAGGTGCTCGATCTTGTCGAGCTTGGCGTACGGATGGCGGAGGTGGTCGAGCAGCCGGCCCGGCGTGGCGATCATGACATCGACGCCGCTGCGGAAGGCGTGCTCCTGCGGTCCCATGCCGACGCCGCCGAAGACCGGTGCGCCGGTGATGGGGGTGTGGATGGTGATCTCCGTGAGCGACTGGGCGATCTGCGCCGCGAGCTCACGCGTGGGGGTGAGCACGAGGGTGCGCGTGACGCCGCGGGGCTTGCCGAGGGTCGCCTGCACAATGGGCAGCAGGAAGGCGATCGTCTTGCCGCTGCCGGTGGCGGCGCAGGCGAGGACGTCGCGCCCCTCGAGGGCCGGCGGGATCGCGTCGGCCTGGATGGGGGTCGGACGGACGAAGCCGAGCTCCCTGAGGGCCTTGAGGAGCTGCGGGTCGAGCTTGAATACACTGAACGGCACGGGAACCTTGGAGGAATGTCAGTCTTCGGCGATCTTCGAGTGCGCGCGGGTATCGGGCATCACCGCGTACACCACGAGCGAGCAGGCGATGATCGCCGTCGCGTACCAGTAGAACCAGCGCTCGTGGCCGAGTTCCTTGAGCGATAGTGCAACATACTCGGCTGTCCCCCCAAACAGGGAAACCGCGATCGCGTACGGCAGGGCGACGCCGAGGGCGCGCACCTCGGTGGGGAAGAGCTCGGCCTTGACCACGGCGTTGATCGACGTGTAGCAGGAGACGACGAGCAGCGCGGCGGTGAGGAGGAGGAACGCCGTCACGGGTGACGCGGCGGTCTCGAGCGTCGTGAGCAGGGGCACGGTGCCGAGGGTGCCGAGGAGGCCGAAGGCGATGAGGATCGGGCGGCGGCCGATGCGGTCGGAGAGGGCGCCGAAGAGCGGCTGCACGAGCATGAAGACGACGAGTGTGGCCGCGTTGACCTGCGAGGCAACGCCCTTGCTGAGGCCGGTGGTGTTGACGAGGAACTTCTGCGCGTACGTCGTGAAGACGTAGAAGGCGAGGGCACCGCCGGCGGTGAGGCCGAAGACCGCGGCGACGGCCCGCGGGTGCTGCATGAGGCCGCGAATCGTCGCGCCGGGGCTCGCGTGCGGGGGGCCGCCGCCGGGGGCGAAGGGGTCGGAGGCGGGGGCTCCCGTGGGCGCGCCCCCAGGCGCGCCCGGGCCAGGCGCCACCCGCGCCTGCGCCACGCGGAAGCTCTCCGTCTCGTCGAGCGACTTGCGCAGCCAGACCGCGACCACGGCGCACGCCGCACCGATCACGAACGGCACGCGCCAGCCCCACTCGTGCAGCTGCGCGTCGGTGAGCGTCGCCTGGAGCACGAGGAGCACCGCGAGGGCGAGCAGCTGCCCCATGATCAGCGTGACGTACTGGAAGCTCGAGTAGAATCCGCGACGCATGCGTCCGGCGCGCTCGCTCAGGTAGGTGGCGCTGGCGCCGTACTCGCCGCCCACGCTGATCCCCTGCAACAGCCGCGCGACAAGCAGCAGCGCCGGGGCGGCGAGGCCGATCGTCGCGTAGCCGGGCGTGACCGCGATCAGCAGCGAGCCGCCACACATGAGGGTCACGCTCGCCATGAGCGCGGCACGGCGGCCGTGGCGGTCGGCGTAGCGGCCGAGGAGCCAGCCGCCGACGGGGCGCATGAAGAAGCCGACGGCGAAGACGGCCGCCGAGTTGAGCAACTGGGCCGTGGCGCTCGCCGGCGGGAAGAAGGCGCCGGCGAAGTAGAGGGCGAACGCCGAGTAGGTGTACCAGTCGTACCACTCGACGAGGTTGCCGACGGAGCCGCCGAAGATGGCGCGAATGCGCTGGCGGGCTTCGTGGGCGCCGGTCATGGGGGCGAAAGATGGCGTGCGGCAGGGGCGCGCACATCCCGCGAGCGGTCGCGGCGGCGTGCGACCCCCGATAACTTCCGCGTTCGCCTTTCCCTCCGGGAGCCCGCACCATGCGCCTTCGCCCGTTCGCGCTCGCCGTCGCCGTCGTCGCCCTGCCCGTTGGCGCGATGCGCGCCCAGCAGGCGCTCACGATGGACCACCTGAAGAAGCTCGTCGGGGTCTCGAGCCCCGACGTCTCCCCCGACGGGAGGCAGGTCGCGTTCGTGGTCTCGAAGCCGAACTACACCACGGACCGCACCGAGTCGGAGCTGTACATCGTGGACGCCGCGGGGGGCGCGCCGCGGCCGCTGACCTTCGGGCGCAAGCGGGTGAGCTCCCCCAAGTGGTCGCCCGACGGCAAATGGCTGGCGTTCGAGTCGCCGGACTCGGCGGGGCTCACGCAGGTGTGGCTGCTGCCGATGGGCGGGGGCGAGGCGCGCAAGCTGACGTCGCACGCGACGGGCGTGGACCAGTTCTCGTGGCGCCCCGACGCCGGCGCGCTCGCCTTCGCGGCACAGGACTCGGAACCCAAGGCGGAGGGCGAGGCCAAGCACCTCGCGACCTTCAAGGTTGGGGCGCAGGACATGTTTCTGCGCAAGCCGCTGCAGTCGTCCCACATCTGGCTGGTGAACGTGGCCGACGGTGCGAGCAAGCGGCTCACCAGCGGCGTGTGGACGCTGGAGTTCGTGTTGCCGCCGGGGAGCCCGCCAAGCGGGCTCAACTGGAGCCCCGACGGGCAGAAGATCGCGTTCGCGATGGTGCCGGCGCCGGAGAGCGGCAAGCTCGACAGCGTGAGCATCCAGGTGCTCGACGTCGCGAGCGGGCGCATCACGGCGCTCACCGGAATGAAGACCTTCGAGAACAACCCGGTGTGGAGCCCCGACGGCAAGACGATCGCCTACTGGCAGCCGCGCGAGCGCCGCGCCGACCTCGGCTGGGAGAACGAGGTGCACGTGGTGCCGGCGACGGGGGGCACGGGGAGGAGCATCACCCGCGCGCTCGACCGCAACCTGTTCGGCGCCGAGTGGATGCCGGACGGGAAGTCGCTGCTGGTGGCGGGGAACGACCGGACGACGACGGGGGTGTGGATCCAGCCGGTGGACGGCGCGGCGCGGCGGCTCGAGCTGGGCGACCTGGTGGTAAACGGGGCGTTCGGGTACGACATCACGGTCGGCAAGACGGGGTCGATCGTGTTCACGGCGACGAAGCCGGACCGGCCGAGCGAGCTGTACGTGATGGACACCCCCACGAGCGCGCCGCGGCGGCTGACGGAGTTCAACGCGTGGACGAGCGAGGTGGCGCTGGGCCGGATGGAGCGGGTGACGTGGAAGACCTTCGACGGGCACGAGGCCGACGGGGTGGTGGTGCTGCCGCCCAACTTCTCGCCCAGCAAGGCATACCCGCTGGTGCTGGTGATCCACGGCGGGCCGACGAGCGCGAGCAAGCAGGGCTTCGGCGTCATGCCGCAGCTGATGGCGACCGAGGGGTGGATCGTCTTCCAGCCCAACTATCGCGGGAGCGACAACCTGGGGAATGCGTACCAGTCGGCGATCGTGGGCGACGCGGGAGCTGGACCGGGGAAGGACGTGATGGCCGGGATCGCGATGCTGCGGGCGAAACCGTACGTCGACAAGACGCGTACCGCGGTCACGGGGTGGAGCTACGGCGGCTACATGACGAGCTGGCTGATCGGCAACTACCCCAACGAGTGGAAGGCGGCCATGGCGGGCGCCCCCGTGACCAACTGGGAGGAGATGTACAACCTCGGCGACGGGAACATCTCGATCCGGTACTCGTTCGGCGGGTCGCCGTGGACCGACGGGCGCGAGAGGAGCTACCAGGCGCAGAGCCCGATCACCTTCGCGCGCAAGATCCGGGCACCGACGCTGGTGATGTCGAACATGGAGGACTTCCGGGTGCCGCCGACGCAGGCGTTCGCGCTCTACCGTGCGATGAAGGACAACGGGGTGGAGACGGAGTTCGTGGGGTTCCAGGGGCGGACGCACTCGAGCGCCGACCCGGTGAACGCGCGGGAGCGGACGCGGCTCTGGATCGACTGGGTGAAGAAGCACATTGGCGAGCCGCGGGTACAACCGTAGCGCCGTTTCCCACACGCAGGGTGTTGATCGATGGGCGTCGAAGCATCGAAGCGACCGCAGACGGCGGGCGAGGAGATCGCGAACGCGGTGAGCCATGGGGCGGCGCTCGTGGCGAGCCTCGCGCTGATCCCCGTGCTCGTGACCCTGGCGCTGCGCCGCAACGACCCGTGGGCGGTGGTGGGGGCGGCGGTGTTCGGCGGGACGATGGCGCTGCTGTACGGCGCGAGCACGATGTACCACGCCACGCCGCACGGGTCGCGGGCCAAGCTGGTGTGGCGCAAGATCGACCACAGCGCGATCTACCTGCTGATCGCGGGGACGTACACGCCGTTCGCGCTGTCGGCGATGCGGGGGGCGCTGGGGTGGACGGTGTTCTTCGTGATCTGGGGGCTGGCGATCTTCGGCGTGGTTCTCAAGGTCGGCCCCGGGCTCAGGTACGAGAAGCTGAGCGTGGCGCTGTACGTCGGCATGGGGTGGATGGGACTGGTGGCGGCGCGGCCGATGGCCGACGCGCTGGGGTACGACGGGTTGTACTGGGTACTGGCGGGGGGCGTGGTGTACACGGGCGGCGTGGTGTTCTACGTGCGCGACCGGTTGAAGTACCGCCACTTCGTCTGGCACCTGTTCGTGATGGGGGGGACGGCGTGCCACTGCTGGGCGGTGGCGGCGTATGCGCTGGGGGCGAAGGCGTAGCGCACGCCCGGCGCGGCGCAGCGTCGTAGGGGAAACACCCACGCGGGGCGTCCGACTTCCCTGCTGTCCGCCCCGGCCGGCCGGCCCAGCTTTGGGCCATGCCCCAGTCCGGCGCTGCCTGGCACGAGATCGCGAACGTGGACGGCGTGGCGGCGCTGGCGGTCGCGGCGCTGGTGGGGCTCGCCGTGGGGATCGAGCGCGAATGGTCGGGGCACGCGTCGGGGCCGCAGGCGCGATTCGCTGGTGTGCGGACCTTCCTGCTGCTGGCGCTCACGGGGGGCACGGCGGGGCTGCTGGCGTCGCACGGTCAGCCGGTGATCGGCGGGGTGCTGGCGGCCGGGGCGGCGGCGCTGGTCGTGGCCGCGTACGCGATGTCGGTGCGGCGCGAGGGGGTGGAGCTCGACGGGACGACGGAGGCGGCGGCGCTCGTGGTGCTGACGCTCAGCGTGCTGGCCGGTTTCGGTCAGCTGGCGCTGTCGGCCGGCGCCGGCGCGCTGGTGGCAATGGCGCTGCGCGAGAAGGAGCGGCTGCACGGGGCGATTCGGCACATTGGCGACAAGGAGATGCGGGCGGCGCTGCAGTTCGCGGTGCTGGCGCTGGTGGTGCTGCCGCTGCTCCCGGATGGCCCCTACGGCGGCGTGATCGACCTGAGGCCGAGGTCGCTGTGGAGCATCGTGCTGCTGTTTCTCGGGGTGGACTTCGCGGGGTACCTCGCGCGGCGGTCGGTGGGGCCGCGCAAGGGCTTCGGGATCACGGGGCTGATCGGCGGCCTGGTGTCGAGCACGCTGGTGACGCTGCAGTTCTCGCGCGAGAGCCGGCGCCGGCCGGAGCACGCGACGTCGCTGGCGATCGGCGCGATCGCGGCCTGCTCGGTGATGCCGTTGCGGGTGGCGACGCTGACCACGGTGCTCAACCCATCGCTGGGCGAGGGGGCGATCCCGTTCCTGCTCGCGCCGGCGGTGGTGGGATTCGGCGCGGCGGCGCTGACCTGGCGGAGGGTGCCGGACGCGGGCGAGGCGCCGCAGGACCTTGCGCACGCGAACCCGCTGCGGTTGTGGTCGGCGGTGCAGATGGGGGTGCTGTTCCAGGTGGCGATGGTGGCGATCGTGCTGGCGCGGCAATACTGGGGCCCGACGGGCGTCGCGGGCTCGGCGGTGGCGCTCGGCCTGGTGGACGTGGACGCGCTGACGGCGTCGATGTCGCGACTGGCCGACGACGCGACGCTGGTGGGGCTGGCGGCGCGCGGGATCGCGATCGGGGTGCTGACGAACACGGTGGTGAAGCTGGGGATCGGGCTCGCGCTGGGGTCGCCGAAGTTCCGGGTGGCGCTGGCCGGCGGGCTGGGGCTGCAGGTGATCGCGTGCGTGGCGGGGATCTGGCTCGCATGAGGGGCGCGGCGCGACGCCGGCTGGCGCAGGGGGCCGCGGTGCGGCGGCGGCGGCGGCGGGCCGCGCAAAGATTTGGCCTCCGCGGCAACGTGGCGATGCCGCCGACGGCGGCCTTCGCGCCGAGATTGGGGGATGGCGCAACCGAGCGAGTCCCCGCCGAGGCTGCTGGCGCAGCTGCGGCAGAAGCTGCGGACCAAGCGGTACAGCGAGCGCACGGTGGCGACCTACTGCGCCTGGGTGCGGCGCTACGTGCGCTTCAGTCGCGACCGTCACCCGCGGGAGCTTGGCCCGGTTGAGGTCGAGGCGTTCCTGACGCACCTGGCGACGGCGCGGAAGGTGGCGAGTTCGACGCAGAACCAGGCGCTGGCCGCCCTGCTGTTCCTGTACCGCGAGGTGCTCGGCGCCCCGGTGGGGTGGATGGAGGGGATGGTGCGGGCCAAGCGGCCGCACCGGGTACCGACGGTGCTGACGAGGAGCGAGGCCGCCGCGTTGCTGGGCGAACTGGCGAAGGGGCGGGGGCCGAGCTGGCTGCTGGCGGGGCTGATGTACGGGAGCGGGCTGCGGGTGAGCGAGGCCTGCGGGGTGCGGATCAAGGATGTGGACCTGGGCCGGCGCCAACTGGTGGTGCGGCACGGCAAGGGGGGCCGCGACCGGCTGACGATGCTGCCGGAGTCGCTGGTGGAGCCGCTGGCTCGGCAGGTGGACTGGGCGCGGCGGGTACACATCGCGGACCGGCAGCACGGAGTGGAGGTGACGCTGCCGGACGCGATCGCGGCCAAGATGCCGTACGCGGTGCGGGACTGGCGGTGGACGTGGGTGTTTCCGGCGGCGCGGCGGTACGTGGAGCGACGGACGGGGAGTCCGCGGCGGCACCACGTGCACGAGACGGTGGTGCAGCGGGAGGTCACGCGGGCGGCGGCGGCGGCCGGGCTGGCGAAGCGGGTGAGCTGCCACACGCTGCGGCACAGTTTCGCGACGCACCTGCTGGAGGGGGGATACGACATCCGCACGATCCAGGAACTGCTGGGGCATCGCGACGTGTCGACGACGATGATCTACACGCACGTGCTGAACCGTGGGGTGGCGGTGATCCACAGCCCGATGGACGCGCTCGGCGCGGTGGGCGGCGGCGGCGCGGGTGCCGGCGGCGCGGGCCGAGGTGGCGACCCGAGCGGGAAGGACCATGGCGTCCCCGCGTATGCTCGGCGGAATATCCACGTTGGGCAGACCGGCATTGTCGACCCAAGACAGGACCACCGGCTCAGGCACAAGTCCTACAAGTACAAGCGGGATGGCGACTTGGACCCCACCGGCCGTCGCGACCCCGAACGGGATTAGACAGCGTGAGCCGATCAGAATGCACGTCGCGCGCAAGGATTCGAGGCGGTGCGGCGTTTGGGCTGCGTACGAGTGCTGCAGAACCGCGAGGGCGTTTGCGACGATGCACGCGGAAGCGCCAAGCCGTGCCTGCGGTTGCACGCACCACGGGTTGGTGCCACGTTCAGCGCTATGCAGACCGACAGCTGTTGTGAAAGGGCCGAACTGATGGCCTCCGTGCAGTCCAATCGTCGTTATACCGCAGGAGACGCATAGGTGACGCGAATAGTCAGCACGAGTCTGGGCCCTGCTGTGTGGCGCGCCGGACTGGCCGATCCGCAGCTTCATTGGAAGCGCACAAGGTCGGCCTGGGAGCTCGCTGTGTCATGGGAGTCCCAGCGGACATCGCCAAGTGGCCTGCCAGCGAAGGTGCTTGCCGTCCTCGCTGCGCATTGCGCGTTCGCCAATCCGACGTTGCTGATTGGCATTATCGAGCATCGCGTCATGCTCGATACGACCAAGACGCCCTCTCAGAACGACCTATGGTGCGTAGTAGGCACAGACACCGGCAGTGCTTCAGTCGCCGTTGAAGGCAAGGCCGGCGAGGACTTCGATCGTCGACTCGTCGATTGGTTGAAGTCCGAAGGAAACGCAAAGGACCGACGGCTCGCGTTCCTGTGCGATACGCTCGGCAGCAGCGAGAAGCCGGGTGAGCACCTGCGCTATCAACTGTTTCATCGCGCGGCCTCCGCAGTTCTAGAAGCGCGCCGCTGGCGGCTTACGAAGGCGCTGATGCTTGTTCAAGCGTTTGGCGAGTCGCAGACGTCGTGGCAAGACTACTCCGATTTCGCCAGTTGGCTCGGTCTCAAGGTGACGCGCGACGACGTGGCTGGCCCGGTAGACGCCTCTGGAGTCGATCTGTATCTGACTTGGATCGATTGTCCCCTCGCCGCCGATGACGTTGCGGCGGCTGCGGTATAACACACGTTGCTGCTGACGAACGCATCGCTATTCGGTAGCGGCCGCTGCGCGGCCGCGTTCTATTTCGAGCGTTCGCAGCAGAACGCCCGTCGTTAGACTGCGCCATACTCCTACACATGCCAAGGATGACTAGTTGGGGAGAATTCCCCTTCGGCAAGCCGAATACTCCCAGGCCCATGCGCGCCGCTTCCAGCAGCGACGCCCTCGTCATTGGGGTCTATCCAAGCGCTTGGCACATTCAATGGGCGGCCCCGCTGGCTCTCAAAGAGAGCGGGCGCTCCGGACAAGTAAGAGCAATGGCTGTCGACGTGGAGCCAACTGTATTTTGGTCGGGAGACAAGAGCGAGTTTAGCGCAAGATTGCAGGAGTGGTGTAGGAAAGTCGCGTTTCGCGTGGGTGACGAGCAAGGTCAAGACGGAACGATCGCCCGGACCAGCCCTAGCACGAATGGCTCTTCGGGAAAGAAAGTGGAGGAGCGCTATCTCAGGCCGATCGGACTGAAGCCAGAGCGTACGTCGTTCACAGATATCTTTCCCGTGTTCATGGTGAAGAAGACACGACGGCAGTCGATGAAGCGTCGTGAACAGGGAGACGCGATCGCGCAAGAATACGATGTCATCGCCGCGGCGCTCGGGAGGTCTCCCTGTACTTTGCCAGAGCGTATACCGGATAAGGTGCTACCAACGGTAGCAGCGGAGCACTTCGCTGAACGGCTCGTTGATGACATTCTCGCAGCCAAGCCGCCATTAATCATCTCGCTTGGCGACGAGGTGTGGCGAGCCCTCAGAAATTGGCCGCACATTCGTGCGAACCATAATGCGGAGAGCTTTGATCTCCTTCGCGCCCCGCGATATGGGGAGAGGGGGAGCATTGAGGTGGACGGTCACCGAGCGGAATGGCTTCCGCTGGTTCACCCTGGACTTTTGAAGAATCCCGCACCAATGCAGGACAGTTGGGAGAGCCAACACCTTGGATGGGAGCAAAACGCAGGAAAAGTGTGAGTGTGTCTGGGAAGCCCATGCCACTAAGAGCGCGCAGTCTAACGTTCGTTGGAGCAGACGAGCGGTCTGTGGAAGCTCGCCGCGCTCGCATTTTGTTTGATCCGCTCGCAGCTCAACTTGGGCGTTAGATCGCCACAGACAGACCGATGATCACCAGAACATTTTGCTGGATATTCTCAGTTCCGATGGCTGTATTGCTGGTCTACCACGTCGCGACCGCCTATAGCCGCCGTCGACGCGGTGAGCCAACGCCTTGGTACGCGGCCGGCAACATTCCCGGTGCCCTTTGCTCGCTGTGCCTGATCGGTGCCTACCTGGTTGGAATCGAGAGTACGGCCGCGTGGGTTTTGCTAGCGGCGAGTTTCATACTGCTCACGCTGGATATCGCGCTTTCAGTGAACGCAAGGCGGACCGCGTCGCGTCGTGCGATCTAACACCGCGTTGCTGCTGCCGGGGCTTTGTTAAGGAACCGGCCTTGCTCGCTTCGCTCGCCGGCCGCATCTATGATGACGCCCCGCAGCAGAACGCAGTTCCGTTAGGCGTCAGCTTCCGAATGATACTCTTTCTGACGCTGTTGCTTTGCGTGAACTCATCGCGAGCGC
Organism: Gemmatimonadota bacterium; assembly: GCA_016191225.1. GTDB lineage: Bacteria > Gemmatimonadota > Gemmatimonadetes > Gemmatimonadales > Gemmatimonadaceae > JACPPC01. Next base: position 8,269 of record JACPPC010000004.1, on the reverse strand, counting down.
TGCCCTTCGCGTTCTGCGAGTGCGACCTGACTCGCGCCGAGACATCGTTCCTCGTTCGTCGCGATCGAGCCACCGATGTGTTCGTCGGTCGAGTCGTCGCCGTCGACTCTGTTCAGGTCGCGCTGTTCACCCCATCGAGGTGGTCGGCTGCGCTACGGATAACGTGGGTGCGTGAGTCGAGCTGGAAGGGCGCGCGCGCCGACACAATTCAGGTAGTTGGTCCGACGAATTGCGACGTTTTCTCGCTTCAGAATTGGCCTCCGCTCGGGGATCGGGCGATTCTGTTCACGAGCGCCTGGTCCGCGGCCGTTCCCGCGCGCACGCTCGACGGCGCGCCACTCGACCATTCCTTCTTGCGGCGGACACTCGGCTGCGACTACGCCGCCGTCTCGTGCGAACTCCTAGACACCGTCACCGCAGCGCTCGGCCAGCCCGTTCGCCACTGACGCCTAACCGAGGCGTTGGAGCTGCCGGGGCCTGGATTTCGGATGGCGACTGGCTCGCTGCGCTCGCCTGTCGCATTATTGAAGATGCCCCGCAGCTCAACGCTAGCTCGTTAGCCAGCACACACCGATTCGCATGCTCGACGGTTCGTCGCGTCTCGGGGAGTTCGCGGAGCTCGGCTATGCCGTGGTCGCCGATGCCGTCGCGCCGGACCAGGTCGACGCGCTGATCGCTGCCACGGAGCCGCATTGGGCGAATTCCTCGGCCCGCGGCGGTGTGCGTCATGCGCTGCGGAATATCCCCGAGGTCCGGAGCATCGCCACGTCGGCCACGCTGCGGGCCCTCGCCGAGGCCGCGCTTGGTCCGGGCGCGCTCCCCGTCCGCGGTCTCCTCTTCGACAAGACGCCCGACGCGAATTGGCGCGTCATCTGGCATCAGGACCTCACCATCGCCGTCCGCGAACGACGCGACGCGCCCGGCTTCGGGCCCTGGTCAGAGAAGGACGGCGCTCCGCACGTGCAGCCGCCGGTCGCGCTGCTCGAGCGCATGGTCGCTGTGCGCGTTCACCTCGATGACTGCACCACCGACAACGGTCCCGTCCGGGTCATCCCCGGCTCGCACCGTGCGGGGCGCCACGACGCGGCGGCGACCGACGCCCTGCGGATGCGCGGCCCGGAGGTCACCTGCGTCGTCCCGCGGGGCGGAGTGCTCGCGTTCCACTCGCTGCTCCTCCACGCCTCCTCGCCAGCCGTCACGCCGGCGCATCGGCGCGTCGTGCACATCGAGTACGTGGGCGCCGAGTGGGCCGCACTCCCTCACGGATTGGCGTGGGACGAGGCCACGACGGCTTGATGCCCGTCGTGGCTAACGCCGGTTGCAACTGACGGAGCCGTTAATGGCGGTGGCGAGCCGCTTCGCGGCTCACCACTTTGTTGAGATGGCTCCGCAGCTGAACCTTGTACGTTAGCCAGACAATGACAGGCACCGACCCTCAAAGCGAGCCACAAGATCTCGGGCAGGCCGCGACCGCGCGATACGTCTCGTGCGCCTACACTAGCCCGCGCAGCAGGACAGTTGAGAGACGTCCTTGGTGAACGTCTGTGCCGCCAGCTTGAGCCCCTCGACCATTGTGAGATACGGAAAGAGCTGGTCGGCGAGGTCGTTCACAGTCATGCGGGCACGGATAGCGAGCGCGGCTGTCTGAATGATCTCCCCCGCTTCCGACGAGATCGCCTGCACTCCGAGCAGCCGACCGGTACCGGCCTCCGCCACGAGCTTGATTGCTCCACGTGTTTCGAAGTTGACCAGCGCACGTGGCACATGTTCGAGCGAGAGCGTCCTGCTATCTGTCTCGACGCCGCGCAGTCGCGCCTCTTCCTCCGAGATGCCCACAGTGGCGACCTGCGGGTCCGTGAAGATCACGGCCGGCATGCTCGACAGATCCAGGGTGCGCTGGCCGCCCATCAGGTTCACTGCCGCGCGCGTGCCGGCTGCCGCGGCGACGTAAACGAACTGCGGCTGCGCCGTACAATCTCCGACCGCGTATACGTTCGGGATGCTCGTGCGCATCTGGTCGTCGACCACGATCGCCCCGCGTTTGTCGGGGACGAGGCCGAGCCGTTCGAGGTCAAGGCCCGTGGTATTCGGTGTGCGACCAGTCGCGACCAGGAGCTGCTCCGCCTCAACGAATCCCGCGTCCGTCTCGAGGCGGAAACGCCCATCGCGAAACGATGCTTGGCGGACCGATGTCTGGATGCGGACGTCGATCCCCTCTGCGCGGAAGGCAGCCGTCAACTCCTCGCCGAGGATGGGATCCTCGCGCACGAGAAGTGTGCCCCGCGCCAGAATCGCCACCTGACTGCCGAGCCGCGCGAACGCCTGCGCCAGTTCGACCGCGACGACCGACGAGCCGATCACGGCGAGCCGAGCTGGGATGACGTCACTGGCCAGCGCGTCGGTCGAGTTCCAGTACGGCGTCTCCGTGAGCCCTGGAATCGGAGGGACGGCGGGACTCGCGCCAGTTGCGATCACGCAGCGATCAAACTGGACGAGATGTTCTCCGCCGTCCGCGACTGCGACCGACAGCGACGCTGCATCCCGAAAGACCGCCGTACCATGCACCACCGTGATCGACGCATTCTCGGCGAGGATGTTCTCATACTTGGCATGCCGCAGCTCGTTCACGCGTGCCTGCTGCTGGCGGAGCAGCAGCGGGCGCCGGACGATCGGTGTCGTGGCGCTAAGGCCGAGATCGAACGGACTGCTCCGGCGAAGATGCGCGACGTGCGCCGCGCGGATGAAGATCTTGGAAGGGACACACCCGATGTTGACACAGGTGCCGCCGATGACCCCGCGCTCGACGAGGGTGACTTGCGCGCCGAGTTCGGCCGCCTTGAGTGCGGCGGCCATCGCGCCTCCGCCGCTGCCGATGACCGCCACGCGCACCGGAGATCCGGGGCGCGCGGCAGTCACGTCCCCGTTCGTAGGGGTAGCGGGCGAGGTGCTCACGCCACAGCAGGACAAGAGCGCCGCCTGGCCCTCGGCCTTCATCGAGACCCGTCTCGGGCAGGCTTGGCAGGCTTGGCAGGCTTGGCGGGCTTGGCGGGCTTGACCGTCGACGGGAAGCCCGCATCGGTCGTCGCCTTGATCAACGCGTCGGCGTTGGTCCTCGCGTCATCGAACGTGACGACCGCTTCGAGCGTCTCATAGCTCACCGTCACGTCCGTCACGCCGGGGACCGTCTTCAGCGCCGCCTTGATCGTGATCGGACAAGTTGCGCAGGTCATGCCAGGGATCGAGAGCGTGATCGTCTTCGGCGTGATCCAGGCGGCGGTCACCAGGACCACCAGGGCAATTGCGGCGGAACGAAGGAATCGCATGGGGTTCTCCACTCAGTAGAAGAAGGGGGCGACATACGGAAAGACGAGCGCAACACCAAGCAAGGCCACCACGACCCAGAAGAGGGCCTTGTACGTCCGGCTGACCGCCGGGTCCGCGCAGATCTCTCCGGGCAAGCACTCGCCGGCGGGGCGGAAGATTCTACGGTGCGCGAAATACACGGCCACAATCGCGACCCCGATGAAGACTGGCCGATACGGTTCGAGCGCCCTGAGATTCCCGATCCAGGCGCCGCTGACACCCAGCATGAGCAGCACCAGCGGACCGAGGCAGCAGGCGGAGGCGAGCAGTGCGGCGACGCCGCCTGCGAGGAGAGCGCCGCGTCCAGACGATGCAGTCTCGGCCGATTCTGGCTTTCGGAGGGTATCCATACCGGTTAACCTTACAACCGTACCGAAGTACGGAGTCAAGAGGAGGCCGTATGCCCGTGCAGGAGTTCACCATCGGCGCCTTCGCGGCATCTGCCGGCGTGAGCGTGGAAACGATCCGGTTCTATCAACGCCGCGGACTCATCCGCGAGCCATCGCGAGCGTTCGGGCGGATACGCCGCTACCATGCGGATGACGTCTCTCGTGTGCGCTTCGTGAAGTCGGCGCAAGGCCTAGGCTTCAGCCTGGACGAGATCGCGGGCCTACTCCGCTTGGAGGATGGAACGCACTGCGACGAAGCACGCGCGGCCGCGGAAGAGAAGCTCGTCGGAGTGCGGACTAAGCTGGTCGACCTTCAGCGCATCGAGGCGGTATTAGGCGAGCTTGTCGAGGAATGCTGCGCGGCCACGGGCAACGTGCGATGTCCGCTTATCGACGCGCTGCAGCATGAGCGCGGAGATGGACCACAGACCCCGACGTCGACTCGTCGGCTGGGGCGCGCCGCTGGCTAACGAAAGTTGGTGCAGATGGCCGCGCTATTGATGGCGGCCGCTCCGCGGCCGCACTATGCGAGCGTCCACAGCACAACTCGTCGTTAGCCAGCCAAGCCGAGATCTTCGCGTGCCCACTGGCACCACCTGCGCTGGCTGCCGGCGCGCGATGCGCGAGGAGCGCGTCGGCGAGACTCTCATCGATCGCTGCGAGTACTGCGGCGGCATCTGGTTCGACTCGACCGAGCTCGATGCCTGCGTCGCCCCCACGCTACCGGCCGGTGCGCAGCCCCCGGAAGTGCGAATCCCCGCGCGCGGGCGCAGCGTGCGCCGCTGCCCGCGCTGCGACATCTACCTCGGCACCGCCGGGTGGAGCGGGCTCGTCCTCGATCGATGCCCGACCTGTCGCGGACTGTTCGTGGAGCTCAGCGAGTGGGCATACCTCAAGGCGCACGAAGCGCCTCGCGACGCGCAGTCCTTCGAGGCCGACCTCCGCGATGCCTTGGTCAGCGCTGGGTGGGCGCTCTTCTCGGCCGACGGCCTCGTGGCAACGCTGACGCGCGTTTGGCGATGAGTCCGCCGCGTGCGCGCCAGCGCCGCTCAGGCTGGCTAACCGAGGCGTTGGAGCTTCTCTGAGGCCCCGTTTGTCAAGCACGGCGATCACCGCGCGCACGAATCGTCCCGGCGGGTTGCCGGTGGGGGCCGCGACGGGCGGCTCACGCGCTCTACTGGTGGCTGCTGGGAACGTTGCGGACGCGTCGGTCCGCGAACCTGCTTCTATCCGCGTCGGGACTCACGGTCCCGAACACCTGAGGCGGCATGCGTGCGGTGCAGCCCTGAGGGCGCGCGGCCCCTTCTGACGGACGGTTCGCCCGAGGCGGACCCACTCCAACGGTGGGCACGGCGCACCAGCGGAGAACGCGAGCGGCGCAGGCTTACGCTTTCACGATCGCCCCCGTCGGCACCAGGCCCGTCTCGAGATAGCGCCAGAGCGCGATCAAGAGCTTGCGGGCGAGCGCCACGATGCCGATGCGGCGCATCCGGCCGCCCGCCGTGGGCCTGCGGCGCGTGTACCACTGGCTCAGGGCGCTCTGCGGCTACCAGCGGAGCCAGCTCCACGCAAGCACGATGGCGAGCGCGCGAATGAAGCGGCTCTCGGCCTTGCTGATGCCGGCCTCACGCGACAGCCCGCCGCTCCGCCGCGCGGTGGGGGTGAGGCCGGCGAGGGCGCCGAGCTCGCGGCGATTCCGAAAGGCCCGCCAAGCGAAGCACTCCAGGCCGTCGAGCCACGCACTGATCTCGCCGAGGCCGCGGAGGCGGAGCAGCTTGCGCACCACCTCGAGCGCGGGGTCGTCCGACGTCCGCGGCGCCGCGCGTCGCTCGGCGACGAGCCGTGCCACCTGCGTGCGCACGAGGAGGAGGCGCTCCCACTCGCGCTCGAGCCGCGTGTGCACACCGACCGGCAGTGCGCGGCCGTCCCAGCAACGTAGCGCCGGCAACTGCACGGGCAGGGCGCGCAGGCTCTCCAGGCGAAGGCCCTGGCCCGCCAGCAATCCCTTGATGCGGTTGATGCGGCGGGTGCGTTCACGCGACAACGTCCAGAGATCGCGGTGCAGGTGGCGCCGGTCCTCGTCGGCGGCGCCGGGCACGTGCACGACCCGCCAGACGCGGCGCTCCACGCCGTGGTAGCGGAGCAGCAAGGCGAGGAGCGCCTCGACGTCCAGGCGATCCGACTTGGCCTGTCGGGCGCGCCGAATGACCTCGATGCTCGCCGAATCGACCACCACGTTGCGGATGCCAGCGGCGGCGAGGGCGCGGTGCAGCCAGAAGCCGTCGCGCCCCGCCTCATAGCAGCTCACCACGGGCATCGTCCCCGGGAGCCCGAACCGGTCGCGCGCGGCCCCAAGCTCGCCGGTGAGGCGGGCGAGATCCCGCGCCGGCATGGTGCGCACCCCGGGCGCCTGGCCGGCGCCGGTTGTGAACGCGAGCTTCCACTCGCGGTTGCCGAGATCGAAGGCCAGCAGTAACGTCGAGGCGGGCGCGGTCACAAGTGCGATGGAGCTGGTCGCTACGGCAGGCGTGGGCTCCTCAGAGGTGAGAGTCGAGGGAGCTTCTACTGTGGCGGCCCGTTCGTGCGCCGCCAGCGCCTACATAGTTTCTGCCGGGGCCTTTTCAGGGATGGCGACTGGCTCGCTGCGCTCGCCCGTCGCATTATTGAAGATGCCCCGCAGCTCAACGCTCGCTCGTTAGGCGGACATACATGCTGCCGTTACTTGTAGCCGCGGCTATTCAACTTGCGCCTCAGGCGCAGGATCAAGGGTTCGACATCGCCGATCTTCGACCGAAGAAGATCCTCGTCGTCATGGCGATGAGCGGCGAGGCGGAACCAGTCATTCGATCGTTCGGCCTGACGGCCCGGAAGCGCGTGTTTGACGCGCGTGACCCGATGCGGGCCTTCGAAGGTCGAGTGGGAAGGACGGCGCTCATCGTCGTCATCAACGGAAGGAACCCGCGACCGCCACATCTGGACTTGGCCGGACCCACCGCAGCCGCCGTGACAACGGCGCAGGCCATCAAGGCGTTCGCGCCCGACCTGGTGATCAGTTTGGGCACTGCCGGCGGGCTGGGAAGCCGCGGCGTGAGGGTGGGTGACGTCTTGCTCAGCAGACAGATCGTGTTTCACGACCGCCGAATCCCACTCGGGCCCGCATGGGAGGAGTTCGCACTTGGCAACTACCCGCACGCCAGAACTCAAAGCGCCGCGAGCGCGCTGGGCCTCGCGACCGCCGTCATTGCGTCGGGAAGCTCCTTCATCAACATCGCCACTTCAGATCTGAGTGTCATCAACGGGGTCGCGGCTTCGGTGGTGGAAATGGAGGCTGCAGCGGTGGCCGAGGTCTGCTTCATCTACAAGACGAGGATGATTGCACTGAAGGCCATCACCGACGACGTCGAGCACCCGAATGTCTCACAATTCGAAGCGAACTTTCAGCTCGCCAGCAACAATCTCTCGAAGGCCTTGCGGCAGTTGGTGACGTACCTGCAGAGGCCACCAGCACGACCGCCGCCTGGGCCTCCTGACGAAGAATTGTAGCTGACAGCGCCGTCTTTGCGGAATGCAACTGGCTCACTCCGTTCGCCAGTTGCAGATTGTGTCATCACCGGTTTGAGATTGCGCAGAAGCACCGGGAAGAAGTGCACACGCGGGAGCCCCATTCCTGAGGCTGCGCGTCAGCCGCCCTTCTTCGCCACGTTGGTCTGCTCCATTCCGGGAGGAGACCGATGTACAGCCGGGACACCCTCGTGTTGCTTCGACACTATCTCGACCTCGGTCTCTCGAAGACCTCCATCGCCCAGCAGCTCGGCATCAGTCGGCGATCGATCCACCACTGGATCGCGACCGGCCAGTTGGACCGGGACCTCGATGCGGCCGTCCCGCGGGGCGCGGCCCCGCGGCCGCAGCAGCTCGATCGCTTCAAGCCGCTGATTCAGGAGCGGCTCGCGACGTACCCGGCCCTGAGCGCCGTCCGGCTGTTCCAGGAGTGCCGGGCGGGCGGCTATCCGGGCGGGATCACCCAGCTGCGCGACTTCGTCGCCCGCATCCGGCCGCGCCCGGAGTCCGAGCCGGTCGTCCGCTTCGAGACCGCGCCAGGGGTGCAGGCGCAGTTCGACTTCGCGGAAGTCAGGTTTCCGTGGGGCAAGCGCTGGGCCCTGCTCGTCGTACTCGGCTACTCGCGCCTGCTGTACGTGGAGTTCGTTGCGCGCCAGACCGCCCTGACCGTGATGCTCGGCCTGGAGCACGCGTTCGAGGCGTTCGGCGGGGTGCCGCAGGAGATCCTCTTCGACCAGATGAAGAGCGTGATCGTCGCCGATCATCGCCCCGGCGGCGGGCGGCTCCTCGAGAATCCCGAGTTCCTGCGCTTCGCCGCGCATTGGGGCTTCCGGATCCGCGCCTGTCGTCCGTATCGCGCCCAGACCAAGGGGAAGGTCGAGCGGCCCGTCAGCTACGTCCGCTCGAGCTTCCTCTACGGGCGCACCTTTCTCGGGGACGCCGACGTGAATGACCAG
>JACPPC010000003.1 GCA_016191225.1 Gemmatimonadota bacterium | reverse complement strand
GAGCTGATCGCGCGCATCGATGCCTACGTCACTCGCTACAATCGCACCGCGCGTCCGTTCAGCTGGACGGCGACGGCCGACTCCATTCTCGCGAAGCTCACGCGACTTGCGAAAGCAATTAGCGGGACGCAACACTAGGTGCTTTCGCCGAACTTGCCCGCGATGATCGTGCAGAGCGTCTCGAGCGCCTGGTCCGCGTCCGGGCCGTCGGCCTTGAGCGTGACCGTGCTCCCGAACTCGGCCGCGAGCATCATCACCCCCATGATGCTCTTGCCGTTCACCTCCACGTCGTCACGCGCGATCGTGATGTCGCTCTTGAACTTCGCGGCGGCCTTCACGATCTCGGCGGCGGGCCGGGCGTGGAGGCCGCTGCGGTTCAGGATTTGCGCGGAGCGCTCGGGCATCAGCGGGAGACCGAGTAGAGGGCGAAGGCGGTGAGGACGAGCAGGGCCGCGCGCCACCCCTCGAGCCGTCCCTGCATGCGCGACACGGCAAGGCCGCCGGCGGCGACAAGTGCCACGACTTCCCAGAGCAAGGTGCGCCCGGGACCGATGAGGCGGAAGAGCGCCAGGGGGAGGGCGAGGCCCGCCACGAGCGCGGCCGCCCGCAGCAGCTGTTCCGGCCCCTCGCGCAGGAACGGGACGCCCAGCGCGTGCGAGACCCGCAGCCCGCGCGCCCAGCCGACCTGCAGCCCCCAGAGCCGCAGCGCCACGTGCCCGGCATTGTAGAGCAGCAGGAACGAGGCGACGCACGCCAGCCAGCTTCCCCCGAATGCGAACACCCCCAGCGCGAACACGGAGCAGAGGGGGAGCCAGGCCGCCCAGACCAGGCGGTCGCCCACGGAACCGAGTGGGCCGCAGAGGGCGGTGCGAAAGCGCTCGATGCGTGCCGGTGGCTCGCCATCGAGCTCGGCCCGGGCCAGGGCCCCCACCGCCACGCTCGCCAGGTACGGATGGCAGTTGAAGTACTGGCTCTGGCGCGCCAGCGCCTCGCGATACCCCGGGCCGTGGGCCCCGCCCGGCAGGAGGCGCAGCGCCGGCTCGATGCAGAACCCGATCCCCGTCCCGACGAGGATCTCGTAGTTCCAGCTCCCCTGCACGGCGAGGAGCCGGAACAGCATCCGGGTGCGCACCCGCAGCGGCAGCTCGGCGGGGACGCTCATCGCAGGGTCAGGATCGCGAGGCCGGCGGCGAGGCCGCCGGCAAAGAGCCACCGCGCGGTGCGCGACGGACGGAAGAGCTTCCAGCAGGCGCCGGCCGCGACCGCGGCCAGCACCGCGACCGAGGCGGCCCGCGACGTGCGCGGGTCGACGGTCCAGCCGCCCAGCGTGGCCTGCATGATCGGTACCATCGCGAACAGCGCCACGAGCGTGATCGCGCCGCCGCGCACGAGGTCGGCGCCGATCCCGCCCAGCATCAGGGTGCGCACCGCCGGCCAGTCGCCCCGCGCGATCGCGTCGCGCCGGCCGCGCGCCCAGCGGCCGTTGAGGCGGCGCAGCGCCACCATCGAGCCGCCGCCGATCCACGCCGTGGCCAGCGCGCCAAGGATCGCGAGCGACAGCGCCCCGGCCCGCCCGCCGGGCTGCATCGCAAAGAGGGCCCCGCCCACCACCGACGCCGAGCCCCACTCCGGATACCGCGAGGCGCCGAACGGAAGCGTCTCGAGGGCGATCAGCTCCAGCGCCGCCCCGGCCATCAGCCCCTGCTCCGGCTGCCCCACGACGACCCCGGCGATCGTCGCCGCCACGATCGGCCGCGACAGCATGGCCTGCGGGAAGCTCACCACGTCGAGGCCGAGGAGCGCGCCGAGCAGCACAAGGGGCGCGAGGAGCTCGAGGCTCATGCCGGCCGGCTCACGTGAGGTCGCACCCGGCTAGGAGCTGCGCCAACGGCACCGGCCGCGTGGCGGGCACGTCCTGTGCCGTGATCGTGGTGCCGGCGGCCTCCATCATCTTGAGCGTCGCCTCCTCGCCCGGAGTGAGGAAGATGTAGCGCAGCCGCTGCGTGCGTCCGGGGCTGTGGTGGATCCCGCCGAGGTTCACCGTGCGCACGAGGGGGGATCCCTCGGTGAGCCGGCGCATCGTGTCGATGTCGCCGGTCAGGAGAAGCCCCCGCGGCCCCTCGCCGGTCCATCGCGGCAGCCGCTCGATCGCCTCGTGCACCGACACGAACGCCACGTCCATCCCGGGGGGAACGCCCATGCGGTAGAGGTCCTGCTCCCACTCGCTGTGCGCCACGCTGTCGTCCACGAGCACGATCAGGCCGATGCCGAGGGGCTGCCCCCACCCGACCACGACCTGGCCGTGGATGAGCCGGTCGTCGATCCGGCAGACCTCAACCGACACGCGGCCCCTCGTGCAGCTTGAGCGTCTCGCGCCCCTTCGCGGCGGCGCGCTCGGCGGCCTCGGCGAGCGGCAGGTCGACGTGCATCACGAACTCGAGCAGTGTCGCCAGGTTTGTCCCGGTCACGAGCACCACCGCGGGGTGGGTGCGCTGCACCTTGCGCGCGGCCATCGTGCAGCTTCCCATCGGCAGGTCGGTGAAGATCACCCCGACGCCGAGGGTGTCGATCGTCTCCCGCAGCATCCGCTCGATCTCGGCGGCGCCCAGGCCCGTGTTCGACATCGCCACGAAGGTGCCGGCGCGGCCGGTGATCGCCCCCACGGCCGAGACGAGGCCGGCCGAGAAGGTGCCATGGCCGGCGACGATCGCGCGCGGCTGCTCCGCGGCGGCCGGCGATTCCTCGAGGTTCACGCGAGCGTCACTCGTCGTCGTCCTGCAGGTACGACCGCACGTCGGCCTGCTGCGACATGCGGCCCATCAGGCGGTCGTTGAACTGCCGCGCGGCGTCCACGCCGCTGTAGCGGAGCAGGTGGTTCATCGCGATCACTTCCGAGATCACGGTGATGTTCTTGCCGGGGTTGAGGGGGACGCTGATGCGCGGCAGCGAGACGTCGAGGATCGTCGCCTCCTCCACGTCGAGGCCGGTGCGCTCGACCGGCATCCCCTCGTTCCACTCGTTGAGCTCCACCACCACCTCGAGGCGCTTCTGCTGCCGCACCGCGCGGATGCCGAAGATCGCCGGCACGTCGATCAGCCCCACGCCCCGGATCTCCATGTAGTGCCGCTGCAGCTCGTGCCCGCGGCCGATCAGCACGTCGGTGCCGCGGCGGGTGCAGATCACCAGGTCGTCGGCCACGAGGCGGTGGCCGCGCTCGACGAGGTCGAGGACGCACTCCGACTTGCCGATCCCGCTCCGGCCGGTGAAGAACAGCCCGACGCCGAAGACGTCGGCGAGCGACCCGTGGAGGGTGATCGACGGCGCGAACTCGGCCTCGAGGAACGGGTTGATCCGCTTGTAGAACTCGCTCGTCTTGAGCAGCGAGCGCACCACCGGCACCCCGCCGGCGCCGGCGGCGGCGAGCAGCCCGTCGGGGGGCGTGAGCCCCTTGGTGATGAAGACGACGGGGAGCGGGTACGAGAAGAACCGGGCGAGCACGCGGTGCCGGTCGGCATCGGCGAGGGTGCCGAGGTAGGTGACCTCGGTCTCGCCCATGACCTGCACCCGCTGGTGGAAGAACCGCCCCACGAAGCCCGCCAGCACCAGCCCCGGGCTCGCCGACTCGGTGGTGGTGACCTCGCGCGCCATCCCGCCGTTCTCGGCGAGGACCTCGAGCTGGAGGGCGCCGCGCAGCCGCGCCACGAGGTCGCCAACCGTGAGGGACTTGCTCACGCCCGGGCCACCCGGGCCAGGTGGGCCTCGGTCTCGCGCGCGGCCCGCTCCCACGAAAAGGTCATGGCGAAGCGCCGGGCCTGCGCCCCCAGGCGCTCCACGAGCGCGCGGTCGCCGCAGAGGCGCCCAATGGCGTCGCGCAGGCGGGCCACGTCCCCGTGCGGCACGAGGTAGCCGGTCTCGCCGTCGCGCACCGACTCCCGCAAGCCCGGCGAGTCGGACGCCACGACCGGCGTGCCGCAGGCCGCCGCCTCGAGGTTGCTGATCCCCCACCCTTCCTTGGGACTCGCCAGGGCCAGCGCCCAGGCCCGGCGCAGCAGCGCGCGCTTGTCGGCGTCACTCACGAAGCCAAGAAACGTCACGCGCGCGTCGAGCGCAAGCGAGCGCACGAGCGCCTCGAGGGCCGGCCGATGGTCCCCCGATCCGGCGATCTCGAGCCGGGCCGCCGGCATCGCGAGCGCGGCAAAGGCGCGGATCACGAGGTCGACGCGTTTGTACCGCTTGAGGCGCCCGACGTACGCGACCAGGGGCGTGGCCGAGCGGGCCGCGGGATCGGGCGTGTACGTGCCGTGGTCGATGCCCGGGTGGATCACCGTCACCCGCTCGCGCGCGATCCCGCGCTCGGCGAGGTCGTCGGCGGTGCTCACGCTGATCGCCTGGAAGGGGACACCACGGTAGGCCCACGGCAGCGGCCGCTCGGCGAGCCAGACTGCCGCCGCCGCCGGCGCGCCCAGCTCCTGGAAGGCGGTGGCGCCGAAGAGGTGCGGCACGAGGCCGACCACCTGGCGCGCCCCCCACCACGGAGTGAAGAGCGGCACCTTGTTGATGTCCTCGACCAGCACGTCCGGCTGCGACGGGGCGACCTCGCGACGCCAGGTGCCGCGCGCGCGCAGGGCGAAGGTCCCGCGCGTCCCCGCGCGGATGACCCGCATCCCGTCAAGCTCGGTGCTCGGCGGCGCCCCCGCCCACCCGCCGCAGAGGAGCGTCACCTCGTGCCCACCGCGCGCCAGCCGGCCGAAGATCTCGTGCAGGTGGATCTCGGCTCCCCCCGCCTGCGGGTGCTCGCGATCCTGCCAGTTGACGACGGCGATTCTCATGCGGTGCGCGGGCGGGGGGCAGCGGGCATCTGGGCGAAACGTACCGCGCGGACCGGCTACAGCCGGCCCTGCCGCCGGGCCAGCGAGTCGAGCACCCCGTTCACGAACTTCGCGCTCTCCTCGCTGCCGAAGCGCTCGGCGAAGTGCACCGCCTCCTTGAGCACCACCCGGGGAGGAGTCTCGCCGCGGACGAGTTCGGCGGCGGCGAGCCGCAGCACGCAGCGCTCCACCCCGCCCAGCCGGTCGAGACGCCAGTTCGTCATCACCGCCTCCAGGCTGGCGTCGATCTCGGCGCGGCGCTCATCGAGCATCCGCACCAGGGGAAGCGCGATCGCGCGGACCTCCGCGGTCACCGCCAGGTCGTCGAACACGCGCCCCGCCACCTTCGGCAGCGGCTCGTCGCGCCGCATGTCCCACGCGTAGATCGCCTGCAGCGCCCGGGCCCGCGCGCGGCGCTCATTCCTCCTCGGCGCCATCGAGTCTCTGAAAGAGGTCGGACATCTCGAGCGCGGCCAGCGCGGCATCCCATCCCTTGTTGCCGTGCGCGCCGCCGGCGCGCGCCAGGGCCTGCTCCATCGTGTCGCAGGTGAGCAGGCCGAAGCCGATCGGCACGTCGTACTCGCGGCTCGCCTCGGCCAGCCCGCGCGACGCCTCGCCGGCCACATAGTCGAAGTGCGGCGTCTCGCCGCGGATCACCGCCCCCACCGCCACGATCGCATGGTAGCGGTCGGTGGCGCACAGGCGGCGCGCCGCGAAGGGGAGCTCCCACGCACCGGGCACCCAGACGATGTCCACGTCGTCGAACTTCGCGCCGTGGCGCACGAGGGCATCCATCGCGCCGTCCACGAGGGGCCTCGTGACCGCTTCATTGAAGCGGCTCGCCACGACCGCGTACCGCCGCCCGGCGCCTGTGGGCGCGCCCGTGAATTCGGCCACCGCTCAGATCGCCCGCAGGTGGCCGAGCTTGGCGCGCTTGGTCTCGAGGTAGGCGGCGTTCTCGTCGGTCTCGGGGGCCGACAGGCGCACGCTGTCCACGATGTGGAGCCCGTACCCGTCGAGGCCGGCGAGCTTCTTGGGGTTGTTGGTGAGCACGCGGATGGACTTGATGCCGAGGTCGAGCAGCACCTGCGCCCCGATGCCGTAGTTGCGCAGGTCGGGGGCGAAGCCGAGGGCCTGGTTGGCCTCCACCGTGTCGGCGCCGCGGTCCTGCAGTTCGTACGCCTTGAGCTTGTTGAGGAGGCCGATCCCCCGCCCCTCCTGGTCGAGGTACACGATCGCGCCGCGCCCTTCGGCCGCCACCTGCGCCATGGCCGTCTCCAGCTGCCAGCCGCAGTCGCAGCGCATCGAGTGAAAGACGTCGCCGGTGAGGCACTTGCTGTGCATCCGCACCAGCACCCCCTCGCCGCCCTGCACGTCGCCGTAGACGAGGGCCACGTGCTCGTGGTCGTCGACGTCGTTGTGGTAGCCGATGATCCGGAACTCGCCCATCGGCGTCGGGAGCCGCGCCTCGGCCACGCGGTGCACGAGCCGCTCGGTGCGGAGGCGATAGGCCACCAGCTGCGCCACGGTGATGAACGTCAGGCCGTGTTCCGCGGCGAACACCTCGAGCTGCGGACGGCGGGCGGTGCTGCCGTCGCTGGTGAGGATCTCGCAGATCACCCCCGCCGGCGTGAGGCCGGCGAGCCGCGCGAGGTCGACCGCCGCCTCGGTGTGCCCCACGCGTTCCAGCACGCCGCCGTCGCGCGCGCGCAGCGGGTGCACGTGCCCCGGGCGGCGCAGGTCGGCGGGGCCGCTCTTCGGGTCGGCCGCGACCCGGATCGTGGTCGCCTGGTCGCTGGCGCTGATCCCCGTCGTCACCGCGAACCGGGGCGCGGCGTCGATCGTCACCGTGAACGCCGTGCGCATCGCCTCGGTGTTCTCCTCGCCCATGAGCGGCAGGTCGAGGTGGTCGGCCATCGCGTTGGTGAGGGCGAGGCAGATCATCCCCTTCGCCTCCATCATCACGTTCACCATCCCGGCGGTGATCGTCTCCGCCGCGCACACGAGGTCGCCCTCGTTCTCGCGGTCCTCGTCGTCGGCCACGACGACGAACCGGCCATTGCGCAGGTCGTCCAGCGCCTGCTCGATCGTGCCAAAGGGCATCGCTATCTCACCCGGCGCGCCAGGCACGCCGTCACGGGAAGTCGTTGTTCACCGCCTGACATCAACCTGCACCAATCGCACCAAGGTGGGGGGCCGCCAGCCGCTGCACGAACTTGCCGACGAGGTCCCCCTCGACATGAACGCGGTCCCCCACCCGCAGGGTGCCGAGCGTCGTGTGGCGCCGCGTGTACTCGATCACCGAAAGCTGCACCACCCCTTCCGCCGGGAGGGCGTTGAGGGTCAGGCTCACGCCATCGACCGTGATCGAGCCGTGCGGCACCATCAGCGGCCAGAGCTCCCCGGGAACCTGTACGTCAACCAGCAGGGCATCGGCCGCGCCCCCAACCGCGACGACCGTCCCCACGCCGTCCACATGCCCCTGCACCAGGTGCCCGCCAAGCCGGTCGCCGAGCGCGAGGGCGCGCTCGAGGTTCACCCGCGCGCCGGCCCGCCAGCCGTCGATCGCCGTCCGCCCGAGCGTGGTGACGACCGCCGCCACGGTGAACCAGCCCTCGCCATGCTCGCGCACCGTGAGGCAGGCGCCATTGAGCGCGATGCTCTCCCCCGCGACCAGCCCGGTGTACGACGCCCGCACGCGAAACTCGCGCCCCGCCGCCGTGTCGGTGACGCGATCGATCGTGCCAACGTCGGTCACGAGTCCCGTGAACATGGTGTTCAGCCCCTGCGCAGCGCGTGCTCAGCCCCTCGGTGCGTACGTCACCCGCTCGTCGTCGCCAAGCCGGCGGCGGTCGAGCTGCCGCCAGCGTGCCGGCGACCCGATCGGGTCGCCGGCGCCGGGCTCGAAGGCGGGCAGCGCCCCCCCCCCGAGCTCGACCGGCGTCTCGAAGATAATCACGCGGTCGGCCAGCGACGCCCGCACCAGCGCGCTCGCCAGCTGCGCGCCGCCCTCCACCAGCAGGTGGCGGACACCGCGCCCCCGCAGCGCGCGCAGGCCATCGGCGAGGTCGCGCACCGTGAGCACCTCCACGCCGGCCTGCGCCAGGGCGCGCGCCCGCGCCGCGTCGGGTCGCTCCGCGACAACCAGCACGGGCTGCGCGCGCGCCGTCGTCGCGAGGTGCGAATCGACCGGGAGCCTCGCCTCGCGGTCGAAGACGACGCGCACCGGAGGCACCCGCGGCTGCGCGGCATGGCGGATCGTCAGCAGCGGGTCGTCCGTACGCACCGTGCCGAGGCCGACCGCGATCGCGTCGGCGCCGGCACGCAGCCGGTGCACATCGGCCCGCGACGGGGCCCCGGTCATCCACCGCGGCTCGCGCCCCGCCGGGGCGATCGCCCCCTCGCGCGAAGTGGCGAGCTTGATCGTGACCCACGGTCGGTCGGCGCCGCCCATCTCGAAGTAGAACGGGGCGTTGAGCTCGCGTGCCTCGGCCTCGCAGACACCGGTGGTCACGGCGATTCCCGCCCCGCGGAGGAACGCCGCGCCTCCGCGCGCCAGCGGGTTGGGGTCCGGGGCCGCGATCACCGCGCGCGACAGCCCCGCTGCCAGGAGCATCGGCGCACAGGGGGGCTGCTTGCCGGTGTGGGTGCACGGCTCGAGGGTGACGTAGAGGGTCGCGCCGCGCGCCCTGGCACCGGCTCGCTCGACCGCCACCCGCTCGCCGTGCGGCCCGCCGTGGCGGGCATGGAAGCCCTCGCCCACCACGGTGCCGCCGGAAACGACGACGGCGCCGACCATCGGGTTCGGCGCCGCCTGTCCCCAGCCCTGCTCGGCGAGGACGAGCGCACGACGCATGAAGGCCGCGTCGTGCGCCGGTCCGTCCCCGGTCATGCCACTAGAAGCCAAGCCTGACGCCAGCCGAGAAGTAGTTCTTGCTGTCGTTCACGCTCGTGGTGCTTCCGTTGAACATGTTGAAGGTCGACAAGTTGCCGCCCGACACCGAGCCATACTCGGCGAAGAGCTTGAGGATGATGAAGTTCATCGTGGCGCCCACGAACCAGTTGCTGCGGTCGACCTTGGCCGAGGCCGTGCGCAGCGGCATGCTGACCGCGCCCGGGTTCACCACGGCGCTGAAGCCCGTCGAGGCGTCGTAGGTGTCGTTGCCGAAGCCCGCGTTGAGGCCGAGGAAGATCAGCGACTGGCTGGCCGTGATGCGCCACGACGTCGTCTTGAGGTCCAGGTCCTGCAGCGTCACGACGCTCGAGGCGCCGGCGCTGGCCGTCATGGTCGTCTTGGGGAGCGAGCGCATCACGTACGACGCGCCCACGCTCGGCAGCAGCCCCGCGCCGTTGAACAGGCCGACGCGCACGCCGTAGCCGATCGAGATCGGGCTGTCCGTCTTCACCTTGAAGCTGCCGCCGTCGAAGTTGGGCACGTAGGTGGCGCTCACCAGCGCGTCAACGCCGCCGATCGAGCCGATGCCGAGGTTGATCCCGCCGAAGATGCCGACGGCGGCGTCGACGGCCGCGAGGCCGAACGCCTTCTTCTCGATCGGGATGTTCTCCGCGGGCGTCGAGCCCGTCGCGCGCAAGTTGATGCTGGCGAAGGCCGGCAGGGCCGCGTCGGGGGCGCCGGTGGCGCGAACCGCGATCACGAAGTGCGGGAAGCCTCCGAGCGTGCCCCCCTGGCCCGGCGTGGTGTTGCCCCCCGCCAGCCCGTTGCCCAGCTGCGGCGTCATGTACGTCAGGATGTCGGCGCCCTTGATGCAGGCGTCACGCGTCACCGACTCGACCGACGCAGGGGCGCCCGCGTTGTACGCCGGGCAGTTGTTGGTCTGCGACGACGCCACGACCGGGATCAGGGGCACCGCCGACATCGCCACGAGGGCGCGAACGAATCGCATTGTCTGCTCCTAGGTAAGGATGACTTGCCCGCTGCCCGCCACCACCCGCCCGCACTCCCACGCGGGCACGCCGGCGGTCGCCGCGGCACCAAGCACGGCGCCGGCATCATGGGGGTCGACGACCACCACCATCCCGACGCCCATGTTGAACGCGCGAAACAT
Source organism: Gemmatimonadota bacterium (assembly GCA_016191225.1). Classification (GTDB taxonomy): domain Bacteria; phylum Gemmatimonadota; class Gemmatimonadetes; order Gemmatimonadales; family Gemmatimonadaceae; genus JACPPC01. Next base: position 168,163 of record JACPPC010000003.1, on the reverse strand, counting down.
CTCCTCGCGCGTGACCTGCCCCGCGTCCATCAGCACGCGGTAGAGGTTCGGTGGCTCCCAGCTCGCCGTCTCCACATGCGCGTCGCATTCGACCGGCATCGCACGGTTCAGGTTCCCCGGAATCCCGCCCCCCGTCACATGGGCCATCGCACGCACCATGCCAAGCACCGGCATGAGTGACGCCCGATACGAGCGGTGCACGCGCAGCATCACGTCTGCCACGCTGGCAGACTCCCCGGGGAACGAATCCCCGGGGGCCAGCCCCATTCGGGTGAAAACGATCTTCCGGGCCAGCGAGTAACCGTTCGTGTGCAGGCCGCTGCTCGCCAGCGCCACCAGGGTGTCCCCCACGCGCACGCGGCCGGGCCCGAGCACCGCCCCTTCCTCGACGGCGCCCACGATGAAGCCGGCCAGGTCGTAGTCGGGCGGCGTGTACAGCCCCGGCATCTCCGCCGTCTCACCGCCGATCAGGGCGCAGCCGTTCTCGCGGCATCCCGCCGCGACCCCCGTCACCACCGCCTCCACCACCGCCGGCTCGAGCACGCCAAAGGCCACGTAGTCGAGGAAGAAGAGCGGGAGCGCCCCCTGCACCAGGATGTCGTTGGTGCAATGGTTCACGAGGTCGTGTCCGATCGTGTCGTGTCGGTTTGCGTCGATGGCGACCTTGATCTTCGTCCCCACGCCATCGGCGCTGGCGACGAGGAGTGGCGCCTTGAGCTCGCTCGGCACGCGGAACATGCCGCCGAAGCCGCCGAACGCCCCGCGCGCCCCCGCCGTGAAGGTGCCCTCGACGAGGCGCCGGATCCGCTGCTTGGACTCGTCGGCGGCGTCGATGCTCACGCCGGCGCCGGCGTACGTCATGGCCCCCGCCGTCCGCCCGTCGCCCGTCACGCCGGGAGGCTCGTGTCGAACGCCACCAGCCGCGCGAACTCGTCGATGCGGGCCGTGATCTCGGAGCGCGTGACCTCGAGCAGCCGCGCATTGGAGAAGCCCTCCACCGCGAATGAACCCATCGCCGAGCCGTAGACCACCGCGCGCCGCAGGTTGGCCTCGCCGAGGTCGCCGCTGCGCGCCAGCCAGCCGATGAATCCGCCCGCGAAGGAGTCGCCGGCACCGGTGGGGTCGAAGACGTTCTCCAGCGGATAGGCGGGGGCGAAGAAGACGCGGTCCTCGGAGAACATGAAGGCGCCGTGCTCCCCCTTCTTGATGATCACGTGCCGCGGGCCGCGGGCCATGATCCACTTGGCCGCCTTGATGAGGTTGCTCTGCTCGGTGAGCTGGCGCGCCTCGCCGTCGTTGAGGGTGATCAGGTCCACGCGGCCGAGCAGCTCGAGGAGCTCGTGGCGGCGGCTCTCGATCCAGAAGTTCATCGTGTCGCAGGCGATCAGCCTGGGCCGGTTCACCTGCTTCAGCACCTCGAGCTGCAGTCGCGGATCGATGTTGGCGAGGAAGACGAACGGCGCGTCGCGGAACTGCGCGGGGATCTTGGGCCGGAAGTTGGAGAAGACGCCGAGGCGGGTCTCGAGGGTCTCGGCGCTGTTGAGGTCGTGGCGGTAGCGGCCGCGCCAGCGGAAGCTCTCCCCGTCCGCGGTCTCGACGCCGGCGAGGTCGACGCCGCGCCCCTCCAGCCCGCGCAGCCGCTCCATCGGGTAGTCGCTGCCGACGACGCCCACCAGCTGGACCTTCGTGAAGTGGCTGGCCGACGACGAGAAGAAGACACCCGAGCCGCCGAGCACGTCGTCGGCCTTGCCGAACGGCGTCTCCACGGAGTCGAGCGCGACGGATCCTACGACGAGTACGGTCATGGAAAGTGTGGGAGAATCTACATCCGCTCGGGGGCGGAGATGCCGAGAATGGCGAGGCCGTTGCGCAGCGCGACCTGCGCCGCGCGCGCGAGCACGAGGCGGGCCCGCATCACCGGCTCGGGCTCGCCGAGCACGTGATGCTTGTGGTACCAGGTGTGGGCGAGCCGGGCCGTCTCGAGCAGCCAGTTGGCGATCCGGTGCGGCTCGAGCGCCTCCGCGGCGCCGGCCACCAGCGCGGGAAAGTCCAGGATCGCCTTGACGAGGAGCTGCTCCTCCGGCTCCACGAGGGCGAGGACGTCGGCGCCGGTGGCGCGGAGCTGCTCCCGGTCCACCTCGCCGACGCGGAAGATGCCGCACATGCGGGCGTGCGCCATCTGGATGTAGTAGACCGGGTTCTCCTCGTTCTGCTGTCGCGCCAGGTCGACGTCGAACACCAGCTGGGAGTCCCCCTTCCGCATCAGGAAGAAGTACCGCACGGCGTCGCGGCCGACCCACTCGATCAGGTCACGCACGGTCACGTAGCTCCCCGAGCGCTTGGAGATCTTCACCTCCTCGCCCCCCTTCATGACCGTCACCATCTGGTGGAGCACGAAGTCCGGGTACCCCTTCGGGATTCCCATCTCGAGGGCCTGCAGTCCGGCGCGCACGCGGGTGACCGTGCTGTGGTGGTCGGCCCCCTGCACGTTGATCGCGCGCGTGAAGCCCCGCTCCCACTTGGTCACGTGATAGGCGACGTCGGGCACGAAGTAGGTGTACTCCCCGCCCTTCAGCCCGCTCTTCCGCATCACGCGGTCCTTGTCGTCGCCAAAGTCCGTCGTGCGCAGGAAGAGGGCCCCGTCCTGCTCGAACGTGTGCCCGGCCTTCCGGAGTGCGGCGACCGTCCGGTCGACCTGCCCGTCGCGGTAGAGCGAACTTTCGAGGAAGTACGTGTCGAATCGCACCCCGAAGGCCTGCATGTCGAGGTCCTGCTCGCGCCGCAGCGCCCTGACCGCCTCGACGCGCAGCCGGTCGAGCAGCCCGGCCTCGTGCGGCCGCTGGCCGGCGGCGATGGCCCGCGCCCCCTCCTCGATCGTGGAGCGGACGAGCTCGCTGCCGCGGTCGGCGAGGATCGCGGCCGCGATCTCGTTGATGTACTCGCCGTTGTAGCCCCCCTCGGGAATCGTGGCGTCGATCCCCATCTGCTGCGCGAGGCGCGCCCAGACGCTCCTGGCCAGGTTCTCGATCTGCCCGCCGCCATCGTTGTAGTAGAACTCGCGGCTCACCCTCCAGCCGGTCCACTCGAGGAGGGTGGCGATCGCGTCGCCGAGGGCCGCCTGGCGGCCGTGGCCGGCGTGCAGCGGCCCGGTCGGGTTGGCGGAGACGAACTCGACGTTCACCTGCCTCCCGGCGCCGGCGTTGCCCGTGCCGAAGGTGCCGGGCGCATTCACCACCTGCGTGATCCCCGCCGCCTGCGCGCCGGGGTCGAGCCGGAAGTTGACGAACCCCGGCCCGGCGATCTCCGCCCTGGCCACGCCGGCGGCCACCAGGTCGAGGGTGCCCACCAACTCGGTCGCGATGTCGCGCGGCTTCCGGCCGAGGGGCTTCGCGAGCGTCATCGCCACGTTGGTGGTCCAGTCGCCGAAGCCCGGGTCGCGCGGCCGCTCCAGCACGATCGACGTCCCTTCGGGAGCGCCAAGGGCCGCGAGCGCACGCGCGATCTCGCGCTGCAGCGCGTCGGTGCTCACGCGTCGCTCCGGGCGACCGTCACGCGTCGCCCGTGCGGGGCGACGCGGCGGGCTTCGGCGATTCCTTGTTGCCGGCGGCCCTGGAGTCGGCGGGCCTCGGCGCCGACGGCGACGATGCATCGGGAGCGGCGGCCGGCTTGGCGCCGTCGGACTTCGAACCCTCGGCCTTCGCGCCCGTGGGCAGCACCGACTCCGGCTTGATGGCGTCGGGCTTGGCACCGTCTGTCGCGGTGCCCTCGGCTCCCTGCGACGCGTCGGCGCGCTGGTCCTTCTTGCCATCCTTGCCGTAGTCCGTGATGTAGAATCCCGACCCCTTGAAGACGAGGCCGGCTCCCGCGGACATGATCCGAACGGCCATTCCGGATCCATCCGGCGCGGGAATGGCGTCGGGCGCCTCCGAAATCTTGAACGAGCGCTCGACGATCGTCCCGTCGGGACAGCGGAACTCGTACGTGGGCATAGGGTTACGGCGTTGGCATCAAGGTTGGGTCGAACCACCCAAAGTAGCCTGCTGCAAGGGGCGACTCAAGCGACCGGTGAGGGTCGTCACCCCCCGGCGAGACGGCGCGCCCGGACAGCGGCTAGCTTCGGGTATGCGCACCGCTGCCACCCTGCTCGTCGCCGCGCTGATCGGGACTGACCTGATCATCTACAAGGGACCGCCCGAACTCCGAATGCCCGGAACGCGTGCCGCCCGCCCCGCCGCCCCGGCCCGCGCCGCGATCCAGCTCGACGACCTCGGCCCCCTTCCCGACTTCGCCGGCGGGACCGCCTGGCTCAACTCGGCCCCACTCGACCGGGCCGACCTCAAGGGCAAGGTGGTGGTGGTCGACATCTGGACCTTCGCCTGCTCAAACTGCCAGGCCGCGCTGCCCTCCGTGAAGGCGCTGCACGCGAAGTACGCGTCGCGTGGGGCGGTCGTGATCGGGGTGCACACGCCCGAGCTCAAGGTCGAGTACGAGCGCGCCAACGTGGAGCGCGCGGTGGCGAAGCTCGGTGTCACCTACCCGGTGGTGCTCGACAACGACTACAAGATCTGGAACGCCCTCGGCAACCGGTACTGGCCGAGCATCTACATCGTCGACCGGAGGGGGCGCATCCGGTATCGCCACGACGGCGAGGGGGACTACGACCAGCAGGACAAGGTCGTGCAGCAACTCCTCGCCGAGCGGGCGAACTAGCGGCGCCTGATCCGCTCGTCGACCCACGCCGGCACGAGCAGCGAGTCGGCGATCCCCGCGATCACCTCGGCCTCCCGCCAGCGCTGCTCGAGCTCGTAGAGCTCTCCCTCCAGCCAGCGGCGTTCGTCCTCCTCGTGGAGCGACATCTCGAGGGCAAGGCGGATGCTGGCGGGAAGCTGTGCGAGCCGCCCCGGGGTCGACTCGTCTTCACGCTTCTTGCGACGCGCGGGCGCGTGCCTGGACGCGGTGCCGGCGAGCGAGTGGAAGTCGTCGCCCCCCTCGAGGTGGCCGACCGCCAGCCGCACGTCGTCCGACTTGCCGCCGCTGCGGTTGATGTGCGGCAACAGCGCGGCAGCGATGCGCAGGGCCTCGCCGTGCTGCAGCACCGTGACCTCGGCCTTGCGCGGCGCGGCGGCAAGGCGCGCGCCCCAGGGCAGGTCCTCGGCGACACTGGGCACTTCGAGCGCCCATGGCCAGGCGCCGCCGCCGGGGACGATGCGTACCCCGCGCAGGTGGGCGAGCGAGACCACGCGCTCGTCGTCGCGGTCGCCCTGGAAGCGCGCGACCACGCGCAGCCGGCGGTAGGCGCCGACGGTGGTATCCCAGGCCGCATTGATGAGCTGGTAGGAGCCGTAGGTGAAGGCGCCGAGGCCGACGCCGCCGACGACGAGCCCGCCGAGGGCCACGCTCCCACCGGTGGCGAGGGCGATGTGGCGGTAGTAGCGCCGCCGGAAGCGATCGCCGTATCGCCAGGCGGCGAGCTCCGGGCGCTGCGGCGCGCCGATGCGCACGAGGTCGGTTCCGTCGGCCATGCGCGCCATGCCGATTTCGTCGGTGGAGACGCGCTTGCGGGCGTCGTGAAAGAGGCGCTCGGCCTCCTCGATGGCCTCCCAGCGCTCGTCGAGGGGAGAGAGGTTCCACTGCGCACAGCGGGCGCAAACGACCCAGAGGCGCCCCTTGGCGGCGTCGAAGGCGAGCCGGCGGCCGACGGGAAATCGCTCGAGCGACTCGTTGGCGCCGAGGTCGGCCTGGCAGGAGATGCAGCGGCGGAACATGGGGACAGTTCATCATACCGCCGCGACGCTGAGGGGGTTTCGTGCGGCGCCGGCGGGCGTGATGCCGGGGCGTCAGCGAACCTCGCGCGGGACCACGAACTCCCGCACGTCGCCAACCACGTCCTGGTTCCAGAGCCACTGCACCATGGTGCGCATCGCGACCGGGCGGCCGAGGCGTTCGCCGGGCCTGAATCGCTGCCCACCGATGAAGTTGATCGCCGTGCGCATGAACTCGGACTCGCTCGCCGCCAGCTGGTCGATCGACTGCTCGTCGACGCGGCCGGCGGAATCGACGCGAATGCCGATGAGGGCGAACCCCTGGCGCCTCGGCTGGCCGCTGAGCGACTCCGGATACGGTGGCCGCCGGTCTCCCCCCTCGGGGAGGCGGTCGGTTCGCACGCGAGTGCCGAAGACGGGCAATCGCTCGACGGTGTTGGCGGGTGTGGACCAGTAGTCGCGCACCGTGGATGCCGCGTCGTTGGCGGCGAGGACGAAGGTGGCCAGCTCGGCGCGGGCGACCTCGATGACCACGCGGCGGCGAACGAGGGCGTCGCTGGCAACGAGGGCGAGGGCCGGCCTGCCGCGGATCGGCACGGCGCGCGCGGCGAGCGAACCGGCATCGTCGCCGAGGGGCGGGAGGGCGATCGCCGCGTCGGAGGTCGCGGCGGCGATGGACTGGTTGGCCGCCTCGGTCCAGGCGGTGACGACGTCGGGACGGAGGAGGAAGGCGAGCGAGCCGGCGTCGGGGGCGTCGACCTGGACGAGAACGCCGTAAGTGGCGTGGGCGGAGACGCGCACGTGCGCGCGGCCCCAGGTGAGGAGCTCGGTGTTGAGGGTGCGCGGGTCGCGGGGGGACTGGGCGAGGGCGGGCGTCGCGCCGAGGCAGAGGAGCAGACCGGCGGTGGCCGGTGCGGCCAACCGCACCAGCAGGTCCTTTGCCGCGCGCAGGACGACCACAGCTATCGCCGCGGCTTGTAGCGACCCCAGTGCGCGGCGAGGGCGGCGGAGACCTCGCCCACGGTGGCGCGGGCCTTCACGGCGTCGATGAGCAGCGGCATGAGGTGCGGCGCGCGGCCCGGCAGGCGGGGCTCGCGCACGGTTGCCTGCGCCGCCGCGCCCAGCTCGGCCAGGGCACGCTCGACGGCCACCCCGTCGCGGGCGGCGCGCAGGTGTCGCAGGCGCGCCACCTGCTCGCGCTCGAGGCCGGAAAAGTCGGGGGCGTGCACCACGGGCGGTTCCTCGCCGTCGGCGAACTTGTTGACCCCGACGATCGTGGTCGCACCGCTCTCGACCCGCAGCTGGTGCTCGTACGCGCTGCGGGCGATCTCCTCCTCGAAGAAGCCGGCGGCGATCGCCTTCGCGGCGCCCCCCATCGCCTCGACGCGGTTGACCAGCTCGAGGGCGCGCCGCTCGAGCTCGTCGGTGAGGTGCTCCACGTAGTACGAGCCGGCGAGGGGGTCGACGGTCTGCGCCACGCCACTCTCGTACGCCACGACCTGCTGGGTGCGCAGCGCGAGGGTCGCGGCGGCAGCCGAGGGGAGGGCGAGGGCCTCGTCGTAACCGTTGGTGTGCAGCGATTGGGTGCCGCCGAGGGCGGCGGCGAGGGTCTGCACGGCCACGCGCACGACGTTGTTGAGGGGCTGCTGCGCGGTGAGGGTCACCCCGCCGGTTTGCGTGTGGAAGCGGAGCCGGGCGCTGGCGTCGCTCGCGCCGAAGCGGTCGCGCATGAGGTGCGCGTAGAGGCGGCGCGCGGCCCGGAACTTCGCCACCTCCTCGAAGAGGTCGCTGTGGCAGGCGAAGAAGAAGGAGAGCCGCGGCGCGAACGCCTCGATGTCGAGGCCGCTGGCGATGGCGCGGCGCACGTACTCGATGGTGTTGGCGAGGGTGAAGGCGAGCTCCTGCACCGCGGTCGCCCCGGCCTCGCGAATGTGATAGCCGGAGATCGAGATCGGGTTCCAGAGCGGCGCCTCGGTGGCGCAGAAGCGGAAGGTCTCGGCGATCAGCGCGAGCGACGGCTCCGGCGGGAAGACATAGGTCCCGCGGGCGACGTACTCCTTGAGGATGTCGTTCTGGATCGTGCCGGCGAGGGCGGAGCGCGGCATGCCGCGCTCCTCGGCGACGACGATGTACATCGCGAGGAGGATCGCCCCCGTCGCGTTGATGGTCATGCTCGTGCTCACCCGGTCGAGGGGGATCCCGGCGAGCAGGAGGTGCATGTCCTCGACGCTGTCGATGGCGACGCCGACGCGGCCGACCTCCCCCTCGGCGAGCGGGGCGTCGCTGTCGAGCCCCATCTGCGTCGGGAGGTCGAAGGCGACGCTGAGGCCCGTCTGGCCGGCGTCGAGGAGGAGGCGAAAGCGCTCGTTGGTCCGGCTCGCCGTGCCGAAGCCGGCGTACTGGCGCATCGTCCAGAGGCGGCCGCGGTACATCGTGGGTTGCACGCCGCGGGTGAAGGGGAACTGCCCGGGCTCGCCGAGTTGCGCGGCCGCGTCGACGGGGAGATCGGCGGCGTGGTAGACCGTCGCGATGGGAATGCCGCTGGGCGAGCGCGTGTCGCCGGGGTCTGGGGGCGCCGGCGGCTCGCGCCGGGCCATTACGCCGCGGCTCCAGCCGCCTGCTTCGCGAGCACGCGCTCGGCGAGGTCCACGTCGTCCCTGCTGCCGATGTAGAGCGGCGTGCGCTGGTGGAGGTCGTTCGGCACCACCTCCATGATCCGCTGGCTGCCGGTGATGGCGCGGCCGCCGGCCTGCTCGACGATGAAGGCGAGCGGGTTGGCCTCGTAGAGGAGGCGCAGCTTGCCGCGCGGCGTCCTGGTGTTGGCGGGATAGCAGAAGACCCCGCCCGCGAGGAGGTTGCGGTGGAAGTCGGCGACGAGGGAGCCGACGTAGCGAATGTTCATCGGCTCGCGCTTCCCCTCGAGGCCGCGGTACTGCCGCATCAGCGCCTTGACCGGCTCGTTCCAGATCGCCTCGTACGAGTGGTTCACGGAGAGGAACTTGCCGTGCGCCGGCGTGCGGATGTTGGGGTGCGAGAGGAGGAACTCGCCGATCGACGGGTCGAGGGTGAAGCCGTGCGCCCCCTGGCCCGTGGTGTACACCATCATGGTGCTCGACCCGTAGATCACGTAGCCGGCGGCGACCTGGGCCAGTCCCGGCTGGAGGAGGTCCATCATCTCGCCACGCGATCCCGGGCTGACCTTGCGGACGATGGAGAAGATCGTGCCGACGGGGACGTTGACGTCGATGTTCGACGAGCCGTCGAGGGGGTCGAAGAGGAGGGCGTAGGGGCCGGTGTTGAAGTTGTCGGGGATCGGGATCAGGTCCGGCTCCTCCTCGCTCGCCATGCAGCAGAGCCGTCCGCCGTGGTCGAGGGCCTTGACGAGGATCTCGTTGGAGATGACGTCGAGCTTCTGCTGGACCTCCCCCTGGACGTTCTCGTGGTCGGTCTCGCCGAGCACGTCGGCGATGCCGGCCATGCGCACCTTGCTGGCGATCATCTTCGCCGCGAGGGCGAGGTCGTAGAGGACGCTGGAGAGGTCGCCGGTGGCGTGCGGGTGCAGGCGCTCCTGCTCGATGATGAAGCGCTCGATCGTGACGACCGACGTGGCGGAGTTTGTGACCACGGTCAGGAGTCCGGTTCGGGGGGAGGAATCGGAAGGGGGCGGCCAGCGAGGCGCCGGGCCGCGTACTGGCGGGCGTCGAACTCGAAGCGGTTGCTCGAACAGCCGTGCACGAGCGTGTCCGCAATATACCGCGCCGGGAAGAGGCGGTCAGAGGCCCGCTGCCCGGCGTGGCGGGCCCGGTGCGGGAGGAGTCCGGGGTGGAGACGGACGGCGGCGGCCGGCGCGCGCCTGGCGGTGCGTCCGACGGCGACGCCGGCGACCGTCGCCGCGCACAGTCACCAGCCGCCGACGCGCGTGGGGAGGCGGCCGGCGCGCCAACGGATGGCCCCGAGCCCCGGCCATTCCGCCGGCAGTCCCGCCGGCGGCGCGATGGCGCAACCTATTCCCACCTGAAGACCCGCGCCGACACCGCGGTGCAGGCGGCAAACACGAGCACGAGCGCCGCCACGTCGCCGAGGTGGGCGCTCCACGCGTCGCCCTGCCAGGTTCCCTGCAGCAGCGACACCGAGTACGCGAGCGGGTTGAACCGGGCCGCGGCCTGCATCCAGTCCGGCAGGATGCGCAGTGGGAAGAAGAGCCCCGAGACGGCCAGCATCGGGTAGAGGATGATCGCGCCCACCGGCTGGGCGAACCGCGCCGTGGGCACCACGCTGGCGATCACGAACCCGATCGACAGGATGCTCCACGTGGTGAGGAGGAGGGCGAGGGAGAAGCCGAACACGGGGACATCCGCGCCGACGGCGTAATAGCGCTTCCCCGCCGCCATCATGATCGCCATCGTGGCGGCGGTGAGGAGGAGCTTCACCAGGACGTGGGCGATGAGGATCGTCGCGGGGCGGAGGGGGGTCGCGCGCAGCCGCTTGAGGATCCCCCCCTCGCGGTAGATCGAGATCACGGTGACGAGCGACAGCACGGCGCTCACGGCGATGAGCATCGAGACCAGCGCCGGCACCCCCGCCCGGATCACGCCGCCGGCGGCGAGCTCCGGCGCGGCGTCGCGTGCCGCGGCCACGCGGCCGAGGAGGACGAACAGGAGGACCGGGACCACGATCGTCCCGATCGCGCCGAGGGGCTCGCGCAGGAAGATCTTGATCTCGAGCCAGGTGAGGTTCCAGAGGCCGCGCAACATGTCCGGTGCCCGCCCGTCAGTCGCGGATGGAGTGGCCGGTGAGCCTGAGGAAGACGTCCTCGAGGCCCGGCAGCACCGTGCGGAAGTCGGTCACGCGAATGCCGTGCTCCGACAGGCAGTGGATGACCTCGGTCACGAGGTCGTCGCCGGTGCCGTGGATCGTGTACCGTGCACCGTCGCGCTCGACCCGGGCGACGCGCGCGAGAGCCTCGCCCGCGGCCGGGTCGGCGGTGGACAGCACGACCGATCGCTCGGGGCAGTGGCGGCGCACGAGGTCGGCGGGACTCCCCAGGTCGATGATGCGGCCGTGCTCGATGATCGCCACGCGGTCGCAGAGCTTCTCGGCCTCCTCCATGAGGTGCGTGGTGAGGACGACCGTCTTGCCGCGGGAACGGATGCCGCGCACCAGCTCCCAGATCGCGCGGCGGGCCTGCGGGTCGAGACCGGTGGTGAGCTCGTCGAGGAAGACGACATCGGGATCGTTGATGAGGGCGAGGGCGATGAACAGCCGCTGCTTCTGCCCTCCCGACAAGGTCATGAACCAGGCGCCGCGCTTCTCGGCGAGGCCAAGCTGCTCGAGCAGCCGCTGGCCGTCGGCCTGGGGACGCCGGTAGAGCCGCGACCAGAGCGAGACCGCCTCGCCGACGGTGATGCGCTTCTGCAGCTGCGCCTGCTGGAGCTGGACGCCGATCCGCTCCTGCAGCGCGTAGACGTCGCGCACCGGGTCCAGTCCAAGGACGGCGATCGTGCCCCGGTCGGGGCGGCGGATCCCCTCGACGCACTCCATCGTGGTCGTCTTGCCGGCGCCGTTGGGACCGATGAGGCCGAAGATCTCGCCGTCGCCGACGTCGAAGGAGACGTCCTCCACCGCGACGAGCTTGCCATACGCCTTGCGGACTCCCGCGACGCGGATGACAGGTTGCACAGGGCGACTCGCGGCCACGGGGGGAAGATAGCCGCGGAGCGCGCGGGACCCCGTGCCGAGGGTGGTCACGGCACCCTGGGGCGCTGCCGCGGCGGGCCGATCGTGGGCTCGAGCACCGGCGTCACGAGGTTGTCGGTGCTGCCGAAGCGGGCGATCACCCCGGGCGCCGACGCGAGGGGGATGTGGGCGAGCTGCGGGGCGTCGAGGTTGCGGGTGAAGCCTGCGGAGGAGCGGGCGGTGACGGTGGAGGGCGTGGCGTCGGGCGTGTGGGCCTCCTGATCGCTGTCGGCCCGGGCGAGGACGACGTTGGTCGTCGGCACCGACCCGACGTGGCTGGTCCCGGGGGTTGATCGGGTACATGCCGGGGTCGAGGGGGTCGCCCCAGGCGCCGCGCTCGCCGCGCTGCACCATGGTGCGGTGCGTGCAGCCCCCGCCGGCGAGGTCGGCTTCCGCGCCGCCCACGCAGGCGATCACCACGCCGCCGTGGCCGATCGCGACCTCGGTCGTGGCGGCGATCTCGACGGACGCGACGCCGGGATCTCAGTAGTGGCACGAGCCGGCCGGCCGCCCGAGGCGATCCGAGCCCACGTCCATGGCGACGCCTCCAGGGGAAACTGCCGGCCGCGTGTCGCTCGGCGGGCGCGCGGCCGGCAGTGCCGGGCCAGGCGATCAAGTGGCCGGCGTGCACGCGAACCCCGGCACGGCGCGCGGCACGGCGCGCGGCGGTCGCGCGCTTGCGGGGCTCGTGACGCCTCCGTCAGTTTTTCCCGTGTCGCCGGTGTACATTTGCGGCTGCTCGCGAACATCCCTCGAGAGGGCGTCACGCTGCTGGAAAGCTGCCCGAAGTGCGGTGCCCCGGTCCTCCCCGATTCGCTGTTCTGCAATCGCTGCGGCCGCGACTTCACGAAGGAAATGTCCGCCGCGGGGCTCGCGGCGACGCTACCGGCCGCGCCGGTCGACGACGCCGCCGACCCGGCCGCCCAGGCGCTGGCCGAGATCCGTGCCGCGCTCGCCGGCCGGTACGAGGTGCAGCGCGTGCTGGGCCGCGGCGGGATGGCCACGGTCTACCTCGCCCGCGACGAGAAGCACGACCGCGAGGTCGCGATCAAGGTGCTGCACCCCGAGCTGGCGGCCTCGCTGGGCGGCGAGCGCTTCGAGCGCGAGATCAAGCTCGCCGCCAAGCTCCAGCACCCGCACATCCTCGGTCTCTATGACTCGGGAGTCGCCGGCGCGCTCCTCTACTACGTGATGCCGTTCGTGAAGGGGGAGTCGCTGCGCGACCGTCTCGACCGCGACGGGATGCTCCCCGTGGAGGACGCGGTGCGAATCACCCTCGAGGTCTGCGACGCCCTCGGCTACGCCCACGCGCAGGGGATCATCCACCGCGACATCAAGCCCGAGAACATCCTGCTGCAGGGGGAGCACGCCCTCGTGGCCGACTTCGGCATCGCCCGCGCGGTGTCGGAGGCGGGAACGCAGAAGCTGACGCAGACGGGCATGGCGGTGGGGACCCCCGTGTACATGGCGCCCGAGCAGTCGAGCGGCGAGAGCGTGGGCCCCACCGCGGACCTGTACAGCCTGGGTTGCGTGCTGTACGAGATGCTCGCCGGAGAGCCCCCGTTCACCGGCCCCAACCCGATGGCCATCATGGCGCGGCACCTGATGGAGCAGGTGCCGAGCGTGCGGATCGTGCGGAGCGCGGTGCCCGAGGAGGTCGAGCAGGTGATCTTCGCCGCGCTCGGCAAGATGCCCGTCGACCGGCCGAGGGACGCCGCGCAGTTCGCCGAGTTGATGGGGCTCCCCTTCGGGTCCACCGCGACGATGCGCGCCCGCGGAACGCCGGTGATGGCGCGCCGCGTCACGACGGGGGTGCAGGGGCTGGTCGCGCTGCGGCGCCCGTGGTGGCGGCGGCCGCGCGTGGCCACCGCGGTGGCGATCGCGGCACTGGCGCTGGGCGGGGGCTCATGGGCGCTGCTGGGCGGCAAGGGAAGCGCGAGCGCGCCGAACCCGAACGCCCGGCGCGTGGCCGTGCTGTACTTCCAGGACCAGAGCAAGGACTCGTCGCTGGCCGCGCTCGCCGACGGCCTCACCGAGGGGCTGATCCGCTCGCTGTCGAGCGCGCCGAGCCTGACGGTGATCTCGCGCTCCGGCGTGGAGCGCTACCGGTCGTCGCCGCTCGGGCCGGACAGCATCGCCCGCGCCTTGCGCGCCGGCTACCTGGTGCGCGGCGAGGTCGAGCGCGAGGGCGACAAGGTGCGGGTGAGCCTGCGGCTCGACGACGCCAGCGGCGTGAACGTGAAGCGGGCGTCGTTCGCCGTGCCGGCGGGCAACCTGTTCGCGATGCGCGACACGCTGGCGGTGGTGGCGTCGGACCTGATCCGCCAGCAGCTCGGCGCCGAGATCCAGGTGAAGGAACAGCATGCGGGGACCGAGAACCCCGCCGCCTGGCTGCTGCTGCAGCGCGGCGAGCAGGCGCGTCGGAGTGGCGAGGCGGCCAACGCCCGGGGGGACACGGCGGGGCTCAACCGCGAGTTCCTCGTCGCCGACTCCCTCTACGCCGCGGCGGAGAAGACGGACCCGACATGGGGCGACCCGGCGGCGCTGAGGGCGCTGCTGGCGTACCGCCGGTCGCGGCTCGCGGGCGGAAACCCGGCGCTGATCCGCCAGTGGATCGAGGTGGGGGTGGGGCACGCCGACCACGCGATCGCGATCGACCCCAGCAACGCCGACGCGTACGAGACGCGCGGGAACCTCAAGTACTGGATCGTGGTGTCGGCGATCGAGACCGACGACGCTAAGCGGCAGGCGGCGCTGCTGGCCGCCCGCACCGACCTCGAGAAGGCGACCACGCTGAACCGGAACCAGGCGGGGGCATTCGCCACCCTCTCGCACCTCTACTACAACGCCCCCGGCTTCACCCCCACCGACGTGTCGATCGCGGCGCAGCAGGCGCTGGCCGCGGACGAGTTCCTGTCGAGCGCGAACCTGATCCTGGCCCGCCTCTTCAACGCCGCCTACGACCTCGAGCAGTTCGACAAGGCGGAGCAGTGGTGCCACACGGCGCGCCAGCGCTTTCCGGCCGACGTGCGGGCGGTGCGCTGCCAGCTGTACCTGCTGACGGCGAAGCCGGTTGTCCCGAACGTGGCCGAGGCGTGGCGACTGGCCGACACGGCGGTGATGCGGGTGCCGCCGGCGGCACGGCCGCGCGAGCGGATGACGGAGGACATGCTGGTGGCCGCCGTGATCGCCCGGGCGAGCAAGACGCAGCCGGCGCTCGCCGACAGCGCCCGGCACGTGGCCAGGCGATCGGAGGGCACGGCGCAGTCCGACCCGACCCGCGACCTCGCGTTCTTCGGCGCGTTCGTGTACACGCTGCTGGGGGACAAGGACGAGGCGATTCGCCTGCTCAAGGAGTACCTGGCGGCGAACCCGTCGCGGGCGGCGTCGCTCCGGTCCGATCCGGGATGGTACTTCAAGCCGCTCGAGGGGGACGTCCGCTTTCGGCAGCTTGTGGGCGCAACGCCGTAGCGCTGGCGCCACACCCCTGCCCCAAGTCAATGCGATGCAAGCTCTTGGGGCATCGTAGGCGCCGTCTTGCTGGCATGGCGCTTGCAGGTGTATCGCTGACGCCCTATCGTCGAGCGCCCCCAGCACCTTGATCGCACGCACCAGCGGCCGGGCGCGACCGCGCGCACGCCATTCATGTGAAACCCCAGGAACGCCCAATGCGCCGTCGCCTCTCGATCTCGATCGTCGCCCTGCTCTCGATCGCCGCACTGCTCGGCGCCTGCTCCGACCGCAGGGGGACCGCCGGGCTGCCCACCGGGCCCGGCGCGGCCGACTCGAAAGTGAAGGACGATCGCGAGCATGAGCGCGATCGTGCCCGCGATCGCGAGCACGGCGGGCGGACCGGGCGATGCCTGGACGACGACGAGCTGGAGTCGCTGGTCAACCGGGTCTTCACGTCACGCTCGCCGAACGCCCGCTCGGCCCTCGGCAAGCTCGAGGCGATCGAGAAGCTGCTCGACAAGCGAAACGTCGCGGCGGCGCGGGACATCGCGCAGAACCTGATCACGTTCATCCAGGACAAGGCGCGCGACGGTCGCCTCGGCGGCACGCCGGCACAGGTGCAGGAGCTGATCGACGGAATCCGGTGCCTCGTGGGGCTGACCACCGACACCTTCCTGATCTACCCGACGGATGCCCCGCAGGTGCGGCTGAGCAGCGACGGCCAGGCCGGCGTGTTCCTGCAGGGCAACACGGTCGACGTCCCGACGCTGATCACGATCACGATCCTCCCGCCGACGTCGTCGCCGCTGGTCACCAAGCTCGACCAATTCCCGAGCTTCGCCGAGCTGTCGTCGTCGTCGACACTGACGAAGCCGGCGATCGTGGCGGTGTGCCCGGATCCTGCTGTTCCCCCCGACGTGCGGGCGCGGTTGCGGCTGGGCCACCAGGCGACGGCCGGGTTCGAGATCACGCCCGCCGCAGACGCGAGCTTCCTCACCTGCCCCGCGGGAACGGTGCTCGGTCCGGTGGGGAACCTGCTCAAGTCGCTGGCCAGCCTCGTGCTCCCGGCACCGGTGTACGCGAAGGTGATGGCGGGTGGCGGCGTGGGCGGGACCGCGACCGAGTTCAGCCCCTTCGGCCCGGTGGACCCGGTGCTCAGCGCGGGCGGCGGCGTCGGTGGGACGGCGACCGAGTTCCTCATGATTCCCTCGCCGGACTCCGCGGCGGCCGGGTCGAACCGCGGCCCGCGCCTGCCGACGCAGCCGCGCGTGCTCGTGCCCGGGCGTCGATTCAACCTCACGGTCGCCGGGGTCTGCGTGTCGGTGGACGCGATCTTCGGCACGCCGCTCGATTCGGCCTGCCGGCCGGTGGTCACGCTGACCACGCGGCTCGGCACGATCATGCAGAACGTCCCGGTCGGCTGGGCGATCGGGCTGGGCGGCGGCACCGCCGCGCCGGAGGCCCGTGACACGCGCGCATGCGGGGCGTTCGGCACGACGGCGTCAACGTCCTCGGACGCCTCCGGCAAGGCCAGTGTTTGCTGGATCCTCGGCGCCACGCCGGGCACCAACACGGTCAAGGCGACGCCGACGGCGGGAGGCGACGCGCCGGCGGGCGTCACCTTCAGCCCACCGCACATCCTGTTCACGGCGTCGGCGCTGCCGATCACGCCGACGGCGAGCGCGACCGGCGGGTCGTTCGCGTACAGCGGGCTGGGCCAGCCGGGGAGCGGCACTTGCTCCGACGGGCTCACGCCGGCGCTCTCGTACAGCAGCGGATCGGCGCCCGTGAACGCGGGCAGCTACGCGCTCACGGTGACCTGTGGCGCGGGGAACCCGCTCTACGCCACGGTCACGGCGACGGCGACGATCACCATCACGCCGCTGACCGTCACCGCCCGGCCGCGGGACCGGGCGATCAACTTCGGCGCGCCGATCCCGGTCGTCCCGTGCGACGTCACCGGACTCCTGCCGGCGGACGCGGGGATCATCAGCTGCACCACGCTCCTCCCGCCGATCCCCGCCAAGGGCACGTACACGTCGACCCCGGTCGTGACGCCGACGAGCCTCGCCAACTACCTGATCGTGCTCGTGAACGGCGTGTTCTGGGCCCTCTAGTCGTCACGCGTCGGCCCGGACGCGCGCGGGGTGCAGCCGCAGGACCGGCCGCGGATCGCCGACGGATCGCCGACGGGGCGCGATGGGCAGCGGGCGGCCGTCTGGCCGCCCTTGCGGTCGCGCCGCATATTCTCCGCCGATCGGCCGGCGCGCACCCCAGCACGGAAATGTCCCGATGAAGGGTCGATTCACGCAATCACCGACGATGGTTGCCATCGGACTCCTGCTCTTGGGCGCGTGGGCCCCGGTGCAGGCCCAGCGCGCCGCGCTGCCCCGCACCGCCGCCGGCAGGCCCGACCTGAGCGGCATCTGGCAGGCGATGACGACGGCCAACTTCGACCTCGAGCCGCACAACGCCCGTGCCGCGATGGCGATGCGGCCGGGGCCGGTGGTGCCGGTGCCGGCGAGGGAGGTCGTCGCCCTCGGCGCCGTCGGTGCGGTGCGGTCGGGCGCCGGAATCGTCGTCGGGGGCGAGATTCCCTACCTCCCCGAGGCGCTGGCACGGAAGAGGGAGAACCAGGAGAACTGGCTCACGCGCGACCCCGAGGTGAAGTGCTACCTCCCCGGGATCCCGCGCGCGACGTACCTCCCCTACGCCTTCCAGGTGCTGCAGAGCGAGTCGGCGTTCTTCATCGCCTACGAATACGCCGGCGCGGTGCGCCAGGTGTACCTCAAGGACCCGGGACCGCCGCAGACCGACACGTGGATGGGGCAGTCGGTGGGGCACTGGGAGGGCGACACGTTCGTGGTGGAGGTCTCGGGCTTCAACGACGCCACGTGGTTCGACCGCGCCGGGAATCACCACAGCGAAATGCTGAAGGTGATGGAACGCTGGACGATGACGGACCCCGACCATATCCGCTACGAAGCGACGATGACCGACCCGCGCACCTTCTCGCGCCCGTGGACAATCCGCCTCACGCTCTACCGCCACGTGGAGCCCGACGCGCGACTGGGACAGTTCAAGTGCGTGGAGTTCGTGGAGGAGCTGCTGTACGGGCACCTGCGCAAGACCCCCCTCAAGCCGTAGCCACGTCATGACGCCCACATATTCCGCACGACCGGCGCGGATCGCGCTCGCCGCGGCGGCCTGCATCGCCGTGCTTGGCTCGGCGGCGGCGCGGGCGCAGGAGCCGGCCACCAGGGCGAGCGCCGCAAAGGCGCCGGCGCCGCGGGCGAAGGCCTGGGTCGTGCCGCGCGCTCCCGACGGGCATCCGGACCTGCAGGGGAACTGGACCAACGCCACGCTGACGCCGTTCGAGCGGCCGCAGGGGCTGGCGCAGGCGCTGACGCCGGAACAGGTCGCGAGACTCGAGAAGATCCGAGCCGACACGGTGGAACAGCTCTCCAAGCAGAGCGACCCCAACCGGCCTGCCCCACCCAAGGGCGGCGACGGCTCGACCGGCGCCGCGGGCAACGTGGGCGGCTACAACTACTTCTGGATCGATGCCGGCGACCACATGGCGACGGTGAACGGCGAACGCCGCAGCTCGCTGATCATCGATCCGCCCGACGGCCGCGTTCCCGCCCTCACCCCCGCCGCGCGCGAGCGACAGGCCGAGCGGATCCGGCGGTACCGCCAGTTCGGCGAATTCGACAACCCGGAGAACCGCCCGCTCGCCGAGCGGTGCATCTTGTCGTTCGGCTCGAATGCGGGGCCGCCCATGCTGCCGAACTACTTCTACAACAACAACTACACGATCGTGCAGACGCGCGACCACATCCTGGTGATGACCGAGATGGTCCACGATGCGCGCATCATCCGCCTGGGCAAGGGCGAGCGGCTGCCGAAGCAGGTGCGCCCGTGGATGGGCGACTCGTTCGGGCGCTGGGAGGGCGACACGCTGGTGGTGGAGACCACCAACTTCCACCCGCTGCAGATGCTCCGCGGGGCCTCCGACCAGCTGAAGGTCACGGAGCGCTTCCATCGGACCGACGCCAACACGATCCTCTACCGCTTCACGGTGGACGACCCGGCGACGTTCACGCGGGCGTTCAGCGGCGAAGTGCCGTTCGTGAGGATGAACGAGCTGATCTACGAGTACGCCTGCCACGAGGGCAACTACGCCCTGTCGAACATCCTCGGCGGCGAGCGGGCCCGCGAGCGCGAAGCGGCCACCGCCCCGAAACCCTGACGCGGGATGATGCACATGCGCACGACCCGTTCCCTCCTGATCGCCGGCGCCCTCGTCCTCGGCGCGGCGGGGCCGCTGCTCGCCCACCACGCGTTCGGGGCCGAGTTCGACCCCAACGCGCCGATCCGGCTGCAGGGCAAGGTGGTGAAGCTCGAGTGGGTGAACCCGCACGCCTGGATCCACATCGAGATCACCAAGAAGGACGGCACCAAGGAGGTCTGGATGGTG
This sequence comes from Gemmatimonadota bacterium, assembly GCA_016191225.1. Taxonomy (GTDB): domain Bacteria; phylum Gemmatimonadota; class Gemmatimonadetes; order Gemmatimonadales; family Gemmatimonadaceae; genus JACPPC01. The sequence goes on along the minus strand of JACPPC010000003.1, from coordinate 148,732 downwards.
GAGGGCGGCACGCCCAACACCTTGCTGCGGCGCGGCCTCACCCGCGAGTCGCTCACCTACGGCACCGAGCTGATCGTGGACGGCTACCAGACCAAGGACCACTCGCTCAAGCGGGCCAACGGGCGCGACGTGACCTTTACCGACGGCCGCAAGATGTTCCTCGGCTCATCGGGCACGGGTGCGCCGCGTGACGGGCGCGACCCGAACGAGCGCGGGGCCCCCCCCGCCGCGGCACCGGCCAAGCCGCCGGGCAGGTAGCGACGTCGCCCCGCGCGGCACGCCGGGGCCGCCTGGTGGGCTGGAACAGCGGATCCCTCGCCGGCTTTTCGGGATGGCGGCGAAATCGCTGCGCCCGGGTTGACGGGGCGCGACGCAGCGCTCGAGATCGCGCGGTCACGACGAGAAGCCGATCCACCGCCCCGCCGCCGCGACGGTGAACCAGAGCGCCAGCGAGGCCGTGGCGAGCAGCCGGCTGCGCCAGCCGGTCCGGAATGTGTCGCGCGCGGCCAGGCGCTGCCGCACCGCGAAGGTGAACACCAGCGCCACCGGCAGCGTCGTGATCTTCACCCAGAACGACGGGTTGTGGTAGCACTTCACCGCCTCGGACAGGAACAGGAGGGTGCCGGTGGCGAGCATCAGTACCACGCTCCCCACGAGCCAGGGGCGCGCGCCCCGCGCCACCACCGCGATCGGCTGCTGGCGCAGGCCGAGCCCGAGCAGCCTCAGGTCGACAACGAGCAGTGCGCCGCCCAGCAGGCAGAGCCCGAGCAAGTGCACCGCCTCGATGACCGGGAAGAGCCACAGCGAGTCGCGCACCAGCTGCCCGAGCCAGGTCGCCTCGCACCAGGTGAAGAACGGCAGGAGCATGGTCGGCGGCGCTAGGGTGGGCCGACCACGCAGCTCGACACCCAGTTGATGAACGCCGGCTGGGGCTGGATGTCGCACGAGAACCAGTTGTATGCGATCAGGCGCCCGCTCACCACCACACCGGCCCACGAGACGAGCGAGACGATCGCCGCGACCCTGGCCGCGCGCGGCGGCCTCGCGTCCCGGTCCCACGCCGACACCGATTGGTGCGTGCGGGTGTGGAAGACGAACACGTTGACGCCCGCCACGACCAGCAGCACGACCTTGATGCGGAAGAAGATGCTCTGGTAGTACGTGACCGGCGTCGCGTAGAAGAGCATCACCCCGGTGGCGACCATCACGGCGAAACCGGCGCGCGTCCAGGGCAGCAACCGCCCGGTCAGCTCCGACACCGGCACGTCGCGCAGGGCGAGGCCGAGGAGGCGCAGGTCGAGCATCACCGCCGACCCGACGAACAGGGTGAGCGTGAGGACGTGGATCGACTCGGTGAAGGGCCACACGTACTGCGACTCGTGCAGCGCGACGCTCCACGGCGTGTGGGCCAGCCACTCGAGCGCGGAGAGGATCGTCATGGGGCCGGCCGCGGCGCGGTCACCGGGGAGGGGGTGCGACCCCCGGCATGTACCGGGAGTGGCAGGCCACGCAGGCGTCGTAGACCTCGGCGCCGGCATCGAAGACCGCCTGGCGGCTCCGCGACACGGCCGCGCTCCGCGCGCGCTCCCCGGCGTCCACGAGGCCCCGCGCGAGGCCGAGCCACTCGCCCCGGTTCACCACTCGGGGCTCGATCATCATCAGGTTCCCGGACTCGGCGACGACCGTGGCCGCGTTGCGCACGGCGGCCCATTCGTCGTCGGTCCGGGGGGTCTTCTCCACCGTGCCGCGCTTGTCCGTGACCGTGCCCACGGACTCCCAGTAGGCGTTGGCGGCGGGCTCCAATACCTCGGCCATCAGCTGCTTGTTGGTGGCGAGGGCGCGGAAGGACGGCGGCGGGGGCGGCGGGGGCGCGGCCTCGCAGGCCACGACGAACGCCAGCGCCGTGAGGCGCATCCAGTGGCGTGCGTCTCCGCCGCGGGCCCGGGTCACTTGCGGTGCACCGGCCGGGGAAGCGCGAAGACAACGACGGTCGCGGCACCCAGGTACGACTTCGCCCAGAACGGCGATGGACGGCCCGACGCCACGGCGATGTACTGCGTGCCCGACACGTCGTAGGTGACGACGCCGCCGCCGATCGCGCCGCCGGTGTTGAAGCGGTAGCGCTCGGCGCCGGTGGCCGCGTCGAGCGCGATGAAGTCGCCGGTGAGCTCGCCGCCGAGGATGAGCCCGCCGGCGGTCGCCGTGACGGCGCCAATGACGGGGGCCGGCGACGCGTGGCGCCAGCGCACCCTGCCGGTGGAGGCGTCAACGGCGGTGATCCAGCCACGCGACGCGGTGTCGGTGACCACCCTCCCGCCGAGATAGTTCTGGCCCGGAATGAAGCGCACGGTCTCGTCGAGGAAGAAGGTGGCGCACCAGTCCACGGCCGGCACGACGAGGAGGTTCGTCCCCGGGTGGAAGGCGGGACCATTCCACTGCACGCCCCCCAGGACGCCGGGGCAGGCGCGCACACCGGCCCGGGTCACCGGCGCGTCGGCGTTGTCGACTGTCGTGACCGGCGTCTCGAAGACGCGCCGGTGCGAGTCGCGGTCGACCACGCGCAGGATCCCGTCCTTGCCGGCGGTGGCGACGAGGTTGCGCATGGCGCCGCCGACGCGGGAACGGTACAGCGGGCTCACCTGCGTGAGGTCCCAGTCGTGGTCGTCGTTGGGGACCATCTGCTCGTACCACGCGAGCTTGCCGGTGCGCAGGTGGATCGCCAGCAGCGAGTTGGTATAGAGGTTGATCCCGCCGCGGATCGCCTCGGGAAAGTCGGGAGCGGGGTTGGCCGCCGAGACGTACAGCAGCTCCGACGCGGTGTCGATCGCGAGCGGGGTCCAGACGGCGCCGCCGCCGAGCGGCACGTCGGAGGCCTGCTTCCAGGTCTCGGAGCCCGGTTCCCCCGGCGCGGGGACGATGTTGAAGCGCCAGGCGCGCTCGCCGTTGTCGATGCGGTGGGCCGCGATCCAGCCGCGAATGGCGTTCTCGCTGATCGCGGGCCCCACGAACACGAGGCTGTCCCAGGCCAGGGGGGGCATGGTGATCGTCTCGCCCTTTGTGGACTCGCCGATCTTGCGGGCCCAGAGGAGCCTGCCGCTGTCGCTGTCGATCGCGAGCAGGTAGCCGTCGGAGGTGCCACGAATGACGCGGCCGTTGGTGAGGGTGACGCCGCGGTTCACGTGTCCGGCCTCGGCGGCCTGGGGCTGCCAGGTGTGGCGCCACTTCTGCCGGCACGACGCGGCGTCGATCGCGATCGTCGAGCGGAGCGTGGTGAGGTACATGACACCGGCGCGCACCACCGGCCCCGCCTGGAAGTTGGAGAGCTCACCCACCTGGAAGACGCAGGCCGGCCGGAGCTGCCCCGCGTTGGCGGACGTGACCTGCGACAGCGGCGAGTAGCGGGTGCCGGCGTAGTCGCGCGTGTGGGTGAGCCAGTCGCGCCCCGATGGGCTGCCGGCGACCAGCTCGGCGTGCGCGGGGCCAACCGCCGTTGGAAGTATCCCGCCGGCGCCGCGCACGAAGTCGGGGGCGGGCCCGCGGGCGGCCACGGCCGGGGGCGCCTGGAGGCGCAGCCGGGCGAGCTGCGCGCGGTCGGCGGTCAGCTCCACGTCACCGGCCGCGTATCCGTTGCGCTCCAGGATGTACGCGATCACGGCCACGTAGTCGGCGACGGGGAGGATGCCGCCCGCGTTCTTGGGCATCGAGTTGCGCGTGACGAAGAACAGGTCGTCGAGGGTGCGATCGGGCGTCGCCCACTTCCGGGCGAAGGCGGTCCCCGCGAGCGGCAGGGCGACGCCGTCGTCGAGCCGGGCGCCATGGCAGGACAGGCAGCTCTTGGCGTACACACGAGCGCCCGCATCGGCCTGCGCGCGCGAGAACGGGATGGCGGGCGACGCCGGGGTGACGGCCGCAGCGGGCGGCGCGGTGGAACCAGGCACCGGGACCTGCGCCGACGCTGGGGAGGCCGCGACCGCAGCGAGGCAGGCGAGGGAGCCGATCGAAATGGCCTGCCGAGGGCAGGACGCGAGCTGCGCCATGCGGGAGCCTCCTCGATGCGCGGTTGGGAGTGCGCCGCCCGCCGAATGCCGCGAGCGTCCGGGATTATACGGACCACGCACGGCCCGGCAAGGTCGCGCGCGCCACAGCCGCGGATTGTGCCGCAGCGCGGGGAGCCACAACTTCTCCCGCTGTGCGAACCACGCCCCCCACTCTCCCGGAGCGACCCCTGGAACAACTGCGCGACGATCGACCGGTTCCCGCCGCACATGCGACGGCGGCCGCGCGACAACGGATGGCACGGGCGCTCACGCTCGCGATCGTGTCGGCGCTGCTCGCGGCGCCCGCCGCTCCCGCGCAGGGCTTGCCCCGGGCGCTGCCCGAGGAGGTCGGCCTGTCCGGTCGAGCGCTGGCCCGCATCGGGCCGGCCCTGCGGACCTGGACGGACTCGGGGCGGCTGCCGGGGATCGTCGTCGCGGTGGCCCGGCACGGGAAGCTCGCGCACCTCGAGGCGATGGGGTACATGGACGTCGCCACCGCCACGCCGATGCGCACCGACGCCGTGTTCCGCATCTACTCGATGACCAAGGCGGTCACGGCCGCGGCGGTGGCGCAGCTGGTGGAGCGCGGCAGAATCCGGCTCGACGACCCGGTCTCGAAGTACCTGCCGTCGTTCGCGCAGGTTCAGGTCTATGCCGGCGGCCCGGCGGCGAACCCGCTGCTGCGGGCGCCATCCCGCCCGATCACGATCACCGACCTGCTCACGCACAGCGCGGGGCTCACGTACGGGGCCTTTGGCCGCTCGCCGGTCGACACGATCTACAACCGTGCGCGCCTGCTCAACCCGACGCGGACGCTGGAGCAGTTCACCGACAGCATCGCGCGGCTTCCCCTGCTCTTCGACCCCGGCAGCCGGTGGACGTACAGCATGTCGATGGACGTGCTGGGGCGCGTCGTCGAGGTGGCCAGCGGCACGACGTTCGACCGGTACCTGGCCGAGGAGCTGTTCACGCCGCTCGGGATGCGCGAGACGGGCTTTCATGTGACGCCCACGATGCAGGGACGGCTGGTCACGGCCTACGCGCGGGGGCCGGGAGGGACGCTGCTGCCCGACAAGGCGCTGGTGGGCCCGGAATACTCCGCCGACGGAAAGCTGCTTTCCGGAGGCGGCGGGCTGCTGTCGACGGTGTCCGACTACCTGCGCTTCGCGCAGATGCTGCTCAATGGCGGCGAACTCGACGGCCGGCGCGTGCTCAAGCGCGAAACGGTGGCGACGATGATGCGCAACCACCTCCCGGCCGCCCTGTCGCCCATCACCCCTCCCCCGCTCGGCAGCCTGTACGGCTATGGGCAGGGATTCGGTGGCGTGGTGCTGCTCGACTCAGCGGCTGCCCGCACGCCGACCTCGCCCGGGCTGTACCGCTGGTGCGGCTACGCCGGGACATTCTTCTTCGTCGACCGGGCGGCCGACCTCGTGGCGATGGTCTGGTCGCAGGTGTACGCCGGCTGCCCGCATCCGGTCGATGGGCAGTTTCAGGGGCTGGTGTACGGAGCGATCACGACGCGGTAGCGCGACGAGGCCACGGGAGTACCAGCCGGGCGCGGCGGCCAGCCCGCGCGCCGGATGCGGGGCGCGGTCGCGGGTTCGCTCACGGGGACCGCCGAGGGTAATGCGCCGGGACTCCCGCACGAGGGACCGAGCCCCCACCGGGCGCGACCCCTGCTCGGCTCCCCGCACCGGTGTCGTTTCCTGCTCGGCCGAGGGGTGGTGTCGGATTTCACCGAGCACGCCTGCCTCGTGGCGCTGGTGCGGCGCGGCCTCGCCACCGGCGCCTTTGGGGGCGAACCGGCCTGGGGGATGCGGTGGTGGATGCTCGTGCTGGCCGCCGGTGTCGGCCTGGCAACGCTTCGATCGGGGGCCAGGCTTCCTCTCGGCGCGGGCCACGCGACGAGCGGCGTGGACTCCGCCGGGAACGGGCCGATCATGCGCAGCGCGGTGATCGGCGCCGCCCTGGATGACCCGACGTCGCTCGCGGCGCTGGTGCGGGTGTCGACGCGCGTCACGCACACCGACCCGTGCGCCGAGTGATGCGCATGGGCGGTGGCGCCGGCGGCGCGCGGTACGGGAGGGCGACGCCGTCGCGGGGAAGTTTTTCGCGCTGCTCTCGCAGGAGCTGTGGTCCGGGGCCGCCCCCGTCCTCGCGGTGGCGGAGGGGCTCGTCGTGAGCGTGTGCAACGGCGAGGCCGCGGCGACGTGCCGCCGGCGCGAGGGGCTCGGCCGGGGCGTGTCCGGATTCTCGATGCACACCGTCCCGGTGGCACTGCACGTCCGGCTGCGTCACCAGCGCGACGACGAGGCCGCGGTGACTGATGTCATCGCCTGCGGCGGCGACACCGACACGGAAGCCGCGATCGTGCTCTAGATCGAGGGCCGGATCGTGGGAAGCGGGGTGGGCGAATCCGGCATTCCCGGCGCCTGGTGGGCGGACCCGCGGAATGGCCCCTGATGCCGCGCTGGATTGCGCCGCTCGGGCACGCGGTCGAGGAGGCGCGGCCTTACGGGAGCACCACCGCCCCTGGCCCGCCCGCCACCGGCCTCGTGCCGTGCAACGTGGCATTCCTTCCGGTGGTGCTCGTGCACGGGTTTCGCCGCCCGCTGCCCGCCACCAGGCCTGAGCGCCACAAGCGGCGGGGCCCGGCACGCCAACGCTCGCCTATTCGTGTGCCGTGATGGATGCTATTGTAGAGGGCACCGGCGCCGCGGGCCGCGCGCCGTGGCCTTTGCCCGCCGCACCGATCACTCCCGCGTTCCCCCAGGCATCCTGCCGGCATTCCGGAGACGAATCACCCGTGGCCGACTCACCGCGCTACCGCCTCGTGACCCGCAGCGACTTTGACGGACTGGCCTGCGCCATGCTCCTCAAGAGCCGCGGCATGATCGACGACGTGCTGTTCGCACATCCCAAGGACGTGCAGGACGGCAAGGTCGCCATCACCGGCCGCGACATCACCACCAACCTGCCCTACTCGCCGCTGGCCCACATGGTGTTCGACCACCACGCCAGCGAGTCGGTGCGGCTCGGTGGCGCCCTGCCGGCGAACCTCGTCCTCGACCCGGACTCGCCGTCGGCGGCGCGGGTGGTCTTCAGGCACTTCGGCGGCGCGGCCGCCTTTCCGCACCTCAGGGAGGAGATGCTGGCGGCGGTCGACAAGGCCGACTCGGCGCAATTCACGGTGGAGGAGGTGCTCGATCCCACGGGGTGGGTGCTGCTGAGCTTCCTCATGGACGCGCGCACCGGCCTCGGACGGTTCCGCACCTTCACGGTGTCGAACTACCAGCTGATGATGGAACTGATCGACGCCTACAAGCAGCGCGACGTGGCGGAGATCCTCGCGTTGCCGAACGTGGCGGAGCGCGTGACGCTGTACCGCGAGCAGCAGGAGCTGTTCAAGGCGCAGGTCCAACGGTGCTCGGCGATGCGGGGGAACGTGGTGGTGATGGACACGCGGAAGGAGGAGGTCATCCACGCCGGCAACCGGTTCGTGGTCTACGCGCTCTTTCCCAAGGCGAACATTTCGGTGCAGGTGTTGTGGGGGCTCAAGCAGCAGAACACGGTGTTCGCGATCGGCAAGTCGATCTTCGACCGTACGTCGAAGACGGACGTCGGCGACCTGTGCCTGCGGTACGGCGGCGGCGGCCACCATGCGGCCGGCACCTGCCAGGTGGCGAACGACCGCGCGGCGGCGGTGCTCGAGGAGCTGGTGACGAAGATCAACGCCGACGGCTAGCCCGCGGGTCGGGGCGGAGCACCAGCCCGGGCGCGGCCGGCGCGAGCCCGCCAAGGGCGACCGGGCGCCATCCGGGGACGGCGTCAGGCTAGGCGACGCGTCCACAGGCTCCACGCGACGAGCGCCGCCCGGGAGGACCCGGCCGATGCAGCCCACCGGGCAGGTCCCCGGCATGCACCCGAGCCGGCAGAGCAGCGATACGAACGGGACGAGCCACATGACGCCGGGCGGTGCCGGTCCGCGTCGGCCGTCGGACTCGTGCGCCGGGCGCCCATGCGCCATCTTGGAGCGCCATGACACACCTCCCCTTCCGCTTGCGCGGTGCGGCCACCGCGGTGCTCGCCACCGCGGTGCTCGCGTGTGCCGCGCGCGCGCAGGCAGCGACCGCCGCCGCCTTCCCCGACGCCGCCGCGAGCGACCCCGCCACGCTCAAGTGGATGGTTGGCGCGCCACCGCCCGCCGACAGGATCATCCGGTTCACCGACGGCACGCATTACCGCTTTCCGCAGTTCCGCTGGACCTTCTCCAACATGCGGGCGCTGATCCCCACCGTCGTGGTGGGGCGCGGGAGCGGCCCGGTACGCACGCTGCCGCGCGCGGAGCGCCGGGACCTCGACTCGGTGCGCTTCACGCCGCTCGATGGGGGCGCGGCGATGACGTGGGCGCAATCGCTCGCCGCCAACTACACGGACGGCATCGTGGTGCTGCACCGGGGCCGCATCGTGTACGAGCGGTACTTCGGCGTGCTGTCGCCGGAGCGCCAGCATGTGCTCTGGTCGGTGACCAAGTCGTTCACCGGCCTGCTGGGGGCGATGCTGGTGGCGGAGGGAGCGCTCGACGAGCACGCGCCGGCGGCGAGGTACGTTCCCGAACTCGAGGGATCGGGGCTGGGCGACGCCACGGTGCGGCAGCTGCTCGACATGACCACCGGCATCCGGTACTCGGAGAACTACGCCGACCCGAGGGCGGAGATCTGGGACCATGCGCGCGCCGGCGGCATCCTGCCGCGGCCGGCGGGATACCAGGGGCCGCGGTCGTTTTATGACTTCCTGCGCACCCTCGCCCGCGAGGGGGCGCACGGCGAGGCGTTCGCCTACAAGACGGTGAACACCGACGCCCTCGGCTGGGTGATTCGCCGTGCCACCGGCCAGTCGCTCGAGGCGCTGCTGCAGGAGCGGATCTGGCGCAAGCTGGGCGCCGAGCAGGACGCCTACCTGGCGGTGGACGAGACCGGAGCGGCGTTCGCGGGGGGAGGGCTCAACACCACCCTGCGCGACCTCGCGCGGGTGGGCGAGATGATGCGGCTCGGCGGCGCGTACAACGGCGAGCAGGTCGTGCCGAAGGCCGTGGTGGCCGACATCCGGCGCGGCGGCGACCCGGCGAAGTTCGCCGCGGCGGGCTATGCGCGGCTCGCGGGCTGGAGCTACCGCGACATGTGGTGGGTGTCGCACAACGAGCACGGCGCCTTCAGCGCCCGGGGGATTCACGGCCAGGTGATCTACGTGGACCCGAAGGCCGAAATGGTGATTGCCCGCTTCGCGTCGCACCCGGTGGCCGGCAACACGGCGGCGCTCGACCTCACCTCGCTGCCGGCGTACCACGCGCTGGCGACGCACCTCCTCGCCCATCCCCGGTAGCCGCGGCGTTCGACTGGTCGCGGTGCGCCGCACGCCGTAACTTCGCGCCGTGCCAGAGCCACTCCCCGCCGCCGCCGCGCGCCGATGAGCGACATTCCGGAACGCCTGGCCGCGGTCCTCGCCGACAAGTACGCCATCGTGCGGGAGATCGGCAGCGGCGGCATGGCAACGGTGTACCTCGCCGAGGACCTCAGGCACCAGCGGCGCGTCGCGGTGAAGGTGCTGCGCCCGGAGCTGGCGGCGACGCTCGGCAGCGACCGGTTCCTCTCGGAAGTGCGGATCGCGGCCCAGCTGCAGCACCCGCACATCCTGCCCCTGCTCGACTCCGGGAGCGCGGAGGGGTTCCTGTACTACGTGATGCCCTTCGTCGAGGGGCAGACGCTGCGCGACCGGCTGCTCAAGGCGGGGGAGCTCCCCGTGCCGCAGGCGGTGCGCATCATCGTCGAGATCACCGACGCCCTGGTGGCGGCGCACGCGCTCGGCGTCGTGCACCGCGACATCAAGCCGGAGAACATCCTGCTGAGCGGCCGGCACGCGCTGGTGGCCGACTTCGGCGTGGCGAAGGCGGTGGACCAGGCCACCGGCGGGCAGCGGCTCACCAGTGTCGGCGTCGCCCTCGGCACGCCGACGTACATGGCGCCTGAGCAGGCGGCGGCCGAGCCGCACGTGGACCACCGGGCCGACATCTACGCCGTCGGGATCGTGGCGTACGAGCTGCTCGCCGGCCACCCGCCCTTCGGCGGCACGTCGGCGCAGCGGATCCTCGCGGCGCACATCTCGCAGCCGGTGCCGCCGCTGATCGAGGCGCGTCCCGGGATCGCGCAGGCCCTGAGCGACGTGGTGATGCGCTGCCTCGCCAAGCGGGCCGCTGACCGGTGGCAGTCGGCGGAGGAACTGCTCACGGCACTCGAGCCGCTGGCGACGCCGAGCGGGGGGATCACCCCGAGCTCGACGCGGCCCGCCAGCGGCGCGACCACGGGGGCCGCGGGAGCGAGCGTCGCCGCGGCCACCGCCCGCACGCGGCGGCTGGCCTTGGTGGCGGGGGCGGTGGTCGTCGTGCTCGGCGGCGCGCTCTGGGCGGGGTCACGGATGCGCGCCACCGCCCCGCTGCTGCACTTCGGCAAGACGACGCCGATCACGATCGAGCCCGGACTCGAGGTCGACCCCGAGCTCTCGCCGGACGGCGCGACCCTGGCGTACGCGCAGGGGCCGGCGGGCTCGATGGCGATCTTCGTGCGCTCGCTCGGCGGGGGCACGGCGGTGCAGGTCAGCAAGGAGCGCGCCTGCGACGCCCGCAACCCGCGCTGGTCGCCCGACGGGAGCAAGCTGCTCTTCCACTGCGGCGCCCAGCTGCTCCTCGTGCCGGCGCTCGGCGGCCCGGCGCAGCTGGTGGCCGATTCGGCGCAGCACGCCGCCTGGGCGCCCGACGGACGGCAGATCGCGTTCGTGCGCGCGGGCCGGTTCGTGGTGCGCCGCGCGCTCGCCGGCGGCGAGACGGTGCGCCTCGCGGACGAGATCTCGCCGCACTCGCTCCGCTGGTCGCCCGACGGCGAGCACCTCGTGTTCGTGGCGGACAACGACCTGTTCCTGTTCGGCGTCAACACGATGGGCAACCTGGCGCCCAACCAGGTGATGATGGTGTCGCGCGCCGGCGGCGACGCGCGGGCCCTCACCAACAAGAAGTTCCTGCACGAAAGCCCGATCTTCGTTCCCGACGGCCGCGCCCTCCTGCTCGTGTCGAGCGAGGGTGGCGGGCGCGACATCTTCCAGCTGCCGCTGGCGGGCGGCGGCGTGTCGGGCGGGCCGCTGGTGCGGCTGACGACCGGCCTCGGCGCGGGGACCATCGCCCTGTCGCGCGACGGTGCCAGGCTCGTGTACACGACCTTCGCGAACTCGGCCAACGTCTGGGCGGTGGCGGTGCCGCCGCCGGGCGCGACGAGTTCCACGCGAAATGCCGTGCCGGTGACCACCGGCAACCAGCATGTCGAGGGTGTCGCCGTGTCGCCCGACGGGGAGTGGCTGGCCTTCGACTCCGATCGCGGCGGCAACGCCGACATCTGGAAGATGCGCCTCGCCGGCGGCGAGCCCGAGCAACTGACCAACGATCCCAGCGACGACTTCATTCCCCAGTGGTCCGGCGACGGCAAGTGGCTGGCGTTCCAGACATGGCGCAACGGCAACCGCGACGTCTACCTCGTGCGGTCGAGCGGCGGGCCGGCGCAGCAGGTCACGAACTCACCCGACCACGAGATGTACGCGAGCCTCTCGCCCGACGGCCGGACGCTGGTGTACCACCACACTCTGCCGGGTGGCGCCATCCAGCTCGAGCGACGGTCGCGCATGGGCGACTCGGCGTGGAGCGCCGCCACCGTCCTCGGGACCGGCGCGCAGGCGCGGATCTCGCCCGACGGGCGGGCGATCGCATACGAACGGCTGGGATCCACCGAGCGCATCCCGGTGGAGGGGGGGCCGGCGACGACGCTCATGACGCCGATCGCCGAGGGCAAGGGAACCGTCGTGGGCGCAGGGGTCTGCTGGTCCCCGGATGGGAAGACCGTCTACGTGAAGGCCCTGCACACCGCCACCGGCCAGCCGAGCATCTGGGCGGTGCCGGCCGCCGGGGGCGCGCCGCGGCTCGTGGTGCGGTTCGACGACCCGAACCGGCCCTCGGGGCGCCAGGAGTTCTCGACCGACGGCAAGCGGTTCTACTTCACCGTGGACAACCGCCAGAGCGACATCTCGATCGTGGACGTCGCCCGCCCGTAGGCCGTCGCAGGCATCGCGACGAGTTCACGGGGCCGGTGGCACGGTCCAGCGCTCGCCGAGCGCGTCGGCCTCGACGCGCCCCGCCACGAGTCGCAACACGATGCTTCCCGCCCGATCGGTGCGCAACACCTGGGCACCCGCCCGCGCGAGGGCCGCCAGCGTTTCGGGGCTCGGGTGGCCGTAGGTGTTCCCTGTTCCCACGCTGATGATCGCGAGGCGTGGCCGCACCGCGTCGAGCAGCGCCGGCGTGGTGCTCGTTCGGCTGCCGTGGTGCCCGACCTTGAGCACGTCGGCGCGAAGCGAAGTGTCGGCGTGCGCGCGCAGCCACGCCTCCTCTCCCCCCTCGGCGTCGCCCGTGAGGAGGATCCGCGTGCCATTCACGGTCACGCGCAGCACCACGCTCGCCTCGTTGGGGTCGGCCGTGGTCGTCATCCACGCCGAGTCGGGGGCGAGGACGTCGAGCCGCACGCCGTCGATCTCGCGCGAATCCCCTGCGCGCACGCGACGCCACGCCACGCCGCCGGCGCGCGCCGCCTGCAGCGTGCGCACATAGCTCTCGCTGGTGCCCACGTAGGCCCCATCCCAGAACTCGGCCGGTCGGAGCGCGGCGAACAGCGATGCGGCGCCCCCCGCGTGGTCGGCGTGCGGGTGCGACAGCACGAACAGCGCCACCTCGCCGCCGCCGTGCCGCTGCAGGTACGGCACCACCGTGGTCCGGCCCGCGTCGCCACCCTTCCAGTCGCGGCCGGCGTCCATGACGATCCAGCGCCCGCGTGGCGTGCGGATCGCGATCGCGTCGCCCTGCCCGACGTCGACCAAATGGAGTTCGGCGACACCCGCCGCGGTGGCGCCCGGGGCGGGCCACCAGACGATTGCGCACAGGCAGCCCAGAGCCAGCGCCGCCGCCCGCGCGGGCCAGCGCGCGAGGCACGCCACGATCCCGGCCACCACGGCGACCGCGGCCAGCACCGCGATGGCCGGCGTGGGCGAAACCGCCAGCGACGCGCCGGGAAGCCGCGCGCCGACAGCGGCCACTCCGTCGAGCCCGGCGAGGAGCGGATGCGCGGCGGCGGCGAACAGAAGCGCGAGCGGCCGGAGGGGCGCCAGCACCAGCGCCAGGAACAGCAAGGGCTGGGCGAGGGCCATCAGCGGCGAGGCGGCAAGGTTGGTGAGCGGCGCGACGAGGGAGAGGCGGCCGAGCTGCCACGCCACGATCGGCGCCGTGACCGCGGTGGCGACCGTTCCCGCCACCGCTTCGCGGGCGAGGTCGCGCCGCCAGCCGCGCAGGGGCCGCGGCAGGGTGCGCCGTGCGAGCGCACCGCTGGCGATCAGGCCGGCCATGCCGCACACGCTGAGCTGCCAGCCGATGTCGAGGACCACGAGCGGGTCGAGCGCGCAGGGGAGCAGCGCCCCCACCGAGAGCGGCGCCCACGGGCTCGTGGGGCGTTGCAGCGCCAGCGAGGCGCCGTGCATGCCCAGCATCACGGCCGACCGCACGGCCGGCGGCGGCGCGCCGAGCATCGCCACGTAGCCCAGGGTGATGCCGAGGGTGAGGGCGAGTCGCCAGGCGGCGGCGACGCGGAGGGCGCCAAGCGCGAGGTTCACCGCGCTCGCGATGATCGCCACGTGCAGTCCCGAGATGCTCAGCATGTGGATGATCCCCGCCGCAGCCCATCGTTCCTTGATCGCCGGGTCGACTCCCCGCGTGTCGGCCACCAGCAGTGCGCGGACGATCGGCGCGTCGCGGGCGAAGAGCGAGTCGATCGTGCGGCCGGCACGGGCGCGCAGGGCGACGAGGGCCGCGTCGCCGGTGCGGGCGCCGAGCGCGCCATTGCGGATCATCAGCCCGCGGTCGGTTGCGAGGGCGGATCCGCGCAGCTCGAGCACGCCGCCGGCAGGTGCCGTACCGCGCGCCACGGCGACCGACGCCGGCGCCTCGCAGGCACCGGCGCGCACCCGGCCGCGGACAAAGGCGCCCGGGGCGGCGGGATCGGCGTCGAGGGCGAGCTCCCATGCCGTGCGCCGGGCGAGCACCCTGCGGCACGAGGATTCCATGAGTGCGGCGGACTCACCCAGCCAGGTTGCGGCGGCGAGCGAGAGCGCCAAGGCGAGGCGGGGCGAGGCGGGCGCGGGCGCCCACGCCATCACTCGGCTCCGCGCCTTCGGCGCACCGCTCGCGATGGCCGGCGCCGGCGGCCATGCGGCCCCTCGACTCCGCCTTGCGGCGCTCGAGACGACGACGGCGACCGCCGGCACGGCCAGCGCCCCCGCACCCGCCGCTCCCGCCGCCAGCCCGCCGATCACGCACAGCGCGAACACCAGCACCAACGGCACGCCACCTCCGGAAAATGACCGCGGGCCGGTGCGCTCCCAGCGCACCGGCCCGCGACCCCCGGCGTGCGCCGGCGCTAGCCCGGGAGCGGTCCGTGCCGCGGCGACGCCGCGACCTTCCGCATCGCGTCGAGGAGCACCACGGCGAACTCGGCCTTGCTCTGGTCCATCACCAGCTCGGCCCGCGTCACCACGCTCCCCCGCCGCGCCCCGCTCGTGTAGCGCGGTCGAATCTGGTTGAGCGCCATCGTGAGGACGTCATCACGGCATTGCGCGCACCCACAATAGCCCGCAACGCGGCCCTTCAGGGCGTCGTGTTGCTCGCCGAGGAATTCCTCGATCAGGTTGGTCATCGGTCGCGTCATTGCGAGGGTCATCCTGCCAGCGGGAGCGCCGCCCGTTCCCGCACGGGCGCGCCGGTGAACGTCGAGCCCGTGGTGCCCGTGAGCTCGACAAGGAGGTACTCGCCCGGCCGCGCGGTCTTCGCGGGCACGAGCACCGTCTTGAAGTCGCGCGTGCGCGCCATCATCGCCTCGCCGCGGCGGGCCTCGCGCTCGACCAGCACTTCGCGGCGCGCACCGAGCAGCGCCATGTTCCGCCCCCGCGCCCCGCTCCGCACGGTCGCGATCAGCCGCTCCAGACGGTCGCCCGCGACCTCGTCGGGCACCGACTCGCTGGCTGGCATCCGCGTGGCGGGAGTCCCCTCGCGCGCCGAGAACTTGAAGCGGAAGGCGTCGTCGAAGCCCTCCGCCTCGACCGCCGAGAGCGTGTCGGCGAAGTCGGCCTCGGTCTCGCCCGGGAAGCCGACGATCACGTCGGTCGTGAGGGCGAGCCCGGGGATCGCCGCCCGCAGCCGCGCCACGCAGTCGAGGAACCCCTCGCGCGTGTACCGGCGCAGCATCCGCCTGAGCACCGCGGTGCTCCCCGATTGCATCGGCAGGTGCACATGCTCGCACACCGACGGCACCTCGGCCATCGCGCGGATCACGCGGTCCGGGAAGTCGTTCGGGTGGGGACTCGTGAACCGCAGCCGCCGCAGCCCCGGCACCGTGCCCACCGCACGCAACAGGTCGGCAAAGTCGTGCGCCCCGTCGTGGTACGAGTTGACCGTCTGCCCCAGCAGCACCGCCTCGGTCATCCCCTCGGACACGATCGCCTCGGTCTCGCGCACGACGTCGGCCAGGCGGCGGCTGCGCTCCGGACCGCGGGTGGTGGGCACGATGCAGTAGGTGCAGCGGTAGTCGCAGCCGCGCTGCACCGGGATCCACGCCTTCACGCGGTCGAAGCGCCGCGGCGTGAAGTCCTCGTAGTGCTCCTCGAGGTCGAACTCGGTGGCGGTCACCCGCTGGCCGCGCCGGGCACCGTCGATCAGCTCGGGGAGGGCCCGGTAACCGTCGGGGCCGATCACCAGCGACACGTGGCGGGCCGACTCGAGCAGCCGCGGCCCGAGGCGCTGCGCCATGCATCCCGTGACGCCGACGATCGTGTCCCGGCCCATGTACCGCTTGAGCTCGCCCAGCCGGCCGATCACCCGCTGCTCGGCGTGCTCCCGGATCGCGCAGGTGTTCACCAGGATCACGTCGGCACCGTCGGGCCGCTCGGCGGCGTCGTAGCCCGCGGCCGCCAGCGTGCCGAGCATCAGCTCGGAGTCGCTGACGTTCATCTGGCAGCCGTAGGTCTCGATGTAGGCGGTGCGACGGGGCTCTGGGGTCATGCCGGAGCGGGGACGGAGTCGGGCGCGGGCATCGCTTCGGCGGTCATCGCCGCGACCGGCATGCCCGGCGCGTCGGTGACTGCCTCGAGTCGGCCGCCGGCACCGGGTGCCAGGCGCGCGGCAACGCGCATGCCACGCCGCGGCGCGGGGTCGGCGAACGAGACGGTAAGATAGTCCTCCGTGAGCCCGGTGCACGACCGGCCGGTGCCGGTGACCACCACGTCCGCCCGGCCGCCGGCACGCACCGCCGCCCAGGCCGCCGCCTTGCGCTCGCCGATCGCGCGCAGCTCGGCCGCCCGTCGCGCGGCCTCGGCCGGCTCCACCGGGGCGCCGAGCCGGGTGGCGGCGGTCCCCGGCCGGGCCGAGTACGGAAAGACATGGAGGTAGGTGAACGGGAGCGCTTCGAGGAGGCCCACCGTTTCGCGATGATCCGCCTCAGTCTCGCCCGGAAAGCCGGCGATGACGTCGGCGCCGAGCGCGAACACCGGCGCATGGCGCACCAGCGCCTCGACCGCACGCGCGTACGACGCCGCGCGGTACCAGTGGCGTCCCATGCGGCGGAGCACGGCGTCGGAGCCCGACTGGAGCGGCGCGTGCAGGTGGGGCGCCACGCGCATGCTGTCGTGCCGCAGGAGGGCCGCGAGCTCGGGATCGACCTCGGTCGCCTCCACGGAGGTGAGCCGGAACCGCACGCCGGGCACCTCGCGCACCAGCCGGGCGACGAGTGCCCCCAGCGTCGTGCCGGTCTCGCGGCCGTAGTGCCCGACGTGCGTGCCGGTGATCACGACCTCCGGGTGCCAGGCCGCGAGCGACGCCGCCTCGGCCACGACCGCCCCGGCGTCGCGCGACCGATGCGCGCCGCGTGCCATCGTCGTCGCACAAAAGGTGCAATGCTCGGCGCACCCGTCCTGGATGCGCAGCAGCGCGCGCACCCCCGACTGGGCGCCTGCCGCGAGGCCCCGACCCGCGGGCTTGGCCGGCAGGTCGAGTGCGGCCAGCACGCCCGCCACGTTGCCGCCTGCCACCACCGCGCTGACGCCTGGCAGTGTGGCGATCGTGCCCCGGTCGAGGGCGGCCGCGCACCCCATCACCACGGAGGCCAGGCCGGCGCGTTCGCGCGCGGCGCGCCGCACCCCCTGCCGCAGGTCCGCCTCGGCCTCCGCCGTCACCGCACAGCTGTTGAACACCGCCACGTCGGCGTCGCGCGCCTCGGACACGAGCGTCGCACCGCGCGCCACGAGGGCACCGCGCAGCTGCTCGGTGTCGGCCTGGTTCGCGCGGCAGCCGTAGGTGCGCAGCCAGACCCTCACGCGGCGTCCCCGGGGCCGCCGCCGGGCGGCACCACCACGAAGAAGGTGCTCCCCTTCCCCTCGGCGCTCTGCACCCAGATCCGGCCACCGTGGGCTTCGGCCACCAGCTTGCAGAACGAGAGTCCGAGTCCCGACGATCGCGCCCGCGGCGCCGCCGCGAGCCGCACCGTCTCGAACTTGCGGAAGATCAGCTCGTGGTAGGCGGCGGCGATCCCGGGGCCGGTGTCGGTCACCGCAAAGCGCACGCCGCCCGCGTCGCTGGCGGCCCCCACCGTGACGTGCACGCCGCGCCCGCCATGCACGATCGCGTTCTGCAGGAGGTTGTTGAGCAGCCGCTCGAGCAGCCGCGCGTCGGCGTGCAGCGCGGGGAGCCCCGGCGCGACGTCGAGGGCGAGGGTCGCCCCCTCCTGCCGCAGCCGCAGCCGCCAGCCCTCCGCCAGCCGGCCCAGCAGCGCCGCCGGCTCGACGCGCGTGAGGTCGAGGGCGATGTGCGATTCCTCGAGTCGCGCCAGCTCGAGCAGGTCCTCGATCAGCGACAGCAGGTCCTCGGCCTTGGCCTGGGTGTCGGCGAGGGCACCGGACTGCGGCGCGCTCACCTCCCCGAAGTCGCCGTCGAGCAGCATCTCGACCGTTGCCAGCACCGCGGTGAGCGGCGTCTTGAGGTCGTGCACGATCATCTTCATCAGGTCATCGCGCACCTTCTCGAGCTCGCGGAGCTTGCGGTAGCTGTCCTGCAGCGCCTCGGTGGCGCTGCGCAGCTTGAGCAGCGACCGCACGCGGGCGCCGAGCACCATCCGGTTGTGCGGCTTGGTGAGGAAGTCGTCGCCGCCGGCCGCGATCGCCTTCACCCGGTCCGTGCTGTCGTTGAGCGCCGTGACGAAGATGACCGGCACTCCGGCCGTGCGCTCCTCGCGCTTGATTCGCCGGCAGACCTCGAAGCCGGTCGAACGCTCCTCGACGCCGAGGTCGCCGGCGGGCATCGCGACGTCGAGGATCGCGAGGTCGGGGCGGTGGTCGCGGGCCGCGGCGAGGGCGGACGGGCCGTCGTGCGCGCTGACCGTGCGGAAGCCGAGGGTGCGAAGCTGGTCGACGAGGAGCTCGACGTTGGCCGGCACGTCGTCGGCGACGAGCACGAGGGGGGCGGCGCCCGCCGCCGGCGCGGTCATCGACTCAGCCCCGGGTGCCGGTCATCCGCGTCAGGGGCTGACCATGAGCCCGACGCTGACGGTCCACGCGGACTCGCTCAACCCGCCGCTGGCCGACCGCTGGGCGCGCTGCAGGGCGAGGTCGAGGATCCCGCGCCCCTGGGAGATCAGGAAGCTGATCCCCGCCGCCGCGCTGGCCTCGCGCACGCCGATCGTGCGCACCGCAAACGGCAGCCCGCGCGTGGCAAGGCCGGCGCGCCAGATCGTGGGGAGCCCGAGCGTGATCGGTCCGGCCGTCTCGATCCCGATCGCGGTGTCCCAGCTGTCGATCGCCACCGACCCCGGCTCCAGCATCGACGACATCGACGACCACGTGGTGAACACGGTGCTGGCCGTGACCTGCGACCCCTTGGCGATGTCGGCGCGCACGCCGAACGAGAACCGGTCGGGGACGCGGCCGCTTCCGAGGGTGACGGAGTCGCGCAGCGAGACGGTGAGCCCGAAGCCGCGGCGATAGGTCGCCGCGAGGGTGAGCTTGGGAACGGGCTGGTACTCCGCGCCGAACGAGATCGCCTTGCCGGAGTAGCGCAGGTCCCAGCTGAGGTTCGCCGACACGTACTGGCTCGAGTCCCCGTACTGGCGCGTGGTGAAGACCTGGTTGCTGCCGACGATCGCGTGCACCGCGAGCCCGGCGCGGATCTTGTCCGTGAACCGCCAGGCGAACGCGAGCCGCACGTCGCTCATGCCGCCGCGGCTCGACTGCACCTGCGTGTACGTCGCGGTGTCGCCGCCGACGTTCTGGAGCGCCGAGTCGCTGATCGCCCACGTGCGGTCGAGGAAGCTCGACGCCGAGAAGCCGACGGCGCCGCGGCCGTTCTCGCCGACGGCGAGGATCGCGCTGAAGATCGGGAAGCGGAAGACCGAGGTCGACGTCTGGTTTCCCGGCACCTGCGTGGAGCGGAACTCGGGGTCGTACTGCAGGTAGATCGACGACCGGCCGAGCTCCGCCATCGCCGAGGGGTTGAGCGGCGAGATGGCGTCGAACTCGCCGAGGGCGCCGGCGGTGCCGCGGGCGCGGGTGCTGAACTCGCCCGACGAGAAGCCGTAGCCCTGCGTCGACAGCGTGCCTTGCGCGCCGGCGGGGACCGCCGCGGCCGCGAGCAGGGCGGCGGCGAGCGCGATCGCGATCGCGAGCACGGCGGCGGGCGACCGGCGGGACATCGGGTAGCGCGTCACGGGATCTGCCGGCTGGCCGCGGGAACGTACTGGAGGCGGATCCGCGGCCGCACCGACGCCGGGGCGCCGGTCCCGAAGAACCGCAGGTCACCGGGGTCGAACCCCTCGTCCCCCACCCGGAACACGATCACCCGGCGGAGGAACGTCTTGTTGCGCCGCCACTCGCGCAGGAGTGCGGTCATCTCGAAGGCGCGCACGCCACTGTCGCGCGGCGCCATCCGCAGCGAGTCGGAATACGACTGCCGCGTGTACTGTGAGCGGATCGCACCGGTGAGGGGCACGGCCAGTTCCACCGCTCGGAACGGGTCCAGGATGTACGACGTCGCGACGAGCACCAGCGGGTAGATCGCCAGCGAGTCGCCGGCGCGATACGTGTCGAGGTTCGGGCGCTGCGTCAGGGTCAGCGTCGCCCGCACGACCTCCGAGCTGTCGACGATGCGGTCGGGGAGCGCCACCGTGAGCACGAAGCGCCGCGCCGGCATCCCCCCCACGGCCGTGGTCGCGGCCGGGAGCGCGCCGAAGGCGCCCTTCACGATCAGCGAGTAGTCCGTGTACGCCTGCTGCAGCGTGCTGTACAACGGCGGCGTCAGGGAGCGCGGCAGGTGCGCCACCATCTGCGCCCCCGAGTCGGGGGCCGCCTTGTAGTAGAGCCGGGCGCCGCTGCTCGTCTCGCTCGAGAAGAACCGGATCTCCGCGCTCCCGCTGGCCACCACCCGCAGCCCGACGCGCAGGCGCCGGCCGCCGGTCACGATCGCCCGCAGCTTCGCCGTGTCGATCGGCACGCTCAGCGTGTCGAGGAGCTCGGCCGCGGCGTAGAGCCGGCCGCCGATCAGCCGGTCCGGGCGGAAGAGCGGCGTGAGGAGGGCCGTGAGCGAGTCGGCCGACGTCGTGTCGACGTCGTACGCCTCGATCGTGAAGAAGGCCGGCACATGCGACCGGGCCGTGTCGACGTAGAGCCGCAGGCGCGCACTGTCGGGGTTGGCGATCGGCACCAGCGGCGAGTCCGCGGGAAAGCCCACCGGCAGGAAGCTGCGCGTGAGGGAGTCGTAGCGGATGATCGCCCGCGTGTCGAGCGTGTCGCCCGCGCTCGCCACGATCAGCTCGAGCGACGACCCGAAGCTGGGGAATCCCTGCAGGGTGGTGTCGGTGAACACGGCGTCGAAAGTCGTGTCCTTCACCACCACGGTCTGTTGCGGGCAGAGGATCGGGCAACTCTGGCTTCCGACTTCCTGTTCGGCGCACCCCGCGACGACGGCCGCCAGCACCATGGCGGTCACGACGAGCGCCTTACGCAAGCTTCACGCTCCGCCCGTCGATGTCGAAGTTGTCCACGATCCCCATGATCACCGCGTCCACCGGCTTGTCCCTGGTCTGCGCGGTGAGCCGGGCCGAGCTGCCGCTCGCCGTCAGCACCACCTCGCCCACGCCGGCGCCGACCGAGTCCACGGCGATCACGTAGGCCCCCTCGGACTTGAGGTCGGGCCCGACATGCTCGACGATGAGCAGCTTGAGCGAGGCGAGCGACGGGTCCTTGCGGGTGGACACCACCGTGCCGACAATGCGGCCGAGCTTCACAGGGTTCTCACGCTGAATTCAGGCCTGCGCCGGATGGAAGGGAGGAGGGGGTGAACGGCCGCGGCAGGAGCTCGGCGAGCGACCACTGCATCTCGCGTCCCCCCGAGGTGCGGCTGATCACGGCAAGGTCGGGGGCGAACTCGGCCAGCGCCTGGCGGCACATGCCGCAGGGGGCCGTCGGCTCCACCGCGTCGGTCATGATCACGATCGCGCGAAACTCGCGCATCCCCCTCGTGATCGCGGCCCCCAGCGCCGACCGCTCGGCGCAGATCCCCACCGGGTACGACGCGCTCTCCACGTTGCACCCCGCCACAACCGTGTGGTCGGCGCAGAGCAGCGCCGCCCCGACCTTGAACCCCGAGTACGGGGCGTAGGCCTGCGCCATCGCCTTGCGGGCCTCGGCGCGCACCCGATCCAGCGGGTCGGTGGTCATGTCCGCTCGATCTGGTCGAGGAACGAGCGCCCCGTGCCGGTGAACGGGACCCCGAGCCACTGCGCCACGGTCGCCCCGAGGTCGCCGAAGCCGTCGCGAAGCCCCACCCCCACCGGGTGCACCGCCGGCCCGAACGCCAGCAGCGGCACCCGCTCGCGCGCATGGTCGGTGCTGGGGGTGGTGGGGTCGTTCCCGTGGTCGGCCGTCAGGAAGAGCACGTCGTCGTCGCGAAGGTGGGACAATAGGCGGGGCAGCGCGGCGTCGAACTCCCGCAGCGCCCCATGAAACCCCGCAACGTCGTTGCGGTGCCCGAACTGCTGGTCGAAATCTACCAGATTGGCCAGCAGGAACCCACTCCCGCGCTTCAGCCAGCCCTCGATCAGCGCGATCCCGTCGGCGTTCCGGGCCGTGTGCGCCGACCGGATCCCGCGTCCCGCAAAGAGATCGTCGACCTTCCCCACCCCGTGCCGCTCCACCCCAGCCCCGGCCAGCATGTCGAGGAGGGTGTCCTGCGGCGGCGCGATCGAGAGGTCCCTGCGGTTCGCCGTGCGCTGGTATGCCCCCGGGACACCGGTGAACGGCCGCGCGATCACGCGCGACACGTCGTGGGGCGCCACCAGCAGCGCGCGGGCCGCCTCGCACGCCGCGTACAGCTCGGCGAGCGGCACCGTCGCCTCGTGCGCCGCCACCTGGAAGACCGAGTCCGCGCTCGTGTACAGGATCCACGCCCCGGTGCGCTCGTGCTCGGCCCCGAACTGGTCGATGATCGCCGTGCCGCTCCCCACCACGTTGCCGAGCACCCCGCGCCCGGTGCGCCGCGACCACTCGGCCACGAGCCCGGCCGGGAAGCCGCCCGGATAGGTCGGGAAGGGCCGCGCCAGCCGCACGCCGGCGATCTCCCAGTGTCCCGTCGTCGAGTCCTTGCCCGCCGAGCGCGGCTCCATCAGGCCCCACGCCGCCAGCGGCGCGCCTGCCGGCGCGACGCCGGCAAGGGGGGCGATGTTCCCCAGGCCGGCGCGCTGCAACTGCGGCAGGTCCAGTCCCCCCACCGCGCGGGCGAGGTTCCCCAGCGTGTTGCTCCCCCCGTCGCCATAGGCCGCGGCGTCGGCGGCCTCGCCGATGCCGACGCCGTCGAGGATCACGATCGCGGCGCGCCGGCGGCTCACGACACCGTCCCCGCCGACACGGCGGCGCCGTCGAGATAGCGCCGCGCCAGTCGCATCCGCAGCCCGCAGAGCAATTCGTACGGCGAGCACTCCGCCAGCGTCGCCAGCTCCTCGGCGGTGATCGCCTCGCCGCCATCGGCGCCGAGCGCGGTCGCGGCATCGCCGACCTCGCAGGGAACATCGGTGACGTCGAGCATCGTCATGTCCATGGTGACCACCCCGACCACGGGCGCGCGCCGTCCGTTGACCAGCATGTGGCCCCGGTTGCCGAACGCCCGGCGGTAGCCGTCGGCATACCCCAGCGACACGGTGGCGATCCGGCGCGGGCCGTGGGCCACCCATGTGGCGTCGTAGCTCACGCTCTCGTGCGCCGTCACCCGGTGCACGTCGGTCACGCGCGCCCGCACCGCCGCCACCGGATCCGGCGTCACCAGCGCTCCCGGGCCGCTCCACACTCCCCACAGGAAGAGTCCCGGGCGGACCAGCCCGTAGCGCGAATTGGGGCGCCGGGCCGCCGCGGCGCTGTTCTCGGCGTGCAGCAGCGCCGGCGGGTTCGCCAGGGCCGCCAGCGCGAGCCGGAATCGCTCCTCCTGCACCGCCATGCTCGCGTCGCCGCGCTCGGCGGCCAGGAAGTGCGTGAACGCTCCCTCGGGGGGCGCCTCGCGGGCCGCGTCGACGATCGCCGCGACGTCGTCCCAGCGCACGCCGGCCCGCGTCATCCCGGTGTCGACGGACAGGTGCCAGGCGCCACCGCCGGCGGCGCGCCAGGCCGCCACGTCCGGGGCGTGGCCCAGTGCCAGCGTCAGCCGCGCCTCGGCGGCCGCCGGGAACTCGTCGCGCAGCACCGGCGGGCAGACGAGGATCGGACGGGTCACGCCGCCGTCGCGCAGGGCGATCCCCTCGCTCACGGTCGCCACGCCGAATCCCCACGGATCGAGCGGCTCGAGCGCGCGCGCCACCGGCACCGCGCCGAGGCCGTAGGCGTCCGCCTTCACGATCGGCATCACCCGCGTGCGGCAATGCGCCCGCAGCCGCTCCGCGTTGCGGCGAACGGCGGCAAGGTCCACATCCACCCAGGCGCGGGCGGTGTTCGGCGGTTGGCGGGTCATGTGGGGCGTGCTAGCCTTCGGTCATGACGGGGGAAACGGGGAAAACTAAGGGGTCTCTCGACGACACGCTGGCCCTGATGCGCGACCTGCGGGCGCGATGCGACTGGGACGCGGCGCAGACGCACCAGTCGCTGCGGCCGTACCTGATCGAGGAATCGCTCGAGGTCGACGATGCCCTGCGCGCCGGCAACGACGACCTGCTGCGCGAGGAGCTTGGCGACCTCCTGCTGCAGGTCCTCTTTCACTCGGTCGTGGCCGAGGAGCGCGGCGCCTTCGACATGCACGACGTGGCCGGGGGGCTGGTCGCCAAGATGCGTGCCCGGCATCCGCATCTGTACGGTGGCGGCGAGAAGCGGGAGTGGGAGGCGATGAAGGCGGCCACGCCTCGCAACAGCGTCGCCGACGGACTCCCGGTCGACCTCCCGGCGCTGCACCGCGCGCACCGTCTCCAGGATCGCGCGGCCGGGATGGGCTTCGACTGGCCGGACGCGCGCGGGCCGGCGGCGAAGGTGGCGGAGGAACTGCGCGAGGTGGAGCGGGAGTTGGGGTCATCTCGAGCGGAGCCCGCATCCCCCGCCCCGTCATCTCGAGCGGAGCCCGCGCAGCGGGCTGGGCCGGGAGACCTCATGAGCGCCGGCGCCGGCCCCCACGCGGCCCGGCTCGAGGCCGAGCTCGGCGACCTCCTCTTCGCCTGCGTCAACCTCTGCCGCAAGGCCGGCGTGCACGCGGCCCTCGCCCTCGAGCAGGCGAACCTCAAGTTCGTGCGCCGACTCGACGCCGTGTCCGCGCTCGCGCGCCGGCGCGGGCTCGTGCTCGACGGCATGTCCCTCGCCGAACTCGACGCCCTGTGGGACGAGGTCAAGCGCGGGGAGAAGTAGGGCGAGGACGGTGAGCGGGGCGTTCTCACGGAGAACCCGCGAGAACAGCCGGGAGAACACGGAGGTCGCCGGCGAACCGGGCCTGGTTCGCACATCGGGCTGGGCCGACGTTCGCCACGCCAGGCCGTCCCCTGGTGCACGACCACCCGGGGAATTGCAGCCGCTGTGCCCCTGCACCGGCCCGACGACGACCCGAGCCAGCCCTCGCCTTGCTCCGTGCGAGGCCGTTGATCCTTCCGTTGCCCGGCTCGCCTGCTCCCCGCGAGATCGCGAACACGAACGGCTGCTGCACGCACGGTCGCTCCCGCCGCCCGCCGGCCTCGGCCGGCACGAACCGCGGCCCGGGCAGCACCCGCTCCACGGACGGCCCGGGCAGGGCATGCGTCGAGCGCGGGAACTCGGGAGGGGCCGGCAAGGGCGGCCCCGGGGAGCGCCATTGCCGGCTGCTGAACCTGCGCGTCGGTCGAGGCGACGTCGGGCCGGCCCGGCGGAGGCGTGACGATCGGCAGGGTGGGCGCGCCCATCACCGGCGACAGGTGACTCGACGGCGGCTGGGCCGGCGTGCCCGCGGGTGCTCCCTCCACGCGAGTGGGGGAACGACGACGGCGGCGTGAGCGGGTGGTGCCGGGCGCCGCGTCACGCGGGTCGTCGCGCCGCTACTTCCGCTTCGGGGCCTCCAGCTCGCCCCACGCCTGCGCCAGGATTTCGGCGGGCTTGATGAAGCCGCTGGCGCCGAACTTCGCCTCGTAGTCGGCCAGCGGCCTGGTCGCCACGAAGTCGTCCAACTTCCGCTTCTGCCTGATCGCCGCCATGGTGCGGTCGCGGATCGCGCGCAGCATGGTGAGGTACGCCTCCACGTCGGTGCGCGTCGCCACGGCGCCGTGCCCGGGGATGTACTGCGTCCTCGGTCCGGTGATGGCAAGCAGCTTCTCGATCGCCGGGATCATGCCGAGCACGCTGCCGCCGCTTTCGGAGTCCACGAACGGGAACCCGTAGCGCACGAACACGTCGCCGGTGTGCACCACGTCGGCGTTCAGCAGCTTCACCATCACGTCGCCGTCGGTGTGCGCGTTCGCGACGTGGAACGCCATGATCGTCTCCCCGTTCAGGTGGAACTCCACCTGGTCGAGGAAGGTCACCACCGGCAGCGCCCCCTTCGGCGCCGGCGGATCGCGCCGGTTGAAGCGGGCGTAGAACTTCTCCTTCGTCATCCGCTCGCGCACGTTGTCGTGGGCCACGATCACGACTCCCTCGCGGGCGATGTTCTCGTTGCCGCCCGTGTGGTCGAAGTGAAAATGCGTGTTGACGAGGAACTTGACCGGCACCGGCGTGACGCCCTTCACCGCCGCGAGGATCTTCGGCGTGAGCGGAGCGTACTGGTCGTCCACCAGGATCGTGCCGTCGGGCCCCGACAGCAGGGCGATGTTCCCCCCCGCGCCGGTGAGCATGTGCACCCCGTCGGCCACCCGGATGGCCCGCACCTGGATCGTGTCGAAGTTCTGCTGGGCGCGCGCGGCGACGGCCGGCGCGAGCGCGGCGACGGCGAGGGCAACGCCGGCAAGGCGGGCAACGAGCGACGGGCGCGTCATGCGGTCGGTCCTCCAGGGGCTGGGGGGCGGGCGGCGAGGCAAGCGAGCGGGCGGTGCCGGCGCTACGGGATCTTCGTCAGCACGGCCGCGATCGTCTCGACGATCCGGTCGATGTGCGGCTGCTCGATGATCAGCGGCGGCGAGAGGGCGATCGTGTCGCCGGTGACGCGGATCAGCAGCCCGCGCTCGAAGGTGAGCTGCATCGCCTCCATCGCCCGGGCGCCGGGCGAGCCGGGGCGCGGCTCCATCTCGATCGCCCCCACGAGGCCGATGTTGCGCAGGTCGATCACGTGCGGCGACCCCCGGAGCGAGTGGATCGCCCTTTCCCAGGCGCCCGCCAGCTGTGCCCCCCGCGTCAGCAGCCCTTCGGACTGGAAGACGTCGAGCGTGGCGAGCCCCGCCGCGCACGCCAGCGGGTGCCCCGAATACGTGTACCCGTGGAAGAACTCGATCCCCTTCTCCGTCGCCGCGATCGTCGATTCGTAGATCCCGCGCCGCACCATCACCGCGCCCATCGGCACCGCGCCGTTGGTGATCCCCTTGGCTACCGTCATCAGGTCGGGGAGCACGTTGAAGTACTGCGCCGCGAAGGGCGCGCCCAGCCGGCCGAAGCCCGTGATCACCTCGTCGAAGATCAGCAGGATGCCGTGCCGGTCGCAGATCGCCCGCAGCCGCTCGAGGTAGCCGGTGGGCGGGATCAGCACCCCGGTCGAACCGGCCACCGGCTCCACGATCACCGCCGCGATCGTGTCGCCGCCACGCTTCGCCACGATCTCCTCGAGCGCGTCCGCCAGCTCGGCGCCCAGCGCGGGGCGCCCCTTGGTGAACAGGTTGCCGGCGATCCCGTGCGTGTGCGGCAGGTGGTCGACGCCCGGCAGCAGCTGGGCCGCGTACGGCGCCCGGTTGGCCTCGATGCCCCCCACCGAGATGCCGCCGAACCCCACCCCGTGGTAGCCACGCAGGCGCCCCACGAACCGCGTCCGCTGCGGCTCGCCCTTCGCCCGCCAGTAGGCGAGCGCGATCTTGAGCGACGTGTCCACCGCCTCGGAGCCCGAGTTGGTGAAGAACACGTGGTCGAGGTCCCCCGGGAGCAGACCGGCCAGCCGCGTCGCCAGCTGGAACGGCAGCGGGTGCCCCATCTGGAAGGTCGGCGCGAAGTCGAGCGTGGCCGCCTGCCGCGCGATCGCCTCCACGATCGGCTTGCGCGCGTGCCCCGCGTTCACGCACCAGAGCCCGGCGGTGCCGTCGAGCACCTCGTGGCCGTCCATGTCGCGGTAGAACATCCCGCTCGCGCTGGCGAGCATCCGCGGCGCCCGCTTGAAGGCGCGGTTGGCGGTGAACGGCATCCAGTGCGCATCGAGGTCGAGCGCGGCGAGGGTCGGCGGGGTCACGGTGGCGGTCATCGGGGTCTCGACGGGGAATCAGCGGGCGGCGGCGGGGACGACTTCTTTGGCGCGGCGGCGGGCTGGGACGGCGGCGGGTCGGGCTGCGTGATCATCAGGTTGATGCGCCAGCGTCCGTCGCCTCCCTTCTTCCAGGCCGCCACGAATCGCCCGGTGTGGGCCTGCGACTCGCCGCCGCCGCGCGGCGCCACCGTCTGGCTGTACGTCCCCCACACGGTGGCCGCGTTGCCCGAGACGTCGACCGCCTGCACCACCTCGCCGGCTTCCCTCACCTCGTACTGCCTGAACAGCGGCGCCAGCCACTCGCCGATCGCCTTGCGGCCGATCACCGGCGCCATCCCCGCGCCCAGCATCGTGCCGCTGTCGGCGAAGAAGCTCGCCGTGGAGTCGGCACCCACCGGCAGCGACGCGGTGTAGGCCGACGTCGCCGCGCGCACCTGCTCGGCGGCGGCCGGGTCGGCGGCGGCCGGCGGGTCGCACCCCGCGGCGAGGAGGGCGGCCATCGGCACGAGGGTGAACCACGCTGCGCGGCGCGACATCATCTCGCTCCTCTGCGTTTCGGGGACGTGGCGCGCCTTGAAGATGCGGGTGGCCGTTCCGACATCGCAATGACGGCCTTCCACTCGGCGGCCGTCACCGGCGTCACGGAGAGCCGCCCGATGCGCAGCAGCGCCATCCGCGCCAGCGCCTGGCTCGCCTTGAGCTCCGTGAGCGCCACCGGTCGCGCCAGCGGCGCCACCGCCCGCACGTCCACCATGTACCACTGCGGCGCGTCGGCCTTCGAATCGGGATCGTACCCGTGGTGCTTCCGGTCGAACGCCGTGTGGTCGGGGTAGCCGGCCCGCACCACGACCACGATCCCCACGATCGCCTGGGCGCCGGTCATGGAATGGTAGAAGAAGGCCTCGTCGCCCACCGCCATCCCGTCCAGCAGGAAGTTGCGCGCCGCGAAGTTCCGCACCCCGTCCCAGTGGGTCGTGCGCCCGGGCGACGCCAGCAGGTCGTCCCACGAGAAGGTCTCGGGCTCCGACTTGAGGAGCCAGTACCGCACCTCCCCCTTCGCCCGCGGCCTGAACGCGTGCGCCCACTTGCCCGCCGAGTAGTCCGGTCGCTCGCGCTCGGCCATCGGGAGGCTACGGCCGCAGCCGGTGCATCATGCGCGGGAACGCGATGCACTCGCGGATGTGCGGCGTGCCGCAGATCCACGCCACCGTGCGCTCCAGCCCCAGCCCGAACCCCGCGTGCGGGAAGGTGCCGTACTTGCGCAGCGCGAGGTACCACCCGTAGGCGTCCTCGGGGAGCTGCTCCTCGCGGATCCGGTGCAGCAGCTTGTCGTGGTCGTCCTCGCGCTGCGACCCGCCAATGATCTCGCCGGACCCCTCGGGCGCCAGCAGGTCGTCGCAGAGCACCGTGCGCGGGTCGTCGGGGTTCTCCTTCATGTAGAAGGCCTTCGCCGCCTTCGGGTAGTTGAAGACGAACACCGGCTTGTCGTAGTCTGCCACGATCAGCGCCTCGTCCTCGGCGCCGAGGTCGTCCCCCCACTTCGCGTCGCTCCCCTTCGACCGCACCAGCGCCACGGCGTCGGTGTAGTCCAGCCGCGGGAACGGTGGCACGACCTTCTCGAGCTTGCTGATGTCGCGCTCCAGTTCCTTGAGCTCGGCCTGGCGCCTCTCGACGCAGCGCTGCACGAGGTAGCTCACGAACTCCTCCTGCAGCACCATGTTGGCCGCGCTGTCGTTGAACGCGACCTCCGGCTCGATCATCCAGAACTCGGTCAGGTGCCGGCGCGTCTTGCTCTTCTCGGCGCGAAAGGTCGGCCCGAAGGTGTAGATCTTGCCCAGCGCCGCCGCCGCCGCCTCGCCGTACAGCTGCCCCGTCTGCGCGAGGTAGGCGTTCCCCTCCTCGAAGTACTCGGTGCTGAACAGCCCGCTCCGCTCGCCGATCGCCGCCGTCAGGATCGGCGTGTCGACCCGCACGAACTCCCGCTCGTAGAAGAAGTCGTGGATCCCCTGCTCGACCTCGTGGCGGATGCGCGCGATCGCCACCTGGCGCGGCGTCCGCAGCCAGAAGGTGCGGTGGTCGAGCAGGTAGTCGACCCCGTGCTCCTTGGGCTGGATCGGGTAGTCGAGCGGCGACGGGCCGATGATCGCGAGGTCGCTCACCCCCAGCTCGTGCCCGCCCGGCGCGCGGGCATCGACCTTCACCTGACCCGTGACCGCGACGCACGCCTCCTGCGTCAGCTCGCCGAACCGCGTCCACGCCTCGGGCGACAGCGCGTTCTTGACCAGCACCGCCTGCAGCAGGCCCGTGCCGTCGCGCATCACCACGAAGGCCACCTTCCCCGACGAGCGCAGGTGCGTGACCCAGCCGCGCACGGTGACGGTGGCGCCGGCGTGCGCCGGGAGTTCGGAGATGCGGGCGAAGGGGGCGGACATGGCGCGGGGCGAGGGTGAACGGCGGCGCGGAAAGATAATTTGCCGATTGCCATCGCGGGGCCGATGCTGCAAGGTCAGGCGTGCGCGCCGACCTCGATCCTCCCCTCCCCGGCTCGATCGCCCATTTCGAGGGGCTCGACATCGCTAGGGGCGCCTACGGCGGCCCACGCGTGGCCCGCCTCTCGCGCGCCCTCCGCGTCCCCGTCGACGCCCTCTCCCTCGGCGAGGTTCGCTTCCTCCTTGGCGAGGGGCGCGGCATCTCGCTCCTGATGCCGGTGGCCATCGCACGACTGCAGGGCGATCCCTTTCTCGCCGCCGAGGCCGGCCCGGGCGACCTGCTCCTCACCGCCTGCGTCGTCGCCGACCTGGCCTGGGATGCCGTCCCCCCGTGGCGGCACAACTTCCTCGCCGTGCTCGCCGCCGCCCGGCACCGGCTGGGGGCCCTCGAACCGGCGCTGCGCGCCCGGCTCGACGCCGAACTGGCCGTGGCCGAGGGGCGCTTCGGCGCGTAACGTATGCCGATGCATCCCTCGCCCGTCGCCCGCGCGGCCGTTGCCGCCGCCCTGCTGCTGCCCATCGCCGCACACGCCGCCCAGCAGCAGCCCGCCGCGCCACCGGCGCCGTCGGCCGCTCCGGCCCCAGGCGCTCCGGTCGCCGTCACCATCGCCGGTGGGCCGCTCGCCGGCCGCGAGCGGTACGGCGTGCGCGTCTTTCGGGGCATCCCATACGCGCAGCCCCCGGTTGGCGACCTGCGCTGGCGCGCGCCGCAACCCGTGGCCGCCTGGACCACGCCGCGCGACGCCTCCGAGTTCGGCCCCGTCTGCCCGCAGACGGACGCGGTGGCCCGTGCCTACGGCGCCACGCTCGAGCCGACCAGCGAGGACTGCCTGACCCTCAACGTCTGGACCGCGGCGACCTCGCCGCGCGAGCGGCGCCCGGTGATGGTCTGGATCCACGGCGGCTCCCTCACCCACGGCAGCGGCCGCGTCCTCATCTACGACGGCACCCGCTTTGCCCGCGGCGGCGTCGTGCTGGTCACGATCAACTATCGCCTTGGCGCGCTCGGATTCCTCGCCCATCCCGCGCTGAGCGCCGAGTCGCCGCAGGGAATCAGCGGCAACTACGCCTTCCTCGACCAGGTCGCCGCCCTCCGCTGGGTCCGGGAGAACATCGCCGCCTTCGGGGGCGATCCCGACAACGTCACGATCTTCGGCGAGAGCGCCGGGGCCTACTCGGTGGGCTACCACCTCGCGTCGCCGCTCTCGCGCGGCCTCTTCCACAAGGCGATCCTCCAGAGTGGCTCGCCATTTCGCGAGGTGGTGCCCCTCCGCTCGGCGAGCGACTCGGCGCGCAGTGCCGAGCGCGTGGGAACGGAGTTCGCGAAGCGCGTCGGCGCCCCGCCGGGCGCCGAGGGGGTCCGCGCGCTGCGGTCGATGCCGGCCGACTCCATCATCACGCTCACCGCGACCGCGCAGATGGGCACTTTCCCCGAGACGGTCGACGGCTGGTTCCTCACCGAGCCCCCCGCCGTGGCCGTCGCCCGGGGCCGCCTCGCCCCGGTGCCGATCATGATCGGCTCCAACGCCGACGAGGCCACGATCCTCGTGCGGCAGGTTCCGGTGACGACGCCCGAGCAGTTCGAGGCGCTGATGCGCCGCACGTACCCGGCCCGCGCCGACCAGCTGCTCGCGTTGTATCCGACCGCCGGGCCGGACGGCGCCCGTCGTGCCTATCGCCAGGCCTGGACCGACGACGTCTTCGGCGTCACGGCCCGGGAAACCGCGCGTTCATTCACGCGCGCCGGTCAGCGCGTCTATCGCTACTACTACACCCGCGTCGCCGACGGCATGACCGGCCTCGCCCTCGGTGCCTTCCACGCCTCCGAGATCCCGTTCGTCTTCGGCGTGACGCGGATGTCGTCGCCGGTCTGGGGGCGCACGGCGTTCGACAGCACACTCGGCGTGGCGATGAACGGGTACTGGACACGATTCGCGGCCACCGGCGATCCCAACGGCGTCGGCGCGGTGCCCTGGCCGGCCTTCACCGTGGCCGACGACGGCTACCTCGAGTTCGGCGCCACGATCGCCGCGGGACGCGGGCTGCGCGCCGCACAGTTCGACCTCCTGTCGTCGATCCTCGGCGACCGGGTCGCGCTTTGGGAGCGCGCGTCGCCCCCGGTTCGGGCCGGGGGGTCGCACTGATGCCGCGCCCGCCGTGGTCCCCGGTCGCGCGCGGCGCGCGAGTTCCCCGTCTTGTCGTGGCGCTGGCGGCATGCTCGCTGGCGGCGGCCCCGGTCGCCGCGCAGCCGGTGGGGGAGTCGCTGATCGTCCTCAACAAGGCCGAGGCCACCGCGTCGGTGATCGACCTCGGCACCGGACGCGTGGCGTTCACCCTCCCGGTGGGCAACGGGCCGCACGAAGTCGCCGTGAGCCTCGACGGTGGCACCGCGGTCGCGTGCAACTACGGCACGGCGCAGGCCCCCGGCTCCACGCTCACCGTGCTCGACCTCGCGGGACGGAAGGTCGAGCGCACCGTGGACCTCGGCGCGTACCGCCGGCCGCACGGCATCGCCTGGCTCCCCGACAACCGCCGCGTGGTGGTCACCGTCGAGGCCAACCAGGCGGTGCTGGTCGTCGACGTGCGCGCGGGCACCGTGGAGAGGACGATCGCCACCAACGAGGCCGGCACCCATCTCCTCGTCCGCTCGCGCGACGGCAGCCGCGTGTACACCGCCAACATCGGCGCCGGCTCGGTGTCGATGATCGACGTGGCGAAGGGGACCCTGCTCAAGTCCACGCACCTCGGGAAGGGCCCCGAGGCCATCGACCTGTCGCCCGACGGCCGCGAACTCTGGGCCGCCGACTGGCCCGCCGAGCGCGTGTTCATGCTCGACGCGCGCACGCTCGACACGCTGGCGAGTGCGCCAACCGGCAAGCGTTCCAACCGGCTCAAGTTCACCCCCGACGGGCGCCACGTGCTGCTGTCGAATGCGCAGTCGGGGTACGTCGGCATCTACGACGTGAAGCGCCGCACCGAGGTGGCGCAGATCCCGTTCGCGGTCGACAGCGCCCTCCTCCGCCCGCAGATGCTCGGCGGCCAGATGGGCAACTCGGCCACCCCGCTCGGGATCGTGATGCATCCCTCGGGCGCGCGGGCGTGGGTCGCCCTCGCGGCGATGGACCGGATCGCCGAGGTCGACGTGGAAAAGCGAACGGTCGTTCGCCTCCTGCAGGCGGGTCGCGAACCCGACGGGATGGCGCTGATTCCCGGCCGTCGCTGATCCTGTCGCCCTGAGCGGAGCCCGTCGCCCTGGGCGGAGCGAAGGGCCTGTTTGTTCGTGGAGACGCAGATCCTTCGCGGCGCTCGGGATGACAGGTCAGGCCTGGTCCAGCACTTCGCGCACCTTGCGCGCCAGCACCTCGGGCGGGAACGGCTTCTGCAGGAACGCCACCCCGTCCTCCAGCACGCCGCGCTTGATCATCTCGTCGTCGGTGTAGCCCGACAGGAACAGCACCCGTGTCTCCGGGCGGATCGCCAGCAGGCGGTCGCGCAGTTGCGGCCCGCTCATCCGCGGCATCACCACGTCGGTCACCAGGATCGGCAGCGGCCCCTCGTGCTTCGCCGCCAGCTCGAGCGCCTCCTCGCCGCTCGCCGCCACGAGCAGCTTGTACCCGAACCGCTTGAGCGACAGCCGGATCAGGTCGCGCACCCCGCGGTCGTCCTCCGCCACCAGCACCGTCTCGAGCCCCTGCCCCGAGCGCTGGTCGTCGCCGGCCGAGATCGTCGCCACCTCCTTGGTGGCCTCGCTCCGCGGCAGGTACACGCGAAAGGTCGTGCCCCGCCCGGGGGCGCTCGACACATGCACCTGGCCGCCGCTCTGGGTCACGATCCCGTACACCGTCGACAGGCCGAGCCCCGTCCCCCGCCCCGGCGCCTTCGTGGTGAAGAACGGCTCGAACACCCGCGACAGCGTCGTCTGGTCCATGCCCACCCCGGTGTCGCTCACCGTCAGCATGACCCACTCCCCCGGCGGCACGCCCGGGTCCGCCGCCGGCGTCTGCGCGCTCACCCGCACGTGCGTCACCTCGAGCGTCAGCGCCCCGCCGTACGGCATCGCGTCCCGCGCGTTGAGGGCGAGGTTCATCACCACCTGCTCGAGCTGCGACGGGTCGGCGCGCACCTTCCACGGCACGTCGGTGAGCCGCGACCGCAGCACCACGTCCTCGCCAATCAGGCGCTGCAGCAGCCGCTCCGAGTTCTGCACCACGTCGTTGAGCGCGAGCGACCGCGGCTGGAGCACCTGCTGCCGGCTGAACACCAGCAGCCGCTTGGTCAGGTCGCTCG
The DNA here is from genome assembly GCA_016191225.1 of Gemmatimonadota bacterium. Lineage (GTDB taxonomy): Bacteria > Gemmatimonadota > Gemmatimonadetes > Gemmatimonadales > Gemmatimonadaceae > JACPPC01. Next base: position 113,876 of record JACPPC010000003.1, on the reverse strand, counting down.
CCCGGCGTGTCGCCGCGATGATCTCCTGCAGCGCCGTCGCCACCGTCGACTCCCCCGGCGCCTCCTCCTGCGCCACCCAGGCGAAGCCGAGGATCGCCGTCAGCACGTTGTTGAAGTCGTGCGCCACCCCGCCGGCGAGGCGCCCCACCGCCTCCATCTTCTGCGCATGCCGGAGCTGCGTCTCGAGCCGCACCCGGTCCGACACCACGATCCCCGCGCACACGAGCCCCTCGATCGCCCCGTCCTCGCCGTGCAGCGGGCCGGCCGCGATCTCGAAGTGCACACCGTTGAACTCGGCCATTCCCGCAAAGCTCTCGCCGTGCTCGAGCACGGCCGGCAGCACCTCGGCGTAGCTGTGCACCTGCCCCCGGGCGTCGGTCAGCGTCGTGCCGGCGAGCAGGTCCAGCGACGACGTGCCGACCACCGCCTCGGGGGTGAGCCCCGCCGCCGCGATCCCGCCCCCGCTCGCCTGCGTGAACCGTCCCGTGCGATCCACCGCCCACACCACCATCGGCGCCACCTTGGACAGCGCGCTGAACAGCTCCTGCGAGCGACGCAGCTCGGCCTCGGCCCGCTTGCGCGCCGTCACGTCACGTCCCACCCCCACCCAGTGCGTCGCCCACCCCTCGGGGCCGATGATCGGGAGCACGTCGAGGTCGACCATGAACGGCGTCCCCCCCTTCGCGTGCGCCGTCAGGTACACGTGGGCCGCGCGCCCCGCGCGCACCTTCGCCCCGAGCGCGGCCACATCCTCGGCGCTCGTCTGCTCGCCGAACAGGAAGGTCGGCACGCGCCCCAGCACTTCCGGCAGCATCCATCCCGTGCGCCGCTCGAAGGCCGGATTGGCGTACACGATTCGCGGGGTCTCGTCGCGGCTCGGCGGAGCCGCGGCGATCACCACCAGGTCGCCAAGGTGTTCCACGGCCCGGCGGTAGAGCCCGAGTTCGTCGATCGCCCGCCGTGACTCCACGGCGATCCCGGCCAGGTGCCCCGCGGTCTCCAGCAGCTTGAGTTCCGCCGGCGATGGCGTGCGCACGGTGCGACCGTACATGGCAAGGGCTCCCAGCACCCGGCCGTCGCCCGAGAAGTACGGCTCCGACCAGCACGACCGCAGCCCGGCCGCCAGCGCCGCGGCCCGGTACTGGTCCCACCGCGCATCGGTGCCCACGTCGCCCACGATCACCCGCGCGCCGAGGAACATGGCGGTCCCGCACGACCCGGCGGCGGGGCCGATCGCCACGCCCTCGATCGACGCGAGGTAGTCCGCCGGCAGGCTGGGCGCCGCCACCACGTGCACCACGCCGGGGTCCTCACGCGACAGCACCGAGCACGTCATCCCCGGCGCGAGCGCCTCGACGAACTGCACCAGCCGCGCGATCACCTGCGGCAGCGGCTCGCCCGTTGCGATCGCCTCGAGCACCGCCCGTTGCCCGCGGTCGATCGCCTCTTCCTGCTTGCGCCGCGACACGTCGCGCACCACGGCGTAGAGGCGACCGTCGTCGCCGCGCACCATCTGGCGCAGCGACAGCCAGACCCAACCGCCCCGCGCGTGCTGCGCCCGGAACTCGACGCGGTCCGCCCCGGCCGCACCGCCGGCGGAGGCGAACGCCTCCGCGATCGACGGCAGGTCGTCGGGGTGGATCACCCCCGGCAGCGACCGTCCGACGAGGTCCGCGGCCGCGAAGCCGAGTGTCCGCTCCACCGCCGGGTTCACGTACTCGACCACCCCCGACGCGCTCGCCACGCCCAGCAGGTCCGCGCACATCGCGGCCAGCTGCGCGTAGTTGGGCTCCTCGATGGTGCCGTTCGGAATGGCCATGCGGGGACCGGGGCGGCCGATCTGGGGATGGGGCGCCCGCCAGGGCGCCAGCCTCAAAGTGTAGCGCGCGGGCGCGCCGTCGTCACGGGCATCCCGGGCTGTGGTGGTTCACCCGACACGGAACAACTCCAGCGCACGCCGGTAGCGCGCGCCGAGCATCGCCCGCAACGGCTCGTGCGCCGGTTGCGCCAGCTCCGGGTCGGCGGCGAGCAGCCGGTCGGCGATCGCGCGGGCCGTGGCGTTGAGCGTGGCGTCGCGCAGCGGGTCGGCGATCCGGAAGGTCGGCACACCGCTCTGGCGCTCCCCGAACAAGTCGCCCATGCCGCGCAACCGCAGGTCGGCCTCGGCGATCGCGAACCCGTCGTCCGACTCGACCACGATCCTGAGCCGCGCCGCGCTCTCCGCCCCCATCCCCCCCAGCAGGATGCAGTACGACTGCGCCGCGCCGCGCCCCACCCGTCCGCGCAGCTGGTGCAGCTGCGCGAGCCCGAAGCGCTCGGGGTGCTCGACGACCATCACCGTGGCGTTCGGCACGTCGATCCCCACCTCGATCACCGTCGTCGCCACCAGCACGTCGATCCCCCCGTCGCGAAAGCGCCGCATGATGTCGTCGCGCTCGCCCTGCGGCAGCCGACCGTGCAGCAGCGCCGTCCGGCGTCCCGCGAACGCTCCCTCAGCCAGCAGCGCGTGCATCGTCGTCGCCGCCTTGAGATCGGTCTTCTCCGACTCGTCGATCACGGGATAGACGATGTACGCCTGGCGGCCGGCGTCGAGCTGGCGGCGCACGAACGCCAGCACGCTCGCCCGCGCCGACTCGGGGCGCAGCGCCGTCGTGACCGGCTGCCGCCCCGGCGGCCGCTCGTCGAGCACGCTTACGTCGAGGTCGCCATAGAGCGTGAGGCCGAGCGACCGCGGGATCGGCGTCGCACTCATCAGCAGCACGTCGGGGGCCTCGCCCTTGGCGCCGAGCTGCTCCCGCTGCGCCACGCCGAATCGGTGCTGTTCGTCGACGATCGCCAGCCCGAGCCTCGCGAACCGGCTGCTCTCCTGCACCAGCGCATTGGTCCCGACCGCGAACACCGGCTCCGCGCTCAGCAGCCGCGCCGCCGCCTCGCGCCGCGCCTTGGCCCCCAACGCGCCGGTCACCAGCAGCGGCGACATTCCCAGCGGCGCGAGCATCCCCTCGATCGTGCGGGCGTGCTGCTCGGCGAGCAGCTCGGTGGGGGCCATCATCGCCACCTGGTAGCCGTTCTCCATCGCCACCAGCCCGGCGAAGACCGCCACCACCGTCTTGCCGCTGCCGACGTCCCCCTGCAGCAGCCGGTGCATCCGCACCTCGCTCGTCATGTCGCCCACGATTTCCTTGATCGCCCGCAGCTGCGCCTTCGTCAGCTCGTACGGCAGGGCCGCCTTGAGCTGCTTGCCGAGCAGCTTTCGGTTCCGGAACGCGATCCCCGTGCGCGGCGTGCGCCCCACGGCGCGCGCGCGGCGCTGCACGAGCTGCACGCCGAGCAGCTCGTCGAACGCCAGCCGCTCGCGCCCCTGCTGCGCCTCCGCCATCGTGGCCGGACGGTGCACGGCGCGCAGCGCCTCGCCGATCGGCTGCACGCCGGCCTCCGCGATCACGTCCGCCGGCAGGTACTCGCGCACGAGCGGCAGCAGGGCGTCGAGGTGCTGGTCGAGGATCCCGCGAATGACCTTGTAGCTCAGCCCCTCGGTGGCGGCGTACACCGAGAGCACGCGCCCCCCGGCCGTGCCGGCGTGATCGGGTCCGAGGTTCACCCACTCGCGCGGCGCGAACTGGCGGCCGTGGTAGAACCGCACCGTGCCGGTGGCGAGGATCACGTCCCCCTTCTCGATCACGCGATCGAGGAACGGCTGCCCCGGCCACGCCAGCTCCAGCATCCCGCTCGCGTCCTTGAGCACCGCCTGGAAGATCTTCAGGCCCTTGCGCGTCGGGATGATCCCCTTCGACACCACCGTGCCCAGCACCGTCCCGTCGCGCCCCACGTCGATCTTCGCGACGGGGGTGATGGTGCTCGCGTCCTCGTAGCGGAAGGGCACGTGGTACAGCAGGTCGCCGGCCGTGCGCACGCCGAGCTTCTCGAAGCTCGCCGCCCGCGCCGGCCCGACGCCGCGCAGGTAGGTGATCGGCGTGGTGAGAGTGAGCGGCGGGGCGCCGTCGCGCTTCCAGGTGCCGTCGCGACGCCGCGTGCTCACGGGTGCACCGGCACCGGGGGCGCCGCCCTACGCGTCGAGCAGCGCGCGCGAAAACGCGGCCGCGTCGAACGGCTCGAGGTCCGACGCCGATTCCCCGGTGCCGAGGAACTTCACCGGGACGTCGAGCGCCTGGTGCACCGCCACCACGATCCCTCCCTTGGCCGTGCCGTCCACTTTCGTCACGACCAGCCCCGTCACCGGCACCGCGCCAGTGAACGTCTTCGCCTGCTGCAGCGCGTTCTGCCCGATCGTGCCGTCGAGCACCAACAGCGTCTCGTGCGGTGCGCCGGGCAGCCGCTTGGCGATCACCCGCCCGACCTTCCGCAGCTCGTCCATCAAGCTGTCGCTCGTGTGCAGGCGCCCCGCGGTGTCGACGATGATCGTGTCCACGCCGCGCGTCACGCCGGCGTCGATCGCGTCGTACGCCACCGAGGCGGGGTCCCCCTGCGACACGCCCTCCACGAAGTCCGCTCCCGTCCGCTCCGCCCAGAGCCGCAGCTGGTCCACCGCCCCGGCCCGGAAGGTGTCGCCGGCGCCCACCAGCACCCGGCGCCCCTCCCCCCGCAGCCGGTGGGCAAGCTTGCCGATGAACGTCGTCTTGCCGGCGCCATTCACGCCGACCACGAGGATCACCGTCGGCGCCGAGGGTGCGCGGAGCAGCGCAGGGTCGCTCTGGCCGTCGCGCAAGCTGCGCTCGATCTCGGCCCGCAGCGCTTCCCGAAAGTCCTCGTCCGACCTCACCGCGCCGCGCCTGGCGAGCCGCTCGACCTCGGCGACGAGGGCCAGCGTGGTCGGCACGCCGAAGTCGGCTTGCAGCAGCAGCTCCTCGAGCGGCTCGAGGAGGCCGGCCTTGACGCCCCCCGTCACGAGCACGGCGACGTCGGCCAGCGCCACGTCCTTGATGCGCTGCCAGAGCGATCGCTTGGGGACGTCGCCCGCCTTCGGGATGATGCGCGTCATGTTCGCCACGGTGCGCGAAAGGTACGCGAATGCGTGTGGGAACAAAACACGCGAGCCGCGCCTTCACCGGGATTCAGTCGCAGCGAAAGGCGTACACCCGGTCGTTTCCGACGACGAAGGCAAGCTCGCCGTGGGCGGCGATGCCGGAAGTTGGAAGTTCCGTCTCGCTATTGAGGGCAATGCCGACGACGGCTCCGGTGAATCGATCGAATTTGTAGAGGTAGTCGTTGTTCGCAAACAAGCGGTCGCGGCACAGCGCCGGCTGAACGATCAAGCTCCCGGGGACGTTCGTCGTCCATCGCCTTGACCCCGATGGAAGGTCCAGAGCGACAACCGTCTCATCTCCGCTGACGTAGTAGAGCAGGTTGTCGCGTACGATCGGCGCGCTCGTCACACCAGCGCAGCAAGGGTCGCCGGTCGTGCGCCACGGGCGCAGGCCCGTAAGGCGATCGAACGCCTGAACGCCGCCACGATAGTCTCCGGCAATCAGCAGGCTTCCAGCGATCACCGCACTTCGCAATCCGCCTCGCTCAGGCTCTGGAGCGACGCCGCGCCAGAGCTCCGTTCCGTCGGTGAGTCGCACGGCCATGGCGACGGCCTTCGGGTTCAAGCCGGCGGGGTCAAGTTGCTCAGCAACCGCGTAAACTGTGTCTCCGCTGATCGTCACGGAAATGATCGCGCCGTTCACCGTATCTGGCTGGAACTCGTATCGCCAGCGCAAGGCGCCGGTCGACGCATCAAACGCTCGAATCGACCAATCTGCGCCAGAAACTACGGTTCCACCCGCGCTCGTTGCCCACGCCGCTGGCGAAACAACAGTGTACGTCACATGCCAAAGCAGGGCCCCCGATGCTCGATCGAAACGCCGAGGTGCCCCGCGCTCGCCAGGAAGATGCGGGTTGGGGTAAGCTCGACGTGCCCGAAGAAACCAGCCCACCCCGCCAGCGCGATCGACCATCGCGGCGCTCCCCCACTCGTCTCGACGGCGACGAGCCGCGCGGATGGCTGAAGCAGCACGAAAACGAATAGCTCGCCGTCGGCCGCAGGCTCACCTCCCCAGAAACTCTTGCCGCCGCCAGGGAGAGGAACGCTCCACACGGGCTGCAGCTGGCTCGTCGGCCGCGTCGGCTCGTCGCACCGCACGGCGAGCAGTGCCAATAGTGGAGCGAGTCTTCCGACGAGTGGCTGCGGGTGCACAGGGGATCGCCATGATGGCCACTTCGGCACCGCAGGGATTGGGCCGCATGCCAATTCGACCTTGACGTTGAGGTACTAGTCGCAGCGGAACGCGTAGATCTTGCAAACGCCAGCGACGAACGCGAGCGTGCCGTTGGTCGCGAAGCCCGATGACGGGGCGTCCTCGTCGCCATTGAGTGCGATGCCCGCAACGGCCCCGTTCGACAGCGCACATTTGTACAGAAGGCCGCTGTTGGCAAACAGGTGACGCCCGCAGGCCGCTGGCTGTGGAATAAAGCTGCCCGATCCCGTCATCCGCCATCGCACCTGACCCGACGGCAAGTCCAGCGCAGTCGCGGTCTCGTCACCGGCGACGTAGAAGAGCACACCATCGTACACCACTGGTGCGCTCCCGACCCCCGCGCAACATGGGTCGCCCAAGGTCCGCCACACGCGCTGACCGGTGAAGCGATCGAACGCCTGCACGCCTCCCTGGAAGTCACCGGCCACCAGCAGGCGCCCCGCGATCGTGAGGCGCTCCAGTCTCCCTCGCTCTGGCTCCGGCGCGACGTTTCGCCGGAGCTCGGCGCCGTCGCTGAGGCGCACCGCGATCGCGATCGCCGTCGGTTGAAGCCCAGCCGGGCTAGACTGCCCGGCCGACGCATACACCGTGTCTCCGCTGACCGCCATGGCGGAAATCGCTCCGTTGACGGAGTCTGGCTGGAATTGGTAGCGCCACCTCGGTGCCCCGGTCGCCAGGTCGAATGCCCGGATCGACCAGTCGACACTCGTCAGGACCGCGCCACCAGCGACGACAGACCACGCGGCCTGCTTGATCGACGGGTACGTCAGGTCCCACACGGGCGCTCCCGTCGCGCGGTCGAACACGCCGACCCGATTCGCGCTGGCGAAGACCACGAGGGTGGGCGTCAATACGAGGTGCTCGAAGATCCCAACCCAGCCCGCCAGCGGTGTCGACCACCGAAGCGCACCGGTCTGCGCGTCGACAGCGACGATGCGTTTCGACGGAAACTGCAGGGCGAACACGGCGATGTCGCTGTCGGCCGCCGGGTCGCCATCCCAGAAGTTCGGCCCGCCCCCTGGGATCGGCACACTCCAGAACGGCTGGAGTTGGGGAAGCGGCCGGGTTGGTTCGTCGCAGCTTGGTACCGCGACCACACTGGCCAGGATGCAAGGCAGCCACCGAAGCGACCCAACGGTACGTCCGACACTCCCCTGCCTCACGGATTCTTTCCAATGAAGTTCCTACTGTGCGCCGTGTTCAGCTGCTGCACAGTCCGGAAATCACCGGGCTCGACGGCGTGCGACGGCGCGTTCGGCACGCGGGATTGTTGCGCCTCAGCGCCCCCTGGCCACTGCTGCGACGACACCGGTATCAGCCCATCGCTCGTCGCGCCGCCAGAGACCGCGTTCTGGTAGAGCACGTCGATGCCCCCCGATGCCGGCGGCAACCGAACCGCAAGCGTAAGCGGCCCCCAAGGCGGGGGGGAACACGATGCCAAAGATCAAGCCGGCTCCCGCACAGATCCTCGCCCCGTCATAGACACCGCCGACATTTCGCACCCAGCTCGGCCCGCAGCCGCTACACTGCAAGTCCCCCACGACGCGATAGAAGAGCCAGTTGTTCGACGCGTGATAGACCACGGCGGCGCCCGGGATCGCCGGCGCGGCGTTGATCGCATTGAGCGTCGCGCTTCCCGGGCTCGCGTCGAGCATGGCGGCGTGCACGGAGCATCGCGTGAGTTGCACGTACGTGCCAATCACGCCCAGTCCGGTCGACAACGTCGGACCCAAGCCGGGAACGACCAAGTACACCAGCGCCCCCGCCTCGACAAAGAACGCGCTCCCGGTCTGCACAAATGGAACGCCGTCGTGAGGTGCCCCGATCGAGATCGACCCGCGAAACATACCCGGGTTGCGCTGCGCAGCAAGCCGCGCAACGTCGCCGCCAAGGCTGTGCGCGACCAGTACGAATCGCATTGACGGGCCTCCGCCTCGCCCGGCGGTCGCACCGATCACCTCGTCGGCCTGGCTCGAGAAGCTCGCAAACGTTGGCAGCGAAAGCGTGCCCTTGGTGCCATCGATGTTCGACAGCTGCGGAGCGACATAGTTCCAGTAGCACGCATTCTGCCAGAAACCATGCACGAACATGACATTCTGGGTCCCGCTCCCCAGTTGCTCGTAACCGGCCGTACAGGGCGCAATCGGGAATGGAATCGTCCCGAATCCGTTCGGCCCCCCGCCCGACCTGCCGCAGTCGCTTCGCACATCCGCCGTGCGTGCCGGCGCCGCCTGCTCGAGTCGAGCGATACAGGGATTGACTGCGAGATCCTGAACCTTCGGACGAGCGGCGACCTACGACTCCACGCGCGCCCGGCGGCGACGGGCTCGCTCCCTCGCCCGCTGCGGGTTCAAGTACGCCCGCGTGCGCCGAAGCTCCACCTCGCTCACATTCACATGCCTCGAACGACCAGCGGACGTCTCGCTCCGAACCTTCACCCCACTCATCAGCCAGCCGGTGCTGACCCGAAGATGGACGCGCTCCGTCACCACTCGTCGCGCGCCGCCAGAGACGGCTGGAGCCAGCAGGCTCGCGTCCCCCAGAACGTCCTCCGTCACGTGCCGTCGCCCGCGCGCGTCGATCGACTCCTTGCGATTCGTCGATCCCTCGCGTGGCGACCCGGCGGGTGCGAGTAGTTCCATGAGCGGACCGCCACCCGGGCCGCCGCCACCGCCGCCACCGCCGACGAATTGGTCCAGGTCGATGGCGCCGACGTTGCCAAGCGCCGACGTCGGCATCGCGGGCGGTGACCCGCCGGTTGCGTCGTACGCGAACGGCTGACCGAGACCCGACACCATCTGCTGGGCGTCGTCGATCATCTGCACCGCACGAAGCTCATCCGCTGCGGCCACTTGCGAATCCGGTGTCGACAATTTGTATCCGTTGAGGTGCGTCCGGCCCGCGCCATCGAATCCCGCTTCGATCTGAAGTGTGTCGATGCGCCCCGGGATCGTGAACTCGTATACCATCGCCCCGGTGAACGGGTTTCGGATCAACGTGTCCGACGCGATCGTCAGCGACACGCTGAGCTCCGCCTCTGTCGCGTAGTGGGTATCGGAAAGGTCGATCCCGATATCACGAACCGTCACCAGGCCGGTTCGATCGATTCGCCGGATGAGCGATGGCGAGTCCCGCGTCACTCCGGCGGGGGATGCCCCATCACTGCACGCAGCCACCCCAGCAACGAGTGCCGCAACCATGACCTGTCGGGCGGGGCCCCGGTATCGTGGCGCAGGCCGGCACTTTCGAGTCACTGCGTGCTCAGCGTCCACCACGCGGCAGGGGCCGGTCGCCCTTGACCGTCCTTCCGTCGCACGTGCCCACGATTGAGTCTTCGCTTCGATCTCCGCGACCAGGGTGTGCGCCGTCGTCGGCGCGCAAGCGCATCAGGTCGAAAACAAAAAAGGCGCCTGACCCCAGATCGGAGCCGCAGGCGCCAACGTCATTGTTGTCGTGACGACAGCATGCGAAACGTTTTGTCCAGGCGCAAGGGCTCGTGACGTGCCGCCGGTGTGACGAGCCGTATGTCTACTGGCGCCTGTGCTGCGTATCAGAAGGCATGCCAATGCCTTGAGCCGTGCACACGCTCTCCTCCGAGGTTGCCGCACGATCCAGCGCACGCTCGATCATCGGGGACAAAGCGTTGGGGGCCGAACTTGAATGGCTCGTTCGGGGCCGCCTTCCGGCACGGCCGGACGCGTGACGATCACCAGCCGGGCTGACCCAGCGGCACCGGAGCCCGCGTCGTGCGCTTCTCGAAGGTGCCGGCCCGTCGCTATCCAGCGCTTGGTGGTGGAACATGGTGGAGGCGTGACGCAGCATCCTGACCCGCAGAACGGTGCGGCGTGAGCGCTACCGCGCTACCCTGACGAAACTCTACCGCAGCCCCGCGCGCCGGCGCAGGAACCACTCGGCGCACAGCAGCACCACCGCCACCACGAACGGCCACGCGTACTGCCGCAGCGCCGGCACGTCGCCGAGCGCCGCCCCGCCCCCCACGGCCCCGCTCTGCACCGTCGGCCGGCGCGGCACCCACTCGAGCCCGCGATTCACCACCAGCAGCGAGGCGCCACCCGGCGCCCGCACATCGTACACCCCCACCGCCAGCGCCGGCGACTGCGCCTCCGTCGTTCCCCGCGGGAAGCGCAGCACGATGGTGTCGGACTTGGCCTTGGCGGCCCGAGCCTGCACGACGACGCGCACCACCGAGTCGCGCGCCCCGCCCCGCCGCCAGGCCACCGCGTCCCCCTCGCGCAACACGCCACCAGCCGGCAGCGCTGCGCGCACATCTGGACGTTCCGCCGCCAGCCAGTCGAAGATCGCCCCCCACAGCGCGCCGAAAGCGTCGGCCGGCGCCCCGGCCCGCACTCGCCACCGCGCGAACCCCGACGCCGTCACCACCACCGTGCGCCGCGGTTCGCTCCGCCCTACGACCACCGGATGCTTGGCGTCGCTCGCGCTCCGCTGTGCCTCGAGCGCCACCCAGTCGCCCTTGGCGTTGGCGAGCGCCACGTCGAGCGGCGGCAGCGAGTCCCATCGCGCACCGGCCAGCGCCGCCACCATCGGCGACGGCGGCGTCCCGCTCGCGTACCACTCCCCGGTGCGCTCCCGCGGCGGCGCGAGCAGGGCGAGCGCCCCGCGCGTGGCCGCGAGCGGCGCCCCGAACATCGCCGTGTCACCATGAATCACCGCCAGCGGGGCCTCGCGCAGCACCTTCTGCACCTCCCCCTCGGCGATCGGCGCCAGCGAGCCTTCCACGCGCCACTGCCCCGGCGCCACGCGATAGTACGCCCGCGTCGGCAGGGACACCGCGCCGCGCAGCGTGGCGACGAGCCACCGCACGTCGGCGTCGGGGCTCGTGGAGACGAACACCGCGCTCGCCTGCGCCGCCACGTCGATCGCCACCGCCAGCGTGTCGTTGCGCCCCTCGCCGTCCTGCGCCGATCGGAGCACCGCGCGCAGGACGGCCGGCCCCGCCGCCACCGTGGCTCGCGCGCGAAGCGACACGGACCGCTCCCCCCACGACGGAAGCGAGTCGAACGGGGCGTCGCCCACGGTCGCGTCGCCGAGCAGGAGGGTCACGCGACCGGCCGCCGCGCCGCGCACTCCGGCGGCGATGTCCACGCGCACGTCCATCGTGTCGCCCTGCACCACCGCGTGCGGCGCCTCGAGCTGCACCACCGCCGCGTCACGCACCTGCGCCGGGGGCGCCACGATCACGCGCGAGCCCGCCGGGAGGGCGCGCAAGGCCTCCGGGTCGGACAGTTCGCCATCGGTCACCACGATCAGCGGCCGACCGCTTGCGAGGGCGCGCTCCACGACCGGCTGGGCGCGCGAGCCGGCGTCGAGCGGCTGCGCCGGCGGCTCGCCCACCCGCACCGAGTCGCCGAACATGGCGATGCTGTCGGCCCCCGCGCTGCGCGCGCTGTCGCGCGCCGCGTTCCAGCGCGCGGTCTCGCCCCCGCGCAACCAGCTCGCCGAGGCATCGAGCGCGGCAAACGGCGCCGCCCGGCGCGCCAACCCCGCGGGCGCATCGAGCGCGAGCGCCACCGCCAGCGCCACGCCGGCAAACCGCAGCGCCATCGGCACCGCGGTGTCGCGCGACGAGCCCTCGGGCCGCGGCAGGTAGCCTGCCACGGCCGCCAGGCCACCCGCGGTGAGGGAGAGCATCCAGGCGATCATGCGCCGGGGAAGCTAGTGAGTGCACAACGGGCCGGCCCCGTCGCGGGGGCCGGCCCGCATGGGCCCAGCACGGCGCCGGCCGGCGCCGCGTCAGTCCATCTGCCGGCGAATGAACGTCGGGATCTCCATGTCGCCGAGCTCCGCCTGCGGGCGCGACGGCCGCTGCACCGGCGGCACCATCCCCCCCTGCGACGGGCGCGTCTTGCTGTTGGGGAACGGGATCACCGGCGCCCCCTTGGCGCCCTGCACGGCGCTGCCGCGCGCCTCGCCCGTCGACTCGGCCCCCTTGTCGAAGCCGGTCGCGATCACCGTCACGCGCACCTCGCCCTGCATCGCCGGCTCCGTCACCGCGCCGAAGATGATCTGCGAATCGTCGCCCACCGCGTCGTGGATGATGTCCGAGATCTGCGTCACCTCGCCGAGGGTCAGGTCCTCGCCGCCGGTGATGTTGAGCAGCACCCCCGCCGCCCCCGCGATCGACACGTTGTCGAGCAGCGGGCTCGAGATCGCCTGCTGCGCCGCCTCCGTCGCCCGGTTCTCGCCCCGCCCCACGCCGGTGCCCATCAACGCCGACCCGCCGTTCATCATCACCGTGCGCACGTCGGCGAAGTCGACGTTGATCAGCCCCGTCTTGGAGATCAGCAGCGAAATGCCCTGCGTCGCCTGCAGCAGCACCTCGTCGGCCTTCTTGAGCGCGTCCTGGAACGGGATCCCCTTGCCGACCACCGCCAGCAAGCGCTCGTTCGGCACCACGATCATCGTGTCCACGTGCTTGCGCATCTCGGCGATCCCGCCCTCGGCCTGCCGCATGCGCTTGCGCCCCTCGAACAGGAACGGCCGCGTCACGATGCCGACGGTGAGGGCACCCATCTCGCGCGCCAGCTCGCAGATCACCGGCGCCGAGCCCGTGCCCGTGCCGCCCCCCATCCCGCAGGTGACGAAGACGAGGTCGGCGTTGCCGAGCACGCGCGACACTTCCTCGCGGCTCTCCTCGATCGCCTGGCGGCCGATGTCGGGACGGGCGCCGGCGCCGAGGCCGCGCGTCAGCTTCTTGCCGATCTGCATCTTCACGTCGGCCTTCGACGCCAGCAGCGCCTGCGCGTCGGTGTTCACCGAGATGAACTCCACGCCCTCGAGGTGCTCGTCGATCATGCGGTTGACGGCGTTGCCGCCACCGCCACCCACGCCCACCACCTTCATGCGAGCGTTCTGGGACGCGCTCTCCTCGAACTCGAAAATCATCTGGGGTCGCGGCCTCAAGCGGAGGGACTGGTCGTGCGCGCCGTCTGCCGGCAGGGCTCTGGCGAGCGAGTTTTCAACAGGGCTGGGATGGCCACCGTTTCGGAGCGAGAATATACACGCTTCGTCGTGTCAGGCCACGTTGTTAGGACGACTAACGTGCAGTGACGGCACTCCCTATCCGGACTGGCTTATCCACAACTCGCGTTCCGCACAGCAAGTTTATGACATCCCGGACCGCAGGCCTGGTGCAGGTCTGGAGCCTCCAACGCCTTGAGCGTCGCGCCTGTCGCACCTCGACGGCAGATTCTGTCCTTCCCCCCTCCGCCGACTTCGCATGCCGACGCTGCTCCTCCCGTGCGCGGGATTGAACCCCCTTGGTATCGCCTCTGGCGCGATGCTCGTCTCCCTCGCCCTTCCCTTCGCCAGTACCGCCGGCGCGCAGGCCGGCCCCGACTCGACGGCAACGCTGCGGGGGGCGCGAAGCCCGGCGTGGAGCGCCGACGGTCGCCTCGTCGTCGCGATCGACGGCGACCTCTGGGCGCAGGCCGGCGAGGCCACCGACCGCGGCTGGGTGCGCCTGACCTCCGGTGGCGGCTGGGATCGCGACCCCGCCTGGACGCCGGACGGATCCGCCATTGTCTTCAGTTCGAATCGCGGCGGCCACTGGTCGATCTGGCGGCTGACGGTGCCTCGTTCGCGCAGCGCGGCGCCGGCCGTCGCGCCGGAGCGCGTCACCTCCACCGGCGACGATGACTTCGCGCCAACCGCGGCCGGCGACGGACGCCTGGCCTTCGTACGCGGCCGTGGCGCGATGGCGCGCATCTGGGTCCGCGCCGCCGACGGCGCCGAGAAGCGCCTCACCACCGCCACCCTTCCCGAAAACGCGCCCGCCTTCTCGCCGAACGGTGCGCAGCTCGCCTACACGCAGGCCACCGAGTTCGGCGTCACCCTGCGCGTGCGCACGCTCGCCACCGGCGCCGACCACGCGATCGTCACCGACCGCGTGGCCGAGCGGCTCGCCTGGTCGCCCGACGGCACGCGCCTCGCCTTCTCGTCGGCCGGGGGGCGCAGCGGCGTGTTCGTCACCCCCGCCGACGGGCGCTGGGTGAACGTCGCGTCGCTCGTGCGCGGCGACCCGGCCTGGTCCCCCGACGGGCGCACGATCGCGATCGCCGAGCGCACCGACAACGACCCGGGCTACAACGGCGACCCCGACCGCCTTGGCGAGCGCGTGAGCGAGCGCCTCGCCGCGCGCGAGCGACTCCTGTTCGTCGACGCCCCGGCCGGCCCCGACGCCGGGCGCGTGGAGCGCGGCGTCGCGGGCGCGATCGACCGCACCGCCCGCAACGCCGAGGCGTTCGACCGCGCCTGGGAGCGCACCGCCACGCTCTATTACTCCGGCGACGCGGCCCGGCGCGCGCAGTGGGAATCGCTCAAGAGCTCCTGGCGCCCCCGGGCGCTCGCGGCCGCCAGCGACAGCGCCCTCGACGCCGCGATCCACGGCATGCTGCAGCAGCGCCCGCCGCTGCGCCCGAGTGCCACGGGGCGTGCCGCGGTCACCAGCGCCCATCCCGTCGCCACCGACGCCGGCCTCGAGATCCTCCGGGCCGGCGGCAACGTGGTCGATGCCGCCGTCGCCGTCTCGTTCGCCATCGGCGTGGTGGAGCCCGACGCGAGCGGTGTCGGCGGCTACGGCCAGATGGTCGTGCAGCTCGCCGGGTGGGACAAGCCGCGCCTCATCGAGTTCATGGCCCGCGTGCCGGAGGAGGCCGGCCTCGGCAACGCCTCGCTGCTGGAGAACGGCCGCTACCCGTCCGACGGCCCGGTGCTCGCGATCGTCCCCGGCACCGTGGCGGGGATGCACAAGGCCTTCACGCAGTGGGGGAGCGGCAAGGTGACGTGGAAGGCGATCCTCGCCCCGGCCATCCGCGCCGCGCGCGACGGCTACGTGGTGAGCGACGGGCTGGCGACGACGCTGGCCACCGAGCGCGCCGGCTTCGCGAAGTACGCCGGGAGCCGCGCCCTCTTCTGGCGGAACGGCGAGCCACTCCATGCCGGCGACACGCTCAGGAATCCCGACCTCGCCGCCACCCTCGAGAAGGTCGCCGACGGCGGCGCAGACGGCTTCTACCGTGGCGACGTCGCCCGCCGCCTCGTGAACGACCTGCGCGCGCAGGGCAACCCGATCAGGCTCACCGACCTGGCGCGCTACTTCGCCGCCGAGCGTGAGCCCGTGTCGGGCACGTATCGAGGCTACATGCTCTATTCGAGCGCCCCGCCGGTGAGCGGCGGCGCGACCCTCGTCTCGCAGCTCAACCTGCTCGAGCAGTTCCCCGCCCCGAAGCCCTTCACCGACGACGCGGCGACAATGCACGCCTTCCTCTCGGCGTGGCTGCTCGGGCCGTCGCAACGGGGGCGGATCGCCGACCCGTCGCTCTGGCCGGTGAACACCGACCCGATCACCAGCAAGGACACCGCCCGCGCCCGGTGGAAGTGCTTCGACGCGGGCCGGGCGCCGTCACCACGGCAACTGCGGGGCGACGCGATCGCCTGCGGTGACACCACCCGCCGCGCACCAGCCAGCGCCCCCGGGGGCGGCCTGTCGGCCCTCGGCGCGCGCGAGGGCGACGCCCTCGCGCGCCTCCCCGTGCGCGATGGCTGCGGCCCCGACGACCACGCCACCGACGCGAGTGCCTGCCGCGCGCAGGGGACGACCTCGTTCGCCGTGGCCGACGCCGACGGCAACGCCGTCGCCGTGACGCAGACCCTCGGGACGTGGGGTGGCAACTTCTACGTTTCGCCCGGGCTCGGCTTCCTCTACAACGACAAGCTTACGAGCTACTCCACCGACCCCAACGGCTATGGCGCGCGGCTCCCGTTCGCACGGCACGGGAGCATCATCACGCCCACGATCGTGATGAAGGACCGGCGACCGGTGTTCGTGGTGGGGGCGGCGGGGAACGCCTGGATCTCGAGCGCGGTGTACGCGGCGGTGGTTGGCGCGCTGGACTTCAAGCTCGACCCCCAGCGGGCCCTCGAGCTGCCGCGCGTCCTCCCGGCGGGCCGCTTCGCCCCGCCGGGAGCCGAGGCGACGAGCTTCTCGATCGACTACGAGGACGGCTTCGCGCCTGGCGTGATCCGGCAGCTCGAGACCCGTGGCTGGACGCTGCGGCCGATCTCCCTCCGCGGCGAGCTGCGGATGGGCTACGGCGCCGCGATCGCGGTCGACGCGAAGAAGGTCACCGCCGGCGCCGATCCCCGCCGCGCCGGAGCCGCCGGCGCCGTCCCCTAGTCGTCCTGAGCGACGTGAAGGACCTGCGTCTCGCCGTCAGCCCGAGCGCAGCGAGGGTTCTGCCTGTGCCGCTCCCCGCTCCGACAGGAGCCGGGTCGTGAATCGCTGCCCCTCGGCGATCCGCTCGACTTCGAGCGACATCGTGTCGACCGACTGCTGCAGCGAGTCGAGCTGGGCGAGGATCTGCACCGTGGTCTCGCGGGGCAGCGACTCGGGCTGCCGGCGCGCCCGCAGCCAGGTGTACATCCCGGCCACGATCACCGTCGTGCCCGACATCATCCCGGCCAGCGCCAGGATCACCTCGCTGCGATCAACCATCGCCCAGTCCCGGGCGCACCGTCGCGCCACGCTCCGAGAGGAGCTTGGTGGTGAAGCGCTGGCCCTCGGAGATTCGTTCGACTTCGAGCGCCACGGCGTCGAGCGACCCCTGCAGCTGCTCGATCTGCGCCGACAGGCGCTGGACGGCCTCGCTCGACGGCCCCTGCCCCTTGCCGGGCGAGCGGGTCTTGACCCATGCCATGATGATCGACAGCACGATCGTGAGCCCGATCAGCTGGCCCATCACCGCCACGACCATTGTCTGCTTGTCCATGCCTGTTCCTCGGGGTGGCGCGTCCGCGATCACCAGCGGGCATGACGGCCCCCGCGCCGCCGCGGTTTCAGGCCGCGGCGGCGAGCGGCGTCGTCAGCGCTCCTGGTAGATCGCGAGCGACCTGCTGCCGGGGCTGGCGAAGTTCGACGAGGTGTGGATCAGCGGCACCAGGTAGGTGTTGCCGGTGGTGATCTGCGTAATCGCCGAGATGTTGGTGAGGTCGGCCACGCCCCGGGCAACGCCGGCCGGCGTCACCACGACGTGGAGCGACGTGATGCTGGTGGCCGCGGTGATGTCGCTGTAGGCGGTGATCTGGCCGTAGGCGAGGTTCTGCACGACCCGCACTTCGAAGCCCGGATTGCCCGACCAGATGTCCACGGCCGCGACGCCGGGCCAGTTGTGCAGCCAGCGCACGCGCGCGTTTCCCGCCCCCGGATTGACGGAGTCCTTGACCGCCACGACCAGCGTGGGCTGCAGGTTCGGGTCGGTGCTGCCGATCACGCCGATCGCGATCGCGCTGTGGCCGTAGCCGTTGGTGAGGAGTCGCCCGACGGCGAGGAAGCGGGTCGTGCCGCCGTCGGTGACCTCGAAGGGGACGAGCGGCGTGGAGCTCGCCCAGGCGACGCTGTTGTCGAGGGCCGAGCCGAGGTAGGTGGTGCCGGCGCCGAAGATCGCCCCGTTGGCCTTGAAGGCCACCGTGCTCGTGGGGGCGTTGCTGGTCATCAGCAGGTGGTAGAACGAGATCGTCGAGCCCTTGTCGTTGGTGACGCCCCCCCCCGTGCCCGAGCCGGGTGAGCCGCCCGTGGGGGCATCGGTCCTGGGGCTGCAGCCGGCAAGGAGGACTGGGGCGAGGAGCGTCGCGAGCAACGCCGCGTGGGCGAGGCGCGCGGTGGGGCGCATGGGAAGTGCTGTCGTGAAGGAGCGCATACGGGTCAGACGCGCGGCGCGCGCCCTCGGCAACGAGGCGGGGAAGGGTCCCGGTGGTGGTTTCCCGGAAGCTGCACGGCATGGGCGGGTGGCGGTAGGCAGCCGGGTCACGGTCGGCCGGTGATGCTGGGGCTCGGTTGCGGTTGCGTAACGCACGAACGTTCGTAATATTATGATACATGACAAAAGGCGCGGCCACCCGAGACCGCATCATCCAGCGCGCCGAGCGCATCGCCGGCCTCGAGGGCCTCGACGGCATCACCTTCGGCGTCCTCGCCGCCGAGCTCGCCATGTCCAAGAGCGGCCTCTTCGCCCACTTCGGCAGTCGCGAGGGGCTGCAGCTCGCCGTCCTCCTGCGCGCCGTCGACCGCTTTCACGCCGATGTGCTCTATCCCGGGCTCCGCGCGAGGTCGGGCGAGCCACGGCTCCGCTCCCTCGTCCACCGCTGGCTCGCCTGGGAGCGTACCCGCGAGGCACGCGGCGGCGACCTGCTGAGTGCCGCCGCCTTCGAGTTCGACGACCGCCCCGGAATCGTCCGCGACTGCCTCGTCACGTCACAGCGCCGCTGGCTCGCCACCCTCGCCGTCGCCTGCACGATCGCAATCGAGGCCGGCCACTTCCGCGCGGGGATCGACGCCGAGGCGTGGGTGCGCGAGGCCCACGGCGTGATCCTCGCCCACCGCGTCGCGCAGCGCCTGCTCGGCGACGCCCAGGCCGACCGGCGCGCCGCGGCCGCCATGGACGAACTGTTCGCGCGCTCGCGCGAGGTCGCGCACAAGCCGCGCCGGCGGCGCGCGGCGTGATCGCGCGCGCCCCGGCTGGGCGACCGGGTTAGGCCTTCGGCACGACGAGGACCTTTCCCTCGCGCTCGCCGGCGGCGGCGAGGGCCACCGCTCGCTTGATCTCGCGCACGTCGAAGGTCGCCGCCACCCGCGCGGAGAGCTTTCCGCCGGCCACGAGGGTGGCCATCTCGCCGAACAGCGCCTGCACCTGCGCCGGCGTCGCGTTGCGGAACCAGAAGGCGAGCCAGAAGCCGCGCAGCGTCACGTCCTTGAACACGAAGTTCGCCGGCGACACCTGGCAGGGCTCGCCTCCCATCATGCCGTAGTTCACCAGCGTTCCGCCCGGCGCAAGGCACGACGCGAGGTGGTCGGTGCTCGCGCCGCCCACGGCGTCGATCGCCAGCTTGATCGGCGCCTTCCCCGTCGCCGCCGCGACGCGCCTGGCGAGGTCGGCGCCGTCCACGAGCACCACGTCACCGCCGCTGGCCTGCACCGGCGCGACGGCCGACTCCCGCCGGACGACGTTCACCGTGCGATAGCCGCGGAGCTTCGCCAGCTGCACCACGTAGCCGCCGACGGCGGAGTTGGCCGCGTCCTGGATGACCCAGTCGCCGGGAGCGAGGGTCACGTAGTCGCTCAGCATCAGGGACGCGGTGGGCGGGTTGATGGTCAGCATGGCGAGCTGTTGCGGATCGACGCCACCGGGGAGGGGCACGCATTTCCCGGCCTCGGCCACGAGGTGGGTCGCCCAGGTGCCCGAGCCGGGGGGGAGCATGACGGTGGTACCGACCGGCGGGGCGCTCGTGCCGGGGCCGAGGGCGGCGATGCGCCCCACTCCCTCGTTGCCGCCGATGGCGGGCAGGGGCGGCAGCAGGCCGTACTGCCCGGTCAGGGTCAGCACGTCCGAAGGGTTGATCGGCGCGGCCAGCACCTGCACGAGGGCCTGCCCCTCGGCGAGGGGCGGCGGCGTGAATTCCACGGCGTCGATGACATCCTGCGGAACGGGACCGCGAGTGGCGTACTCGGCGCGAAGCATGGGGGGACCGGTCGTGGCGAGGGCGGGGATCGAACGGCGCCGACAAACATACGTCGATACCCGGCTCGCGACTCGTCCCGGGTGGCAGGGCGGATGGACCTCGGCGGCGACGGGCGAGTACTTCATGGCGCATGCACCTCCCTTCCCTCGTGCTCGCCGGCTGCCTCTGCGCCGCGACCGCTGGCGCGCAGGCCGTGCGCGGCCGCGTGATCACGGTGGACCAGGGCAAGGGGATTCCCGAGGTGGAGGTGCGGCTCCTGGCCGACAGCACGCACTCCGTGGCCACCACGCGCACCGACTCGCTCGGCCGGTACCTGGTGCCGGCCCCGGCGGGACGCTACCGGATCGGCATCCGGCGGCTGGGGATCCGCGGGGACATCTCGCAGCCATTCCAGCTCGACGGACGCGACACGATGGAGGTCATCGTGCGCACCGAGCCGGTGTCGCTGCGACTCGCCGGAATCCTGATCAAGGCCAGGGCCGACCCGGTGGTGGACTTCTCGCGCGGCTTCGAGCAGCGGCGGCTGCGCAACGCCGGCGGGATCTTCCTCGACCGCTCCGCGATCGGGAAGAAGGGGGCGCCGCAGCTGCTCGACGTGTTGCGCGGCATCGCCGGCATCGAGGTCATCACCAAGGACGACGAGTATCCCACGGGACTCACGGTCGTCTCGTCGCGTGGCGGGCGTTCCTTCACCAATGGCGGCGCGGGATGTGAAGTGTCGATATTCGTGGACGGGTTCGATGAGGTGGCGTCGATCGTGAACCGCACCTACCGATCGTCGGACATCGAGGCGATCGAGGTGTACTCGGTCTCGCAAGTCCCGAGCGAGTTCAAGCGGCCGGGGGCGCAGAACTGCGGGGTGATCCTGATGTGGACACGCACCAAGGCCGGTGCGGCGAGCGACAGCACGGACGCGAGGGGCCTGCGGTGACGCGCGCGTTCGCCGTCCCGGCACCCCGAACCGCCACGGTGTGGGTCGCCGCGTTCGTGCCGCGATGCCAGCCGACGGGACCGCGCGAAGATGTGCCCGGCACCGGCGAGGTCCAGTGGGGCATCGGCATCCAGGACCGGGATGCGAGCTCGGGGCTGCCCGCGGCACACCGGTCGGCCGGCGTCGTCACGGGCGGTGCGCACTCGGATTCGCCGCCGGTGAGGATGTGGACGGGCTCCGTCGACTCGACGAGTGCGGTCGGGCTCGCCGTGGCGGCGCGCACGCGCCGCGGCCGCATCGGCCACGGCGCGTGTGCCCGTCGCGGGGGGAAGCGGGCCCCCGCACCTGATCCCGCCGCCTAGAAGAAGTCCTGCAGCCAGGTCTTCACCCGCTGCGCGAGCTTGTCCACGTTCGGCGCGCCGAGGCTCATGCGGCCGCGGCCGCTCGAGGCGCCGGCGCCAAGCGCCGCGCGGTGCGCGCCGTACATCGCGAGCCCCACCACCGTCGCGAAGCGCGGCGCTTCCACGCTGTCGCTCAGTCCACCCACGTTGTCGCTCGGCACGCCGACCCGCGCGCCGATGCCGAACACATCCGTCGCGAGCTCCACCGTGCCGACCGTCGCTGCCGCGCCGCCGGTGAGCACGACGCCCGCGCTCAGCTTGCCGTGATAGCCGCTGCGCTCGATCTCGCGCTGCACGAGGTCGAAGATCTCGTCGGTGCGCTGGTGGATGATGTGCGCCAGCAGCTCACGCGGAATGCGCCGGTCCCCCTGCGCGACCGTGCTCGGCAGCTGGATCACTTCCTCCGGCGGCACGAGTGACTCATAGGCGCAGCCGTACCTGTCCTTGAGGCGCTCGGCGTCGGCCTGCGTCACGCCGAGTCCGTGCACGATGTCGCTCGTGACGTTGTTGCCGCCGAAGTTCACCGTCGCGAGGTGGCGGATCTTCCCCTCGTGAAAGACGGCGATGTCGGTGGTCCCGGCGCCCATCTCGATCAGCGTCGTGCCGAGCTCCTTCTCGTCGTCGGTGAGGACGGCGAGGGCGCTGGCGAGGGGCTCGAGCACCAGTTCCTTGATCTGGTAGCCGGCCCGCTCGACCGCCTTGCGGAGGTTCATGCTCGGGCTGGCGCCGATCGTGACGAGGTACATCTCGGTCTCGAGGCGCGTGCCGATCATGCCGATCGGGTCGCGCACGCCCTTGTTCTTGTCGACGGTGTACTCCTGCGGGATCGCGTGGAGGAGCTCGCGGTCCTGCGGGATCACCTGCGCGCGGGCGACCTCGTGGGCCCGGTCGACGTCGGCCTTGGTGATCTCGCTGCCGTTGATCGCGACGATCCCCTGGCTCGTCATCGCCTGCACGTGCTCGCCGGCGATGCCGACGTAGAGCGCGGGGACCTGCGCGCCGGCCATCCGCTCGGCGTCGGTGAGGGCCTTCTTGATCGAGCGGGTCGTCTCCTCGATGTCGCTCACGACGCCCTTGCGGAGCCCGGTGGTGCGGCTCTGGCCGACGCCGAGGATGCGAATCGTCGGCGCGCGCGGCAGGTCCCCCACGACCTCGGCGATCACGGCCGTGGTCTTGGCACTGCCGATGTCGAGCCCGGCGACGAGGTTCAGTTCGTTCGTGGTCATCTATTGGAGTCGGGCGATGACCTGGTCGCGATAACGCAGGTCGAGTTCGGCCACGCGCACATGGCGGCGCGCGAGGTCGTCGGTGACGGGGACGATCTCGGCGATGCGCCCGGCACTGAGCACGAGGGGGGCGCGCACCTGGAGGCCGGCGACGTCGATGCGCAGCTCGCGACCCTCGCGCCGCACCTCGCTCAGGCTGGCGTAGAGCGCGGGCTCGCGCGCCCGCAGCGTATCGAGCAGGGCGACGAGGCGTCGGTCGCGCACGCCGAGAACGGGGAGGTCCATCGGCACGCGCGAGGCGTCGACGGGGAGTCGCCGGCCGGCGGCGTCGATCGCCACCAGGCCATCGGCCGCGGGCACGAGCGCCACCGGCGGCACCTCGGTGATGCGCACCACGAGGGTGCCCGGGAGGGTGCGCGACACTTCGACCGCCGCGACCTGCGGGTGCCCCTCGACGCGCGCCACCCAGGTGTCACCGTCGTCGAACAGGGAGACGGTGGTGTCGATGCGCAGCCGCGCGACGACCACGCCGGGGTCGAGGTAGCGCACCCCCTCGACTTGCACCGCGCGCACGTTGAAGAACGACATGCGGCGCAGCAGGGCGCGCCCCCACAGGGGGCTCGCCAGCAACAGGGCGGCGGCGATGCCGGCCGCCGCGAGCTTCCACGGCGCCAGGCGCGAGGGCGTGGCGGCCGCGATGTCGGTCGCGGTGTCGTTCATGGCAAGCGGGATGTGGCGGTGCGGTGGTTCCGGTGGGGTCAGGTGAGCAGGTCGAGCAGTTCGGGACCGGTCTTCGTGATGTCCCCCGCTCCCAGAGTGATGACGACGTCCCCAGGGTGAACGGCACGCCGCAATGCGGCCGCGAGTTCGCCGCGCGGACCCTCCCACTGCACGGCCCGGCCGGCTGCCCGCGCCGCGGCGGCGATCAGCGCGGAACTGACCCCGGCGATGGGCTGCTCGCGGGCCGGGTAGAGGTCGGCGAGCAAGGCCACGTCGGCGCCGACGAGCGCGCGCCCGAACCCGGCGGCGAAGTCGCGAGTGCGGGTGTACAGGTGGGGCTGGAATGCGGCCACGAGCCGTCGCCCGGGCCAGACCGCGCGCGCGGCGGCCAGGGTGGCCTCGATTTCGGAGGGGTGGTGCGCGTAGTCGTCGATCACGGTCACTCCCCCCCGCTCGCCGAGGAGCTGGAAGCGGCGCTCGGCCCCCTCCACCGCGGCGAGCCCCTCGCACATCGCACTGAAGCTGGCTCCGAGGGCCAGGCCAGCCCCCACCGCGGCGAGGGCGTTTCGCACGTTGTGCTCGCCGGGAATGCGAAGGTGCAGCTCGCCCAGCTCCCTGCCGTCGAAGTGCACCCGGCAGCGGGTGCCGAGCCCGCGCGCCGCCGGACCGAGGTCGCGGGCCAGCAGCCGGGCGCCCGGACTCGAGAGCCCGTACGGGATCACGTCGGCCGCGTCGGCGAGGGGAACCGACCGGGCGCCGGCGTCGTCGGCGCAGATCACGACGTACCGCGCCCCGGCCGCGAACCGGGCGAACGCCGCCCGGATGTCGTCGAGGTCCCGGTAGATGTCGAGGTGGTCGGCCTCGACGTTGGTAATCACGGCGACGGTGGGGGTGAGGGCGAGGAACGAGCGGTCGTACTCGTCCGCCTCCACCACGAAGACGTCGTCGCCTCCCCGGCGAAAGTTACCCTGCCAGGCGGCGACTCGAGCCCCGACCACGCCGGTCGGATCGAGGCCGGCCGACGCCAGCGCCTCGGTGGCCAACGTGGTGGTGGTGGTCTTGCCGTGGGTACCGGCCACCGCCACCAACCGTCCCGCATTGACCGCCGCCCCCAACGCCTCGGCACGCCTCACCACAGGAATCCCAAGACTGCGGGCGCGAACGAGTTCGGGGTGGTCCTTGGGCATTGCCGACGTAACCACGATGCCCCTGGAGTTCTCCACATGACCGGCGTCGTGGCTGGGGAAAAGGCGAACGCCCAACCGCCTGAGGTCATCGACTCCCGCCAGGTTGGCATCGCACCCGGAAACGGGGAGCCCTCGTCGCACAAAGAGCTCCGCGAGTGCGCTCATGCCCGCTCCGGCGACACCGGCGAAGTGGATCGGCCGGGGATCGTCTCGAGCGAGAATCCGCGCGATATCGGCCGGAGAATGAGTGTAGTCAGGCTGCTGCATAGCTATGCATTGTGATGCATGATCTCAAGAATATACTTTATGTGAACCGTGCAAGTATATCACGGGCAATAGTTTCTGCCGCATCACTTCGACCTCTGTCGCGCGCTGCAGCCGACATGGAAGCGAGCGACGCTTGATCGCCGAGGAGACTGAGCACCGTTTGGCTGAGCGACGACGCCGAGAGGTCGCGTTCCGGGAGGAGGACCCCTGCCCCGCCGGCTTCGACAGCCCGTGCATTGCCCGTCTGGTGGTCGGCGGCCGCGGATGGGAGCGGGATCATTATGGCAGGAATTCCCCACGCGGCGAGCTCGGCGCAGGTCATTGCCCCGGCCCTCGTGACGGCGAGGTCGCAGGCCGCGTAGGCGTCTGAAATCGGCGAGAGGTATGGCTTCACCACAACTTGGCTGCTCTCGCGCTGGCGGTACTCTTCCCACCTGTTCGATCCGGTCGCCCAGATCACCCGGACGTCGGCGGGGAGGCCCCTGCCGACCCAGTCGTCGACGGCCTCGTTGATGGCGAAGGAGCCCTGGCTGCCGCCAAAGACCAGCACCACGCGCTCGCGCCCGGAGGCGCCCGGAAATCCCAGGTTGACGAGCGACGCAGCCTTGGACGGACGTGGGCTTGGCGGGGGCTCGATCGGGTTTCCGGTGATCACGACGTCTGTCCGCCGGCTCCGCGGCAGGCGTTCGACGGCCTCCGGGAAGCCCACGTAGAGGACCCGGCTCCAGCGGCTGAAGATCCGGGCGGCGAGGCCCGGAATGGAGTCGCCAGCTTGCTGGACGATGGGGATCCGGTGGGCGACCGACCAGGCGAGGGTAACGCCGCTGGCGTACCCCCCGAGGCCCACGACCACCGAGGGGGGATTGGCACGCATGAGGTCGCCGACCTTGAGCCAGGAGTCGACCAGGGAGCCGGCGGTTTCGAGGTTCTTCCAGACCTGGCGCCGAAAGAGGGGATAGAGGTCGAGCAGTACGTGGCGGAAGCCGGATTCCGGGAGGACCCGGGCCTCGATCCCGCGTCTGGCGCCCACGAACAGGAGGTCCGCGCCCGGGTCGAGCCTGGCGATGGCCCGCGCAATCGCGAGCCCGGGGTAGAGGTGCCCACCCGTTCCGCCGCCGGCGAAGATCACGCGCATGGCAGAAGGTACAGCGTGGCTCGCGGGCCGGGCCCGTGGCGGCGGCTAGGCCGCGGCGGGCAGAGCGGGTGCCGGGAGCTCCCCGCTCACCCGTTCGCGGCGGCTGCCGATGTTGACGAGGATTCCGGTCATCAGCAGCGACAGGAGCAGGTTCGACCTCCCGTAGGAGATGAACGGCAGGGTGAGACCGGTGGTGGGCAGGAGGCCGATCGCCACGCCGATGTGGAGGAAGGCGGTGAGGACGATGGTGAACGTCAGCCCGATGGCGGTGAGCTGCAGGAAGGTGCTGCGGGCCTGCCGGGCGATGCGGAAGCCGAGCCACGCCCAGAGGGCGAAGACGAGAGTGACGCCGGCGATCCCGACGAAGCCCCATTCCTCGCCGATATTGCCGGCGATGAAGTCGTTGAACGGGAGCGGCAGGTAGCCGAGCTGCTGCCGCCCCTCGCCGAACCCGACGCCGAACAGCCCCCCCGAGCCGACCGCGATCAGCGACTGCTTGAGCTGGTAGTTCACCTGCTCGAGTCCCTTGCTGGGGTCGAAGAAGACGACGAGCCGGTTGAGCACGTAGGTGAGGCGCTGCATCTCGTGCCAGAGGAGCGGAGTCGCGATCACGACCAGCGCCACGACGTGCCCGATGCGCACGCCGCCGGCGAAGAGCACCACCCCCATCACGAGGGTGAACATCATGGCGGCGGAGAGGTCGGGCTCGAGCGCGGCAAAGAGGTCGAGCGCCCCGATCACCACCAGGAACGGGCCGAGCCCCTTGGTGAGCCGCCGCAGGGTGTCCCCCTTCTTCACGACGAGCATCGCGGTCCAGACCACCACGGCGAGCTTGGCGAGCTCGCTGGGCTGCAGCGCGCTGCCGATCAGGAAGCGCCGCGAGCCGAGGACGCGCGGCGCCCACTTCTCGGTGAACGGCAGGATCACGAGCAGCATGGTCACGAGGGACAGCGCCATGAGGGGCCAGGCCCACTGCTGCCAGCGCTCGGCGTCGACCTTGGCGGCGATGGCGAAGATCACGATCCCGGCCAGCACGCCGGTGCCCTGCCGCAGCACGTAGTACGACCCGGCGCGGTGCTCCTGGATGGCGACGATCGCGCTGGCGCTGTAGAGCACCGCGAGTCCCCAGGCGAGGAGCGCGGCGGTGAGGAGCACGAGGGCGCGGGCCTCGGCGGTCATGCGCCAGCGCTCGCGCTCCAGCGGGGCGTGCGGAGTGTCGGTCCCGGCGGGAATGGTGGCGTCGCCGGCACCGTCGGTGTCGGCGGTGAAGAGGTCGTGCGCGGCCGCGACGGCCGTCACGCGTCGTCGCCGGCGGCGAGCCGGGCGAAGGTGGCCCCGCGGACCTCGTAGTTCGGGAACATGTCGAAGCTCGAGCAGGCGGGGGACAGCAAGACCGCGTCGCCCGGCTGGGCGAGGGCCCGGGCGCGAGCGACCACGTCGGGGAATGACGATCCGAGGCGCTCGAGCGGCACGTGTCCCTTGAGGTCGCGCTCGATGAGCTGTGCCGCCTCGCCATAGGCGAGCACGGTGCCGCCGCAGCGCAGCATCGGCCCGATGAGCGCCGTGTAGGGCTCGCCCTTGTGGCGCCCGCCGAGGAGGAGCACGGTGCGGCGCGTCATGCCCTGCACGGCGACGAGGGTGCTGCTCACGTTCGTCGCCTTGCTGTCGTTGATCCACTCCACGCCGCCCCAGGCACCGATGGTCTCGAGGCGGTGCCTGAGTGGCCGGAACTCGCGGAGGGCCTGCGCCATGAGGGCGCGGGCGCCGGCGGTCTGGTGGGTCGTGTCGGCCACCATCACGGCGAGGCTCGCCGCGAGCGCGTTGGCGACATTGTGGTCGCCAACGAGGTGCAGCTCGTCGCGGGCAATGAGGGGCTCGCCGAGCAGGACGAGCTGCTGCCGCTCGCGGTCGAACCAGGCCTCCGACTTCCGCTGCAGCGAGAAGCGCCAGGTGGTGCCGAGGAGCACCTCGCGGTTGCGGACGTAGGCGGGGCGGAGGCGCGGCAGGTCGGCGACCAAGGGGTCGTCGCCGTTCCAGACCCACCTGGAGCCGGAATGGCCGTTCTGGAAGAGGCGCGCCTTGTCGCCGTAGTACGCCTCGACGCTCGGGTACCGGTCGAGGTGGTCGGGACTGAGGTTGGTGACGACGCCCACCGTGGGGTGGATGGATGGGGTGTCGTGCAACTGGTACGACGAGATCTCGAGGGCGACCCACGCCGGAATGGGCTCCCGCATGGCGACCTCGGCCAGCGGGAGCCCGATGTTGCCGGCCTCGAGCGCGTCGTGGCCGAGGGC
Source organism: Gemmatimonadota bacterium (assembly GCA_016191225.1). Classification (GTDB taxonomy): domain Bacteria; phylum Gemmatimonadota; class Gemmatimonadetes; order Gemmatimonadales; family Gemmatimonadaceae; genus JACPPC01. The sequence continues at coordinate 85,904 of JACPPC010000003.1, read as the reverse complement.
GCGCAGGAGGTGTCCGGCGAGCGCGGTGGTGGTGGTCTTGCCGTTGGTGCCGGTGATTGCGATGTAGCGCAGCTGGGGGAGGGCGCGGAGTGCGACCTCGATCTCGCCCACGACCGTCACGCCGGCGGCGCGGGCGGTGCCGAGGGGGGCGGCGTCGGGGGGGATGCCGGGACTGGCGACGACGAGGGCCGCCTTGCGGATGCGGGCGAGGTCGTGCTCGCCGAGCTCGACGGCGATGCCGGCGCTGCGGAGCGTGGCGGCGGTGGCCTCGAGGGCGGGGGACACGTTGCCGTCGCTGGCGTACACCTCGCGGCCTCGCCGCGCGAGAAGGAGGGCGGCGGCGGCGCCGCTCTGGCCGAGGCCGACGACGGCGACTTCGCCGGCGCGGCCGACGAGCGAGTCTGGCATCAACGGAGCTTGAGCGTGCTGAGGGCGAGGAAGGCGCAGAGGATGCCGAGGATCCAGAACCGGACCACGACCTGCGACTCGGGCCACCCCTTCATCTCGAAGTGATGGTGGAGCGGCGCCTTGAGGAAGACGCGGTTCTTCCGGGCGTACTCGAGGCCGTACTTGCGCTTGCGCCAGCGGAAGGCGCCGCGCTGGATGATGACGCTGAGTGTCTCGACGAGGAAGACGCCGCCGACGATGCCGAGCAGGAACTCGCTCTTGAGGAGGATCGAGACGGCGCCGAGGGCGCCGCCGAGCGCGAGGGCGCCGGTGTCGCCCATGAACACCTGCGCCGGGTAGCAGTTGAACCAGAGGAAGCCGATGCAGGCGCCGAGGATCGCGGTGCAGAATACGGTGAGTTCCCCCGCGCCGGGCATGTAATAGACCTGCAGGTAGGCGCTGGTGTCGACGCGGCCGATCACGTAGGCGAAGATGCCGAACACGATCGCCGAGATCGCGACGAGCCCGGTGGCGAGGCCGTCGAGCCCGTCGGTGAGGTTCACCGCGTTCGAGGCGCCGGTGAGGACGAAGGTCACCCACGGCACGTAGACCCACGCCAGCCACGACGCCGCCGGCACGACGAGCACGTACTTGTAGAACGGCAGCGTGGTGCTGGCGCCGGGGAGGTTGGAGAGGGGCGAGAGCCAGAGGTAGAGGCCAAGGGCCACGCCGGCGGCCACCTGCCCCGCGAGCTTGTAGCGCTCGACGAGCCCCTCGTTCTTCTTCCCCGCGCGCTTCTGGCGGAGCTTCAGCCAGTCGTCGAGGAAGCCGATGCCGCCCATCCAGATCATCACGGCCACGGCGATCAGCACATACTGGTTGGCGAGGCGCATCCAGAGCAGCGACGCGAACACGGTCGCGGAGAGGATGATCAGCCCGCCCATGGTGGGCGTGGTGCCCTTCTCCCTGTGCGAGTCGGGCGTTCCCTCGCGCACCACCTGGTGCACCGACATCGCCTGGAGGCGCCGCAGGATCCACGGCCCGATCACGAACGAGAACAGGAGCGCCGTGACGGCCGCGGCAGCGGCGCGGAAGGTGATGTAGTTGAACAGCCGCAGGAACGGCAGGCGGCCGATGAACGGCAGGAGGAGGAGCGGGAGCACGGGGAGGCTGTGGGCGGGCGGCGTTGAACACGGGGCAAGGCGAGGCGTGCCCCGCGACTCACGGTCGCGCGGCCCACCCTTCCAAGTGAGGGACGATTCGCTCCAGCTTCACGCCACGCGACGCCTTGAGGAGGATGCAGGCGTCGGGGGCAAGCCGCGGCTCGAGCAGCGGCCAGAGGAAGTCGGGGTCGGGCGCGGTGATCACCCGGGGGTCTGCCGGGGCGAGGGCCCGCAGGGCATCGCCCATCTCGCCCACACCGGCGATCACGGCGGCGGGGCCGGCCAGGGCGCGGCCGGCGATCTCGCGGTGCAGCCGCTCGGCGTGGGCACCGAGCTCGCGCATGGTGCCGAGCACAGCCACCATGGGCCGGCCCTTCCCCAGCGCGACCAACAGGTCGAGGGCGGCCCGCGCCGACGGCGGGTTGGAGTTGTAGGCGTCGTTGATGAGCAGCGCCGGGCCGAGGGGCCGCGCGTTGGAGCGCATGGCCGGCGGCGTGAGGCGGCCGATGCCGGCCGCGGCGTCCCCTGCCGAGACACCGCAGGCCCGGGCCACGGCGAGGGCGAGGGCGGCGTTGCGCAGGTTGTGCTCGCCGAGCAGCGGCACCTCGACCCGCTGGCCGTCGACCACGAGCCAGCCCGTGCCATCGGCGTTCAGGCCGTGCGACTCCGCCAGCAGGGCGCCCGGGCGCGCCGGCCCGCCGGCGGGCGCCAGTCCCGCCGTCACGACCGTCCCCGCCCGCCCGCGCAGCGCCTCGACCAGGGCCCCCTCGTGCGACGGCACGATCGCGAGGGGAACACCGTCGGCGAGCGCGGCCTCCTCCGCCATGACGCCGTCCACCGAGCCGAGCCCCTCGAGGTGCTCCTCGCCGATGCTGGTGATGACGGCGATGTCGGGGGCACCGATCTCGCGCAGCAGCGCCATCTCGCCGGGAAGCGAGGTCCCCATTTCCACCACCGCGAGGTCGGCGTGATCGGGGATCGCGAGCAGCGTCCGCGGCACGCCAACCTGGTTGTTGAGGTTGCCCGTGGTCGCATGCACCGAGAGCCGAGCGCCGAGCGCCGCGCGGACGAGCTCCTTGGTGCTGGTCTTGCCGTTGGAGCCCCCGATCGCGACCACGGTGCGCCCCCAGGCGCGGCGGCGGTAGCGCCCGAGGCGGCCGAGGGCGTGGAGCGTGTCGCCGACCGCGAGGACGGGGACGCCGAGCCCGGTCGCCGCCTCCGGCCGGCTGACGATCACGGCCGCCGCACCGGCCCTCACGGCCTTCGCGAGGAAGTCGTGGCCGTCGAACGTGTCGCCCCTGAGCGCAAGGAAGGCGTCGCCCACGCCGACGGTGCGCGAGTCGGTGGAGATGCCCGCGACGGCCCGCTCGTCGTGCGGGCTGGTGTGCAGCGCACGGGCGGGCGTGGGCCGGGCAGGGTCGGCGCCGTCGAGGGCGGCGGCGAGGCGGCGCAGGGTCCAGAAGGGCACGCTGGAATCTCGCCGGCGTGCGGCTAGTTGCGCACGGGCGGCGTGGCGCCGCCCGCGGTGAGCTCGGCGACGACCAGCTTCTCGTCGAAGGGATGCGACACCGTGCCGCGCACCTGGTACGTCTCGTGCCCCTTGCCGGCGAGGAGGATCAGGTCGTCGGGCGCCGCCCCGGCGAGCGCGGCGGCGATGGCGGCGCGCCGGTCCTCGATGCGGCGATGCGTCCGGCCACGCATGCCCGCCTCGATGTCGTCGAGGATGCGCTCGGGATCCTCGGTGCGCGGATTGTCGCTGGTGACGATGGCCAGGTCGGCGCCCTCGGCGGCGATGCGCCCCATCTCGGGGCGCTTGCCGCGATCGCGATCGCCGCCGGCGCCGAAAACGACGACCAGCCGGCGCCGCGCGAACGGGCGGACGGCGGCGATGGCGCGGGCAAGGGCGTCGGGGGTGTGGGCGTAGTCGCGCAGCACGGTGGGGGCGCGGTGGAGCACCTCGAGCCGGCCGGGGACCTGCGGCATGGTGGCCAGGCGCGCGGCGATGACGGGGAGCGAGGCGCCAAGGGCAAGGGCGGCAGCGGCAGCGGCGAGCGCATTGGCGACGTTGAAGTCGCCGATGAGCGGCAGGGTGACGTCGGCGCGGTCGCCGGCGTTGGCGATGGTGAAGGTGCTGCCCCCCGCGGCGAAGCGCAGGCCGGTGGCGCGCACGTCGGCGGGGTGGGTGATGCCGAAGGTGAGGCGTCGCCCCGCCGGCGGCAGGGCCTGCCAGGCGTCGTCGTCGGCATTCACCACGGCGGCGCCGGACGCGGCGAGGCAGTCCACCAGGCGCGCCTTGGCCGCGGCGTAGGCCTCCATGGTGCCGTGATAGTCGAGGTGGTCACGCGTGAGGTTGGTGAAGACGGCCGCGGCGAACTCGACGCCGTCGACGCGGCGCTGGTCGAGGGCGTGGCTGGAGACCTCCATGGCAACGGTGCGCACGCCGGCGTCGACGAGGGCGCGGAGCACCGCCTGCAGCTCGATCGGTCCGGGCGTGGTCAGGCCGCTGCCGCCGGGCAGGGGCGTGCCCTCGCTGCCGACGAGCACGCCCAGTGTGCCAATCGAGGCGCTTCGTGCGCCCTGCTCGTCGAGGAGGTGGCGCAGCATGCCGACGGTGGTGGTCTTGCCATTGGTGCCGGTCACGCCAACGAGGGTAAGGGCGCGCGCGGGATTGGCGTGAAAGGCGGCCGCGGCCACCGCCGCCGCCCGGCGCCCATCGCGCACCAGGAGGACGGGGAGGGTGGTGGCAGCGGCGTCCTCGACGATGGCGGCGGTGGCACCCGCCGCGGCCGCTGTACTGAGGAAGGCGTGCCCGTCGCGCTGCGACCCGCGCACGGCGACGAAGAGGGCGCCGGGCGTGACGGCTCGCGAGTCGCCGGCGATCGATGCGACGCTGTCGGGGAGGGCCCCGCGCCGCGCGACGAGGAGCCCCTCGCGCTCGAGGGCGGCGGCGATGCGGGCGAGCTGCACGAGCTCGCTAGCGCGGCGCGACGAGGCGCACCAGCGAGCCGGTGCGCACGACCGCGCCGGCCGCGGGCATCGTGCCCGGCGCCGAGCCGTCGACGACCTGCACGCGGAATCCCGCCTCGTGGAGGGCGAGCACGGCACCGCGCACGGGGACGCCGCGCACGTCGGGGACGGGGCGCTGCGACGGCGCAGGGGCGGGCGCCGGGCGAGGGGCGCCCAGCGCGATGACGTAGGGGACGGCGCCGGTGTCGGCAGGGGGCGCGGCGGCGAAGGCATATCCCTCGCCGCGCCCGGGATGACCGGGGACGTGCGCAGGATGACCCGAGGGGCGGGCGCTCTGCGCCAACTGCCCGAGGTCGAGGGAGGCGTCGCGGGCGGCGATCGCCTCCTCGGCGACCTGCTTGAAGACGGGCGCCGCGACCTTGCCGCCGAAGTAGCCGTCGCGCGGGTTGTCGAGCTTGACGACGATCACGTACTGCGGCCGGTCGGCGGGAAAGAGGCCGACGAAGCTGGCGGTGTAGGCGCCCTCGACGTAGCGGCCGCGCTCGGTGCGTCGCGCGGTGCCGCTCTTGCCGGCGACCTCGTACACCTTGAGTTCCGCGCCGGCGGCCGTGCCGCCGTCGACCACGTCGTGGAGCATCGACAGCACGGTGGCCGCGATCGCCGGGGACATGAGGCGCCGCACCACCGAGCGCACGTGGTGGAAGGTCGCGCGGCCGCTGGCGTCCCGCACCTCGCGCACGAGGGCCGGCCGGAGCAGTTCCCCGCCGTTAGCGAAGGCGGCGTAGGCCGCGGCGAGCTGCACGGGGGTGACCATGAGCTCGTACCCCATCAGCAGCGACGCGGGGGTGGTGCGCGACCAGCGGGCCGGCGCCGGCAGGCGCCCCGACGACTCGATCGGGTACGGGAGGCCGGCCCTGGCGCCGAAGCCTGCCTCGCGCAGCAGCGAGAATTCCTCGGGGCGCGAGAGGCGCGCGCCAAAGCGCACGATCCCGATGTTGCTCGAGTACTTGATCACGTCGCGCAGCGAGAGGGCGGCGGCGCGGTGGACGTCGGTGATGGTGCGGCCGTCGACCTTCCACTGGCCGCCAAAGACGTTCATGACCTCGTCGGGGCGGGCTCGGCCGAGCTCGAGCAGCCTGGCGGCGACGAAGGGCTTGAGGGTCGAGCCGGGCTCGTACGGCTCGGTGAAGGCGGTGACGGCGCCGGCCTCGGTCGCGCCGGGGCGTGCGCCGGCGAGCGCGAGGAGGGCGCCGTCGGCGGGGTCCATGACCACGATGTCGCCGCCACTGGCGCCGGTGCGGCGCATGGCGTCGGCGAGGGCCCGCTCGGCGATGTCCTGCACCGAGTGGTTGATCGTGAGCACCACCTGCCGCCCGGGGCGCGCGCTGACCGACTTCGCGTCGGGGGCGGCAAGTCGATTGCCGCGGGCGTCGCGGGCCACCGCGGCGCTTCCCTTCACTCCCGCCAGGAGCGAGTCGAGGGAGCGCTCGACGCCGTCGAGCGGTCGGCCGTCGGCGTTCACGTGCCCGACGAGCCGCCGCACGCTCGGGCTCGGCGCGAGCACCCGCTCCATGATGGCGCGCGGATGGACGCCCCAGATCGCGGTGACCTGCGCGACGTCGCCGGGGAGGAAGCCGCCGGGGATCTCGACCCATTCGCGCCGGCGGTCGGTGGCACGCGCCACCCACTCGTTCGCCACGCCGAGCGCGACGAGGGCCGCCCGCAGCGCCGCCGTGCCCTTGCGCTGGGCGACCTCGCGCGGGGCCACGCGCAGCTGCACGAGTTCGCGGCTCTCGGCGAGGGGAAAGCCGGCGGCGTCGACGATCCGGCCGCGCGGCGCGGGGAGGTCGGCGTCGGCGAAGTGCTGCCGCTCGGCGCGCCGCGACCACGTTCCCCCCTGCCAGAGCTGCACGTAGCCCGCGCGCAGGACGAGGGCGCCGGCAAAGAGCCCGAGCGCGATCGAGACGATGCGCAGGCGGTCTGGGCGCGTCATGCGGAGGACACGGTGGTCAGCGGGGCGGGCGCGGGAGGATGATGACCTGCGAGTCGGGGGCGACCTTCATCTGCAGGCGCTGCTCCACCACGGGGCCCAGCTTGAGCCGGCTCGAGAGGTCGCGAATGTCGGCCTCGAGGCGGGCCTTGCGGGCCTCGAGCTGCATCCGCGACCGGTCGAGCTCGGCGATTCGCCGGGCGGCGTCGTAGCCGGTGCTGCGCCTCCATATGACGCCGCTGGCCACCGCAACGAAACCGAGGAGGACGATGGCCACCCAGGCGCGCCCGCGCGGGCGCGTGCCCCCTACCCCTTTCGGCGCCATCCCCTGAGGCGCGCGCTCCGCGCGCGGGCGTTGCGGCCGGCCTCGGCCGCGCCGGCGGTCACCGCGCGCCGCGTGACGACGGCACCCAGCGCGCGGTTGCCGCCGCAGGCGCAGCGGGGGAGCCGGGGCGGGCAGGTGCAGTCCTCGCTCCAGGCGCGAAAGGCGTGCTTCACGAGCCGGTCTTCTCCCGAGTGGTAGGCGATCACCGCCATGACGCCCCCGGGCGCGAGGCGGTCACGGAGGACCGGGAGGGCCTTGCCGAGGGCGGCGATCTCGTCGTTGACGGCGATGCGCACGGCCTGGAAGAGCCGGGCGAAGTCGCTGGGCCCCGAGCGTGCCCCGAGTGCCTCGCGGATCGCCCCGACGAGGTCGTCGGAGGTGGCGAAGGGGTGGTTCGCCCGGCGCTTGCCGATCACGCGGGCGAGGCGCATCGCCTTGTGCTCGTCGGCGTACTCGCGAAAGGCCTGGGCGAGGGCGGGCTCGTCGTTCCCGTTGAGCCACTCGGCGGCGGTGACGGTCGCATCGGCGCCCATCCGCATGTCGAGGGGCGAGCCCTCCCGGAAGGTGAAGCCGCGGCGGGTGTCGTCGAGCTGGTGCGACGAGACGCCGAGGTCGAGGAGGATGCCGTCGAAAGTGCGGCCGGCGAGGGCGGGGACGGCATCGACATCGGCGAAGTTGGCGCAGACCGCCTCGAACTGTCCCGCGCGCTCGGCGTCGGCGAGCCTGGCGCGGGCGGCGGCGATGGCCTCGGGGTCGCGGTCGAGGGCGGTGACGCGGGCGCCGGCGACAATCAGCGCGGCGCTGTGGCCACCGCCGCCGAGGGTGCCGTCGAGTACGGAACGCACGTGGCCGAGGAGCTGGAGCACCTCGGCCACGAGCACGGGAGCATGATACGGGGCATCGAAGGCCCCGACCGTTACTTGCACTTCAATTGCTTGACCAGGTTGTCGGCCATCGGACCATACTGCATCGCGTTCTGCATCAGCTGCCCGGCCTGCTCGCGGTTGGCCGCGCCGGCGCCCGGCACCACGACGTTCACGAGAGTGAAGTTGTCGACGCTGAGCCTGGCGAGGTCGCAGCTCCTGGCGGTGCTCGCCTCCTGCAACGCCGAGATGGCGATCGAAAGGGCGCTGGCGCCGATCAGCAGCTTCGCACGAGGGTCGGGGGTCACGCTGTCGGCGTACTGCGCGATCTTGATCGAGGCCGACCAGTCGTCGCGGTTCTTGCTCGCGTTCCCCTCGCGGTACCTGGCGTTGGCGATGCTGAGCGCGTACTGCGAGAGCAGCGGCACCGAGTCCTTCGCCTCGATGCCGTGGCGGACCATCATGAGCGCCGAGTCGGGCTGCTTCTGCTCCTGGTAGGACCGGGCGAGCTGGAGGTAGACGCCCTTCGTCTTCGGGTCGGCGACGAGGGCCTTCTTGAGGGTCTCCATGGCCTGCTGGTTCTGCCCCTGGGCGCGCTGCACCTGCGCGAGGAGGAGGAGCCAGCTGGTGCTGGCGGGGAACTTCTGCGCGCCCCGGGCGAACATCTCCGCCTGCCTGGCGGGCTGGCTGTCGGCCGCGTAGGCGAACGCCATGCGGAAGAAGTAGCTGCTGTCGGCGAAGGCGGTGTCGATGCGGACGATTTCCTCGCCCACGCCGATCATCTCCTTGTACTCGCTGGCGGCGTAGTAGAGCTTGAACGCGGTGGCCAGCAGCTGCGTCTCGCCGGGGTTCTCGGCGAGGGCGCGCTTGATGATCGGGATCGCCGTCGGCATGCGCTTGTAGAGCACCAGGTCGGTGACGACGCGGTCGGCGAGGCGCGGGTTGGTGGGGTCGTTGGCGAAGAGCCTGGTGAGGGTCTCGACGTAGCGGGTCGAGTCGCCCCGCTCCTTGTAGTACGACGACGTCAGCGTCAGCGCGGGGCGGCTGATCGAGTCGAGGATGAGGATCTCCTGCGCGACGGCGAACATGGAGTCCTTGTTCGCCTTGGACTGGTCCATGGCTTGCAGCAGGCAGACGCGGGCCAGGGTCGCCCTGGGATACTGGCGGATGGCGTCCCTGGCGTTCTTGATCGCCTCCTTCTCGTTGCGGAGACGGGTGTTCGTGTAGCAGCTCTTCTCGTCCTCGATCTGCTTGCGCACGTCATCGAGCTGCCGCGAGAGCCTGGCGGCGACGTCGCCGAGGCGGGCGCCCTCGACGGCCGGCATCGGCTGCGAGTACGAATTGTCGCGGCCGAGGAAGAGCCGGGCCTCCAGCTTGAAGCCGGTCGGCGTCTTGGTCACCACGCCATCGAGGTACTCGTCGGCGCGCACGACGCTCGCGAGCGACTTGGCCTCGGTGGCCGGCAGGGGGTCGCAGGGCGGAAAGCCCGATGCCTCGAGCGTCCTGTTGATGTCGTCCTTGGGGATGATGAACAGGATCCGCTGCGGATTGTCGTCCGCGAGCCGCTCGCGCACGGCGTCGGCTGCCAGGCACCCAAGCGCCTTCTCCGGGGCGCGAAAGGGCGTGATCATGAACCGCGGGGGCTGTGGCGCGCGACGCTGCGCCCGGGCCACCAAAGGAAGCACGGCCACGCCCAGCACCGCGAGCGCGCAGGCCGCGCGTGACGTCCGTTCCGCCGACAAGAGTGCCTTCACGATCCGTTCCTCCGAAGCCATGAATGCGCTACACCCGATTCGTCGGGGGGGTCCTGCTCCCCGATGGGCGAAGAGGGACTCGAACCCCCGACTTCCTGCGTGTAAGGCAGGCGCTCTAACCAACTGAGCTATTCGCCCGCTGCAGCCCGCCAGGTCCCCGCGTTCCTCGCCCCCGCCCCATCGTGCCCGGCGTCACCGGCCGGACGTCACTGCCGTCGTGCCCTACTTGAGTATGGCGAGCGGAACGAGAACGCAGTACCCGATCACGAGCAGGATCGGTGCCACCGTCACACCGCCTCGTACCAGGTCGGCGTAGCCCAGCAGCAGGGCCAGCGCCGCCAATCCCCACCACAAAAACTCACGCGTCCGGACCGCTCGTTCGCCATCAGCCATAAGCGTGGAAGCCTAGGCCCGTCTTGGACTTGTGTCAAGTTTCCGGGACGTCACGATCTGGGGCGGCGGCGCTCGGCGGCGGCTGCCGCGGCGGGATCGTGCGGAGGAGTTCGTCGATGGCCGTTTCGCGGGCGCGCTGCTCGGCGAGGACATCGGCGGCGCGCATCTGCTCCAGCCGGCGCCGGTCGCGCCGCCGCCGCATCAGGTGGAGAGGGGCGAGGAGGGCGAGGAAGAAGAGGGTCGCCAGGGTCAAGTCGGCGGCGACGGCCAGTGCGCCGTAGCGCGCCCGGGTGCGGTCCTGCCAGCGCTTCTCGAAGCCGTCGAGGGTGACGCCGTAGGCGCGCCGCACCGCGAGATCGAGGCGGGGCACCTCGCGCCAGTACCGGAAGAGGAGTGTCAGGCCGCGGTCCGGGTCGAGGGCCTGCATTTCCTCGACGGCGCGCCAGGCGAGGGCGTAGGTCGCCTCGGCCGTCACGGCCCCGCCCTCGAAGCCTGAGTCGAGCTGGGCGAGGGTGCGGCCGCGGCGCATGGCCAGGGCCACGCTCGTGGCGAGGAGCTCGTCGCGCCCCCACTCCCCGGCGGCCACGCTGGCGTAGCCCTCGTCGAACCAGCGTGGCGGCTTGTCGCCGAGGAACTCGTGAAGGGCGAGGTGGGCGAGCTCGTGGCGCAGCACGCGCACCGGGTCGCCCGCGCTCGAGTTGCCGGCTCGCCCCTGCATGACGACCAGCCGGCGCGCGGGGAGGGCGACGGCGGCGCCCCACTCGGGAGCGCCGGCGCCGGCCCAGTCGCGAAACCGACGCGCATCGGGAGCGATCATGACGACCACGGGCGACGCCGGCCGCGGGAGGCCGGGAAAGGTGTCGCGCTCGGCGGCGCTGGCGAGGAGCGCCCGGGCCATGGCCTCGTCGCGCGCGCCGGCGACGAAGGTGAAGCGGCCGGCGGCGTGCTGTCGCAGGTCGCCGCCGGCCTGCGCGGGGAGCCTGGCCGACGGGCACAGGAGGGCCATGGCAGGCAGGAGGGCCGGGGCGAGGACGCGTGCCACGCTCGCGGAAGCGCGACGGCGCCATGGCCGGAGCGCCGAGGGCGCTACTCGCCGATGCCCGGCGGCTGCCCCCCCGACTCGATCAACTGCAGCACCTGCGCGCAGCGCTTGCCCCATGGATTGAACTTGTTGGCGGCGAAACCGTCACGCCACGTCTGCGTGGCGGCGTCCCTCTCGTCGTTGAACCACTGGGCACGGCCCAGCTCGTAGTAGGCCTCGATCAGGTTGGGACCGAGGGCGAGGGTCTTGCGGAAGAAGTTCTCGGCGTCCTCGAACATCTCGCGCTCGAGGTAGACGAGGCCAAGGTAGAAGTGCGCGTAGAGGGTGGCCTTGCGGTCGTTGTCGAGCCGGATCGCGCGCGAGAGGTGCTCGATCGCCTCGCCGAAGATGCGCTTCTTGAGGCAGATGTAGCCGACGTTGATACGGGCGAGGGCGTTGGCGGGTTCCCGCACGAGGACCTTCTGGAAGTTCATGAGCGCCTCGTCGTACTTCTCCTGGAGCATCTGGGCCCAGCCGAGGAGGGCCTCGGTCTGCGGGTCGCCGGGGGAGAGCTGGTTGGCCCTGGCGAGGGCCTCCTCGGCACCGGCGTGGTCGCCGAGCGAGAGGCGGCTCCATCCCTTCTCGATGAAGGTGGAGGCACCGATGTGGTCGGCGTGGACGACGGGCTTCTCGCCCGTGAACTGCGGGGCGAGGGATGGATTGGCGGAGAGGGCCTTCCACTTGTCGACGAGCTTCTTGATCTCGTCCTTGAGGGCGGTGAGGTCGGCGACCTGCTGCTCGACGCTGCGAAAGAGGCCGATGATGTCGCCCTTGAGGGCGGCGACGTCGTCGGGATTCTGGGCGGCGTCGAGGCGCGCGTCGATGGCGCCGAACTGCGCCTTGTAGGTCGCGAGATCGTGGTCAGGCATTCGCGGCAACCTCGGTGCGGGCCTGGTCGAGCGTCAGGCGGTCGGTGGTGGAGAGGAGGCGGGCGACGTCGAGGCAGATGACGAGCCGGTCGGCGCGGCGCACGAGTCCGCGGATGTACTCGCCGGCGAGGCCGCGGAACATCGGCGGCGGCGGCGTGATCGCCGCCACGTCGACCGAGACGACCTCGACGACGGCGTCGACGACGGCGCCGACCCACTCCCCGTTGGCGTTGAGCACGAGGAGGCGCGTCTCGGGCCGGACGTCGGCGGCGGCGAGGCCGAAGCGGCGGCGCAGGTCGATCACCGGCACGACGCGCTGCTGGTAGTCGATCACGCCGACCATCCACGGGGGCACGTTGGGAATCGCGGTGGGGGCCACGTGCCGGAGGACGCGCTCGACGGCGAAGACGTCGGCGGCGAAGTGATCGTCGCCGAGCTTGAAGATGACGATCTGGGTGGCGGGGGCGGGGGCGGTCATGCGGTCTCCGGCGCGAGGTCGGCGGTGCAGGCGGCGGCGAGGGCCGCGCCATCGAGCACGGACACGAGGCGGCGGCCGTGCCGGGTCACGCCCAGCAGCACGCCGTCGGGATCGTCGGTGCCGGGCGCGGGACGCAGCGCGGCGGCGGCCATGGTGAAGACATCCTCGACGTCGTCGACCGCGATGCCGATCGGGCGCACGAGGCCGGCGAGGACGAGGGCGATGCTCGGCGTGTCGAGGCGCACGCCGAGGGCGCGTGCGGGCGCGTACACCGGCACGAGGCGCCCGCGCAGGGCGACGACGCCGAGCATCTCGCGCGGGGCCTCGGGAATGGGGTGCAGCTCGGGGCTCTCGACCGCCTCCTCGACCTCGGCGAGGCGGAGGGCGAACCGCTCGCGGCCGACGCGGAAGCGGAGGAGCTCGGCGCTTCCCCGTTCGGCGAGCAGTTCCCGAAGGGCGCTGGCGAGGACGACGCGGCCGGCAACGGTGGCGCGCAGGGCGCGGGTGGCGCGGGTCGCGCGAACGCGTGCGGGGACCGCCATCGGGGCGGGCACGATCGGCGTGGTGGAGGCCGGCGCGACCGGGGGAACAACCGCGGCCCTGGCCTGCCGCGGGGTGAGGGCGCGCACCATCGCGGCGACGGGCTCGGGAATCACGACGTGGACGCCGGCGGCGGGCGTGACCTGGTGGGTGAGGCCGGGGTTGAGGACGACGGCGAGGTCGACGGGCGATGGCGCACCTGGTGGTGCAGCCGGTGGGGCAACCGGCGGCGCAGCCGGTGGGGCAATCGACGGCGCGGCGTCCGGCGACGTCGCGAGCAGGTCGCGGTAGCTGATCTTCGGCTTCTTCTTCGTCATTCGCGGTCGTCCGCCACGTCGTCCACCAGTCCGGCCCCGACCACGCGCTCGCCGCGGGCGGCGGCGACGAAGAGGGCCTGCGTGGCGATGTTGTTGATCAGTCTCGGCACGCCGCCGCTCCGGGCGGCGAGGGCGGCGAGGGCCTCGGCGGCGAAGATCGGGCGGCCGTTGGCCCCCGCGACCCTGAGGCGCTGGGCCACGTACGTCTCGACGTCGGCGAGCTCGAGGGGAACCAAGTGGGCGCGCAGCCCCACGCGCTGGTTGATCTGGGGCAGCGTGGCGATGCGGGCGCGCAATTCCGGCTGTCCGACGAGGACGACGTGCACGTGCTTGTCGGAGCGGTCCTCGAAGTTGGTGAGGAGGCGGACCTCCTCGAGAAGGGTCGGCGTGGCGAGCTGCGCCTCGTCCACCACGAACACGGGGCGCCGACCGGCGGCGTGCTGCTGCTTGAGGTGCGCGGCGAGGGCCTGCACGAGCGGATGCTTGCCGCGCGGCGCGCGGGTGCCGCCGGCGGCGTGGAGCACGGCCTGGAGCAGCTGCACCGGGGTGAGCCGCGGCGAGTGCAGCACGGTGGCCTCGCAGGGGGTTCCGGCGAGCCGGTCGACGAGGGCGTGGGCGAGCATCGTCTTGCCACAGCCGATGTCGCCGGTGACGAGCGAGAGGCCGCCCCGCACCTCGGTGACGTCGTAGAGGAGGCGGGCGAAGGCCTCGTCGACGTCGGGGAGCCGCACGAAGAAGGCCGGATCGGGGGTGTTGGCGAACGGCTTGCGCCGGAGGCCCCAGTAGTCCTCGATCACAGGGTGGCCCTCCGCGCGCCGACCATCTCGGTGATCGCGTGCGGGATCTCCCGCACCGGCAGCACGCGCTGCGCGCCGCCGATCGCGACGGCCGCCTGCGGCATGCCGTAGATGATACTGGTGGCCTTGTCCTGCGCCACGGCATCGCCGCCGGCGTCGAGGATCGCCCGCACGCCGTCGGCGGCGTCGCGCCCCATGCCGGTGAGCACGGCGGCCACCGCGTCGCCGCCAAAGGCATGGGCGACATCCTTGAACAGCGGGTCGGCGGCGGGGCGCACGCCCCACACCGGTGGACCGCCGTCGAGCGCGATGGCCTGGCCGTGCGCCCCCGGGCTGAGCCGCATGTGCTGGCCGCCGGGGGCGATGTACACGCGCCCGTGCACCAGCGACTCGCCCTCGACCGCCTCGGTGACGTGCAAGCGACTGATGCCGTCGAGCCGCGTGGCGAGCGAGCGGGTGAAGCCGGCGGGCATGTGCTGCACCACGAGCACCGCGGCGTCGAGCCCGGCGGGGAGCCTGGGGATGACGTCGGCGAGGGCGCGCGGGCCGCCGGTGCTGGCGGCGATGCAGACGCAGCGCGTGGCGCCACCGATCGCGGTGGGCGGCGGCGTCGGCTCCACGAGCGAGGCGCGGGCGAGGACCGAGATGCCACCGAGGTTGACCACGGCGGCGGCGCGCAGCGCGTCGACCAGCCGCTCGCGCACCACGTCGAAGTCGAGGGAGATGGGCCCCGACGGCTTGCGCACGAAGTCCACGGCGCCGAGCTCGAGGGCCCGGATGACGGGATCGACGCCGTCCTGCGCCTCGGCCCCCGACAGCATCACGACGGGGCGCGGGATCTCGCTCATGATGTAGCCGAGGGTCTGCAGCCCGTCGAGCTCGGGCATGTCGACGTCGAGGGTGACGATGTCGGGGTCGAGGACCCCGATCTTCTCGATCGCGTCGATGCCGTGCCGCGCGGTCCCGGCGACGCGGAACTCCCCCGAGCCCTCGATGATCTCGGCGATCACCTTGCGCATGAAGGCGCTGTCGTCGACGACGAGCACGCTGCGGCGGCTAGAGGACACGGTCCCCCCCGCGGAGCGAGCGCACGGTGACGGTGCCGCTGGCCGTGTCGAACCAGACCGACCGGCCGTAGTCGCCGCCGGTATCCTCGGCGACGACGGCGACGCCGGCGAGCCGGAGGGCGGCGCGCGCCGCCTCGGTGTTGCGCGCCCCCATGTTCACGCCGCCCTGCCGGAGCAGCTGGGCGAACATGCCGGCACCGCCCACGAGCTTGGCGACGAGGGGCTCGGTGGCGCCGCGCGCGCGGAGGGCCTCGACGAGCAGGGGCACCGCACGGTCGGCGAAGCGGGCGGGGTTCCCCCGGTCGCGCGCGATGCTCGTGTCGGGAAGGAGCACATGGGCGAGGGCGCCGAGCCGTGCCCGCGGGGCATGGATGGCGATCGCCACGCACGACCCGAGCCCGAGGGTGACGAGGTGTTGCCCGTCGCCCGCGATCGCATGGTCGGCGACCTTGACGCGGACCTCGCGCCCCGGCCGCTCGATCGCGGGACGCTCCCGCAGCGCGCGCGTGCTCATGCGGCGGCGGCCGGCGGCCGGCGGAAGATCCGCTCGCGGCTGTTCACCGGCTCGAACAGGGCCCGGCTGTCGCCGAGCAGCGTCTCGACCTTGCCGAGGACGAGGAAGCCGCCGGGGGCGAGGGCGTCGCGGAAGCGGTGAAAGAGGGCCTCCTGCGACTCCCGATCGAAGTAGATGATCACGTTGCGGCAGACGATCAGGTGCCACGGCCCCGGCGGCGGCGCCTCCTCGAGGAGGTCGCGGCGCTCGACGCGCACGAGGGCGCGCGCGGCGTCGCGGGCGCGGGCGGGCCAGCCGGGCTCGAACCAGCGCTCCCGCACGCCCGCGGGGACGTCGGCGAAGGCCGGCTCGGCGAAGGCGCCGGCACGCGCCGCCTCGAGCGAGCGAAGGTCGATGTCGGTGGCGGTGATCCGCACGCGCGACGCGGCGGCCGGCGTCCCCGCGGCCTCGGCGGCGCGGAGCGCCGAGATGGCGAGGGTGTACGGCTCCTCGCCGCTCGAGCAACCGGCGCTCCAGGCACGCAGCTCGCGTTCCTTGCGCGTGAACAGCGCCGGCCAGACCTGGCGCTCGACCGCCAGCCAGGCCTCCGGATTGCGGTAGAGCCGCGTGACGTTGATGGTGAGCGTGTCGATCAGCTTCTCGTACTCGTCGCGGTCGCGGTCGAGGAGGGCGGCATAGTCGGCGTACCGGTGTACGCCGCGGGCACGCATGCGCACGGCGATTCGCCGCCTGAGGCAGGTGGGCTTGTAGCTGCCGCAGGCGAAGCCGCGGTCGCGGGCGATCTTCGCGGTGAGGGCGTCGAAGCCCGGGTCGCTGGTGGCGCCGGTGTTCACGCGCCGCGCCGCACGGCGTCGAGGTTGGCCCGGACGATGGCGTTGCCGGGGTCGAGCTCGAGCGAGCGCTCCCAGAACTTCACCGCCTCGGCGGTCTCCTGCCGGCGGAAGCGGATGTTGCCGAGCTTGAGGTACACGTCGGCGCCGAGGTCGGGGGCGAGCTTGACGGCCCGCTGGAAGGACTCGAGGGCCTCGTCGTACTGCGCGGTGCGGTACTGCAGGTCGCCGACGTTCTTGTGGAGCTGGGGAAGCCCGGCGTCCTCCATCACCCCGCGCTCGGCCACCTTGATCGCGTCGTCGACCTGTCCCTTGCGCTCGAGCATCGCGGCGAGGTTGCTGAACAGGACGGCGGCGTGGGCATGCACGCCGATCCCCTCGGTGAGGAGGGCGATGCCGCGCTGGAGGTCGCCGCTGAGGGCGGCGGCGAGGGCGGCGTAGTGGAACCAGGCGGGCGGCGGCGGGCGGCGTCCCCACAGCGGCCGCGCCGAGGCGAGGGTCGCGTCGGCCCCCTGGGCGTCGCCGGCGCGGAGGGCGACGACACCGGCGGTGGTCTGCACCATGGCGTCGGTGGCGCCGCCGCGCTTGAGGGCCTCGTCGAGGGCGAGCCCGGCCTCGTGGGCGCGGCCGCTGCGCTCGAGGGCGTAGGCGAGGTTGTGGAAGACGGCGACGCGCGCCCCGCCGGGGGCGGCCGCGACCTCCTGCAGCACGCGCACGGCCTCCGACCAGTGGTGCTGCCGGAGGTGCACGAGCCCGGTGTAGAAGCGGGCCGGGACGTCCCCCTCGCGAAGGTCGATCACGCGGCGGAACTCGCGCACCGCCTCGTCGAGCATTCCCGTCTTGTAGAAGGCGATGCCGAGGTTGCGGTGCTCCTCGACGCGCGCCTCGCTCACGGCGTCGGTGGTGGGGCGGCTCTTGCCGACGCGCTGCGTGAAGCCGGCGGTGATCAGGCCGTAGAGCGCCTTGCCGACCTCGAACTCGACCATCCCCGACTCCTCGATCAGGGTCGCGACGTCGCGACGCCCGTCGACGAGGAGAAGGAGCTGGTTCTGCTCGTCGGTGAGCTTGACGGCGGCCTCGCGCAGCTTGTGGCGGTCGACGTCGAAGACGAGGTCGAAGCTGGGGATCTTCTTCTCGATCAGCGACCACTCGTCCACCCGGCGCGCCCCCTCGAGGAGGAGGGACTCGGGGTTGATCGAGACGAGGACGTCCTGCTGCTCGGGAGTGACGTCGGGCTCGAACGAGAAGGTCCCCTGCGTCCACGTGAACAGGAAGTAGACGGCCTCCTCGATCTGGGTGCGGATGTGGGCGACGAGCCCCTCGCGGGCGAGGAGGCCCATCCCGACCATGATCTCGCCGAGCTTCTTGTCGCGCTCGCGCCCCTGCTGGTCGATCGCCTGGTCGAGCTGCGACTGCGAGATCGCGCCGGTCTTCACCAGCAGGTCGCCGAGGCGGTCGCGCCGGTTGACGATCGACGCATAGGAGATCCGCCCCTTGTCGAAGTAGATGTAGCCGAAGTTCGACCGGTGGGTGACCGACAGGCAGCCGGACTTCTTGCCCAGCGTGAGGAGCTGGAGCACGTCGGGGAGCGACGCCTCGCGGAGGGAGCCCTTGATCGCCACCTAGCGGAGCTCCTCGATCACGCGCCCGCTCACGTCGGGCCAGTCCCAGACGATCTTCTCCTCGTTCAGCAGGAAGGCGTCGATCCCCCCCGAGGCGCGCGGCACCGCGAGCGACGCGCGCCGCTGCGGCTCGAGGGTCTCCATCGCGAAGCCGAGGGTGAGGGTGACGTTGGCCTGCGCCGCCGCCTCGCGCAGCCGCGACGCGGTGCCCTGGACCTCGCGCGCCGTATTGGCCGGCCGCTCGCCGAGGTAGCGCAGGAGCTCGTCGTCGGCGGTGACCCCCCAGCCGGAGAGCCAGCGCCGGTAGAGCGCCTCGCGCAGCGTCCGCTCGGGGGGCTGCATGCTCACCACGAGGCCCCCCTCGAGGCGCGAGCGCAGCCGGTCCTCGAGCCCCGTGAGGTCCTTGGGTGCCACGTTCGACGTGAAGACGATCTGGCGCCCCTGGCCGTGCAACTCGTTGAAGAGGTGGAAGAGCTCCTCCTGCGCCCGCTCGGTGCCGGCGAAGAAGTGCACGTCGTCGAGCAGCAGCGCGTCCACGCCGCGGTAGCGCGCCCGCCACCGGTCCACCGAGCCGTCCTGCAGGGCACCCACGAGCTCCTCGATGAATGCCTGCGCGCCGGCGCAAGCCACCCGCCTCGCCCCCGACACCACGAGGGCGTTGCCGACCGCGTGCAGGAGGTGCGTCTTGCCGGTGCCGCTCGGGCCGTGGATGACGAGCGGGTTGTAGCGCGCGCCCGGCTCGGCGACCACCGCGTCGGCAGCGCGCGCGGCGAGCTGGTTGGAGCCGGCCGACTCGAAGCCCTGCCGGGTGAAGGCGGGGTCGGGGCCGGGGGGCGGCGTGTCGCCGGCGAGGGCGCGGTCCACCAGCGCCTCGGCGTCGTCGATGCGCTCGGGGTCGCGAAAGACCTCGTTGCCGCCCAGCAGGGGGTCCACCGTGACGGCGTGCCGCTCGAGCTGCCGCATGTGCTCGACCGCGGCCGTGAAGGTCCCCAGCAGTGCGTCGATGTCGGGGGCCGCGCCGAGCTGCATCGCGCGCTCGAGCACGCCGGTGCGGAACCCCTCGCCGCGCCAGTAGGCGATCGCCTCGGCGAGGCGCGACTTCCACGGCTCGACGCTGGCCGCCACGGCGCTCGCGATGTCGGACAGGAAGCTCGCGTACTCGCCGCCCAGCGAGGTGCCATCGGAGGCGCGCCGCGGGGCCTCGACCTCGGGGGGGACGCCCTTGGATCCGGCGAGCTCCCACACCTCCCCGGAGGTCACGCGGCGGCCGGCCAGCGACTGCTCGGCCACGACCCGGTTCAGCGCGCCGTGCAGCTCGCGCACGTTGGGGAGCTGGAGCCGCGCGATCGTCTCGAGCACGTCGGTGGCGACCTGCACGTTGCGCTCGGTGGTGGCGGCACGGAGGATCGCCAGCCGGGTCTCGTAGTCGGGGGCGCCGATGTCGACGATCAGCCCGCCGGCGAGACGCGACACGAGCCGCTCGTCGACGTCGGAGATCTCCTGTGGCGGCCGGTCGCTCGACAGGACGACCTGCTTCCCCGTACCCTGCAGCGCGTTGAACAGCCGCAGGAGCTCGCCCTGGAGCTCGCGCCGGCCGGTGAGGAACTGCACGTCGTCGAGCAGCAGCAGGTCGACCGCGCCCCAGCGGCGGCGGAAAGTCTCCATCTCGCCGGCCGACACCGACGCGTGGAACTGCTCCACGAAGTCGTCGAAGCCGACGTACTCGACCTGCAGCGACGGCTGGAGCTGCCGTGCGTGCGAGCCGATGGCGGCGAGGAGGTGGGTCTTGCCGAGGCCGCTCGGGCCGTGGATGAAGAGCGGGTTGTAGACCGCCCCCGGCGCCTCGGCCACCGCGCGCGCGGCGCCCACGGCGAGGCGGTTGGCCGAGCCGACGACGTAGGTGTCGAAGCGGAAGCGCGAGGCGGTCACCTGGGGGTCACCGCGGCGTCGACTGCGTGGCGCTGAGCCGCTTGAGCACGATCTCCGAGATGCCGCGCAACGTCTCGAACACACCGGGGCCGTGCAGCGCGTCGGCGGGGAAGTCGGGGACGCCGCGGAAGTTCACGACGTCCTGCAGCTCGTCGATGGTGCTCAGCAACTCCTGCGGCAGGTCGCGCTTGTTGTACTGCACCACCAGCGGCACGGTGCGCGCGTCGATGCCGTGCTCGGCGAGGTTGCCGTGCAGGTCCTGCATGCTCTCGATGTTCTCGTCGAGCTGGCGGGACTGGCTGTCGGCCACGAAGACCACGCCGTCGGCCCCCTGCAGCACGAGCTTGCGGGTGGCCTGGTAGTACACCTGGCCGGGGACGGTGTAGAGCTGGAAGCGCGTGGTGAAGCCCGAGATCGTGCCGAGGTCGAGGGGCAGGAAGTCGAAGAAGAGGGTGCGGTCGGTCTGGGTGGCCAGCGAGACCATGTTGCCCTTCCGGTCCGGCGGCACCTGCGCGTAGATGTACTGCAGGTTCGTCGTCTTGCCGCTGCGGCCGGCGCCGTAGTAGACGATCTTGCAGGTGATTTCGCGCGTGGCGTAGTTGACGATCGACACGGGGCGCTCGCGGAGTCAGCGGAGGGTGGGCATGGGCGTCACGACCGGCCGAACAGCGCCGACAGGTTGCGGTTGAGCTCGCCCTCGAAGTGCTCGTTGAGGGGCGTGGTGTCCTTGGCCGGCTCGGGGGCGGCGGTGGACAGCCTGGCGCGGAACTCGCCGAAGTAGAGCTGCACCAGCCCCAGCGACGCGTTCTCGTCGAACACGGTCAGGAGCAGGAACGGGCCCCGCCGCGTCTCGGCGACCCCGAGGAAGATCTGCTTCCGCCTGCCGGCGTAGTGCAGCCCGCTGAACGGCTTGCCGTCGAGCATCCTGCCGAGCTCGCTCGCGCTGGCGTGGATCGCCGCCGCCAGCGCGCACGCCGACATCACGTCCATGCGCTTGCCGAAGCCGTGCTGCGCGAGCACCTGGCCGCTCGTGTGCAGGAGCACGGCGAGCTGCACCCGTGCGTCGTCGACGAAGGCGCGCATCGGCGCCTCCGCCCACGCCTCGGTGACGGCGATCGAGGTCATCCGAGCGCCCCGCCCTGCAGCCCCTTGAGCATTTCCATGCGCACGAGGCCGACGTTGGCGCCGGGCTCGGTGACCGCCACCAGCACGAGGTCGCTGCGCCCCACGGCGCAGATGCGCCCCTGCGCCGCCTCGAGCTGCAGGAAGGTCGCCTCGCCGTAGCCCGCCGCGGCGGCCGCCAGCCGCGCCCGCCGGTAGAGCGACGCCGACAGCGCCGCCAGCACCTCGGCCTTGAGCCCGATGCTCACGTTCGCGTCGACGACGATCCCGTCGGCCTCGGAGACCACCAGCGCGCCGGTCACGCCGCGCTGGCGGATCAGCGCCGCGAGCAACTCGGCGAACGGCGACGCCCTCACCGGCCCCCCCCGAGGAAGCGGCCGGCGCGCTGCAGCGAGCGCTCGAGCATGCGGCGCACGAAGCCCACCGGCGTCGCCCGGCTCGCGCTCACCAGCATCAGCGAGTTCTCGGGGCCGGGCGCCATCGCCACCGTGGACTGCTCGGTCTCGAACACGATCGACGTCCAGGCGCCCAGCCCGAGGTGGCGCATCGCCCGCTCGGCCTCCTCGCCCACGCTGTCGAGCTGGGCCCCGACCTCCTGCCCCACGTCGCGCCCGTCGACCTCGTGCCCGCCGGCCATCACCAGCCCGTGCTCGTCGAGCAGGAGCGCCATCCCCTTCTCGGCGCCGAGGATGTCGGCAAAGAGCTCGCGGGCCCCCATCGTGCCGGTGGCGCGGTGCCCCGAGGCGGCGGCCCGGGCCTCCGCCGGCGGCGCCGCCGCGTCCGGCGCCGCGGCGGTGCCGAGCTGCTGCCGAACGTAGGCGAGGGCGCCAAGGTTGCGCTCGTCGGCCGGGTCGGCGGCCGCCGCCTGCGCCAGCCACCGCTCGGCCTCGGCGAGCTGCCCCTGGTGGAAGCGCACGAAGCCGAGCCCCTTGAGCGCGCCGGCGTGCCCGGGGGTGAAGCGCAGCACCATGTCCCACTCGTCGAAGGCGCGCTCGAGGTCCCCCGCGTCCGCGTAGAGGCGGGCGAGGACGTCGTGCGCCGCGCCGAGGTGGGGGTGCCGCTCGAGGCCCCGGAGCGCGACCTTGGTCGCCACCTCGACATCGCCGCGCTTGCGCAGCGCCTCGGCGAGCTCGATGAAGGCGAGGCTCGCGGGATCGCGGGCCAGCGCTTCACTCAGGCGGGCGATGTCGTCAGACACTCGCGTGTTCCTCGATCAGGGCGGTGAGCCGGCGCGTGGCCTCGATGGCCGCGCGCACGCGCGGGCCGAGGGGCGAGGCGGGCATCTCGGCGAGATACCGCTGCCACCGCTCCAGCGCCTCCGCGAAATGTCCTGCCCGGGCGGCCGCGAACGCCAGTTCCAGCGACATCGCCGGGTTCGAGGGATCCAGTTGCGCGCCGCGGCGCAGCTCGTCCACGGCCTCGCCCAGGTGGCCCAGCCGCAGCAGGGCCCGGCCGGCGAGGAGGCGCCCGTCGACGGACCCGGGGTCGGCGGCGATCGCCTGCCGCGCCGCCACCAGCGCGGCCTCGAGCTGGTTCTCCGCCAGCGCCGCGCTGGCCGCCGTGAGGTGCGGCGTGGCGTCGTCCACGGGGAGGAGGGCGCGGGTGCTGACCCGCGACGGCATGCGCAGCGTCACGATGCCGGTGCTGACGAGGCCGTAGGCGATGCGGGCGACGTCGAACTCGCTGCGGACGAGGGCGGCGGCGATCTCGCGGAGGTCGGCTCCTCCGTCGATCATGCTCAGCATCTCCCACTCGTTGGGGAGGAGCTCGAGCTGCGCCGAGTGGGCGTCGGAGACGTCGGCGAGGACGGGGATGACGGCGAGGTGCGGCACCTTGTCGGCGATGCGGCTCCACTCGTCGATGCGGCGCGCCCCCTCCATGAGCAGCGACTCGGTGCTCACCTGCACCGTCGCGCCGGCGGGGACGTCGGTCATGTCGCGCTCGGTGAAGGAGAAGAAGCCCTCGCGCCACGACATCAGCTCGAAGACGACCTCCTCGATCTGCAGCTTGACCTGCCGCTCGAGCTCGCGCGGGGTGATCACCCCCATCTCGACGAGGATTGCGCCGAACTTCACGCCGGGGCGGGACTTCTGGGCGAGGAGGGCGCGGTCGAGGTCGGCCTCCGTCACCCTCCCCGACTTGACCAGCATCAGCCCGAGGGGATGCGGGTTCGACTTGATGGTGGCGTAGATGACCTTGCCGGCGTCGAAGTAGACCGTCCCCTCGTTGTCGCGCAGCTCCGACGTGACGGCCAGCGTCCCCGTCTTCCGGCTCAGGTCGAGGAGCTGGAAGACGTCGTGGATGCCGAGCTCGCGGAGGGGGCCCTCGATCGCCACTAGCGCGCCCCGGAGGGAAGGGCGGGCGAGCCCACCGGCGTCACGCCCGGGTCGCCGGGCTGGGTGAAGATGTGCGACAGCTCGGCGGCGGTGCGCGCCTCCTTGCGGGCGCGGCGCGCCCACTCGCCGGCGGGCTCGACCTCCGTCACGCGGTGCCAGGCGATGATCGCGTCGCGCCAGCGGCTTTGGCGGGCCAGCAGCGTGCCGCTGTAGTACAGCGCCCCGGCGTGCGACGGGTCGAAGCGCAGGATGCGGGCGAAGGCGGTCGCCGCGTCGCGCACCTCGCCGGTGTCGAGGAGTGACTCGCCAAGGGTGAGCAGGGCCTCGAAGTGGTACGGGTCGCGCCGCAGCACCGCGATCAGCAGGTCCATCGCCTCGTGCGGCCGGTCGAGGTGGCGACGCAGCCTCGCCAGCTCGAGCTGGGGCTCGTCCCACGTGGGCACGGCATCGATCGCGGCGAGGAGCTGCTCCTCGGCCCCCGCGCCCTCGCCCTGTGCGCTGAGCAGGCGCGCCAGCGACAGGCGCACGGCGCCGTACCCCGCGTCGAGGTCGAGGGCCCGGCGGTAGGCGGCGGCGGCGTTCCGCGGGTCGTCGAGCGCGCGAAAGACGTCGCCGGTGCGGGCGTGGATGTCGGCGCGGCGCGGCGCCATGGCCCCGGCCTGGGCGAGCGCCTCGAGGGCGGCGGCGGGGTCGTCGGAGGCGATGCGCGCGTCGGCGGCGAGGATCAGCGTGGCGACGTCGTCGCGCACGATGCCGACCAGGGCGTCGGCGGTCTCGCGGGCGGCCTCGGCCCGTCCGAGGGCGAGGAGCGAGCGGGCCCGCCCGGCAAGGGCACCCACGCGATCGGGCGCGAGGGCGAGCGCCTCGCCGAACCGCTCGAGCGCCTCGCCGTGCAGGCCGCGGGTGGCGAAGATCTCGCCGAGGAGGGTGAGCCCCTCGGCCCGGTCGGCACCGCGCGACAGGGCGCGGCTGACCTCGGCCGAGGCGCGGTCGTACGCATGCTGGGCGAGGAACTCGGCGGCCATCGCGTACGGCCGGGCGTCGGGGGCCTCCGCCGGGGCGGGCGCCGCGGCCGGGGTGGCGAGGGTGCTGAAGACCGAGTCGAGGAGCCGTGGGTCGAACGAGAACTCGTGCACCGGCGCCGAGCTCCGGTGCTCGCCCCCGAGGTCGGGGACGATCGAGAAGTCGGGATCCTCGTGCTGGAGGTCGATCGCGAGCTCGAACTTCTGCGCCACGTAGTAGGGGTCGAGCTCGAGGGCGCGCTTGGTCTCGCGCAGGGCCCCCTCGAAGTCGCCGAGGTTGGAGAGGCAGAACGAGAGGTTGTAGTGGGCCTCGGCGAACTCCGGGCGGGCCTGGATGGCGCGGGCGAAGCTGGCCCGCGCCTCCTCATGGCGCCGGAGCTCGGCGAGCACGAGGCCGATGCCGTTCCACGCCACGGGATGCTCCGGCTCGCTCTCGAGCACGGTGCGGTAGGCCTCGAGGGCGAGCTGGAGGCGCTTGCCCTTGTAGAGCAGCAGGGCGAGGTTGAGCCGCGCCTTCACGAATCCCGGCTGGATGTCGAGGGCGGTGCGAAAGGCGTCGATCGCCTCCTCGCCGGCGCCGGCGTGGTAGCGCGAGACGCCAAGGTTGTTCCAGGCGAGGGCGTAGCGGCGGTCGGCCTCGATCGCCTGGCGGTAGCTCTGGGCGGCGTCCTCGAACTTGCCGTCCTGGTGCAGGGCGACCCCGCGCTCGTTCCAGAGCTTGGGCGAGCCGGGCTGCGCGCGCAGCGCCTCCTCGTACATCGCCACGGCCTGCGCAGTGTCGCGGGAGAGGAGGAAGACCTCGGCCATCGCCTGGCGCACGAGGTCGCGGTCCTCGCCGCGCTCGAGGGCGATGCGATACTCGCGCAGCGCGTCCTGGTAGTAGCCCTTCTGGCGGAAGGCGACGCCGAGGTTGTAGTGGGCGAGCTGCCCCTCCTCGGCCACGGCCATCATCTGCTGCGAGCGGCGCTGCGCCCCGGCGGGGGCGAGTTCCTGGTACTTCTGGTCGCTGTAGCGGTCGATGGAGAGGTTGGCCTGCACGCGGCCGAGGGACGGGTTGAGCTGCATGGCGCGCCGCTGCGCGGCGCGCGCCTCGTGGTGGCGCCCCATGTCGCCGAGCACGAAGCCCATCAGGTAGTGGGCGTCGGCGTTGTCGGGGCTGAGCTCGGTGGCGCGGTGGAGCGAGGCGAGGGCGTCCTCGTTCATGCCGCGGTTGTAGAGCACCTCGCCGCGGTGCAGGTGGACGAGCGAGCTGGCGGGCTCGACGGCGAGGGCGCGGTCGAACCAGCGCAGGGCGTCGTCGAGGTCGCCGCCGGCCTTCTCGGCGAGGCCGAGCTGCACGAGGGTGCTGAGGTCGTCGGGGTGGTGGCGGAGGAGCTCGGTGAACTCGGCCACGGCGGCGGCGTGCTCGCCAAGGAGGGCGGAGGTGCGGCCGAGCTCCCAGCGGGCCTCGCGGTCGGCGGGGGCGTGGCGGAGGATGTCGCGCAGCTCGCCGACGCGGCGGTCGTAGTAGCCGGTCTGGAAGTACGCGATCTCCAGGTTGCGCTGCGCGACCTGCATCCTGGGGTCGAGCTCGAGGGCGCGCATGAACGCGTGCACCGCCTCGTCGTGGAGGCCGCGGTTGTAGTAGAGGACGCCGAGGTTGTTGTGCGCGCCCGCGTCCGACGGGTCGATCCGTCGGGCGAACGACCGCAGGACCTCGCGGTCGCGTTCGGACGTGAGCGCGGGGCTGGTCACGGGCCGGCGGTCACGCCATCCGCACGGCGCGCAGGATCGCCTGCAGCGACGCCCCGTCGGGGAGGAGCAGGAAGAAGCCGCGCAGGTGCTCGTCGAAGTCCTTCATGTAGAACGCGCTCTCGACGCAGAACACGAGGTCGTAGTCGCTGCCGAACTGGAGGTAGGTGCTGGTGAGCACCGCCTCCGACATGTCGATCGCCATCGACGGGGGCGACGGGAGCAGCATCATCCCCATGAAGTCGCTGAGCGCGTTCATGTACGCGCCGCTGAGGATGTTGGAGGCCTCCTTGATCGCCGACTGCTCCATCTCCCCGAGGTCGGTGCTGGAGCCCTTGGGCCGCCGCAGCATCAGCTCCGACAGGCGCAGCGCGGTCGGCTTGGGAAAGACCAGCAGGGTGCGGCCGGCGAGGTCGCCGAGCATCTGCATCAGCACCGCCGCCACCGGCTCCTCGGGGGCCGACAGCTGCGGCGGCACCTCCTCGAGCGGGGCGATGTTGATCCGCGGCACGCTGATCATGATCGTCGCGTTCGTCATCTGCGACAGCGCGGTGGCGGCGTGCGCGGCGCCGATGTTCGCGACTTCGCGCAGGGCGTCGAGCTGGGCGGGGCTGAGGGTGCGGAGGTCGTTCATCAATCTGCCTCGCTAGAGAAGCGTGCTCACGTCGAGGATCAGCGCCGGCGCGCCGTCCCCGAGGATCGTGGCGCCGCTGAACAGCGGCAGCCCGTCGCGAACCCCGTCGAACTGCTTGACCACGATGTCCTGCTGCCCGAGCAGCCGGTCGACGAGGATCCCCGCCCGCCGCTCGGCCATCTCGAGCACGATCACGTGCGACAGCCGGTCGGGCTGGCGCGGGAGCTTCACCAGGTCGCGCAGGTGCACGAGCGGCAGCACGTCGTCGCGGAGCGACAGCACCTCGCGCCCCTTCACCGTCTCGTGCACGCCGGCCGCCAGCTCCATGGTCTCGCTCACGTGCGTCATCGGCACCGCGTAGGTCTCGTCGTTCACCTTGGCGAGCACCGCGCGCACGATCGCCAGCGTCACCGGCAGCCGCGCCGTGACCGTGGTTCCCTCCCCCTCCACCGACCGCAGCTCGAGCGACCCGCCGAGGGACCGCACCCGCGTGGCAACGGCGTCGATGCCCACGCCGCGCCCCGAGAGGTCGGTCACCTGCTCCGTCGTGGAGAAGCCCGGGCGAGCGACCAGGTGGTACATCTCGTCGTCCGTGAGCTCCTCGCGCGACTCCTCGACCAGCCCCTGCCGCTTGGCCTTGGCCAGCACGCGCGAGCGGTCGATGCCGCGGCCGTCGTCGCTCACGCGGATCAGCACGCTGGCGCGGTCGCGCAGGGCGGCGAGCCGCAGCCGCCCCACCGGCGGCTTCCCCGCCGCGCGGCGCTCGTCGGGGGGCTCGAGCCCGTGGTCCACGGCATTCCGCAGCAGGTGCACCACCGGCTCGCCGATCTCGTCGAGCATCGACCGGTCGAGCTCGATCTCCTTGCCCTCGATCACGAAGTCCACGTCCTTGCCGGTCGACCGCGCGGCGTCGCGCACGAGGCGCGGGAACCGGTCGAAGACCTGCCACACCGGGACGAGGCGACTCGTCATGATTTCGTCCTGCAGGTCGCTCACGAGGCGCGAGGCGAGGGCGAGGGTCTCGTCGAGGACCGGGCTCCGCACCTCGGCCGCGATCGCCTGCAGCCGCCCGCGCGAGATCACGAGCTCGCCGATGAGGTTCATGAGCGTGTCGAGGCGCCGCAGGTCGATGCGGATGTTCTTGTGCTTGTGCTGCACCGCCCCCTCGGCGGCGGTGCCGGCGTCGGGAACCGGAAAGGTGCCACTGACGCGCATCTCGGCGGTGTCGGGGCTGATCGCGCCGGACTGGCGCAGCGCGGCACTCGACCGCGGGCCCTCGATCCCGCCCGCGGGGGCGAGCACGTGCGCCTCCTGCACGAAGCCGGCGGCCTTGATCGCGCCCTCGATCTCGCCGGCGCCGGCGTGCGAGTCGATGACCAGCCGGAAGTCCCCCTCGAACTCCCCGCTCTGCAGCACCGCCTCGGCCGGCTCCGTGGCGAGGAGGGTGCCCAGGGTCCGTGCCTTCTGCAGGATCATGAAGACCCGCACCCCCTTGAGGGGCGTGTCGGGCTCGAGGCGCACGCGCACCGTCACGCCGCCCACCGCCGACGGGACCTCGCCAACCGCGGTTGCCCCCGCCGCCGGCGTGGGGCGCGCGGCGGCGGAGATCTCGCGCATCCGCGCCAGCAGGGCGCCGGTATCGGCGGCCGGCCGCCCCTTGGTCTCGGCCTCGATCGTGCGCTCGAGGGCGTCGGCCCCCTTGAACAGCACGTCCATCACCCCCGCGTCGACCCGCACCGCCTGCTTGCGCACGTTGTCGAGCAGGGTCTCCATCTCGTGCGACAGGTCGGTGACCGCCTGGTAGCCCATCGTCGCCGCCATTCCCTTGATCGTGTGGACCCCGCGAAAGAGCGCGGCGACCGGCTCGCTCGCGCCCGGGGCACGCTCGAGGGTGAGGAGGGAGTGGTTGATCGCCGAGACGTGCTCCTGGCTCTCCGTCAGGAACAGCTCGGCATAGCGGGACGCGTCCACGACGGCTCGGGGGTGAGGGAATCGCGCCCGGTCACCGCGCCGGGCGGCAGGAACTCGGGCAATGGCCTGGCGCGCCACCGGGCCGGCGCGCGCCCGGCCGCTCAGCCGAGGACGCGCTGCACCGCCTCGAGCACGCGGCTCGGCTGGAATGGCTTGACGACGAAGTCCTTCGCCCCCGCCTGGATCGCCTCCACCACCAGCGCCTGCTGCCCCATCGCGCTGCACATGAGGACCTTGGCCGCGGGGTCGAACCTGGTGATCTCTCGAACGGCGTCGATGCCCCCCATGTCGGGCATCACGATGTCCATCGTGACGAGATCGGGCTTCAGCGCCTTGTACTTCTCGACCGCCTGGATGCCCGTCTCCGCCTCGCCCACGATCTCGAATCCCGCCTGTTGCAGGATGTCGCCGACCATCGTGCGCATGAAGATCGCATCGTCGCAAATCAGGACCGTGTGGCTCAAGACTCTTCCTCCACAGAAGACATCACCTGCCGCAGCACCGCGCGCACGTCGAGCAGTGTCACCAATCCGTCGGCCGTTCGCGCCAACCCGCGCACGATCGCCGCCGGCAGTCCGTCCACCACGTTCACGCCGGCCGTCTCCACCCGCTGCGAGACCACCGACTGCACATCGCGCACCTCGTCCACCGCCAGCCCCACCGCGCCCTTGCCGAACGCCACGAGGATGAACGACCCCTCGCGGGAATCGGCCGAGCCGGCGCCGAGGCGCTGCACCAGGTCGATCACCGTGACGACCGTTCCCCGCAGGTTGATCAATCCGAGCACGTACCCCGGCGAGCCGGGGAGCCGTGTCGCGCGACGGGCGGGGATGATCTCCCGCACCACCGCGATCTCACAGCCGAACAATCGCCCACCCGCCGCAAACAGCAGGCAGCGCGTCCCGCCGACGGGGTCGGCTGCGGGTGCACGATCAATCGGCGTCGTGATAGAACCCAAAATACGACAACGCGTTAGGGTCGGCAATCAAATCCGGCCGCTCGGCCAGGGTGGCGAGCGAGTGGCGCAGGTCCTCGGGCAGGGGCGCCCGCACGTCGACCACCAGGCCGGTGGCCGGGTGCGGAAAGCGCAGCCAGGCGGCGTGGAGCCAGTGCCGCCGGGCGGGAAGCCCCGCGAGGCGCCGCGCCCCTCCCCCGCCGTAAGTATCGTCCCCGAGCACCGGGTGCCCCTCGCTCGCCAGGTGGACCCGGATCTGGTGGGTGCGCCCGGAGTGCAGCCGGGCCCGCAACAGGTCGGACGAGGCAAACCGGGCCAGCCGCCGGAAGTCGGTGCGCGCCGGTCGCCCGCCGGCCACGACCACCATCCGCTGCCGGTCGTGCGGCGCCCGGGCCAGGGGTCTGTCGACCGTGAGCGCGTCGCCCTCGAGGTGCCCCCAGCAGCAGGTGGCGTAGAGCCGCGAGATCCGCCGCTCGGCCAGCGCCGTGGCGAGCACACGGTGGGCGCGTTCGGTGCGGGCGACGAGCAGCAGTCCCGAGGTCTCCTTGTCGAGCCGGTGCACGATCCCCGCCCGCTCGGGATCGCCGGCGGGGGCGAGCGCCCCGCCGCGGCCCTTGAGCGCGTTGACGAGCGTCCCCGACCAGTTCCCCGGCGCGGGGTGCACCACCATGCCGGCGGGCTTGTTGACCACCAGCACCTCGTCGTCCTCGAAGCAGATCTCGAGGGGGATCGACTCGCCCAGGACCGGCCGCTCCATCGGGGCCGGCACGACGACGGCCACGACCTCGCCCGCCACGACCCGGTAGCTCGCCTTCTCCGCCCTGCCGCCGACCGTCACCGCTCCGGTCGCGATCAGCGTCGCGGCGCGGGTGCGCGACGTGGGGAGGGTGGCGGCGACGAAGAGGTCGAGCCGCTCGCCCCCCGGCGCGGGGACCGTGAGGAAGTGACGCCCCGGCGCGGGATCGGCCGCGGCGCCCGGCGTCACGCGGCCTGGCCGCTCGAGTCGCCGGCGGGGGGTGCCGGCGGGGCGGCGGGCGACGCGACCCGCGCCGGCGGCGACTCGCTCGCGGGCAGCAGGAGCAGGATCGCGCCGACCGTGATCGCCGAGTCGGCGAGGTTGAAGGTCCAGAAGCGCCAGGCATCCATGCCGATGTCAATGAAATCCACGACGCCGCGGTCCCAGCGGAGGCGGTCGAGCAGGTTGCCGAGGGCGCCGCCGCACACGAGCCCCATCGCGATCACCATCCGGGTGGCGGGGGCCTGGAGGCGCCCGGCGATCACCCACAGCGCGCCCACCATGCCGAAGGCGATCAGCGAGAAGATCACCCGCGACCAGCCCCCCACGTGCATGCCGAAGGCGGCGCCCTTGTTGAAGGCGAGGGTGAAGCGCACCACCTCGCCCAGCACTTCCACGGGCATCCCGGCGGCGGGAAGCGACGCGAGGGCCACCTGCTTGGTGAGCACGTCGCCGGCGACCACGATCGCCGCCACGGCGGCGAGCTGCGCGCGGAGGGGGTTCATCGGCATGCGGCGCGGTCCCGGGTCACGGCGTGTTGACCACGTTGGCGGCCGGCTCGGCCCTGCCGCCGGCGGGCGCCCCCGCGGGCTCGCTGGCGGCCTCCTCCTCCGTCCACAGCACCCAGGCGAGGAGGATCGCGCCGCAGCTCACGGCGATGTCGGCCACGTTGAAGGTCGGCCAGCGCGCGCTGCCGATGCCGACGTCGATGAAGTCCACCACACCCTGCGACGCGCGCAGCCGGTCGAGGAGGTTGCCGATCGCGCCGCCGCCCACGAGGGCGACGGCGAGCACCCGCGCCCGGTCGCCGGCGCGCGCGCCGGCGTAGACGCGCCAGAGGATGCCGAGGGCGACGAGGCTGAGGAGGATGAAGACGGGGCGGGACCAGGCGCCGAGGTGCAGCCCGAAGGCCGCCCCCGGGTTGTAGACGAGCTTCCAGCGAAGCCAGTCCCCGAGCACGGGGCGCTCGAGCCCGATCGGCGCGAGGGTGGCGACGGCGACCGCCTTGCTGGCCACATCGGCGGCCACGACGGCGCCGACGACGGACCAGAAGCGCGAGCGGTCACCCCTTCTTCTGCTTGTCATCCTCTTCCTTCTGCTTGCAGTCGATGCAGTAGCGCGCGTGCGGCAGGGCGTCGAGTCGGTCGTAGGCGATCATCTTGCCGCAGGAGTGGCAGGTGCCGAACGAGTCCGGGGTGCGGTAGAGGCGGCGCAGGGCCTCGTCGATGTGCCAGAGGAAGCGCCCCTCCTGGCTGGCGAAGAGGAAGGCCTTCTCGCGCTCCATGGCGTCGGTGCCCTGGTCGGCCATGTGGAACGAGTAGGCACTCTGCTCGCGGTCGCCGCCCTCGAACGTCTCGTCGTGGTGCCCGAGCTCCTTCAGCACGCGCCGGCGCTCCTCCATCAGCCGCTTCTCGAAGTGCTGCAGCTGCTTCTTGGTCATCGACTTCACCTTCGGAGTGGCCTCACCTGCGGCCTTCGAGGTCGCCATCGCTATTCCCGGGTCAGGGCGACGCGCACCTCGATCCCGTCGAGATCGAGGGTGCGCACCGCCGGGTTGTGTCCATCGAGCGCGCCGCCAATGGCGAACTCGCGGGCCAGCACTTCGTCGGCAATCCAGCGCGCGTGCGCCCGGGCCGCCGCCTCCACCTCGGGCACGGAGGCGAGCGCGAGCCGCACGCGATCGCTGACCGCCAAGCCGAGGTCCCTCCGCAGGCGCTGCACGCGACTGACGAGCTCGCGCGCCGTGCCCTCCTGCTTGAGCGCGGGCGTGACCACCGGGTCGATGGCCGCGAACCGCCCGCCGTCCTGCTTCACCACCATCGTGCCGACCGGCTCCGCAACGATAGTCAAGTCGTCGGCCGTCAGCACATGCACCAGGTCGCCGACCCGGATTTCCCTCGGACGGCCCGCCTGGAAGGCGTGCAGGTCCGCGCCGCTCAACTTAGACACCTGCGCGGCGGCCGCGTTCGTCTGCTTGCCGAAGACCTTCCCCAGCGTGCGGAAGTTCGGCTTCGCCTTGAGCGAGACGAAGGCGTCCGAGTTCTCGACGAACTTCACCTCCTTCACGTTCAGCTCGGCTCGCAGCAGGTCGGCCATCAGCCGCGCCCGCTCCCCCGCGGGCAGGCTCGCCGCCTGCCCGGCCATCGACGGCGCCACGCAGGTGAGGGTCGCCAGCGGCTGCCGAACGTTGATCTTCGCCTCCTCGCGCGCCGCCCGGCCGAGGTTGGCCAGCGCCCGCGTCTCGGCCATCGCCGCCTCGAGGCCGGCATCGTGCGCGGCGGCCGGCACCGCTCCCGTGAACGCCGCCAGGTGCACGCTCGTGCCCGTCAGCTCGCGGTGCAGCCAGTCGGTGACGAAGGGCGCGAACGGGGCGAGCAGCCGGCAGCAGCCCGTCAGCACCGCGTGCAGCGTGGCGAAGGCGGCGCGATTGTCGGCCTCGCCCACCTCGTAGAAGCGGTGCCGCGACAGCCGCACGTACCAGCGCGAGAGGTCCCCGTCCACGAACTCCACCAGCGCGCGCGCGGCGGCGGTGGCGTCGAACGCGGTGAGCAGCCCGTTCACCTCGCGCTCCACGCTCGTGAACCGCGACAGGATCCAGCGGTCGAGCAGCGGCCGGTCGGCGATCGCCGGATCGAGCGGCCCCGGCGCCCACCCGAAGTTCGCGAACTGCCGGAAGATCCCGTGGTAGACGTTCTTGAGCGTCACGAGGAAGCGCCCCGCCGTCTCGCGGATCGCGTGCTCGTCGAACCGCCGCGGCACCCAGACCTGGCTCGACAGCACCAGGAAGAGCCGCACCGCGTCGGCGCCGTGGCGCGGCACGACCTCCCACGGGTTCACGATGTTGCCGCGGCTCTTCGACATCTTCAGCCCCTCGGCGTCGAGCACCATGTCGTTCACCACCACCGCGCGGTACGGCGCCGCCGAGCCGGCCGCGTTGTTCGGCAGCGCGTCGCCGAGTCCGGTGGCGATCGCCAGCAGGGAGTAGAACCAGCCCCGCGTCTGGTCCACCCCCTCGGCGATGAAGTCGGCCGGGAAGGCCCTCGGCAACTCGTTCCGGTTCTCGAACGGGTAGTGCCACTGCGCGAACGGCATCGACCCCGAGTCGAACCAGGTGTCGACCACCTCGCTCGCGCGGCGCATCGTCCCGGTGCCGGAGGGAGCCGGCCAGGTGTACTGGTCGATGTGCGGCTTGTGCGGGTCGAAGTCGGCCGGGAGGGGCCGGCCGACCCGCGCCGCGAGCTCGGCGTACGAGCCCAGCACCTCGACCTCGTCGGGGTTCGCGTCGTTCACCCAGACCGGCAGCGGCGTGCCCCAGTAGCGATCGCGGCTGATCGCCCAGTCGATGTTGTTCGCCAGCCACTCGCCGAACCGTCCCGCCCCGACCTCGGGCGGGTTCCAGTTCATCGCCGCGCTGCGCGCCAGCATGTCGTCCTTGTAGGCGCTCGTGCGCACGAACCAGCTGGTGCGGGCGTAGTACAGCAGCGGCGTCTGGCAGCGCCAGCAGTGGGGGTAGGCATGGAGGAACTTCCCCGCCTTCCACAGCACGTCGCGCCGCTCGAGCTCGTGCACGATGTCGGCGTCGGCATCCTTCACGAACCGGCCGCCCACCACCGGCATCCCCTCGGGAAAGCGCCCGCGCCCGTCCACCGGCTGCGCGAAGGCGAGCCCGTGGCGCTGGCCGGCGGCGTAGTCGTCGGCACCGAAGGCGGGGGCCATGTGCACCACGCCGCTGCCGTCGTCGGCGCTCACGAACGACTCGGCCACGATCACCTCGCGGCGCCCGTCGGCGGGGAGCTCCGCCCAGTCGAGCGGGCGCCGGTACCGCTGGCCCGCCAGCTGCGACCCCGCGAGCCGCGCCACCACATCCCAGCGGTCGGCCCAGTCGGCGCCGAGCACGCCGGGGCACCGCCCCTCGGCGAGGATGAGCGTGAACGCGGCCCCCGACTTCTTGCGCACCTCGAGGTAGGCGAGATCGGCATTCACCGCCAGCGCCACGTTCGACACGAGGGTCCACGGCGTGGTGGTCCAGACGAGGATCCGTCGCCGCCCGCCGCGCGGCGCGACCCTGGCACCGGCATCGGCATGCGACGCATTGGAGCCCGGCCCGTCGACCGACGCCTGCACGGGCATCGCCCCGCTCTCGTCGGCCACGAGGTCGAGGGCCACGTACACGCTCGGGTCCTCGACGTCCTTGTAGCCGAGGGCGACCTCGTGGCTCGAGAGGGCGGTGCCGCAGCGGGGGCAGTAGGGGAGGATCTTGTGCCCGCGCGTGAGCAGCCCCTTGCCGTGCAACGCCTTGAGCGCCCACCAGACGCTCTCCACGTACTCGTTGCTGTACGTGACGTACGGCCGGGCGTAGTCGAGCCAGTAGCCGATGCGCGCCGAGAGCCTCTCCCACTCGGCGCGGTAGGTGAAGACGCTCTCGCGGCACTTCTGGTTGAAGGCCGCCACGCCCACCCGCTCGATCTCCTGCTTGCCGCTGATGCCGAGGGCCTTCTCGACCTCGATCTCGACCGGGAGGCCGTGCGTGTCCCACCCCGCCTTGCGGGCGACGTCGTACCCCAGCATCGCACGGTGCCGGCAGAAGAGATCCTTAAGGGTGCGGGCGAAGACGTGGTGGATGCCGGGACGCCCGTTGGCCGTCGGCGGTCCCTCGTAGAAGACCCACGGCGTGGCGCCCGCGCGGGCCTCGAGCGAGCGCTCGAAGAGCCCCTCCCGCTCCCAGAGCGCGAGGAGTTCCGTCTCGAGCTCGTCGGCGGCGCGCTCGGGGGGCAGCGGCCGGAAGCGCGGCGCCGCGGCGGCCGGCAGGGTGGAGGTCACAGGCGCCCCAGCACGCCACGCACCAGCGTCGCGAGGTGCGGCTCCGCGCCCATCGCCGTGGCGATGATCTTCTCGAGGCTCGCCGGCTCGAGGGCGTCGGGGAGGCACATGTCGGTCACGATCGACAGGCCGAGCACGCGCATCCCGCCGTGCACCGCGACCGTCACCTCCGGGACGGTGCTCATGCCCACCACGTCGGCGCCGAAGCCGCGCAGCATCCGGTACTCGGCGCGCGTCTCGAGGTTCGGGCCGGCGACCGCGACGTACACTCCCTCGCGCAGCACGAGGCCGCGCTCGCGCGCCACCGCGCGCGCGAGCGCGCGCAGCGGCTCGTCGTACGCGGCCGACATGTCGGGAAAGCGCGGCCCGAGGCTGTCGTCGTTCGGCCCGATGAGGGGGCTGTCGCCGGTGAGGTTGATGTGGTCGGCGATCAGCATCAGGTCCCCCGCCTGCCATCGGGGGTGCATCCCGCCGCAGGCGTTCGACACGACCAGCACCGGCGCCCCGAGCGCGCGCAGCACGCGCACCGGGAAGGTCACCTGTTGCAGCGAGTAGCCCTCGTAGCGATGGAAGCGCCCCTCCATCGCGATCACCCGCTTCCCCTCGAGGGTGCCGCAGACGAGCCGGCCGGCGTGCGACTCCACCGTGCTGAGGGGAAAGCCGGGAATCTCGCCGTAGGGCACCTGCGCCTCGACCGCGATCTCGCGGGCCAGCGCGCCGAGCCCCGTGCCGAGCACGATCGCGACCTCGGGCACTTGCGGCCAGCGCATGCGCACCAGCGACGCCGCGGCGTCGATGCGCGCGCGGCTGTGCAGGGGACCCTCGGTGACCGGCCGGTCGCGCGAAACCGTCACGCCGTTCCTACTCGCGGACCATCTGGTCGAGCCAGGAGCCGCTGCCGCGGGCGGGGGTCTCGCTCTTCGGGGCCTTCGCGCCGTTGGCGGCGTCGGCGCCGGTCGCGGCGGCCCCGCCCACCGGCGGCGCGCCGGCAAGCGCCTCGACCTCGGCGAGCTGCTTCTCGGCGATCGTGCGGAGCGAGAGCAGGTAGGTGCGGCGCACCCGCTCGAGGTTGTCGACCTCGACCTGCAGCTTGCGGATCTCGGCGCGGGCCTGGTCGAGCAGCTTGTCCCCCTCGGCGCGGGCCTCGCGCAGGATGAGCTGCGACTCGCGGTCGGCCTGCTCGCGGATCTCGGCCCGCAGCTGCTGCGCGCTCACGAGCGCGTCGTTGAGCGCCTTGTCGCGGTCGCGGAAGGCCTTGAGCTGCTCGGCGAGCCCCTTGGCCTTGGCGTCGAGCTCCTGGTTCACGCGGGTGAGGCGCTCCAGCTCGTCGGCCACCTGCTCGCGGAACTGGTCCACGCGCGCCTTCTCGTAGCCGCGCATCTGCGTCGCGAACTCGTAGCGACGCACGTCGAGCGGTGTCAGGTGGAAGGATTCGTCGATCATCAGCCCCTCGTGCCGAACAGGATCGTGCCAAGGCGCACCATCGTGGCGCCCTCCTCGACCGCGATCTCGAAGTCTCCCGACATTCCCATGCTCAGCTCCGTGGCCGGCAGGCCCGCATCGGCCAGCCGGGATCGTGCCTCCCGCGCCCCGCCAAAGGCCGCCCGCAGCACCGGCTCCGGTGCGTCGAACGGCGCCATGGTCATGACGCCGCCCACGTGCAGCCCGTCCAGCGCCCGCAACCGCCTCGCTTCCGCGGCGATGTCGGGGGGCGTGTAGCCCCCCTTGGTCGCCTCGCCCGTCACGTTCACCTGCAACAGCGCCGGCACCGGCTTGCCCCGCGACACCCCGTGCGCATGCAGCGCGTCGGCGAGCCGGGCCGAGTCCATGCCGTGCACCAGCACGAACGGGTCCGTGAACTTCACCTTGTTGCGCTGCAGGTGGCCGATCAGGTGCCACCGCACCGGCACCGTGACGCGGGCCATCTTGTCGAGCGCTTCCTGCACCTTGTTCTCGCCAACATCGGCGAGTCCCGCCTCGTACGCGGCCGCCGGCGCCCCGGGCCCGAAGGACTTGGTCACCGCGATGATGGTGACCGACTGCCCGTGCCCGCCACGCGCCGCGGCCGCCGCGATCCGGCGCCGCACGTCGGCGAGGGCCGCGGGCAGGGCCGGAAACGGCATAGCAGGCAAAATTACTGGCGGTTCGGGACTCACACAAGCAATAAGGAAGGGCGGCGGGCGCGACCAGATGCCGCACCCCGCCGCCCCCGGGCGTCCCTCGAGGCCCCCGCTACGCCGGCGCCACCTCGGGCCCGCCAAGCAGCGGCGGGCTCACCCGGCGCGGCTCGGTGAGCGGGGCCGGCACGTTCGCCGGCGGCGCGATCGCCGGCGTCGCCGGCGTGCGCGGCGGCAGCGATTCCCCGTTCATCAGCAGGTTGATGTCCTCGCGCGTGAGCGTCTCGCGCTCGAGCAGGTTCTCGGCCACGTTCCTGAGCAGCGCCATGTTCTCGGTGAGCACCGTCTTGGCGTGGGTGTACGCGTTGTTGATCACGCGCTTCACCTCCGAGTCCACCAGCTGCGCCGTCTGCTCCGACACCTCGCGCCGGTGCTGGATCTCGCGGCCGAGGAAGAGCTCCTGCTCGTTGTCGCCGACGAGGATCGGGCCGATCGCGTCGGAGAGCCCCCACTGCGTCACGTAGCGCCGGGCGAGCCCGGTGGCGAACTGGATGTCGCTCTGGGCCCCCGTGGTCACGCGCTCGTGGCCGAACATCAACTCCTCGGCGGCGCGGCCGCCGTAGGCCATCACCAGCCGCGCCTCGAGCTGCTCGCGCGTCACGCTCACCCGGTCGTCCTCCGGCAGCGTGAAGGCGATGCCGAGGGCGCGCCCGCGCGGCACGATCGTGACCTTGTGCAGCGGGTCGTTCCCCTTCACGACCATCGCGCACACCGCGTGGCCGGCCTCGTGGTAGGCCGTCAGCCGGCGCTCCTCGTCCTTCATCACGAGCGACTTGCGCTCGGCGCCGAGCATGACCTTGTCCTTGGCCTCCTCGAGGTCGCCCATGAAGATCTGGTCGTGCCCGCGGCGGGCCGCCAGCAACGCCCCCTCGTTCACGAGGTTCGCCAGGTCGGCGCCGGCCATCCCCGGCGTGCCACGGGCCAGCGACGTGATGTTCACGTCGTCGGCGATCGGCTTGTTGCGCAGGTGGACCTTGAGAATCCCCTCGCGGCCGCGGAGGTCCGGCGCATCGACCACGATCTGCCGGTCGAACCGCCCCGGTCGCAGCAGCGCCGGGTCGAGGACGTCGGGGCGGTTGGTGGCCGCGATCAGGATCACGCCCTCGTTGCTCTCGAAGCCGTCCATCTCGACGAGGAGCTGGTTGAGGGTCTGCTCGCGCTCGTCGTGGCCGCCGCCGAGGCCGGCGCCGCGGTGGCGCCCCACGGCGTCGATCTCGTCGATGAAGATGATGCACGGCGCGTGCGTCTTCCCCTGCTCGAACAGGTCGCGCACGCGGCTCGCCCCCACGCCCACGAACATCTCCACGAAGTCGGAGCCCGACATCGAGAAGAAGGGGCGCGCGGCCTCCCCGGCCACCGCCTTGGCGAGGAGGGTCTTGCCCGTGCCCGGCGGACCGACGAGCAGCGCCCCCTTGGGGAGCCGGCCGCCGAGGCGGGTGAACTTGGCCGGGTCCTTGAGGAACTCGATGATCTCCTGCAGCTCGACCTTGGCCTCGTCCGCGCCGGCCACGTCGGCGAAGGTGATCTTGGGCGTGTCGCCGGAGAGCAGCTTGGCCTTGCTCTTGCCGAACGAGAACGCCTTGTTGCCGCTCGCCTGCATGTTGCGCAGCAGGAAGAACCAGGCGCCGATGATGATCACCCACGGCAGCGCGGTGAGGAGGATCTGCGCCAGGCCGGTGCGCGCCGGCTTGGCCTCGATCTCGACCCCCTTGTCGCGCAGGCGCCTGACCTCGTCGTCGGAGCCACCGGCGGGACCGACGGGCCACAGCACGTTGAACTTCTTCACGTCGCGGCCGGCCACCGACACGCGATTCACGAAGTCGCCGTTGACCTCGCTGCCGGCCAGGATCACGACCTTGGAGATGTTGCCGCGCTGCAGCTCGCGGTCGTACTGCGAGTAGCTGATCGTGGGCGACGGGTCGGCGCGGCCACTCGAGAACTGGATGAAGGCGACGGGAATCAGGATCACGAGGACCCAGAACGAGAGCGTCCGGGACAGGCGCGCCCAGTTGCTCTTCTTGTCGTTCTTCCCGTTCTTCGGGGCGATTGGCGGAGTCGGGTCAGGCATGGCTGGTTGATCTTATTGCAGGCTGGCGATGTATGGCAGATGACGGAAGTTCTCGGCATGGTCGAGCCCGTATCCGACGAGGAACTCGTTGGGGGCGTCGAAGCCGGTGAACTTGACCGGGTAGCGCAGGTGCTGGGCGACGTGCTTGTCGAGCAGGGCGCAGATCTCGAGCGACTTCGGCTGGCGCTGGAGCAGGAGGTCCATGAGCCGGGTGAGGGTGCGCCCCGAGTCCACGATGTCCTCCACCAACAGAATGTTCCTGCCCTCCAGCCGGGTTTCCGGATCGTACACGAGCCGCACCAGCCCGCTCGACTCGGTGGCGTCGCCGTAGCTCGACGCCACCAGGAAGTCGACCTGCAGCGGGCGCTCGATCTGCCGCACCAGGTCGCTCAGGAAGATGAAGCTCCCCTTGAGCAACCCGAGCACGAGCAGCTCGCCGTCCGGGTAGGCCGCCGTGATTTCGGCGCCCAGCGCGGCCACGCGGGTCGCGATCTGCGCCGCCGAAAACGGCACTCGCTTGACGGTGCGCCCGAGGAGGCGCGGATCGGCCGCCGCTGCGGTCACTGATGCTCCCCAACCACCGGCCATCCGGGCCGGGCGCTTGCCGCGTGAGTGCGGCGACCTGCGCTACGCCCACCCTCGAAGGCTACCGAGCGCCGCCCCTCCGGGGTACCCCCACGCGGCTATCGCGGTCCCCGGCGCGGCGCCTTGCGCCGGCTCTGTCCCGGCGCCCCGAGCGGTCCGAGCGCGACCTCGTTCCGGCGGAGCACGACCTCGTGCCTTCCCGAGAGCTGGACGCGCCCCCCCGTGCTCCCGGTTTCCGTAAACCGGGCCAGCCGGGCGGTTCCGCGCCGGTCGAGGGTGATCCCGGCCCGGGCCGCCACCGCCGGCCAGAGGGTGGCGAGCGCCTCGGCACCGAGCCCGGTCAGGGCGCCGCGATCGACGAGCCAGGTGCCGAACGGCTCGTACCGCATCGGAATGCGCGCCGCGAGCGCCTCGATGTCGCGGCGGAGCGCCGCCGCGCGGCCGGCGAGGACGAGCAGCCACCGGTCGAAGCCGGGATTGGCCGCGCAGAGCGCCGGGAGGAGCTCGAGGCGCATCCGGTTCCGGAAATAGCGGCGGTCGTCGTTTGTCGGGTCGTGGGCGAACGCGAGGCCCTCGGCCGCGGCGAAGGCGGCGAGCTCGGCGCGCGTGCTCGTGAGCAGGGGACGAACCACGTCGCCGTCGGCGTCGAGCCCCGCGAGGCCGCGCGCGCCCGACCCGCGCAGGATGCGCATGGCGACGGTCTCGACCTGGTCGTCGCGCGTGTGCGCGGTGGCGACTTCGGCGCGGTGACGGCGCGCGACGTCACGCAGGAAGCCGTGCCGCAGGTCGCGCCACGCCGCCTCGGTGCGCACCGTGCCCGGGGGGGCGCGCCCCGACTCGCAGCGGACCCCGTTCGCGTCGGCGACGCGTGCCACCAGCGCCGCCGCCGCGGTCGCGGACCTGCCGGTGCCGTGGTCGAAGGTGGCCACCGCGGCGATGCGGCCGCGCATGCCGGCCCGGATCGACGCCCGCAGGAGGGCCATCGAGTCCAGTCCCCCCGACACGGCGAGCACGAATCGCCGCGCCTCACCGTCGCGCTCGCCCGACAGCGCCTCGCGCACCCGGGCGACGAGGGGCGGCACCACGCGACCCGACCGAGGGAGATTCGCGGGCCGGCTCCCCGCGGCGATCGTCACTGCTGGCGCCTGCCGGAACGCACGGCTACACTTCGCACTCGTTCCCCCTCGCACGGAGAAGCCGCGTGGAAACGCATGGTCCCCTTGGCACGCTGTGGGCAGGTCTGGGCATGGGCGCCTTCTACCTCGCGCTCATCTGGATCAACTCGCTGCTGGGCGTCTTCCTCACGCCGCTGTTCATCATTCCGCTCACGTGGGCGCAGGACGCGATGGCGGCGCGCAAGGGGAAGTAGCCACGCCGCGCGGCATTCCGGAAGTGAGCGCCACGGGCACCGTCCTCGTCCTGTGCGGTCCCGAGTACGAGGACCTCGAAGTCTGGTACCCGAAGCTGAGGCTCGAGGAGGCTGGCTACGCCGCCCCGTTGGCCGGCATGGGCGAGGCGAGCTGCCGCGGCAAGCACGGCTACCCCGCCACGATGGACCTGCAGGTGCGCGACGTGAAGGCGTCGTCGCTGGCGGGCATCGTCGCCCCGGGCGGATGGGCCCCCGACAAGCTGCGGCGCGACGCCGACGTGCTGCGCCTTGTGCGCGAGGTGCACGAGGCCGGCGGCCTGATCGCCACCATCTGCCATGGCCCCTGGATCCTCATCTCGGCGGGCATCGTGCGCGGTCGGAAGCTCACCAGCACGGTCGGCATCCGCGACGACGTGACCAATGCCGGCGCCACCTGGGTCGACGCCCCGGTGGTTGTGGACGGCAACATCGTGAGCAGCCGCGTGCCGAAGGACCTCCCACCATTCGGCGCGGCGATCGTGGAGTGGCTGGGTCGCCGCGGGCGACCGGCCTGACCCCGGCCGCCCGACGAGCGGTGCGAGGGGGAGGAGCCCCTGGTGCCACAACCGGGCCCGAAAGCCACAGGGGAGCTGCCCGGACTGCATGTCGTAACACGTTGCTACACAGCCAGTTATGTTGTCGCGCGCGGTCGTGCACACATCTTGCGTTTCAGCCGGATGGCCAGACCACCTCCGGAGCCAGCATGATACGGAACATCCATCGGTTGTTCATCGCCACTGCGCTCGTCGCCTCCACCGGCACCGCGAGCGCGCAACGCGTGTCGCTGACCCTCGACGGGATCTACCGCTACACCGGCAATGCGCCGAGTCCGACGGCCAGCTTCAGGCTGTCGTTCGAGCTGGACCGATCGCCGGCCGTGTGCGGCGGCGGCACGGGCGCGGTGCTCGTGTGCGGCGTGACCAGCGTGCGCTACCTGAACGGCCCGCTCGACGTGATGCTGGCGACGGCAGAGGCGCCGTCGGTGCTGCTGTTCGACGGCGGCCAGGGGGGCGGCTTCGCGCTCTACCAGAACGACCTCGGCCTCAACCGGCTCGGCTTCAAGATCGGCGCCGCGATGCTGTTCGCGGGCGGGCTCGGCGCCCCGACGCTCGTGGACGGCGTGTACGCGGTGGCCCCGAGCGAGCACTGCTTCTGGTGGACGGGGTGCAACTACGCGAGCTACGCCGGCCAGAGCTTCGCGTCGGGCGACCCGGTGCACGACCCCTTCCAGGACCCCGAGTCGCTGCAGTCGTACGACCCGCTCGAGTCGGGGACGATCACGATTCGCGACGCATCCGGCGTGTCGACGGTGCCCGAGCCCACCACGCTGCTGCTCATGCCGGCGGGGTTGGCGGCGGTGTTGCTCGTGCGGCGGCGCGGCGCGCGGTAGCGCGCGACCGCGCCCGGCGGCGGGCGGGCGCCGGTGCGGCAGCCGGGCGCTACTTCATCACGAGCTTCGCGCCAACGAGGCGCGCCACGGCACCAAGCGTGGTCTGGGCCGCGTTGAGCCCGAGCCGGAAGTCCTTGTCGCTGTAGGTGGCGAACACGTCCGACGGCTGGTGCCAGTTCGGATCCCAGCCGGCGCCGATCTCCCTGCCGCGCTCGTTTTCCCGCAGGCTGATGCTGGGGACCAGGTTCTGGAAGGGCTCCGAGTCGGTGTTGGTCATGTGCGGCCCGACCGTGGCCGGATAGTCGGTCGCGAATCGCTCGTTGGCGGCGTGGAAGAACCAGGCGAGCCTGGCGCTGGGCTCGGCCATTGCCGACCGGGACTGGAACTCGATGTTCACGTCGGCCTCGGGGCGCTGCTCCCTGGGGAGCGTGCCGTCGGCGAGGGGCATGCCGTGGTCCCAGAGCATCATGTCGTGCTGGATCATGCCGAGCCACCGGGGCTCGGGGTACTTGCCCGAGCCCGGCGGATCTTCCTTGCCCTGCAGGGCTTGTCGCTGGGCGACGTAGGCGCGGGCGCCGTTGAGGCCGGTCTCCTCGTTGTTCCAGAGGGCGAAGCGGATCGTGCGGTCGGTCCGCACGTCGGGGGAGCTGAAGATGCGCGCCAGCTCCATGACGAGCGCGGTGCCGCTGCCGTCGTCGTTGGCGGCCTCGTTCCAGCCGTGG
This sequence comes from Gemmatimonadota bacterium, assembly GCA_016191225.1. Classification (GTDB taxonomy): domain Bacteria; phylum Gemmatimonadota; class Gemmatimonadetes; order Gemmatimonadales; family Gemmatimonadaceae; genus JACPPC01. The sequence continues at coordinate 42,061 of JACPPC010000003.1, read as the reverse complement.
CCGTCCATGTGCCCGCCCACGATATACATCTCCTCGGGGTGCGTGCTGCCGACCTTGGTGCACACCACCTGCTCGCGCGGCCCCGGGGTCGTGGGCTCGGCGTCGGTGGCGCGAATGGCGGGATCGGGCTGGCGCAGCGAGTCCATGTTCACGCCGGTGCGAACGCGGTTGCCGCGCAGGCGGCTGCCACCCTGGCCCTGATCGGGAGCGAGGGGCACGCGCCGCGGCGATGGCGGCGGCGGCTGGTAGTCGTACCTGATGCGCTCGACGTCGCCGCAGCCGTAGCTCCTGAGCTGCGCCTCGATCCAGTCGACGGCGTCGCGATTGCGCTTCGTGCCCTGGCGTCGGTCGCCGAACTTCGTGAGCCCCTTGATGGTGGCCTTGTACTTCTCGAGGTCGAGGCGGGCGACGAGCTGATGGATGCCGGCATCGCCGGACGTGTCGATGGTCATGAGCTGCGCGCGCACGACGGCGGCGGGCGCGACGGCGAGGACGGCGAGGGCGAGGACGGCGAGGGCGAGGACGCGGCGGGCGCGTGCGGCGGCGAGTGTGCGCATGGCGGGGAATTTGCCTCGCGTCGCCCGGCCGCGCCAAGGCGCCGCGGTCCCTGCGCCCGGCGGCGCCGGGGGGAGCCGCCTCCACCGGGAACGGCGAGGGGCGCCGGCCACTCGCGCGACCGGCGCCCCATCGATTTCACGGGCGATGCAAACCTACGGGCCGCCGGGGGGCGGGCCACCGGCGGGCGGACCACCCATGCCGCCCGGACCACGGCGACGCTCGCCCGGGCCAAACGGCCCACCGGCGAACGGTGGCGGCAGGTTGGCCTTGAGCCACGCCTTTTGCGCATCGGTGAGCACCGCGTCGATCGCGTCGCGCAGCGCGTCCTGTGCGGCGCGCAGCCGGGTGCGGGCCGCGTCGCCGGTCGCGAGCACGGCGCGCACGTCATCGCGCGAGGCACCGGCGCCACGCAGCGCCATGGCCGAATCGTGCAGCTGCCGGAGGAGGGTGAGGTCGGCTGCGCTGGCCGTCTCGAATGCCGCCTGCAGGGCGGCGATCGCGGCGACCTGGTCGGCGGTGGGCTTGATCGAGTCGGGGGCGTTGCGGAGGAGGTGGTTGATGTCGGGCGGTCCGCCGCCTCGCAGCTGCTGGGCGCTGGTGCTGGTGCCGACGCCGAGCATGAGGTCCTCGGCGAGCCGCGCGTCGGCGGTGGACGAGGTGGCCCGCTCGCTGTCGCAGGCGGCGACGATGGCCAGCGTTCCCGTGAGCGCGAGGTGACGCAGTCGGTGCAACGATCGCATTGCCGGTCTCCATGTGGTTCGGGTCGTCTCGCGCTCCCCTCGCGATGCGGCGGGAGACGACCGGCGCGCTGCGACGTTAAGGGCGGGGCTCGGGGCGGCGGCCGAGTGCCCGTCTTCGCGCCCTGAATCGCCCGCCGTGGGCAAGTCGTGCCCCTTCGTGCGTTTCCGTGCGCCTCGGCGGCGTTGTGGTTGCGCCGGCCTCGCCTTCCTCGCCCTTCCCCTCCGGGACGCTCACCACTCCGCCTCCGACCCCCAGAACCGCCGCGAGGCGAAGGTGAGCTGCCCCGCCCGCACCAGCACGTCGGGCACCTCGATCGTGCCGTCCGCGCCGCCGGGGGCGGTGAGGCGCACCGTCTGCCGTCCGGCCGGAAGGCGCACGCGCACCAGGCTCACGCTATGGGGCAGGAGGTTCCAGCTCCGGGTGTCGGCGCGCTCGAGGATCGCGCCGCTTGCGCTGGTGAGGAAGCCGAAGAAGCGCCCCCAGCGCGCGGCGTTCGCCTCGTCCTTCTTGCCCCCCTTCTTCCCCTCGGCCGCCTTCCGCGCCGCCTGCTCGGCGGCCTCGGCGGCGATCGCCTTCACCGCCACTCGCAGCACGGCGCGGGTGTAGGTCCAGGCGCGCTCGCGGTCGAAGTCGGCGACCTCGGCCTCGGAGAGATTGCCCCACGCAAAGGGGGCGGCGGCACCAGCCGCCGTCGCGACGCGCGGCGTCCCCGCCCCGCGCGGCACGCGGTACACGGGAATCGAGAGCTTGAGGATGCGGTCGGCGACCGCCGCGCGCACGGGGAGCCCGCCCCACCGCGGGTCGTAGCGATAGTTGTACCGGTGCCCCCCGCGGTACGCCATGCTCACCGAGTCGGGGTCGACGGCGGTCATCATCCCGAACTCGTTGGCGACGACGAGGGAGCCCGGCGTCTGGCCCCAGTAGAGCCCGCCCCCCGGCATCCCCGCCAGCTGCGCCCGCATGCGAAGCCCCACCCGCCCGGACATCCAGGCTTGCCGCGACCGGTCGGCGTCGCTGTCGTAGTACCGGGCCTCGTGCTGGTAGAGGGGAATCGAGATGTCGAAGGGAACGGGAAAGGCGACGAAGCCCTGCTCCACCACCACCAGCACGTCGCCGCTGTCGGCCACCAGGCCGTCCACCGGCAGCCGATCGTCGTCGGCACCGCGCACGCTGTCGCCGGCGAGGGCACGGGCATTGCGGTAGCTGACGAGGGCGTCGTTGCGCTCCCCCGCCGCCTCGAACACCGCACCGGCAAACCAGCGCAGCATCGTGCGCGAGGACCGGTCGCGGTCGGTGAGGTCGCCGCCGAACTTCTCGAGCAGGTAGCCGAGCTTGCGGGCCTCGACGGCGGCCCCCTCGAGGTCGCCGGCGCCGATGAACGACAAGGCGCCGTAGTAGTGGATCAACAGCCGCTCGTTGATCCCCGGCTCGAAGTCGAGCTCGCGGTCGTTGGTGAGCATCGCCAGCGCGTTCTGCGACAGGCTCCTGGTGTACCGCGCCTCGGTGATCCGGTCGGCCTCGTCGAACTTCTCGCCGGCCTGCCGGAACTTCCGGTTGTAGAAGGCGAAGGTTCCCTCGTAGAGCGTGCGGAGCAGCTGATCGCCGGGGAGGGCGCTGGCCGCCGGCCAGGCGGCGGAGTCGGATCGGGCGCGCGACAACCAGACGCGGAGCCGCTGCTCGGTGCGCTCGAGCCCGCTCGGGGTGACGTCATACGAGCGCAAGGTGGCGGCGACCGCGCATCCCGTGAGCGCGAGCACCGCCACCAGGGCGGGACCGATCCTCCGCGGCACGACTTCCGCGCGGCGGCTCAGGGCGACGGCGCGGCCTTCTGCTGCAGGATCACGATGCGCTGCTGGGCCATCGCGATCGCCTCCGCCTGCTTCGCCGCCGCCTCGCCCGAGGCCTGAATCTCCTGCAGCCGTATCTGCTGCACGAAGCGCTGGTAGCGCATCAGCGCCTCCTGCGGCCGCAACTGGAGGTCGAGCAGGGTGGCGACCTTGTACTGCAGCATCGGGTTGTCACCGTCGAGGAGGAGGGCGCGATCGTAGCGGTCGAGGGCCTCCGCGCGGCGGCCGGCGGCGTTGAAGTCGTCGCCCTCCCTGATCAGCGAGGCGGCCTGCGCCCTGGCCCGCGCGGCGTCGGTGGCGTCGGCGCCGGCGCTGACCACCCGCAGTCCCTGCGGCTCGCGGTAGGCGTAGGTGGTGACGCGGCCGTCCACCAGCTGCACCATCGCCAGCTCGCCGGTGGCGTCGCGGGGCTGGAACTGCGGCCGGGCGGCCACCATGACCGTGGCCGTGCCGGCGCGGCGCACCGACCAGGCGTCGGCGCTGGTGCGGGTGGCGGTCATGACCTGGGCGTCGTTCATGCCGAGCACGACCTCGCCACGGGTCATCGCCGCGCAGGTTTCGCCGCTGCACGAGGCCGCGGCCACCGCCGCGATCGAGTCGCGCCGGGCGGCGAGGCGGGCCCGCTCGGCCTCGCCGCGCACGGCATAGCTGGCGGCGATCGAGTCGGGGTTGGGCATCTTGTCGCCGTTCACCGAAATCGGCCGCTCGCGCACGCGCCGCGATGCGCAGGCGGCGACGGCGGCCAGCGCGAGGCAGGCGACGACGGTCAGGGTCCTGGTTCGCATGGTGTGCCCCCGCTCAGAGTCCGATGCCGCGACGCTCGATGTACTTCTTGATCTTGTGCTGGCCGATCCAGACCTTGGCGTTCGTCTCGAGGTCGATCAGCGCCGCGTCCACCTGGTAGAACACGACCTTCTCCTTTCCCTCGGAATCCTCGATCGTCTGGACGTCGCCCTGCAGCATGTAGCGCGCCCCCTGCTCGCGGGCGAGCCGGGCGCGGGAGTCGGCGGCGGCGTTCTGCTGCTGGTCGGCGCGCTCGTCGCGCAGCTGGCCGCGCTCGGCCTTGCTCGCCACCACCTGCACCTGCCCCGAGTTGACGAGGGCGCGCTCGAGGTCGGCCACGAAGGTGCCGACGGGAATGTGCTCCATCGACTTGTTGCGGATCGAGCCGATGATCACCGTCGGCTGCCGGCCGCCGTTGGCCTGCGCGAAGTTCCGCGCCCACGGGTTCCCGAGCGACTGCTGGATGAGCGCGTTGGCGACGAGGCGCGAGTCGGCGTCGTTCCAGCGCCCCGAGAGGTCGGTGACGGCGTTGGGGTCGATGCGCGAGACGCGCGTGCTCGAGCAGGCGGCGAGCGCGAGCGCGGCGGTGGCGGCGGCGCCCCAGCGGGCGGCGCGCCCCGCGCGCGAGCGGAAGGACGGGGACGGCATGTGGACTCCGGCGCGTGGCATCGGTGATTGCTCGTGGCCAGCACAGAGGGCAGGTCCCGCGCCAGCGCGGGAACGGCCGCTCACCTCAACGCGCTAAACTACTCCCGAGCCGGCGCAAAGTGCCATCGTCCACGACCGGCGACGCCACGGAGTCCCCCTTTCGCCGCACCGGGCCCCGGGGCGACCTTCCCCTCCTCCCCAAACCCCGACACGCGGACCCCGTCATGCCAGCCGACGTCATCGACTACCAGATCATCGGCGACGACCTCCAGGGCGTCATCGTGACCCTCGACCCCGGCGAGGCGGTGGTCGCCGAGGCGGGCGCCATGATGTTCATGCAGGACGGCATCCGGATGGCGACCACGCTCGACATGACGGGGAGCGGCGGGTCGATGTTCAGCAAGCTGCTGGCGGGGGGGAAGCGGCTCCTCTCGGGCGACTCGTTCTTCGTCACGCTCTTCGGCAACGAGGCGGCGGTGCGCCGCGACGTGGCCTTCGCGTCGCCCTACCCCGGCAAGATCCTGCCGGTGGACCTCGCGCAATGGCAGGGCCGGATCATCTGCCAGAAGGACTCGTTCCTGTGCGGGGCCCGCGGCATCAACGTCACGATCGCCTTCACCAGGCGCATCGGCGCCGGGTTCTTCGGTGGCGAGGGGTTCATCCTGCAGCGGATCGAGGGCGACGGGCTCGCCTTCCTGCACGCCTGCGGCACGATCCACGTGGTGGACCTCAAGCCGGGCGAGGTGCTGCGCGTCGACACCGGCTGCCTGGTGGCGATGCAGGAGTCGGTGGACTACGACATCGAGATGGTGCCCGGCGTGAAGACGGCGCTGTTCGGCGGCGAGGGGCTGTTCTTCGCGAAGCTCTCCGGTCCGGGGCGCGTGCTGCTGCAGACCCTCCCCTTCTCGCGGCTCGCCGACAAGATTCTCGCCTCGGCGCCTCGCGGTGGCGGTCGTCGCCGCGAGGAAGGGGGGCTGCTCGGCGGCCTCGGCGGCCTCATCGGCGGCGACAACTAGCGCTCCCTGCACCGTCCACCAGGACTCCCGATGCGCCCCATCCGGCTCACCTGTTCCGCGATCCTCGCCTTCGCGCTCTGCTGGGTGGGGGCGCGCCGCTCGGGCCCCCTGCCGCCACTGGGGCCGCTCCTCGACCCGGCGAACGGCGCCGTCGGGGCCGCGCGGGCGGCGCGGATCCCGCCACGGATGAAGGGGATCGTGCCCGGCCTCGCCGGCGCGGTGACCATCACTTATGACGATCGGGCGGTGCCGCACGTGGTCGCCGGCAGCCCCGAGGACGCTTACCGCGCGCTGGGCTGGGTGGTGGCGCGCGACCGCCTGTTCCAGCTCGAGCTGCAGACGCGCGCCGCCGCCGGCACGCTGAGCGAGCTCAACCCGCAGCTGCTGCGCCTCGACACGGTGGCGCGCCGCATCGGGCTGGGCTGGGCCGCCGAGCGCAAGTTCGCGCTCCTCAAGGAAGGCGGCCCCGAGCGGCGGTCGCTCGACGCCTACGCCGACGGGGTGAACGCGTACGTGGCGCAGATGCAGCCGTGGGAATTGCCGATCGAGTACCGGCTCCTGGGCCGCCTGCCGATGCGCTGGGAGCCGAAGCACACGATGTACCTGCTGAGCCGCATGAACCAGACGCTGTCGTTCCAGGTGCCCGAGTACAGCGTGGTGCTGGCGGGGGCCCTCGTGGGGCGCGCCGCCGCGGAGCAGCTGTACGCCGCCGAGGCGCCGATCCAGGAGCCGATCCAGCCCAACGGGCAGAAGGCGACGCGGTTCGACCTGCGGAAGCTGCCACCGCCGGGCGCACCCGACACCGCGATCCTCTCGGCGGCGGGGACGGTGGCACTCGCGGCGAGCGCCGTCGGCGGCGCGACGGCGGGCGACCCGGAGTGGCGCGAGGCGAGCAACAACTGGGCGGTCTCGCCGCGGCGCACGAAGCACGGCTACGCGATCCTCTCCGGCGACCCGCACCTCGACCTGTCGCTGCCGAGCATCTGGTACGAGGCGCACCTGACCGTGAAGGGCGAGCTCGACGCGTACGGCTTCACCTTCGCGGGAACGCCATCGATCGTGCTGGGCTTCAACCGCGACGTGGCCTGGTCGGCGACGAACACCGGCGCCGACGTGCTCGACCTGTATCGCGAGACGGTGGACGACGGCAGGCACCCCACGAAGTACAAGCTCGACGGCGCCTGGGTGCCGCTCGAGGTGCACGAGGAGGTGTACCGGGGCCCCGGCGGCCGACGGCTGCAGCTCGACACGCTGTACTTCACGCACCGCGGCCCGATGCGCTCGCTCCGGGGCGCGTGGGTGTCGATGCGGTGGACGGCGCTCGACACCACGAACGCCGCGGCGTCGATCGCGGTCTTCCAGAGGGCCCAGCGGGCGACCTCGGTGGCGACGCTGATGACGGCGATGGAGGGGTATGTCGCACCGGCGCAGAACTTCATCATGGCCGATCGCGCCGGCTCGATCGGCATCCGCTCCACCGGGCGCTACCCGATCCGCCCGGGGAACGGCTCCGGCATCGAGGTCCGCGACGGGTCGACGCGGGCCAGCGACTGGACGGGCTACTGGCCGCTCGACCAGTACCCGCAGTCGGTGAACCCGGCGCAGGGGTTCCTGGCGAGCGCCAACCAGCAGCCGATCGACCCAAAGGTCAACAAGCGCTACCTCGGCGCGAGCTGGCCGGCGCCGTTCCGCGCCATGCGCATCAACCAGCGGCTGCGCGCCGACTCGGCGTGGACCCCCGATGCGATTCGCCGGATGCAGGTCGACAGCGGGAGCGCGCGGGCGGACCTGTTCGTGCCCGAGTTCCTGGGGGCGGCGGAGCGGCTGGCCAAGGGGGGGCATGGCGCGCCGGAGCTGACGCACGCCGCGGCGCTGCTGGCCGAGTGGTCGCGGAGCTACACTCCCGGCGACAAGCGGGCGGTGCTGTTCGAGAGCGCGATGGAGTTCCTGTCGCGCGGCGTCTGGGACGAGCTCATTCCGGCCGACTCGCTGTCGCCGCTGCGACCGCCGGTGCCGGGGGCGATGGCGCTTGCACGGCTGATGCGCGACCCCGCGAGCCCGTGGTGGGACGACAAGCGGACGCCGGGCGTGGTGGAGTCGAGGGACGACATGCTCGCCGCGGCGCTGGTGGGGGCGCTGAACGACCTGACGAAGAAGTACGGCGACGAGAACGGCGAGGCCTGGCAGTGGGGACGGCGCGGCCCGATCGAGATCAACCACCTGCTGCGGCTGGCGCCGTTCGGCGAGCATGGCGTGCAGGCCCGCAGCGGCCCCGAGACGATCGCGCCGCGCGCGGCGAATGGCACCCACAGCTCGAGCGAGCGGCTGCTCGTCGAGACCGGCCCCGAGCTGCACGCATGGACCACGTACCCCGGCGGCCAGTCGGGGAACCCGTTCAGCCGGTACTACAAGAACCGGGTCCCCCAGTGGGCGAGCGGGGGGCTCGACAGCGCGCTGTTCGGCGCCGTCCCGCCGAATCGCACGATCGCGACACTCACCCTTGTCCCGGCGGGGTCCAGGTGAAGGCGCTCCTTGGCATCCTGATGCTGTCGGCGGCGTTCGCCGTCGGCACGTACACGGTGGGCTGGTGGGCCGTGCCGGTGCTTGGCGCGGCATGGGGGCTCGCCGCGACGCCCGACCGGCGCCCGGCGCGGGTGGCCGGGCTCTCCGCCGCGCTCGGCTGGTGCGCGCTGTTTGCGCTGACCGCGTCGTACGGGTCGGCGATGGAAGTCGCGACCGCGGTGGGCACGATCATGAAGGCGGGTACGGCGGGCTTTCTCGCGCTGATGCTGCTCTTCCCGCTCGCGCTGGCGGCGAGCGCGGCCGGCGTGACGAGCGCGCTGCGCGGCGCGTCCACCTGACCTGACGGCGGGGAGCGCCGGATTCGCCGCGCCCCTTCGCGCCCGCGCGCGGCGCGTCACACACGAGGACGACACGATGGCCGCTTCACTCGACGCACCGGGGGCGAAGGTCACCGCGATGTGGGACCGGTTGAACGGCCTCCCCGGCGGACGCTGGCTCTTCAGCGTGCTCGCGGGCCGCACCGCGCCGTACACCGGGACGATCGGCGCGCGGGTGCGGGACTTCGGCGACGGGCATGCCGTGGTCACCCTGCGTGACCGTCGCGGCGTGCGCAACCACCTCAACTCGGTGCACGCGGTGGCGCTGGTGAACCTGGGGGAGATGGTGAGCGGGCTGGCCATGATGTCGGCGCTGCCGGCGGGGGTGCGGGGGATCGTGACGAACCTGAGCTGCGAGTACCTGAAGAAGGCGCGGGGCACGCTCACGGCGGAGACGCACACCACGCTGCCGCAGGTCACGGCGCCGATGGACCACGACGTGGTGGCGCACATTCGCGATGGCGCGGGCGAGGAAGTGGCACGGGTGACGGCGCGCTGGCGCCTCGCGCCGCCGAAGGTCGCGTGAGCGAGCCGGCCGGGATCGCCACGCCCCTCACGCGGCACCTGGGGATCGCGACCCCGATCATTTGCGGGCCGCTGTACCCCTGCAGCAACCCCGAACTGGTGGCCGCCGTCTCGGCGGCGGGGGGCATCGGCGTGGTGCAGCCGATCTCGCTCACCTACGTGCACGGGCACGAGTTCCGCGCGGGGCTCAGGCTGATCCGCGAGCTCAGCGGCGGCCGGCCGTACGGCTTCAACGCGCTGATCGAGGCGTCGAGCAGGACCTACCTCGAGCGAATGCGGCGCTGGGTGGACGTGGCCCTCGAGGAGGGGGTGCGGTTCTTCATCACCTCGCTGGGGAACCCGCGCTGGGTCGTGGACGCGGTGGCGCCGCACGGCGGGCTCGTGTTCCACGACGTGACCGAGCTCAAGTGGGGGGCCAAGGGGCGCGACGGCGGGGCGCACGGCCTGATCGCCGTCAATCGGCGGGCCGGGGGCCACACCGGCTCGCGCACACCGCAGGAGCTGTTCGACGAGCTCGCGCCCCTCGGGCTGCCGGTGGTCTGCGCGGGCGGGATCGCCACCGGCGCCGAGGTGGCCGAGGCGCTGAGGATCGGGTACGTGGGGGTGCAGCTCGGCACGCGGTTCATCGCCACGCCCGAATGCCGCGCCAGCGGCGTGTACAAGGAGGCGATCCTCAGGGCGGAGGAGGATGACATCGTGCTCACCGAGCGGATCACGGGGGTGCCGGTGTCGGTGATCCGCACGCCGTACATCACCCGGCTCGGCACGACGGTCGGGCCGGTGGCGCGGTGGCTGTTCAGGGGGCGCAGGACAAAGCACTGGATGCGCACCTTCTACGGGCTGCGATCGCTGTGGCAGCTCAAGCGGAGCTCGCTCGACGAGACGGGCGAAAAGGACTACTGGCAGGCCGGGCGGAGCGTGCACGCGATCGACACGATCGAGCCGGCGGGCGAGATCGTGCGGCGGCTGACGCGCGAGGCGCGAGCGGCGCTCGACTGACGGCCCCGGGCGCGCCGGGGCCCGGGCGGCGGCCCGCGCGGCGGGACGCGCGGCGGCCCGCGCGGCGGGACGCGCCGGGGGGAGCGACCGGGCGCGGTGCGGGAGACGGAGGTCCCTCGCCTCGCTCTTGACGACCGGCTCAGTGCCCTCCGAACTCCCTCTTCGGCACGCCCTGCAGGTAGAGCCAGAGCACGTGGATCTCGTCGTCGGTGAGGTCCTTGGCGAGCCGCCACGGCATCACGTCGCTCACCTTCACTCCGCTTGGTCGCACGCCCGTGCGCAGCAGCTTCATGAAGTCCGCCTCCTGGTACTGCGCGAGCCCGGTGGGCGTGATGTTCGCCGCCGGCGGCCAGTCCGGGGGAGTGCCGGGGATCTTGCCGCCGCTCAGCCCCTCGCCGTGGCAGCCGAGGCACCCGTTGATGCGCGCGAAGTAGGCGCCGTACTCCCTGGTCGGCGCGAACGGCATCGATGCGGGCGGCCTGGCGGCCTGGTCGATCCGCTCGGCATCGATGATCGGCAGCTCGCCGGCGACGTAGAGCACGCGCGCGAGGAGCCGGAGGCTCGTCGCGGGGAGGATCTTGTCGACCGGGGGAACGGCGCGAAGGTAGGCGATGATCGCGGCCACGTCGTCGTCGGCCATGTTCTGCATCTCGAACGACGGCATGACGCGCAGGCCGGCGCCGTCCCTCCGGACGCCGTGCCGGAGCGCCCGCTCGAAGGCGACGTCGTCGTACATCTTGCCGACCCCCCCCTGGCCGGAGGTGAGGTTGCTGGCGACGACGAGTCCCAGCGCCGGGTCGTCGATGAAGCGCGTGCCCGCGAGGTCCGGGCCGTGGCAGTCCACGCACTTGACCACGGCCTGCACGAGGTGCCGCCCGCGCGCGACGGTGGCGGAGTCGTGGTTGATCGTGAGCGCGTGGCCCGCCACGTCCCACCTGCGGTCGAACCGGCGCTGGCTGACGGCGAACACGGTGCCGATCGCGGCGCAGAGAACGACCACCAGCACGCCCAGCACGATGCCAATCCACTTGAGCCACTTCATCGCGGTCGCTCCCGGCTCGGGTCGGGCTCCCGGGAACCCCACGCGGGCCGGGAAAACCCCTACAAACGGTGCATGCGCGCGGCGGGACCGGCAAGGTGTGGCGGTGAGGTTGCCCGCGACGGCGACCCGGGCACGCCCCGGCCCCCGCGCCGCGCGCGGCTCAGGGGCTCGCGCTCGACCGGTACGATCGCCCGCGCCAGGTACGGCGCGGATGCAGCGTGGAGATGACGATCCGCAGCACCGCCGGCACGTCGGCCAGGGGTGACAGCCAGAAGGCGGGCCCCACGCGCTCGTAGCTGCCGCGCAGGGGGCCAAGGAGGAGAAGCCGGACCGCGAGCAGCGCCGCATTCGTGGCAGCGAGCGCCAGCCAGGGCGCGGTGCCGGGCGCGGTGCGCGCCGGCGCGGCCGCGAGCAGCACGAGCAGGGGCAGCGGCAGGGCCTGCGCGAGCACCAGCTCGGCGATGTCGCCCCACTGGCGGGCGCGGCCGGTCGCGTCGCGCAGGTCGAGCGAGCGCCCCCACTCGCGCCAGGCCTCACGCATGGAGGTGTACGAGCGCACGGTGTAGAGCGCGGCGCCGTCCATGAAGCCCACGCGCACGCCGCGGCGGGCGAGGGCGCGGGCGAGGGTCACGTCGTCGGAAAGGGAGCGCGCGGCGAGCGCGTACCCGCCGTGGGCCTCGAGTACGGCGCGCCGGGCGAGGAAGCATTGCCCGTTGGCCAGCACCCGGTCCGGGGGCGGCGAGTCGGCGCCGGCCGCGCCCGACCGGTACACGAGTGTCGTGAGCAGCGCCGGCTGCAGCCAGGCCTCGCCGGCCCCGGAGACGAGAAAGCGTGGCGAGAAGGAGCAGACGTCGAACCCGAGCGCGGAGGCCGCGGCGACGGCACCGGCAGCGAGTCCCGGGTGCGGCGAGATGTCGGCGTCGACGCCAAGCACCCAGTCGCCGCGGGCGTGGGCGAGCCCGTGCTGCAGCGCCCAGACCTTGCCCACCCACCCCGGCGGCAGGGGGGGGTCGGCGAGCAGGCGAATGCGCGGATCGCGCGTGGCCGCCCGCTCCACCAGCTCGCGCGTGCCGTCGGTCGAGTCGGAGTCGACGACGAGGATCTCGCGCACGAGGGAACCCTGCCGGGCGAGCCCATCGAGGCAGGGGCCGATGCGTCGCGCCTCGTTGAGCGTGGCGACGATCACGGAGACCGTGGGGCTCGAGGGCGCATCGGTGACCGGTGCAACCGGCGGCCGGCGGTGCCGGCCCGGCGCGAGGCGGACGAGGAGGACGGCGAGGGCGGCGAGCTGCGCCGCGGCGAGCAGCCACCAGGCGAGCGCCGGCGACGGTGTCACGGGAGCCGGGTCCGCGTTGGCATAGGGCGGGAAGGTAACGGCCGCCCAATCCGCGGACGCACCACGACCGGCGCGAAACAGCCCCCGCCGGTGTACCGTATGACCCCCGGTCCCCGTAAGTTTGAGCCTCCCGCAGGCACGCCGCCGAGACCGCCGCCTCCCCCCTGGAGTTCACGCATGACCCGCCGCCTCACGACCGCCCTGCTCGCGATCGCGACCCTGCCCCCCCTCGCCGGCGCACAGGGACTCGCCTACACACCGCAGAGCGCCAGGTACGTGGTCACGAGCAGGATTCACACGGTCCAGGAAGTGATGGGCCAGAAGCAGGAGGTCGACGCCAGCTACGAGCAGCGCCTCTCGCTGCAGGCCACCGCCAGGTCGCACGGCCAGCTCGACGTCTCCCTGTCGCTCGACACGCTGGCGATCACGCAGAGCATGGGAATGTCCCCCGACGTCTCGAAGATGATCGGCACGAAGTTCGCCGGCGTGATCGGCACCAACGGCCGGATCGTGTCGGGCTCGGTGACGGTGCCCACGGGGGGCGACACGCTGGCTCCACAGGCCAACGGGTTGCGCACCTTCCTCCCGATCCTGCTGGAGGGCGCGAAGGTCGGCGGCACCTGGAACGACACGGTGAGGGCCGACGTCGTGCAGCCGAACGGCTCGAAGCTCAAGCAGCTGATCGTCTTCACGTACACCTTCGCCGGCGACACCGCCGTGAACGGCACCAGGGCGCTCAAGGTACGGTACGAGGCCAACACCGCCCTCAACGGCACCGGCAACATGCAGGGCTCCGACTACTCGATCGAGGGGAAGTCCAAGGGGGTCGGCATCGCGCTCCTGTCGTCGTCGGGGCAGTACCTGGGGCGAGAGGGGAGCGAGGAGAGCAACCTCACGGTCACCGTCGAGGCGCAGGGGCTCGTCATCCCGATCACGCAGACGTCGGCGGTCAGGATCGCGCTTCTGAAGTAGCCCCGACGGCAGCGCGCCCGGGCCTTCCCGGCGGCAGCACAACCGTCGGCCGCGGAGCCGCCGGCACCCGCACCGGCGGCTCCTTCCATAGAGGTGCCGGCGGCGTCATCTTCTGCCGGGGACGTAGGGGAAAGCACTACACCCGGGGTCGCTTCGCCCGACGGCACCGGGCGCCCTCCCTCGGCAGTTTCACCGACGCCTGCCGGCACCGCGCCGGCACCGGGTTCGCCGATACCACGCGCGCCTGGCGCGCCCCCTCCACGCAACCGCGCCGATCGATGTCCAATGGCCAGAGCGACCGAGCGATCGATGTCAGCGGACTCGGCAAGCGCTTCGGCGCCCGCTGGGTGCTGCGCGGCACCACGCTCGCGGTCCGGCCGGGCGAGGTGGTGGGGCTGATGGGCCAGAACGGCAGCGGCAAGAGCACGATCCTGCGCATCGTGGCGACGCTGCTCAAGCCGAACGCGGGCACGGCGCAGGTGAACGGGCTGAACGTGGTTCGCGACGCGACCGCGGTGCGCGCGCAGGTGGGCTACCTGGCCCACACGCCGGGGCTGTACGACGACCTCACAGCGCGCGAGAACCTGAAGTTCGCCGCCGACATGCTGGGAATGCCGGCTACGGTGGTGGACGCGAGCCTGGAGCGGGTGGGGCTCGCGCGCGTGGCCCACGAGCGCGTGCGCGGTTTCTCGGCGGGGATGGAGCGCCGGCTGGCGCTGGCGCGGCTCTTCCTTCGCACTCCCACCGTGCTGCTGCTCGACGAGCCCTACAGCAACCTCGACGCCGCCGGGGTCGAGCTCATCAACTCGCTGATCGGCGGCATCGTGCGCACCGGGGGGGCGGCGCTGGTGGCACTGCACGAACTGGCGCCGGCCCGCGGGCTGATCGACCGCACGCTCACGCTGGTGGAGGGCCGGATCGACGCGGCGCGCCCCAACCTCGTCGGCGCCGCCGCGGGGGTCGCCTGATGGCGTGGCGCGACGACTGGCGGCGGGTGCGGGCGATCGCCCGCAAGGACCTCACGACGGAGCTGCGCACGAAGGCGGGGTTCAACGGCGTGGCCGCGCTCGGCGTCACGATCCTGATCCTGCTCGGCCTCGCCCTCGGTCCCGACGGGGCGGCGCTCCGCAACGCGGCGGTGGGGGCGGTCTGGCTGGCGACGCTGTTCGCCGGCGTCCTGGCGTTCAACCGCTCGTTCCAGGTGGAGCTGGAGAGCGGCGCGCTGGAGCCGCTGCTGCAGTATCCCGGCCCGCGGTGGACGATCTTCGCCGGCAAGCTGCTCGGCAACCTCGTGTTCGTGACGGCGATGGTGGCGATCGTGGTGGCGGCGGGGGTGGTGCTGTTCGGCGTGGGGATTCCCGCCACCTGGCCGACGCTGGTGGGGGTGATCGCGCTCGGCGTGGTCGGCCTCGTGGTGCTGGGGACGTTCTACGCGTCGATGTCGAGCCGCAGCCGCGCCCGCGAGGTGCTGCTCCCGATGCTCCTGTTCCCGATGCTGGTGCCGGTGCTGCTGGGGGCGACGACGGCGTCGAAGGCGCTGCTCGGCGCGGACCTGATGCACGAGGCGGGGGCCTGGATCCGGCTCCTCGCCGCCTACGACCTGGTGTTCCTGATTGCCACCTTCGTCGCCTTTGAGCACGTCATCGAATCGTGAAGGCCCACTGATGCCCGCCCCCGACCGCTCCCTCGACGCGCGTCCCGCGCGCCCGCCGCGCACCAGCCCCTGGATGGGCGTCGCCGCCATCCTCGTGCTGGCCGCCACGCAGGCGTATTCGATCTCGACCTCCCCCGCCGAGGGGGACATGGGTCACCTGCAGAAGATCATGTACGTGCACGTGCCGGCGGCGTGGATGACCTTCCTCGCCTTCTTCGTGGTGCTGGTGTTCAGCGTGAAGTACCTGTGGAAGGGGCGCGAGGACGACGACCTGGTGGCGGCGTCGGCGGCGGAGGTGGGGGCGACCCTCAACGGGCTGACGCTGGTGCTGGGAATGATCTGGGGGCGGCCGGCGTGGGGGGTCTGGTGGGTGTGGGACGCGCGGCTGACCTCGACGCTGGTGCTGTTCCTGATCTTCGCGGGCTACCTGGCGCTGCGGGCGTTCGTGGACGACGAGCAGCAGAGGGCGCGGTGGAGCGCGGCGGTGGGGGCGATCGGGGCGATCAACGTGCCGATCGTGTACATGTCGGTGAAGTGGTGGCGGACGCTGCACCAGCCGCCGTCGAGCCCGGCGACCCTCGACCCGGCGTACACGATGGGGCTGCGCATCAACGCGTTCGCGCTGCTGTTCGTGATGATATTCTTCATTCGCAAGCGGTACGAAATCGCCCGCCTCGAGCGGGCGGCCGAGCACGCGGCCGAGGCGGCCGCCCTGGGGGCACCATGACGGGGATCGTGGACGACATCGTCGCATCGAACTGGAGCTTCATTTACGCCGCGTACGGGGTGACGTGGGTGGTGATCCTCGGCTACCTGGTGCGGCTCGTGCGCGCCGGGGCCCGGGCGAACGCCGACTACGCGCGCCTCGTGCCGGGCGCGGGCGGGGAGGGGGCACGATGAAGCGCAACCGGGTGATCGCCGCGCTGGTGGTGATGGCCGGCGTGTTCGGGTGGCTGCTGTTCGGCGGCCTCGAGAAGAACGTGGTCTTCTTCCTGACCCCCAAGGAGCTGCTGGCCAAGGGGACGGACGGCGTGGGGGTGGCGGTGCGCCTCGGCGGGCAGGTCAAGCCCGGCTCGGTGCAATGGGACGCCAAGACGCTCGACCTGCGCTTCACGGTCACCGACGGCGCCAGGGAGATGGCGGTGCGCTCGACGGGGGCGCCGCCACAGATGTTCCGCGACGGGATGGGGGTGATCGTCGAGGGGCGGGTGGGCGCCGGCGGCGTGTTCGAGGCGACGAACCTGATGGTGAAGCACTCGAACGAGTACCGGGCGCCCAAGCCGGGTGAGGAAGCGCACGAGAAGTACAAGACCCTCATCAAGCAGACGGGCCCGTGACCGGACTCCTCGCGCAGGGTGCCCTGCTGGTGTCGGTGGTGGTGGTCGCGCTGGGCGTCGTGGTCACGCCGGTGGCAATCCGCACCGGCCGGCGCGAGTGGCTGCAGCTGTCGTACGGCGCCGTCTACACCAACTTCCTGCTCGTCAGCATCGCCACCGGGGCGATGCTCGTGGCGCTCGTCACGCACGACTTCTCGGTGTCGTACGTGGCGGCGGTGGGGAGCCGCTCGACGCCGCTCCTGTTCACGATCATCTCGCTGTGGGGGGCGCTCGAGGGCTCGATCCTGTTCTGGGCCTGGGTGCTGGCGCTGTACGCGGCGGCGGTGGTCTGGCTGCACCAGCGGCGGCCGGGGAACCTGGTGCCGTACGCGGCGATGACGCTGCTCGCGGTGTCGGCCTTCTTCGCGATCCTGCTGGTGGGACCGGCCAACCCGTTCCTGCCGGTGTCGCCGGTGCCGGCCGACGGCCCGGGGCCGAACACGCTGCTGCAGAACCACATCCTGATGGCGGTACACCCGCCCCTGCTCTACCTCGGCTACGTGGGGATGTCGGTGCCGTTCGCGTTCGCGGCGGGGGCGATCTTCTCCGGCGAGGCGGCCACCAACGACTGGGCGATCCTGTCGCGGCGCTGGATGCTCGGGTCGTGGGCCTTCCTGAGCGCGGCGATCATCGCCGGGATGTGGTGGTCGTACGAGGTGCTGGGGTGGGGCGGCTACTGGGCGTGGGACCCGGTGGAGAACGCGTCGTTCCTGCCGTGGCTCACGGCCACCGCGTACCTGCACTCGGTGATGGTGCAGGAGCGGCGCAACATGCTGCGGCTGTGGACGCTCAACCTGTGCGTGGCGACGTTCGTGCTGACGATCCTTGGCACCTTCCTCACGCGGTCGGGGATCCTGTCGTCGGTGCACGCCTTCACCACCGGCACGATCGGCTACTACTTCCTGGGGTTCATCGCGCTGGTGCTGCTGGCGACGCTGGTGCTGGTGGCCGGCAACTCGGACAAGATCCGCACGGCGGGGACGCTGGGCGGGGCGGCGTCGCGCGAGACGGTGTTCCTGCTCAACAACCTGTTCCTCACCGCGGTGATGCTGACGGTGCTCGTGGGGACGCTCTACCCGCTGGTGGCGGAGGCGGTGCGTGGGGTGAAGGTGAGCGTGGGGGAGCCGTTCTTCAACCGGATGGCGGTGCCGGCGATGGTGGCGCTGGTCTTCCTGATGGGGGTGGGCCCGGCGCTCCCGTGGGGGAGCACATCGTGGGCCGACGCGCGGAAGCGGCTCATGCCCGGCGTGATCGGCGCGGTGCTCCTCGGGGCGATCGCGCTGGTGGCGGGGGCGCGCGCGCCGTGGGCGATCATCGCCTTCGCCTTCGTCGGTTACGCGGTGGTGGGCAACCTGCGCGAGTACTGGATCGCGATGCGCGCCCGGCACGCGGCGCACGGCGAGAACTACGTGCGGGCGCTGGCCGGGGTGATGTCCGCCAACCCGCGTCGGTACGGCGGCTACGTGGCCCATGTCGGCATCCTGATCGTCACGCTCGGCATCGCCGCGTCGGCGACGTGGCGGACCGAGCGCGAGGCCACGCTGGTGCCGGGCGAGCGGCTCACCGTGAGCGGGCACACGGTGCGGCTCAAGGACGTGTGGGGGCGCGAGGAGCCGCAGCGGTCGGTGATCGGCGCCACCCTCGAGGTGCTCGGCGCCGACAGCTCGGTGATCGGCACGATCACGCCGCGCATGAACTACTACCGCGTGTCGGACCAGCCCGTGCCGACCCCCGACGTGCGCAGCAGCCTCAAGGGCGACCTGTACGCCAACCTGATGGCCTTCGAGCAGAGCGGCAGGAACGCGACGGTGAAGGTGATCGTCGAGCCGCTCGTGCCGTGGATCTGGTTCGGCGGCGGCGTGGTCGTGCTGGGGGCGGCGATCGGGATGTTCCAGCGGGGCCGCCGGCTGGCGGCGAGCGCCCGATGAACTGGAAGCGCGCCTTCGTGGCCGTGGTGGCGGCGCTGCCGCTGCTGTGGCTGTTCAAGTTCGGGTTCACGCGCAACCCCGCGGACATCCCGTCGCCGCTCCCCGGGCGCCCGGCGCCGGCGTTCGCCCTGCCGGTGTTTGCGACCGGCGAGGGGCCGCTGGCGCGAACGGTGGGCGACACGCTGCGGCTGCGGGAGTTCAGCGGCAAGGTGCTGGTGGTGAACTTCTGGGCGTCGTGGTGCATTCCCTGCCGCGAGGAGCACGAGGCGCTCACCACGTCGGCGCGCGACTACATCGGCCGGCCGGTGCAGTTCGTGGGCGTGCTGTACAACGACCGCCCCGCCGACGCACTGCGATGGATCGCCGGGCTGGGGGGCCAGAGCTACCCGGCGCTGCTGGACCCCGGGGCGCGAATGGCGATCGACTACGGTGTGTACGGCGTCCCCGAGACGTTCATCATCGATCCCGCGGGGCGGATCACCTACAAGCACACCGGGGCGATCACGCGGGCGGTGCTGCACACATGGATCGACTCGCTGGTGTCCGACAAGGCGACGCGAGCGCCCGCGTCGCGGGGATCGGGCCGGTGAGCCGGCGCACGATCGCCACGCTGGCGGCGCTGGGCGCCGCGCTGTGCCTGGCGGGCCCCGCGCGGGCACAGGACCGCGCGGCGCAAGGGACTGCGCCGGCCGCCACGAGCGCCCCCGCATCGGCTCCAACCGCCGCCGGCACCAGCAACTCGGCCGCCAACTCGGCCGCCAACTCGGCCGCCGACTCGGCGCTCGACGAGCGGACGGCCGCCGTGGCGCGCACCCTGCGCTGCCCGGTCTGCCAGGGCGAGTCGATCCAGGCGTCGCCCTCGGAGCTCGCGCAGCAGATGCGCACCCTGGTCAAGGACCGGCTGCGCGCGGGCGAGAGCCCGGACCAGGTGCGTGCCTACTTCGTGTCGAAGTACGGCGAGTGGATTTTGCTCGAGCCGTCGATGACCGGCCTCAACAAGTTGCTGTACGCCTTCCCGGTGCTCCTCGTCATCGGCGGGCTGGCGTTCGTCGCCATGCTCGTGCGGCGCTGGACCGGAACCGCGGCGTCCCCGCCGCCGTCCCCGCCCGCTCCCTGACCCATTCCCCATGTGGCGGCGCGCTCGCCGCCCGCCGCTCAACTCACCCAGCCATGACCACCAATACTCCGCCCGCCAGCGCGAAATTCTGCTCCGAGTGCGCCACCCCGCTCAATCCCAACGCCAAGTTCTGCCACAACTGTGCCGCCCCCGTCGAGGGGAGCGTGCCGGGGGCGGCAGCGCCCGGCATGTGGGGCGCCCTTCGCTGGGGCGTGCCCGCCCTCGCCGTGCTCGCGCTCGCGGCGGTGATCTACGCCAGGTCGGGTGCGACCGTGGCGGCCCCCGACGGGGCGACGGCGATGCCCCTTGGCGCCGCTGGCGGCCTGGGGGGCGCCAAGTCGATGGACATCGGGTCGATGTCGCCGGAGGAGCGCGCCGATCGCCTGTTCAACCGGGTGATGCGCCTCTGGGGCGAGGGGAGGGCGGACAGCGCGGCCTTCTTCGCGCCGATGGCGATGGGGGCGATCGAGGCCCTCGCCCCGCTCAACGCGCACCGTCGCTACGACATGGGGCTGGTGGCCCTCGTGGGCGGCGACGTGAAGAAGGCGGCCGCCGAGGCCGACACGATCCTGGCCAGGAGCCCGAACCACCTGCTGGGGTACGTGCTCGCCGCGCGTGCGGCCGAGGCGAGCGGCAGCGCCGCCAAGGCGCAGCAGTTCCGCGAGAAGCTCGTGGCCGCGGAGAAGGCCGAGCGGGCGAAGGCGCTGCCGGAGTACACCGACCACGACGCCGACATCAAGGCGGCGGCGGGGCAGGCAAAGAAGCCGAAGGCCTGAGCCCCGCCGTGCGGGCGCGGCGCTACTGCGCCGCGCCCGCCTTGACCGGTGCGACCGTGGCGGCGGCGAGGGCGTCGTGGGGCGCCAGCTTCGCGGCCCCCGCGAGCCCCATCAGCGACGGCACGTTGAGCGAGTCGGACAGCCCCGACGGGACCACCATCAGCGAGCCGCGCTTGACGATGCTCTCGTAGAGCATGTTCATCGCCCGCAGGTTCATCGCCTCGGGGTGGTTCTTGTACGCCGCCGCCGCCTCGACGAACTTGTGGGCGATCTCGGTCTCCGCCGTGCCGAGGATGATGCGGGCCTGCCGCTCGCGCTCGGCCTGCGCCTGGCGCGACATCGCGTCCTCGAGCGCCGCCGGGATGATGACGTCGCGGATCTCGACCGACTGCACCTGGATTCCCCAGGTCATCATCTTCTGCTCGAGCGCCTCCTTGAGCCCGTGGCCGAGCTCCACCCGCGACTGGATGAGCTCGGCGAGGTCATGCTTGCCGATCGCGTCGCGGAGGGCGGTCTGGGCGGAGAGGATCACGGCCTCGTCGTAGTCCTGCACCTCGAGGGCGGCGCGCTCGGCGTCGCGCACGATCCAGAAGGCGATCGCGTCGACGTTCACCGGCACGGTGTCGCGGGTGAGGCACGACTCGGCGCCGAAGGCGGTGGTGCGGATGCGCTGGTCGATGGTGTAGGCCACGCGGTCGATGATCGGCACCACGGCGAAGTAGCCGGGGCCGCGCAGGCCGCGGTAGCTGCCGAGCCGCATCAGCACCGCCTTCTCCCACTGGTCGGTGTACTTGATGGCGGCGGCGACGAAGACGCCCGCCACCAGCCCCACGCCGGCCACGAGGGGAAGGGGGGCGCCCAGCAGGAAGAGCGCGCCGGCAATGCCGGCCGCGCCCACCGCCCCGGCGGCGAGGGCGGCGATCGAGTACCGGGTGTCGTTCGGGGCATGTCGGGACATGGTCATCACCTCAAGGGGAAAGTCGGCCGGCCGGTTGCCGGCGGTCGCATCAGCGGGTGCGCACCGGCCCGGTGTCGCGGGCGGCCACGCGGGAACTGCGCGGGCGCACGATCGGCGCGGCGGGGGTGTCGTCCAGGTACGGACTGCGCACCTGGCCGAGCTCGATCGGGAGTGCCACACGGACCAGCACGGTCAGGACGAACATGCCGAGCGCCCAGATGCCGGCGGTGACACCCAGCTCCACGAGGCTCGGGGTGTACTCGACGAGCTCGCCGAGCGGTGACGGGACGAAGCCCGGCACGACGAGGCCGATCCCCTTCTCCACCCAGATGCCGACGAACAGGGCGGCGCAGGCGATCGCCAGGTAGCGCGGGTTGCGCCGGATGGGGTGGATCATGAGCGCCAGCGTCGCGGCGGCGCCGAGCCCGATCGCGGTCCAGATCCACGGCACGAGCGCGTGGTGGCCGTGGACGCCGAAGAAGAGGTACCGGGCGTTGATGCCGTGGAGCGTGGGCGAGTAGAACTTGTAGAACAGTTCCGAGCCGAGCATGACGAAGTTGATCTGCGCCGCGACGGTGGTGATCAGCGCCAGCTTGGTGAAGGCGCCCTCGGCGATCGGGTAGCTCGTCTCCCGCTTGATGAACGAGAGGAGGAGGATGACGAAGGCGGGGCCGGCGGTGAAGGCCGAGGCGAGGAAGCGGGGGCCGAGGAGCGCAGTGTTCCAGAACGGCCGCGCGGGGAGGCCGGCGAGGAGGAAGGCCGTGACGAGGTGGATGCTCACCGCCCACATCACCGCGAGGTACATCCAGGGGAGGTACTTGCGCTTGTCGGGGGCGCGGCCGCAGTAGCGGCTGTAGAGGATGTAGAACGGGATGGCGAGGTTGATCGCCAGGTAGCCGTTCAGCACGAGCACGTCCCAGGCGAGGAGCGACCGCGGCCAGTTCAGGTAGCCGATGCCGGGCAGGAGGTGCCAGCCGCCGAGCGGGTTGCCGATGTCCACGACCACGAACGAGAGGCACATCACGAGCGCCGAGACGGCCACCGCCTCGGCCATGAGCACGGCACGGCTGAAATCCACGTCGTGCAGGATGTACGCGGGGAGGACGAGCATCATCGCGGCCGCGGCGAGGCCGACGAGGAAGGTGAAGTTGGAGATGTACAGTCCCCAGCTCACGTGGTCGCTCAGGCCGGTGACGCCGAGGCCATGGCGGAGCTGCAGCGAGTAGGCGTACGCGCCAACGAGCATGATGAGCGTGAGGGTGCCCATCCACACATGGTAGCGCCGGCCCCCGGTGGTGGCCGACCGCAGCGCGCTCAACCCGAATGCCCACAAGTGCACGTTGGCCTCAGTCGGTGAAGTACCAGAAACGCGGCTCGGTATTCAGGTCTTCCTTGAGCCGGAAGACCTTCTTGTTCGCCAGCACCCAGCGGATCTCCGAGTCGGGGTCGAGCAGGTTGCCGAACACGCGCGCCCCGGTCGGGCACGCCTCGGCGCACGCCGGGAGCCGGCCCTGCCGCGTGCGGTGAATGCAGAAGGTGCACTTCTCCACCACGCCGGTCTTGCGGGCGCGGTTGCCGAGGTAATGCTGGTTCGGGTTCAGCTGGTCGACCGGCACCTCGGGCTCGCTCCAGTTGAAGCGCCGGGCCCAGTACGGGCAGGCCGCCATGCAGTAGCGGCAGCCGATGCACCAGTCGTAGTCGATCACGGTGATGCCGTCGGGCTCCTGCCAGGTGGCGCCAACGGGGCAGACCTTGACGCATGGCGGGTTGGCGCACTGGAAGCACTGCGTGCCCATGTAGAAGTGCCCCTCGGCGGGCACCTCGTGCTGGAAGGTCGCGTCGGCCTCCTCGAGGTCCACGACGCCGTTCTCCATCTCGAAGATGCGGATGTACTGGGTGGCCGCGCGCCGGTCGAGGTTGTTCTCGTTGATGCAGGCCTGGACGCAGCTGCGGAAGCCCTTGCACTTGGAGATGTTGAAGGCGTAGCCGAACTCCACCCCCGGCTGGGCGCCGGTGGACTGGATGCGGACGTCGACGCCGCGCTTGACCTTGGCGATGCGCTCGAGCCGGGCGATGGTCTCGGCGCGCTCGGCCTCGGTCATGAAGCGGTAGTTCCCCTTGATGTACTCGCGCCAGGCGAGGAGCTTGACCTCGCGCTCCTCGTCGGAGAGGGGCGCGACGGGCGAGCAGGCCGCCGCCGCCTGCGTGGCGACGGCCGCGCCGCCGAGCAGGATCCCGAGGGCACGCCGCCGGTCGACGCGCTTCTGCAGGAGCGTGGCGTCGGCGGCATCCACGGCAGGGTCCGTCAGGCGGGCGTCGCTCATGGGTCGTCGGCTCTCGGTCGCGCCAGTACCGGCGCGCGGAAGGGGATGCGCCGCTCGAGCGCGGGCTTGTGCGGGTCGTGACAGTCGGCGCAGCCCATCAGCACGCGGCGCCCCTGCCAGCCGTCGAGCCGCTTGCCGTGGCCGCCGCCGGCCCAGGCGTTGGCCTGCGCGAAGTGGCACTGGGCGCACACGCGGTAGGTGTGGTCGAGGGTCGCCCGCTCGCCGCTCTGGAGCGCGAGCAGCTCGACGTTGTCGGGCGCGTGGCAGGTCTTGCAGGCACCTCCCGTCTGCCTGGGGTGCTGCGGCTTGATGTTCTGGTGGGCGTCGGGAATGCGCTTCTCGGCGAGGGTGATCTTTCGGCCGAGGTGGCACGAGGTGCAGGGATACTGCCCGAGGTCGGGGGCGCGCGCCCGGGCCGACGTCTGCAGGGTGATCGTGCCGAACTTGCGGGCGAGGGCGGTGGTCGGGTCGGCGGTGCGGAGGGCGACCTCGAACGGCTTGCCACCGGGCCCCTTCCACGGGGCGACCGGTCCCGCGGTGACG
The DNA here is from genome assembly GCA_016191225.1 of Gemmatimonadota bacterium. Classification (GTDB taxonomy): domain Bacteria; phylum Gemmatimonadota; class Gemmatimonadetes; order Gemmatimonadales; family Gemmatimonadaceae; genus JACPPC01. The sequence goes on along the minus strand of JACPPC010000003.1, from coordinate 18,018 downwards.
GTCTCGAGCGCGCCCGGCTCGCGGGTCGCGTTGCGCGCCGCCTGCTCGGAGTCGACGTGCGCGATCGCCGCCCCCGACGACGGAATGTTGTGCACGCGCTCGCCCCCATCGCGCTCACGCGCCGGCGCGCCACCGCGCTGGCCGCAGCCGAGGGCCAGGAACGCGGCGGCGAGGCCGGCGGCGCCGAGACGCAGCGATCGCCCGGTCATGGCGCGAACCCGGGACGGAGGCCGCCACCCTGTGCGACGCGAACGAAGGGCGCGACGTCGCCGGTCGAAGGCACATGGCACTGCCGGCAGTTGGCGCGTTCGGGGTGCCTGGTCTGGATTTCCATGACACCGGACGGGCCGGAGTGGCAGGAGAGGCAGTTCTCGCGCATCTGCAGCCGGTGGGGGATGGGCGGCGGCGTGCGCCCGCTGGTGACCGGCGCCAGCTTCGGCCACGCCATCGGCGCCCAGGCGAGCGACGAGTCGCGCCACTTCATGGCGCCCGGGGCGTGGCACTGGCGGCAGCGCGCGCTCGGCTCGGTGCTGGGGAGCGCGATCGCCATCAGCGTGGCGTTGCCGACGTGGCACTGCAGGCAGGCCCCCATCTGCGGATGCGGCGTGAGGGGCACGTAGGCGCCGAAGCGCTCGGAGAAGCCGCCGCGCTCGTGACAGGTCTTGCAGCCGCCGGTGCGGAACTCGGCCGGGGTGAGCCCGTGCGGCACGCGCGGCGGCGCCCCGGGATAGGCGCGCAGCGAGCGCCAGGTCGCGAGGGATCGCGGATGCGCCGGCCGCCGCCGCTCCGTGGACGGCTCGATCGCGAGCGCGGCCGCCCGGGTGCGGAACACCTGCGCCTCGGCGGCGATCGGCTCGGCGGGGGGCTCGGCCACGACCACGGCCACGGGCAGCCGGTCGGCCAGCGCGCGCGCGGCGGCCGCGCGGCCGGAGGCCACCCGACGGCCACCGACGACGAGCGCCGCGGTCGCCACCACCGCCGAGGCGGCGAGGAAGAGGCGCATCGGCAGGGCGGAGCGCCCGCGGGGAGCGGCCGTCATGCGCCGCCGCCCGCACCCAGCCGCTCGAGGCGCACGGCGCAGGTGCTCGTGGCCGGCTGTCCCGACACGGGGCAGCTCGCGTCGAGCATCAGCCGGTTGACCGGCATGGACTCGTCGAACGAGGGAATGAAGAGCTGGCCGGCCGGGGGCTGGGAGCGGTAGTCGATGCGGGCATCGAGCTCGAGGGCACCGCGGCGGCTCCGCACGAGCACCCGCTCGCCGTCGCGAATGCCGAGCCGCGCGGCGTCGTCGCGGTTGACCTCCACGTACGCGCGCGGGACCGCCCGATGGAGCGTGGGGATGCGCTGCGTGAGCGCTCCCGCGCCGGAGTGCTCGAGCACCGCGCCCGAGACGAGCCAGAGGGGATAGGCGCGATCGGGCGCCTCGGCGGGGGCGTCGTGCGGGCGGAGCCAGACCCAGGCGCGGCCGTCGGCGTGCCCGTAGAAGTCGAAGTCGCCGCGGGCACGGTCGGCGCGGGGGTCGTGCGCCGTGTTGTAGCGCCAGCGGGTCTCGCGCGCGCCGGTGAACGGCCATTGCAGGCCGGGCTTCGCCTGCAGGGCGGCGAGCGCCGGGAGCGCGCTGCCGGCGTCGTCGTGGAAGCGGGAGTACTCCTCCCAGGCCTTCGCGGCGTGGTCGCGACGGTCCCACGGGAAGAGCGACGCGTGCCCGAGCCGGCGGGCGACCTCGATCATCTGCCAGGCGTCGCCCATCGCGTCGCCGGGGGGCGCGGTCATGCGCTCGAAGTGCTGCAGGCGACGCTCCATGCTCGCGAAGACCCCCTCGCGCTCGAACCAGAGGGCCGCCGGCAGCACCACGTCGGCGACGTCGGTGGTGGCGGTGGGGTACGCCTCCGAGACGACGATGAACCGGTCGTCGCGGCCCGCGGCGCCGCGGTAGCGATCCACGTTGGGCAGGCTGACCATCGGGTTGGTGGCCTGGATCCAGAGAAAGCGGATGTCGCCGCGCTCGAGGGCGCGATACATGGCGAGCGCGTGGCCTGCGGGCCTGGGATCGATGCGGTCGGCGGGCACACCCCAGATCCCGGCGGCGCGGCGCCGGTCGCGCTCGTCGGTCACCACGCCGCGGGGGAGCGTGTGGGAGAGGGTGCCGGCGTCGTGCACGGCGCTGCCCCCCCCCGGCTGCCCGGTGGTGCAGAACGGGCTGTTGCCGGGCGAGGCGACCTTCCCCACGAGCAGGTGGATGTTGTAGAGCAGGTTGTTGAGCCAGGTCCCGCGCGAGTGGCGGTTGGCGTTGCCGCCCCAGACGGACATGACGCGGCGCTGCGGATCGCCATAGAGCGACGCCAGCCAGCGAATGCGATCGGCGGCGAGTCCCGAGACGCGCGCCGCATGCTCCGGCGAGTAGTCGCCGAGAAACTTCACGTACTGGTCCCACGTGGCGCTGGAGGCGTCGTCGGGCACGAGGGCGTCGCTCGCCAGCCCGTGACCGATCCCTTCCGGGCCCCGCTTGAAGGCCACGTGCCGGTCGACGAACTCGCGGCGCACCCACCGCCGCTCGACCAGCTCGTTGCAGATCGCGTTCGCGACCGCCGACGCCGAGTGCGGCGCGAGGAGCAGCGAGGCGTCGGCGGCGTAGCTGGTGCGGGTGGTGCGCGTGGCGAGGTCGACGATGCGCACGGCGGGGTCGCGCCGCCGCCGGTCGAGCATGCGCGAGAAGAGCACGGGCTCGGTCTCGGCGAGGTTTTCGTCCCAGAGCACGAAGACGTCGGCGTGCTCGATGTCCTCGTAGCAGCCGATCGCGCCGTCGAGGCCGAAGGTCCCCTGCAGGCCGGCCATGGCGCTCGCGGCGTAGAGGCGCGAGCTGCTCTCGACGTTGTTGGTGCCGAGGGCACCCTTGAAGAGCTTCGAGGCGACGTAGGCATCGGGGACGGTCCACTGCGCCGAGCCGTACAGCGCGACGCTGTCCTTGCCGTGCCGCTCCACCGTCTCGCGCAGGCGGCGGGCCACGAGGTCGAGGGCGGCGGCCACCGGCACCGGGGCGAGCGTGCCATTGGTGCGGACCATCGCGCGGGTGATCCGGTCGCGGGCATAGAGGGCCTGCACGGCATAGTAGCCCTTGGCGCAGGCGAGCCCCTTGCTCACCGGCGAATCGGGATCGCCCCGCACGGCCACGGCGCGGCCATTCTCGATTCCCACCAGGAGACCGCAGCCGACGCCGCACATGCGACAGGGCGTCCGCTTCCAGGAGGGTGCGGGCTCGGCGGCGGCAACGAGGTCCCCGGCCACGGGCAGGCCGAGGGCCGGAGCCACCGCCGAGCCGGCGGTCGCCGCCGAGATGGTGGCGATTCCCTTCAGGAACGTCCTGCGGTCGACCGGACTCATCGGCAGCCTGTGCGGGAAACGCATGCCGTGGGGCGGCATCCCCTTGCGCGAATCGGAGCGGGGACAGGGATAACGCCGCCGGCTCCAATGGGGAGTCCCGCAAATCCCCACGGAACAGGGCCGATATCCTGACAGCGCGTCAGGTATTCCCCTGTCGCACCGACAGCCCCACATTTCAGCGGGCGATCGCCTGACACCCCGGGGGCGATTCCCTGACTGCTCACGTTCTGGACGTTGCCGTAATTGTACCTACGAACGAAGAACCAGCAAGCGACGGAACGAACTCCATTCCGAAGGCAACCGTCACGAGAGCACGCGATGTGGACCATGCCTGCAACGGCTGTCGATTGCGAGGTTTCGCGGCACGGAGGACAGGCCGGCCGCCCGGCTCCGCTCACACTCGGGGATCACGCTATGCGCAAAGATCGAGCGACCACCCGGATCAATCGGCTCCTGACGGCCGCCGCCGTGGCGGCCCTCACGCTCGCCGGGTGCAATACCAGCGACAAGATCGTCTACAGGGACCGGGCCCCGTTCAACCCGCCGAAGGACGCGGCGAGCGGATTCCTGGGCTACTACCAGGCGTCGACGAAGCGGACGACCTGCGGCAACTGTCACGCCGAGCTCCAGGCCAGCTGGGTGACGACCAAGCATGCCAGTGCGTGGACCGACGCGAACAACAGTCCCGGCAAGGCGGCGAGCTGCTTCGAGTGCCACGCGGTGACGGGCAACGGCAACAAGCTGCAGGGCACGGTGGTCGGGTATCAGGCGGTCAAGGACTCGACCTACTATGACGTGCAGTGCGAGAACTGCCACGGCCCCGGCCAGGCGCATGTGGAAGGGGTTGGGGCCGCCTCGATCGTGCGGCCGCTGGCCCGCCTCGCCATGACGGGCAAGGGCAACTGCGGTGACTGTCACACCGGAACGCACTCGCCATTCGCCGAGGAGTGGGCCGCATCGGGGCACAACGTCGTGTACATCCCGGCGGCGAGCAACGTGTCGTCCGGCTGCGCCGCCTGCCACGACGGCCGCAAGGCGCTGGAGCGATGGGACGGCGGCACCAACTACGCCGAGCGTGACTCGGCCACGGCCTACCAGCCGACGACCTGCGCCGTCTGCCATGCGCCGCATGGCTCGGAAAACACGCGCCAGCTGCGGCTCTCGATCACCTCGAACGACCCGTCGCAGAACCTGTGCATGCAGTGCCACATGCGGCGCAGCGAGCCGCTGGTCACCAGCAGTTCGCCGCACGCACCGCAGGGCGCGGTGCTGCTGGGCGAGGCCGGCTGGCGGCCGCCGGGCTTCATTTACGACACGACGGCGATCTATGGCTCGCACGCGACGGGCGCGAACCCGCGCCTCTGCGCCGGCTGCCACGTGACGCGGCTGACCGTGACCGACGCGGCGACCGGTGCGTTCACGTTCCAGTCCACCGGCCACCTCTTCCGGCCGATTCCCTGCCTGGACGCCACGGGCAAGCCGACCGCCGACAAGACCTGCGCCTACTCCGAGACCGCCCGGTCGTGGAAGTCGTGCACGCAGTCCGGGTGCCACGCGACCGCGGCCGTGGCCGCCTCGGCCTTCGCCACCGTGCGCGCCCGCATGAAGTTCTACACGGACCAGCTCTGGGTGGACGCGAACGGCAGTCTCTCGATCACGGCGGCCCCGGCCGACGGCGGCCTGCTCGCCACGCTCAAGAGCACCATGCCGGGCGAGTGGAGCAATACCGACGGCAAGATCACGCCGGCCGAGGGCGCGGAGTTCAACGCCCGGCTGTGCGGCGAGTACGGCCAGTCGAACACCGACAGCTCGAAGGGCGTGCACAATCCGTTCCTCTGCGAAGCCCTGCTCGTGGCCACGATCAGTTACGTCAAGACCTACTACGGGCTGCCGGTCGCCTCCGCGGTGATGCCGGCCAATCTGGGCGGCCCCAGGATTGGCGGGCCGTTCAACGCCACGCTGCACACCGCATCCTTGCCTCCGCGCAGGTAAGCCGATTACGCCCCACCTGCCGATGGTCCCGAAGATGAGCGCCGTTGCCGGGGTAGCGCACCCGGCAGCGGCGCTCGGGCAATCGCACGGCGCCCTGGTCGACTCGACCGTCGTCACGTCGCCCCTCCCGGGCGGCGTGGCGGTGGTCGTGCGCTTCCTGCTGAACAGCATTCCCACGTGGCTGCAGATCACGCTGTTCGCCGTCGCCTGCGTCGTCGGCCTCCTCGCCGTGCGCTGGGTGTGGCTGCGGCGCGCGAGGATCGCCGCCTGGCTCGGCGCCAGCGAGCTGGCGATGCGCTGGGGGCTGGCGCTCGCCGGCGTGCTGGTGCTCGCCACCGTGGGCGGCGCCGGCGCCGCGACCTGGAACTACACGCAGAACGACAACGACTTCTGCACCGGCTGCCACGTGATGAACCAGGCGTTCCAGCGCTTCTCGAACGCCGAGAACAAGCACGGCAAGCTGTCGTGCCACAACTGCCACCAGCAGCCGCTCTACGCCAGCATGCGGCAGCTCTACCTGTGGGTCGCCAACCGGCCGAGGGAGATCGGCAAGCACGCCAAGGTGCCCAACGAGGTCTGCCGCACCTGCCACGTCACCGGCGACACCGCCAAGTGGAAGCGGATCGCCGGCACCGCCGGCCATCGCGTGCACCTCGAGTCGGACTCGGCGGTGCTCAAGAACCTGCAGTGCGTGACCTGCCACGGCGTCGAGGTGCACCAGTTCCGGCCGGTGGAGAAGACCTGCGGCCAGAGCAACTGCCACGACGCCAGGAACACGACGGTCGTGCTGGGCAAGATGGAAACCCAGACGGTGCGCCACTGCACGAGCTGCCACGGCTTCACCGAGGACGTCCCCGCCCTCGCCACGCGCGACTCGGCGCGCGGGACGCTCGTGCCCGGCAAGCCCCAGTGCCTGGGCTGCCACGAGATGCAGAAGGTCCTCAAGGACTTCGACGAGGGGCGCGACCCGCACGGCGGCAAGTGCGGCGCCTGCCACAACCCGCACACGCAGAAGACCCCGGCGGCCGCGGCCAAGAGCTGCGCCCGCTCGGGGTGCCATGACGACTATCGCGAGAAGCCGTTCCACGCCGGCGAGAACCACCGCAAGGTCGCCTCGAGCTGCCTCACCTGCCACGTGCCTCACCGCGCGGGAGTGGACGCGAGCGAGTGCCAGGGGTGCCACACGCGCGTGCGGGAGAGCGGCGGGCCCAGGCCACCGGTTGCCTTCGACACCGTCAAGGCGCTGCGCCCGGCCGCCCCGGCTCCGGCCGCGACCCCCAGGCCTCCGAGGGGCGCGGGGCCGGCGGCGGGCGTGGCGCCGCGCGAGGGGCGTTGGCACGGGCCATTCCTCGCCGCCGACGACGACGCCGGCCGCGCCGAGCTCCCAACGGGCGGCGACGGGCCGGCCGCGGAGTCCCTCCCCGAACCGGCCCGGGGGACGCCGCGATCGCCGCAAGGACGGGCCGTCGCCGCGCGCCCCCCCCCGCCCTCCCCCACCGACAGCTTTCCCCATGCGAGGCACGCGAAACGGGCGTGCCTGGAATGCCATCAGACCGGGTCGGGGCACGGCCGGCTCACTTTCGAGCGGCCGCGCGGCTGCGCGATCTGCCACCACCAGTCGCCGACGCCCGACAAGTGCGCCAGCTGCCACCACAAGGAGAAGTACGGCGCGGTGCGGCGCGTGACCGTGACGGTGACCGTGCCGGGCCGGCCGGCCAACGCGCGCACGGTGGGCTTCCTGCACGAGAAGCACGTCTCCAAGGCCTGCACGGACTGCCACGTCACGCCGGTCACGATGGCGCCCGCGCCGACCACGGTCACGTGCAAGGACTGCCACAGCGACCATCACTCGGCCCGCCGCGACTGCTCGGGGTGCCACAAGATTCCCGATCCCAAGGCCGCCCACGCCCCCGCCGACGTCACGCACCAGCGCTGCGATGCCTGCCACACCGCCACCACGATCGCACGGCTCGTGCCGACGCGCAGCTTCTGCGCCACCTGCCACGCGAGCAAGGCGCAGGGACACAACGACCAGCGCGAGTGCACCAGCTGCCACTTCCTCGCCGAGCCCGAGGCGCACAAGGCGAAGCTGGTTTCGCGGGTGCCGCGATGACCGCGCTCCGCGCCCTCGTGGCCGCCCTGGCGCTGGCGGCGTGGACCCTTCCCGCCGCGGCGCAGGACTACCGCATTCGCCTCGACGCGAGGGCACAGGCCATCTCGTATCGCGGGCTCGCGCCCGACAGCATCGACGCCGCGCTCGCGGTGCCGACGGCGAGCGGCGGGCTCGTGACGCCCGATGGCTTCGCCCTGCGCTGCAACAACGGGCCATACTGCTACTACCTGCGGCCGGGCCCCGAGCTGCGCGCCCTCCCGGTGGCTGTCTCGGCGAGCATGGTGCTGTGGGGCCTCGGCGTCGAGGGACTCGCCGTTCGCGCCACCGGTCGGCTCGTGACCGACGCCGGCGGCGACGCCCCCTGGCCGGGGACGACGCCCAACGCGCAGCTCCTCGAGGGCTACGTCGAGTACCAGCGGTCGCCGGTCACGCTGCGCGTGGGGCGGCAGCTCGTGGCGTCGCGGCTCGAGCCGATCGGCTTTGACGGCGGGTGGCTCAAGGTGCGGTGGGACGACGCCGCGCTGGAGCTCACCGGCTACGGCGGCTGGGGGCTTGGGCAGGCGGCCGCGGTCACGGCGAGCAATCCGGCGCTCAACCCGCTCGACGAATGGCGCCCGCGCGATCGCCAGATCCTCGGCGGCGCCGAGGCGACCTGGCGCTTCCGGTGGATCGACGCCCGGGCCGAGTACCGCCGCGAGATCGACCCCGAGGACGGAAACTTCGTGTCGGAGCGGACGGCGCTGTCGCTGGGCGCACAGGTCGGACCGTTCCGCGCCAGCGGCGGCACGCAGTACAACATGGCCGAGGGGAAGATGGGCACCACCGAACTCGCGCTCACGTACGTTCAGCCGCGGTACGCGGTGACCGTCGGCGCGCGTCGCTACGTCCCCTACTTCAGCCTCTGGACGCTATGGGGCGCCTTCAGCCCCGTGCCCTACAACGCGGTCACGGCCTCGGCGCAGGTGCGGCCCAACGGCTGGCTCTCGCTCAACGCCCGCGGCGAGTCGTACCGCTATGACAACGCGGAAATCAACACGTCGATCGTGCCGCGCCTCGAAGCCGGTGGGTGGCGCATGAGCACGGGCGCGACGGCGACGGTGGGCACCGCATGGACCCTCGAGGGAAGCTTCGGCCTGGAGCGCGGCCCCGGCGCCGCGGGGCGGTTCACCGACGCGTCGGTGACGTGGGCGCCGAGCGCGGTGTTCTCGGTCGACCTGTACGCCGGGAGCCTGGCCCGCCCCCTCGAACTGCGCTACTACGACGCCACGAGCCGCTGGATCGGCGGCCGCGGCGAATGGCAGTTCTCGCCCCAGCACCGGGTGTGGTGCGACGCCGCGCTCGTGAGCGACGACCGGTACCGCCCCGACGCGAGCGCGTCGTCGCTTTCGCAACTCCGGCTGCGCGCCGGGTTCAGCGTGGCGGTCGGCTCGGGAGCGGACCGCACGCCACTGCCGCGCGCGCGGCCCTTGCCGCGATGAGCCCGAGCCTGGGAGCGGGGGCCGCGAGGATGGCGCGCGTGGGAGGGGCGATCGCGCCGATGGCGCTCGTCGCGAGCGCCGTGCTCGCCCTCGCCCTGCCGTGGCGCGCGGCGTTCGCGCTGCCGCAGGTGGCGACGGTGTCCCAGCCCCGCGCAGCCTCGCCGACGCGGTTCCCGCACGACAAGCACGCCAAGGTCTTCCCGGTCTGCACCTCGTGCCACGCCGGCGTGGTGGATCCGGGACAGTCGATGTGGCCCACGGCGCAGGGGTGCGCGTCGTGCCACGACGGCACGGTCAAGCCGCGCATCACATGGGAGCCGCGGGTGGGGCCGCGCGCCGGGAACCGCCGGTTCACGCACGAGGCGCACGGCAAGGCCGCCGCGGCCAGGAACCCCGCCGACAGCGCGATGATGCGCAACTGCGCCGGCTGCCACACCGAGCCCGGGGCGCCGCGCATGGCGGTGCGCAATGCGGTGGTCGGCAACTGCCTGCAGTGCCACGGGCTCAAGGCGCCGCACGTGGACAACGGCAACGAGGTCTGCGCCACCTGCCACGTGCGCCTCACCGACGCGCCGAGCCTTACCCGCGAATGGATCAAGACCTTCCCCAAGCCGCAGTCGCATGCCGCGGCCGACTTCGTGCTCGGCGGGCACGGGAGGGCGGCCAAGGTGCCGGGGCGCTTGCCGGGAGAGCACCCCACCGTGGCGGCGAGCTGTGCCACCTGCCACTCGCGCAACCTGTGCATGAGCTGCCACGTGAACGCCGCCGAATCGCCGGTGATCCTGTCACTCGCGCTCGACGACCGGCCGCCGGTGTACACGGGCACGCAGCCGGTGCCGCCCACGCACCGCGCGGCGGGCTGGCTTGGCTTCCATGGCCGCGATGCCGAGCGGTCGACGGCCACCTGTTCGAGCTGCCACTCGCGCGAAAGCTGCTTCAGCTGCCATGTCGGGATCCCGCCGCGCGCCGTGACCACGATGCCCACCGCGGGCCCCGGGCGCGCGCCGGGGGCGCACCTCAAGCGGGTGCCGCCGGCGAGCCACACCAGCGACTTCAAGGAGCGCCATGGGCCGCAGGCGAGCGCCCGCCCCGCCACCTGCGAGAGCTGTCACCTGCGCTCGACCTGCCTCGAGTGCCACCGCCCCGAGGGGAGCCGCCAGGCACGATACCACGCGCAGGGGTTCCTCACGCGCCATCCGGCCTCGGCGTACTCGCGCGAGATGAACTGCAGCGAGTGCCACAACCCCGCGCAGTTCTGCCAGGCGTGCCACCAGCAGTCGGGGCTCGTGGCGAGGCGGCGGATCGGGCGTACGGGGTACCACGACGCGTTTCGCGGCTTCAGCCTGGGGCACGGCCAAGCGGCGCGGCAGAGTCTCGAGTCGTGCGCCTCGTGCCACGCCGAGCGCGACTGCACCGCCTGTCACTCGGCGGTGGGCGGCGGCTACCGGTTCAATCCGCATGGGCCAGGGTTCAACGCCGCGACGGCGAAGGCCAAGAACCCGTCGGTGTGCGTGGCGTGCCACGGGCGGGCGATACCGGGGGGCTAGCCGGTTGCGTCGGGCCAGGCGCCCGGGCGACTCACGATGGAGCCGATACCGGCGGCGACGGCGCCGGCGTCAGGACGCGCGCCGCATCACCCGCAGCGACAGGTCCCACCGTACGTCGCGCGCTTCGTTGCCCGGCCACAGCGGCGCGATCGCGCGCTCGAACGGCGCCAGCGGATCGACCCCCGTGCGCGCGCGATGCCGGTGCACCGAGCTCCAGGTGCCCACGTAGCCCACGTAGTCGTCGCGCGTCCAGCGCGCGGACAACGTGAACGTCGGCGCCGCGCACTCGACGAACGGCGGCGGGATCACGACCGTGGCGTAGCCCGTCTCGACCAGCTTGCGCTCCCCGGGCCAGTCCGGTCCGAGAATGTTGCCGTACAGGTCCAGCTCCAGTACGTCGATCTCGGGCGACACCCTGGCCCCGCGATAGGTGCAGAGGGCGAGCATGCCCCCCGGCTTGAGCGCCGCAGCGGCGGCGGCGAAGAACTTCGGCGCGTCGAACCAGTGAAAGGCCTGCGCCACCGTGCCGAGGTCCACGCTCCCGTCGCGCAGCCCGGGCGACTCGGCGGTCGCCTGCGCGTACTCCACGCGGGGGTGCGGTGTGGCCTTGGAGAGTTGCTCGCGGCTCGCGTCGGTCGCGATCACCCGCGCGAAGAGCTCCGCCAGCGCCACCGCCGCCTGCCCGGAACCGGTGCCGCAGTCCCAGGCCAGGTCGCGCGCCGGCGCCTGCGAGGCGAGCCAGGCAAACAGCTCCGCCGGGTAGGTGGGCCGGTAGCGCGCGTACTCCCCGGCGTGACCGGAGAAGAGGTCGCGAAAGGTGCTCACCGGCGTCGCACCGCCGCGTGCGTGCGGGGCGCTGCGCGGGCGCGCGAGTGGATCGTCACGCGGCGCCGCCCGCGCGGCTCAGCTCCATCGCCCGCAGCGTCACCGCCGACACCGCGTCGGCGCAATTGGCGCCATCCACGAACAGCACGTCCACGTTCTGGAAGAACGCCGCGAGCAGTGCCGGCTCCGCCGCCAGCGTGCGCGACGCCCGCTCGCGCGCCTCGCGCTCGGCGTCCCCCTGCGGCTCGTAGCGGGTGCCGATGTCGGCCAGCATGTTGCGCACCAGGTCGGCGGTCGCCGCCTCGTCGCGCGGCGCCGCGCCGTCGAGCCGGGTCACCGCCTGCTCCACCACGAAGCCGACGAAGGCGGCGGTGGCGTTGCCCGAAGCGCGCCCCTTCGACATCACGCGGTCGCGGCCACGATCGTGCCAAGGCACTCGCCAAAGCCGATTCGCCGGGACCCCTCGCGCTCGCACCAGGCGCGCATCACCACCTCGTCGCCGTCCTGCAGGAACCGCCGCTCCTCGCCAGCGGGGAGCTTCACCGGCTCCGTGCCGCGCCACGCGAGCTCCAGCAGGCAGCCGCGGCTCTCCTTCGTCGCGCCGCTGATCGTGCCGCTGCCGAGCAGGTCGCCCGGCTGCAGGTTGCAGCCGCCGCTGGCGTGGTGGGCGAGCATCTGCGCCACGGTCCAGTACAGGTCGGTCGCCTGCGAGCGACTGAGCACGTGCGGTGACGCACCGGACTCGCGCATCGTCGCCGATCGCAGCGCGACCTCGAGCGTGATGCCGAAGGCACCGAGCGACTGGTCGGTGGCGTCGGTGAGGTACGGGAGCGGCGCCGGGTCGCCGGCCGGCCGCGCGTACGCCGCGGTGCGATAGGGCGCCAGCGCCTCGGCCGTGACGACCCACGGCGAGATCGTACTGGCGAAGTTCTTGGCGAGGAAGGGGCCGAGGGGCTGGTACTCCCACGCCTGGATGTCGCGGGCCGACCAGTCGTTGAGGAGTACGAAGCCGAACAGGTGCGCGGCGGCCTCGCCGATCGGGATCGGCGCGCCAAGCGCATTGCCGGGGCCGACGATCGCCCCGAGCTCGAGCTCGTAGTCCATGCGCGCGCTCGGCCCCACGGTCGGAGCGGCGGCGCCGTCGGGCATGACCTGGCCCACCGGTCGCCGGACCGGCGCGCCGCTCACCACCACGCTCGACGCGCGGCCATGGTAGCCGATCGGCACCCACTTGTAGTTGGGCAGCAGCGGGTTGTCGGGGCGGAACATGCTGCCGACGTTGGTGGCGTGGTGCACCGAGGCGTAGAAGTCGGTGTAGTCGCCGATCGCGACGGGCATGAGCAGCTCGGCGTCGCGCATGGGCACGAGGATGCGCGCCGCCACGTCCGCGGACGGCTGGGTGCTCCCCGCGCCGGTGCGCAACAGGCGCGAGAGGGCGAGCCGGAGCGCGCTCCACGCCGGCTGCCCGAGCGCGAGGAACGGGTTGAGCACCGGCCCGCGGCAGAGCGCCGCCGCATGCGCCGCCGCGCCGGTGAAGCACCCCGCGTCGAGCGCGGCGGCGAGGTCGAGCACCTGGTCGCCGATGGCGACGCCAATGTGCGGCGCCCCCTGCGACCCGCGCCGCTTGAAGGCGCCGAACGGGAGGTTCTGCACCGGGAAATCAGTGCCCGTTGCGTTCGCCTGCTCGACCCACGAACGGAGGGCGGCGTCGTGCGTCTCGTTCACGAACGGGTTCATGCGACCGGGGTCAGGTGGGCGCGAGGGCGGCGAGGTCATCCACCGGCTCGCGGAAGGAGCAGGAGCCGAAGGCGGTGGCGGCGTGGCGGAGCCGGCCGAGGTCGGCGAGCGAGAACGCCTGGTCACGCCAGCGGACCACGTCGCCCTCGATCGAGAAGTCGTGCGGGTCGCTGTCGCCGAGCACCCGCTCGGCGTCGGCCTCGCTGCCGCCGCGCACGAGCACCCCCGCGGCGACGAAGACGTTGAGGAAGCCGAACATCGTGCCCCGCGGCGCGTCGCCGGCGTAGGAGAGGACAAAGTCGCCTCGCACCGGGTGGTGGAGCCCCGCCGTCGCCTTGAACGGCACCTGCGCCGCCACGCAGCGGGCGAGGAATCGCGCCACGTGCGCGGCGGGCGGAAAGGCGTCGGGGGTGACGCCGCCGGTGCGGATCTTGGCCCGCAGCCCGTGCTCGCGGAGCGCCGCTACCAGCAGCGCCGGGTCGGATGCCGCGGGGATCTCGACGTAGGTGGTGAGGTGCGCCCCGCCCACGGCGGCGCCGATCGAGGCGATCGCCGGCACGTCGGCGGCCTTGCACTCGAGCACATCCACCACGGCGCGTTCGCCGTGCCGGTCGTTGAAGCTGCGAATGGCGCCCACGTCGCGCCCCACGTCGCCGCCGCCGAGGGCGGCGAGGAGCCACGGTACGCCCTCCGTGGACTTCGCCGCCTCGCGGTCGCTGTCCAGCGCGGCCATGAACTCCTGGAGCCGCGCCACCGGCACCACGAGCCGCCCCAGCATCCAGGCGTCGCCGGAGGCGCGGTACGAGGCGTAGTTGGCCACCACCTCCGGCATGCCGAGCGACGCGGGGGGAAAGAGCCCCGCGTAGTCGACGATGCCCGCCAGGAGCGCGTGCCGGGCGTCGGTCACCGCTCAGCCCTTGGCGCGGGCGGCGAGGCGGGCGGCGACCACCTTCTCGTAGCGCGCCAGCGTGTCCCTGGCGAACTCGGAATGCTGCGACACCCACTCGGCGTTGAAGAACGACCGCGGCGAGGAGCTCGCGCGCAGCTCGGCGAGGTACGGCTTGACCCGCGCGAAGACGAAGAAGCCCTCGGAGTTGCTCTCGAGCATGAAGTCGCCGTGCAGCACGCCGTGCTTCACCATGCCGAAGGCCATTTCCCAGTAGCTGGTGACCTGGCGCCAGGCGGCGTTGCCGGGATGCGACGACTGCAGCCACGGCTGGATGTCGGCGAACGAGGTGGGCCAGAAGTCCTTGTTGAGCACGCCCCGCGACTCGCGCATGATCGGCTCGGTGCGGAGCTCGTAGAGCTTGAGCACGAGCTCGGCGTCGTGGTGGTCGGGGAGGTCCTTGAGCTTCATCGGCATTGGATCACGTGATGGTGGAGGTTGGTGTGCAGGGGCGGCAGTCAGCGCCCGGCGGCGCCGAGTCGCTCGAAGGGGATGTTCATGATGGGGTAGTGCTCCCACCCGGTGAAGTCGAAGTGCCACCACTCGAGCGCGAACACGGTGAATCCTTGCGCCTCCATGCTTCGGCGCAAGAGGTCGCGGTACCAGCGCTGGCGGCTGGTGCCGCCGGGCCAGTCGGGACTGGCGCGTGGGGTCGTCTCGTCGTAGGTGCTCGGCATCTCGACCGGCTCGCCGGTGCGGCGGTCGTAGAGCGAGAGATCCACCGCGGCGCCACGGTTGTGCTTGGAGCCCTCGGCGGGGTTGGCGACGAAGGGCCGCACCCCGGGGGCGGCGGCGTCCCAGAACATCTTCGTCACGTACCACGGGCGGTAGCCGTCGTGCACGAGCAGCCCCACGCCGTACGGCTCGAGCGACTGGTTCACCCGGGCCAGCGCCTGCGCCGCCGGCCGCCGCAGGAAGGCGCGCGCCTGCGAGTAGAAGCGCGTGCCAAAGAGGTTGTTCGTGGTGGCGTAGCGGATCTCGAGGTGGATCGCGCGGTCGAGGCTCACGAGCTCGACCAGGTCGGGGGTGGCGTCGCGGTTGGCCTCGACCGGCGGCGACGCGGCCAGCGCCTCGCGGCGCAGGTCGGCGAGGGGGCGGACCGGCTTGACCACGAGCTGGTTGCCGGACTCGGGGCCGAGGGGGCGGCGGGTGAAGCGGGCCCCCTCGAGCGTGAAGGCCATCAACCGACCCCCGACCCGCCCGACATTGCTCGCGTCCACGGCGTGCTGCTTGCTGAAGCGCAGGCTCGAGCCGCTGGACTCGACGCGCACCAACGGCATGCTGTCGGCCAGTTGCGCCCAGAGTTGGCCGTCGCGCTCGGCGATGATGATCGGCTTCCAGCCCGCGGCGGAGGTCTCGAAGTACCCGAGGTCGCGGGCGACCGCGACCGATGGCACGGGCGGCGGCTTTGGCGTCGCCCCGGGCTGCCCCGAGGCCGGCGCGAGCGCGGTGAGCAGCAGGGCGAGGTGCGCGGCGGCCTGGCGGGCGATCGGTGAGGCGGGAGTGCGCATTCGGTGCAACGTGGCATGCTGCGCCACCCCACCGCAAGCCGCGTGTTTCGCAAGCACAGGTGAGGCGTGCGAGCTGCTCAGCCGCCGAGTCGGCGGGTTGCTTCCGATATCGCGAGGATCGAGCTAGCCACCGAGGGACGGCCGAGCCGACCAGTGTGAACCGCCCCGGGTCTTCGCCGACTCAGTCAGTTCGGTCTCGTCAGCCCGCTACGGGACGCCGACTGGTGAACACGCTCCTCGCTCTACGCCGGGGCGAAGAAGCCCAGCGGTCCCCTCAGAGGCTCACTACGGCACCACGCCACCAGCTCCTGCGTCGCGACACCTCCTTTCGCGAGCTTCTACCATGAGCCACATTCCGGATGCGCTCGGTGTTGAAGCGATGGATCTCGGCCTCAGCGAGGGTCTTGACCCTCCGGATCGTGGTGCGCTCGACGCCACTCGCCGTCCCTGTACAACGATCCACCGTGTCGAGCGCGATCCCGTGCCGCCGCACCACCTCCGCCGCGGTCACCCCGCCGGACTGCTCTTGCAGGATCTGCACGATCTGCTCGTCCGAATACCGCTCCTGATTCTTGCCCCTTGCCATGGGTCCTCCCGGCCCTCAGGCCAGTTGGAACCCTCCGATGCTAACTGGCGCAGGATTCGGGGGAAACGTCAGACCGACCGATGCGCACCGGCGCAGGATTCGGGCGTAATGTCAGTCGGTGCCCCGCGGGCCTGCAGAGAATTGTGTCGCCTCACGGCACACAAGTGAGCGTGGTCGACCGGCTCGCGAGCGCACAGTTGATCCGGAATCACTCAGCGCCGAAGGAGCGCACAAACTTCGCGCGGAACGCACGCGGTACGGCGCCGCCCCTGAAGGTCACCGGGAGAAGCACCTCCAGCGCCTCCTTCGCGCTGCACAGTCGCGGCGCGTGTGTCGCGCTCAGAATGCGGCCGGCCTCCTGCGTGAATCCTGCTACCACTGCGAGTCCCCGTTCACGCTCCGCAATAACCGCCCAGCCTCCGCTGGGACTGCAAAGCGCAAAGCGCTCAACTCGGTGCACGAGCGCATCTGCCGGACTTCCTGGCGGCTCGAATGCCATCAGTCCCACGAGTTGTCGCGCACCACTCCGCGTGTTCATCCGCGCTGCCGCGTAGAATCCCCAGTTGCGCCGATAGTATTGAGCGGTCGGATCGAGCGAGAGGAACAAGACGGCACCGTCACCGCAAGTCATTGCCACTTCCTGAACCAGCGGCCACTGCGATGCGTCGAGGAAGTCGTCGAACTCACCGAAGCGCACGGCCGTAGGCGCAGCGACGAACGCACTGTCCGGAAGCGTGAGCGAGATGTCCATCAGCAACGCGACGGCTTCCGAGACTTCGACGAACACATTCTCGTCCACCACCCAGTCAGGGGTCATTGGTCCTCAGCCGGATCTTCACGGACGCTCTGCCCGTCTTGCCCGCTGGTGTGTATTCGCCTGTGGGGGATCCCTGATTCGAGTTCATCCGCACGGAGTACCTCGCGCCGTCTTTCTCATAGAGAATTGCCTTGCCGTCTTTGGATACAGATCTGGACCAGCCCGTGGAGCTTAGGTTCTGCCCGAACTCCTCAGCCGTAAGGTTCGTTTTCACGTTCGGCACGCTCCTTGGCCCACCAGCGACCGGCTCGTACATCGTCGCCGGCGCCGCCTCGCCCGCGGTGGCCGCCTCCTCCGTAGCCCTCCTGATCAGAGCGCGGACCGCAACTGCCACTCGGGCAACGGCCGCTTCGAGTGCCATTCCCGTGGCCGCCATCGCGAGGTTCTTGGGAATGAACAGTGCGACCTCGCGATTGATCTGCGGTGCCACCTGGCCCAGCATCACCAACGCGCCGAGCTTCCCCGGACAGTCATACGGGTTGCGATCCGCTGGTGGGCACAAGCCGAAGGGGTCACTGAACTCGACGGGGTCGCCTCCTCCGAAACCGTAGGAACTAAGGCCCCCGGCCAAGCCGATCGGATCCTCTTGCGTGAACTGCCCGCTTGAGGGATTGAAGTAGCGGTTCCGCTTGTACTGGTAGCCGCTGCCGTCGGCCATGCCCGTGATCAGCTCCCCGTACCAGCTCGGCGGCCCGTTCGCCGGCGTCGGCGGCTCCTCGAACGCGCTCGAGCCGTTGCCGGGAAAGTAGTAGGCGTTGCTGCACGCGGTGCCCGGGCACGTCCCCTTGTCGAACTGCCCGCGATAGTCGGCGTAGGGCAGCACGATGTCCGTCCCCTTGAACAGGTCGAGGGGAGTGTCGACGCCGCCGGCGTGGGTGTACCCGACGCTGCCCGTGAACGTCGCGTTCGTCGGGTACCCCTCGCTCGCCTCGCCGATCGTGTCCGCGGCGATCTTGACGTCGTACAGCACCTGATCGCCGTCCCAGACGGTGCGCGAGACCTCGTTCCGGCAGCCGCTCGACTTGTCCTGCGCCGTGCAGATCCTGTTCGCCGTGTCGCGGATCATCTGCCGCCAGACGCGGCGG